>JAITFZ010000011.1 GCA_031280965.1 Oscillospiraceae bacterium | reverse complement strand
TATTAAGCGATTCAAGATTTTTAGCTCGCGCTATCGAAATAAGCGTAAACGACACGGCTTGAGAATGTCGCTTATGTGTGCGATTTATAACTTTGATATTGGTTAGTGGAAAGGTCTAATGAATCCCGCCGCAAAAGCCGATACATAAAGGACAAAGGAAAAAGGTCTTGACAAAAGTCGAACTATTCCCCCAATCGCGTATAATATTAATTCAAACACGCTTGGTGTGCGGTTTTATACGCATATTCCTTTCTTTATAATTAGCGCACTTATATACCACAAGTGGGTACGTGCGTATAAAAATCGAGAGTGAGCAGTGAGCGCGGCGCATATGATTTTTTGCGAAAAGTATTGACGGGCTGTACGTGATGTGATATAATAACTGTAACACGTATCAAAAATAATAAAAGCCGACGGAAAAATTAAAGTGAAAGACCCAGAGCCGAAAATGGCAGGGCAAAAGTGTATTGGAAGTAAAGGCGTAAAAGTAATCAAAAGGCGTGTGTGATTAACTTTATTGCGCCTTTTTATATTTGGATTAAAGGTGCAACTTAGCACCTTTTTTGTATTCCGATTGTTTTGCGGGCTTTTCCGTTCCGCAAGCGTAGCGCGGACGGAAAGCCGCAAAAAGCGGCTTCAAAAGGGCAGGGGAGCGAATTAATTTGCTTTCTTTGTTTTCTTTTCTTTCATTAATCTGTCGGCTCTTTCGGCGGATTCTTCCCAAGGCTCGCCTGTAAGTACGTTTTTAGCGTCAGCACCTGCGCGAATACATTCAACCGCCTGTTCAAAGACTTTTGCCATTAATCGGGCATTGCTAATGTTATACTTAGCGGTTACAAGTTTGTATTCAGGTGCGATAACCTCAAAAAGACCGCCTATTAAAACATCGACAGGCACACGGAATAATCTTGCTAATTTATTGAGAGTGTCAATGCTCGGCTCCCTTTCGCCTGTTTCATATCTACAATAAGCTTGTTGGGATATGTTTAAATTATCTGCAACAGTTTGTTGGGTCATATTTTGTTCTTTTCTCAAGGCTTTTAAAGTATGAGGAAAATCATTCATAAATAACACCACCTTATGAAATCATGATACCATATTTAAAGCGGTTTTGTCAATGTGATAGGCATACTACACAAAAACAATATACACCGATTAGGGATATTGCCGAATTTATATGAATTGCTGTATTTGTATTTACAAATATCCCAACATGGTGTATAATATAAATAAATTATTGTGTTTTTGAAAGGCGGTATCATCATGAAAGACATAACCCGTGAGAGATTATGCATATCTCTAAGCCGTGAAACGCTGAATCAAGTTTGAGACCGTGAAAGGCTTCTACGGCTATCAAGACCGCCTTTATTATGACGGCATAAGCATACATCACAACGGCACTGCCGAAATGGGAATCTGTGCAGAAATGAGCGGTCAAGGTTGCCGCAACTTTGAATCATTCGGGAAAGGCAATTATGATGATATATTTGCGCTGATTCTCGAAAACTATGACGATGATTCGGAACGCCGACAGATGAACATAACACGGCTTGACGTGGTGTCAACTGCGCCGCACTGGTTAAACTGGATTGAATCGTTCGAGAGCGTGAGCATATTCGATAAGCCCGGCGTCGAATACAATATTGTCCGGTGCGAAAATTATGTTTTCAAGCAAGCAGGCAGAGCGGTTGACACTCTTATTAAAATACACGGTGTTGATTCGTTCATGGAAAAACTCAAAGAGAACATACCGCCGCAAAGCATTAAATACGCCACTCTTATTGAAAAGCACGGTGCAAAAGATGAAGAAACCCAAGACCGAGCCGAATTTGTTCAAACAGAATCACAATAATAATTACGCTGACGGTCGCAGTCCGTCAATATACTGCTCAATGTGCTGTTGCGCGTCCTGCACAGGCTTCGCTTGTCCGTGGATGAAGAATGCGGGTTACTTTCAAGACTGGTACAGGCTCGGAATGAAATTCGAGAAAAGATGTCTGCTTTGCTTCAAGAACAACGAAGCCGAGCGCATTTATGATTGTGACTATTACACATTTTATAAACGCCGCCGCTTTTTTGTGCCGCGCAGGATTCGCAAAAAGAAACAAAAGATTGATGTTATCGAAGAGAAACTCGACCTTTTGCTTAAGCTCGTTAATAAATGAGCCGAAAATATTGCCGCCTGTGCTGTCGGTACCCACCCAACCGCGTATAATTAATATTATACGCGGTTGGGTGGGTACCGACAGCCGCCGACGGCAAGCTCTTTTTTAACTTTTCTCCGGCATAGTCAAGTAAAAAGCATAAAACGGCGTAACCTTTCGGTTGCGCCGTTTTATGCAAAACATTTTTACAGAATCGGTTTAGTTTTTTTTCATTCTAACGTGCTTCTCTTCACCTTTTCGCGGTACTCCGCTGCCGCCTGTTCCAATTTATTATCGCCGAACTCATAATAAACCCTGTTTTTTATTTCGTCCGGAAGATACTGCTGTTTCACATAATGATTCGGGTAGCTGTGCGGATAAAGGTAATGCTGTCCTTTATTTTTAACATCATCTCCGTCATAGTGCTTGTTTTGCAGGTGCCGCGGAAAATCTCCCGTTAATCCTTTGTCAACATCAGCGAGCGCGCTGTCGATTGCGAGATACGCGCTGTTGGATTTTGGTGAGGTACAGAGCAGAATTACAGCCTCGGATAACGGAATCCGCGCTTCGGGAAGCCCAAGTTGCAAAGCCGCATCAACACATGCTTTTACAATTACAATTGCATTAGGGAAAGCAAGCCCGATGTCTTCTGCCGCAGTCACAAGCAACCTTCTGCATGCCGAAGGTAAATCTCCCGCCGCCAATAACCGCGCAAGATAGTGCAAAGCCGCGTTTTCATCCGAGCCGCGAATAGATTTTTGGAAAGCGGAAAGTATATCATAGTGCGCGTCACCATCGCGGTCGTACTTGACGGCGGCTTTCTGCGATAATTCGAGTGCGGTTTCAGGCGTTACGGAGCCGTTCACGGCGGTTAAAGCACACAGTTCAACCGCGTTCAGCGCCTTACGTACATCTCCGCCCGTACCCTGCGCTATTATCCTTATAACCTCATCGCTGACGTTGCTCATTTCAGATAATTCAAAGCCGCGCCTTATTGCCGGAATGATTTCGTCGGGGGACAGCGGCTTGAACTCGAACACGGTACTGCGCGACAAAATTGCGCCGTAAACGTAAAAATACGGATTTTCGGTAGTTGCGGCGATTAAGGTTATATCGCCGTTTTCTATGAATTCAAGCAGGCTTTGCTGTTGCTTTTTATTAAAGTACTGGATTTCGTCAAGGTAAAGCAAAATTCCGCCGCACCCCATGAGCGTGTTCGTTTCGGCTATGATTTGCTTTATGTCGGCGGTGCTTGCCGATGTTCCGTTCAGCTTGCGAAGCGGCATATCGGTGCTTTCGGCTATGATGTTCGCAAGAGTGGTCTTCCCTGTTCCCGAGGCGCCGTAGAAAATCATATTCGGAAGCGGGCGGTTAGTAGCCGCCCCTGCTGTATTCCCGATGATTCTCCTAAGGATTCCGCTTTCGCCGACTAAGTGTGTTTGACCAACGAATTCACAAAGGGATTTGGGGCGGATTTTATCGGCTAAGGGCATGATTTTTCTCCTTGGTTTCCTATTAGGTAATTGCGAAATACAAAAATAACGGCGCACCGAAAAATGAATTTTGAAATTATCTGTTCCTATGTAAGTAAATAATATAAGATAATCAAATTAAGCGCTAAATTAGCACTTATATGCACAATCAAACTCCCTGTTATACATTTGCACCATACAACAAGCAAATTAAAAATCAACCCTGCAACAACAAGACCCGCTATGCAAAAAATCATCATTCCGGGCGAAAGCGCTTCTCTTAAAATCGCAACATGATAAACCGCGAAAAGCAAACCTGAATATAAATGTGCATAACGCTTGTAATTCATTTTGTACAGCGTATCGAAAATATAACCTCTGAAAAAAAGCTCTTCTAACGCGGCATTGATTAAAACCACGTATATAAATACGAGGAAAAAGTTGTTCCTTGTAATCCCGTTATTATCAAGCGCACCGATAATCATTTCCTTTTCAATGAAAGGACGCAAAATCAAAAAGGCAATCCATATAACCGCAAAAACACCGAATCCGAGAGCGAGCGAAATTTTAGTATTTTTGCTGTTGCCTTTAAGCGAAAATAAATCTTTAAATCTTCGTTCTTTTAAGATTTTGATATAAATTAAAGGGAAAAAAACAAATAAAATGATTTTGGCTATAGATGTTAAGGTGTAGTTACTGAACTGTGTATGCAGCATTAAAGTGTGCAGCGCACAGGCAGAAACGGAAAAAACAGTAATGAAAATTGCGCTTTTATGCTTCATTACACCCCGGCCTCGTCCTGCACCACACCATCTTTGTTATACCTTTTGAGCAGTGACCTGATTCTCGTATGCGGGTCGATTACTTTACCGGTTGAAATATCATGATTGAGCGCGGCTATGAGATACGCGATGTACTTCGATATATCCACGTCATAATACCACTCGCTGCTTAAAAGTTCGGGGGTGCGATAAGTCAGGTTTGTCCCGAAAACGTAGTCAATCACACCTTCCTTACACGCTTTATCAAAATCACCGAGTCCTCCCGTGAATACCGGATATGTGGCATATATCAGAATTCTGGCGGCTTCGCGCTTCTTTAATTCATACGCAACCTCAAGCATCGATTCGCCCGACGAAATAATATCATCACAAACAAACACAACCTTGTCTTTGACGGAATTCCCAAGGTATTCATGCGCTATAATGGGGTTTCTTCCGTTAATAATCTTGGAATAATCTCTGCGCTTATAAAACATGCCGAGTTCCACGCCAAGCACCGAGGCATAATACATATTTCTGTTGAGCGCTCCCTCATCGGGGCTAATCATCATGAAGCTGTCTTTGTCGATTTTAAGGTTATTCACACGCTTAATAAGCGCCTTTAACACCTGATACGACGGAATAATGTTATCGAAGCCCATAAGCGGTACAGCATTGCAAACCCTCGAATCATGTGCGTCAAAGGTAACGATATTTTTCACGCCCATTGATTCCAGTTCCTGCAACGCAACAGCACAGTCTAAGGACTCGCGGTAACTTCTCCTGTGCTGTCTTCCGCCGTAAAGTATAGGCATGATTACGTTTATTCTGTGGGCTTTCCCTCCTGCCGCCTGAATTATACGCTTTAAATCCTGAAAATGGTCGTCAGGAGACATACGGTTTTCTTCGCCGAAGAAGTTATATTTGCAGGAATAGTTTCCGACATCAACTATTATAAAGACATCGTCGCCTCTGATTGACTTACGTATAATACCTCTTGCATCACCGGAAGAAAACCGTGAACACTCATTCTTTATTAAGAAATTATCTGCTTTATAACCGCTGCCGCTCCACCATTCAAGCAGGTGTTCATTTATTTTATTCCCGATGACAGCCGCACCCTCAAGCGCGATAACTGAAAGCGGCGCTACCTGTCTTCTCTTGCTGAATACTATTTCGTTTTCTCTCGCAGTCATATTTTTATAAAGTCCTTTCTTCACCAACAAGGAATGAAAACAACGTTTTCCCCGTTTCAGTTGTGTTTTGTTTCAAAATACCGCGCTCTGCATTTTATTCGTAAAGCGGATACTTTCTACAGATATTCCCTACTTTTTCTCTTACTGTATTTCCGTTCTTCTCAAAATCAGAAGCGGCAAGGAAAATACATTCAGCTATTTCCGCCATGTCGCCTTCTTTTAAGCCCCTTGTCGTCACTGCCGGCGTACCGAGCCTGATTCCGCTTGTTACAAACGGGCTTCTCGGGTCGTTTGGAATCGTGTTCTTATTAGCTGTGATAAAAACTTCATCAAGCCTTTTTTCAAAATCTTTGCCCGAAATCCCGAATGACTGTAAATCAACAAGCATCAAATGATTTTCCGTGCCGCCGGAAACAAGCTTAAAGCCTCTTTCAATAAGCGCCGCCGCGAGCGCTTTTGCGTTTTTCTTAACCTCTATTGCATATGTTTTAAACTCCGGCTTCATCGCTTCGGCGAAGCAGACGGCTTTTGCCGCAATCGTGTGCATAAGCGGACCGCCCTGTGTTCCGGGGAATACCGCTTTGTTGATTTTAAGCGCGATTTCCTCGCTGTTGGTGAGAATTAAGCCGCCGCGCGGACCACGTAAAGTCTTATGGGTTGTGCTGGTGGTTACGTCCGCATACGGAACCGGCGACATATGCTCACCCGCCGCGACAAGCCCCGCGATATGCGCCATATCTACCATGAGATATGCGCCGATGCTTTCAGCAATTTCCGAGAGCCGCCTGAAGTCTATTTCCCGCGGATAAACAGTTGCGCCCGCTAAAAGAATCTTTGGTTTATGTTCTTTTGCGAGTCTTTCGATATTATCGTAATCAAGTTTCTGGGTTTCATCGTCAAGCCCGTAAGGTATAAAATCAAAATATTTCCCCGAAATGTTCACAGGAGAACCGTGGGTTAAATGCCCGCCCTGGTCAAGCCGCATACCAAGTACTTTATCACCCGGTTCAAGCAACGCGAAGTAAGCCGCTGTATTCGCCTGCGCTCCCGAATGTGTCTGCACGTTCGCAAAACCCGCGCCGAAAAGCGCCTTTGCGCGCTCGATTGCTATATTCTCGACTACATCCACGCACTCGCACCCGCCGTAATAACGCTTTCCCGGATAACCTTCCGCGTATTTGTTGGTGAGAACACTTCCCATCGCCGCCATTACAGCGGGCGAAACAATGTTTTCGCTCGCAATAAGCTCAAGGTTCCTTTGCTGACGAAGAAGTTCCTCTTTCATAGCCACGGCGACCTCTTTGTCATAATTCGCCAAAAAACCGATTGAATCCATTAAATCTTTATACATACTCGTCCCTCCTACTTGTTCTATAACCAAAGTATAACACAAAACGGCTGAAAATTCAACCGTTTTTGCTTTTTTCTTGTAATTTAAAATAATATCTGTAAAGCTTCTGTACGCCGTTTTCAAGTTTGAAGTAATGCGATAAATATGCGGCTGTCAACGCTAAAAGCATCGCAAACAACAGCATTAACGGGATTAGCACCGCTTCTCCGGCTGTTAACAGCGCAAAGGCGGTGATTATAGTCAGCAGGCTCATCGTCATGGTAACAATAAGATGAATAAGCCGTTCATGCTGGAAAAATTTTATTTTAATGAGCAGGTTTTTTGCTTCCGAATCCCAACCGGTATCAGGGGAATTCTCACCGAGCAGACGCTCAAGTTCCTTTTCGCATTTTCGGATTTCTTTAATCATATTTTCATAAAGTCCTTTCTTCACCAACAAGAAATGAAAACGACATTTTCCCCGTTTCAGTTTTGTTTTGTGTCAAACTTATTTTCATAAAGTCCTTTCTTCACCAACGACTACACATGCTGTTCAAAATTTAAAATTGAAAACAGGGTTCTGCCGCAGTATCAGATACTGCGGCGGCGGTCGGCGCAGGGCGCCAAACCCGCCGCGATTTGGTATTGTTATTTTTCTGTTTGCCCTTCTCCGCCCATAAGCGTCGTCAATTCCTCTATTCTTTCCAACGGGAACGGCGGACAACTGAGCGGTTTTAAGGCAATAGACATAAGTTTTAAAGGGTTATCGTCTGCGGCACTGCGGTTTGAGCTTAAACACCCGCAAACCCTGCAACGGTGGATTATTGCCCACTCTCCGCCCTTTCTTACCCAAACACCTATAGCTTCCATGACTCCGCCGCAATCCGCTTCGCGGTCGCCCGGTTCATTGTCTACATGCTTGCTTGAAAGGCAGTTTGGACAGTGATTTCTGTGTTCGCTCGCCGCCCCGTCCGGTGTAACCAAACGCCCGCATACTTTGCATGTAAAGCTGTTATTACAGGCATTTTTACTATAATATCCCTTTGTGTACTTTTTTCTTTTATTTTCTCGGTTCAAGTATTTCCTCCTAAAAGTTGTTTTAATTTTCAACTTTATGGGAGGTTTTGCTGTTTAAATTAATTAAAGTATGCAAACCTCCCGGTTTGATACTATTTGATTTCTAAATTTCATGCTATTTTCTCCTTTTTAGTGATTTTCGGGTAATTTTTTTGTCCTTAACCGCGTTACTTCCATAGAGCCGTTATAATTCTTCGATTCCTTTTTCAGTTGTATTTTGTTTTAACCTTATCCCGCTCCTTATCAAGGTTTATTTTGAAACAATCTCCTTGTTAAGAAACAGATACGACGGCATACCGTCTTTTTCAAAATAAGGCGCACGCCCTGTTGTCAGCGGACGCAGATATTCCACCATTTCTTTACTTACATCGCAACCGTCTATAATCCACCCGGCAGGGATTGTCTTTTCAAGATTCGCGCATTTTTCAATCGGAACAGAGCCGTAATTTACAAGGTAAGGCGCATTTGATACACGCTCGAAAGTCATCATTACTCCGGTTTGTCCGCCCGTAGCGGCGCGAACGGCTTCTTCGCCGATACGCAGTGCTTCCGCTATATCGGTTGCGGAGGCGAAATGCCCTGCCGCACGCTGAAGCACGGAAAACTCAATACTGCGTACCTTACAGCCTACTTTTTCCTTTATAAGCTCTTCCAAGTATTTTCCCACACCGGCTAAAGCTACATGACCGAAGCCGTCAACGCTTGCTCCGGCGGCACTGAGATACTCGCCGTTCTTATTTTTGATTCCTTCCGAAACTGCGATAATTAACAGTTTTTTCTCTTTTGAGTAATTTTTGACTTTTTCTATGAAGCGCTCCTCGTCAAAGGGTGCTTCCGGCAGATAAATAAGCTGCGGTGCGCTTCCGACGGCATCCCGTGCCAAAACAGTGGCGGCGGCAAGCCATCCTGCATGACGTCCCATTATTTCCGCTACAATGACGCTGAACATATCATACACGCCGGAATCAAGAGCAATTTCCGCGATGGAACCGGCTATATATTTGGCGGCAGAACCGAATCCCGGGGTGTGGTCGGTAACGGGCAGGTCGTTGTCTATGGTTTTCGGAACGCCTATACAGCTTATATTCTCACCCTTTTCCTTAAAAAAGTTCGATAACTGTTTTACCGTGTCCATAGAATCATTGCCGCCGATGTAGAAGAAATACCCGATGTTGTAATCCTTGAAAATTTGTAATATTTCATCGTACTTTTCGTGGGGCGCAGCAGGTAATTTAAAACGGCAGGAGCCGAGAGCCATAGCGGGCGTTGCGGCAAGGCGGTCGTAATCTTCTGCGGTTTTAATGCTCTTTCGCAGGTCGATGATGTTTCGTTTCAATAAGCCTTCAATCCCGTTGAGCGCGCCGTAAATCTCGCCGATTTCACTACTTTGCATAGCCCCGCGGATTATTCCCGCAAGGCTCGCATTAATTGCAGCGGTTGGACCGCCGCTTTGACCGACAATTATGTTTTTTTTCATGTTTTTATTAAGTCCTTTCTTCACCAATGCGGTGCGCGCTCTTTCTGCGCTCTTATACTCCATAAGAATTTACCTTTTACGCCTTTCCGTTGCATCCTAAAACATTGCTGATTTTATGGGCTACCATATCTTTTACGGCTTGACGAGCGGGAATCAGGTACTGGCGGGGGTCAAAGTGGGACGGGTTCAGAGCTAAATACTTGCGAATCGCCGCAGTCATAGCCATGCGAATATCGCTGTCGATGTTAATTTTGCAAACCGCGCTTTTCGCCGCCTGACGCAACATATCTTCAGGAATCCCAATAGCTCCCGGCATGTCGCCGCCGTACTTATTAATTTCTTCGAGGAAATTCTGTGGAACGCTGGACGCTCCGTGGAGTACAATCGGGAATCCCGGAAGTAATTTCGTGATTTCATCAAGAATATCAAAGCGAAGCTGCGGTTCCTGACCGGGTTTGAATTTAAAAGCGCCGTGACTGGTTCCGATTGCGATAGCGAGAGAATCCACGCCTGTTTTGCTTACGAATTCCTGTACCTCCTCCGGACGGGTGTAGCTTGCGTCCTCTTCGGAAACGTTCACGTCGTCCTCAACGCCTGCCAACTGCCCGAGTTCTCCCTCTACCGTAACACCTTTGGAGTGGGCGTATTCCACGACTTTTTTAGTGAGTTCTATGTTATCTTTAAAGCTGTGGTGACTGCCGTCAATCATTACAGAAGTAAAACCTCCGTCGATACAGCTTTTACAAATATCGAAGTCTGCTCCGTGGTCTAAATGCAGTGCAACGGGAACATCGCTTTCGGCTACAGCTGCTTCCACTAACTTCATTAAATATGTGTGACTGGCGTATTTGCGCGCACCCGCGCTGACCTGCAGAATCACAGGGCTTTTTAATTCGCGGGCAGCTTCGGTGATTCCCTGAACAATTTCCATGTTGTTTACGTTGAACGCACCGACGGCATAACCTCCCTCGTAAGCTTTTTTAAACATTTCTCTTGTTGTAGTAAGTGCCATTTTGAATTCTCCCTCTTTAATTTTTTATTTTTTTTCAAAGTTTTCCCAATCTTTTAAGAACCGCTCTATTCCTATAGCTGTCAGCGGGTGGGTGAGCATCTGAATGATTACATTGAAAGGTACGGTGGCAATATCACAGCCGATTCGCGCCGCCTTAGTCACGTGAATGGGATTACGGATTGACGCCGCAATCACTTCTGTTTCTATTCCCTGAATTTCAAAAATATCCATGACTTCTTCAATCAGCGCGAGTCCGTCTGAGCCGACATCGTCTAACCGCCCTACGAACGGGCTGACAAAAGTTGCGCCCGCATTCGCCGCCAATACCGCTTGAGCCGCTGAATAAATAAGCGTTACATTGGTGTCGATGCCCTTTTCGGTAAGTGTTTTGCACGCCGCCAATCCTTCTTCGCAAAACGGAAGTTTAATCACGATTTTATCTTTGTATTCCGGCATTTTCTCGATAAAAATTAAAGCTTCCTCGACCATTTTATCGGCTTCGAGAGCAATAACTTCGGCAGAAATCGGACCGTCAATTATTCCCGCGATTTCTTTTATTACTTCTGCAAAATCACGTCCTTCTTTCGCTATAAGCGACGGATTTGTTGTTACGCCGCAAATCACTCCCATATCGGCGGCTCTTTTAATTTCGGCGACATTCGCCGTGTCAATGAATAATTTCATGTTTTCCTCCTTTGTGAAATATTGGTTATTTTATGTGTGTATACTGCCATTCTACAACCCTGCCAACTCCGCGAACATGCCTTTCATAGCGGGATAAAGCCTTTTGTACAGCGCATAGACTTTTTCGTATTTCGGAACATTCTCGCTTACGGGCTCCTGAATTCGCTCGGGTTTAATCACTGCATTACAGGCTTCCGGTACGCTCTTATATATTCCGATGCCGACTGCCGCAAGCAGTGCAACTCCGAGCGCGGGCCCTTCCTTATTAAGAGTGGTTTTTACGGGACAGCCGTATAAATCCGCCAGCATCTGACGCCAAAGCGGTGAAGTTCCGCCGCCGCCACACGCCATCATATCGCTGACGTTTATACCCATCTCGCGCATAACTTCGGCGCAGTCGCGCATTGAATACGCCACGCCTTCCATGATTGCGCGGATTAAATCCTTCTTCTTGTGCATTGAGGACAAGCCGAAGAATACACCTCTGGCGTTCGGGTCAAGGTGCGGGGTGCGCTCGCCGTTAAGGTAAGGCAGATACATTAAACCGTTTGCGCCAATCGGTACCTTTTCCGCGGCTTTATCGGTCAGATAATACGGGTCAACACCCATAAGAAGCGCGGTTTCCATTTCACCCCAGCAAAGGTTATCACGGAACCACTTTAGTGACAAACCCGCGCTCTGTGTCACGCCCATCACGTGCCACGCACCGGGAACGGCACAGCAGAACGTGTGAACGCGCCCGCCCTTGTCAATAGAAATCCTGCTCGTATGCGCGAAGACAACACCGGACGAGCCTATAGTCGTGAACGCCTTGCCGTCTTCAACAACACCTGTACCGATTGCGGCGGCGGCATTGTCACCCGCTCCGCCTACAACAGGCGTACCGGCTTTAAGTCCGGTCAGTGCGGCTGCTCTTGCGGTGATTTCACCCGTTATATCGGGCGATTCATAAACTTTTGCAAGCAGAGCCTTGTCTATATTTAACTTTTGAAGTACTTCGTCCGACCAGTCACGCTTAGGAATATCAAGAAGTTGCATTCCCGATGCGTCGCTGACTTCGGTCGCATACTCGCCGGTCAGCATAAACCTTATGTAATCTTTCGGAAGCAGGATATGACGGCACTTTTCGTAATTCTCCGGCTCGTTGCCGCGAACCCAAAGAATCTTCGCCGCCGTGAAGCCGGTGATTGCCGGATTTGCGGTGATTTCAATTAATCTGTCGTGTCCGATTTTTGCGTTCAGCTCATCGACTTCCTTTGCTGTACGCTGGTCGCACCAAATTATGCTCTTGCGGATAACCTTGTTGTCAGCATCAAGCATAACTAAGCCGTGCATCTGCCCCGACAGCCCAATCCCCTTGATTTCGGCGGGGTCGATTGAACTTTCTGCAATCACGTCCTTAATACTTTCAATGACCGCATGCCACCAGTCTTCGGCGTTTTGCTCGGCGTAGCCGTTTTGCGGGGTGTAAAGCGGGTATTCGTGCGTGGAACTCGCCTCCGCTCTGCCGTCCTCACTGAACAGAACAGTTTTAGTCCCCGATGTTCCTATGTCGATTCCGAGAATGTATGCCATAATATTGTTTCCTTTCGTTTATTATTGTGTGGATTGTGCTTATACTGTGGGACTCCGTACTTTTTATACGAGCAAAAAGCGACGTCCTTCGTTCGCGAAGCATAGCTTCGCATTATATAAATACCCCACACATTAAACATACGGGCGGGCACTGCCCGCCCGTACATAATTAAACTTACAAATTACAACGTAAACATAATATTGTTCATGATGTCTTCAAGCATTTCCTGTCTTGCGCTGGTGACGGAGCCAATAACCTCGCCTTTTTCAAGCGCGTATTTTTCAAGCGCCGCTAAATCAGCCTTGCCGCCTATAATATCCGCCCCTATGCCGGTTCCCCAGCTTGCGTAACGCTTTGCCACGAAATCGTCAATGCGTCCGTCTGCAATAATCTTATCAGCTATACGCAGTCCGAGCGCGAACGCGTCCATGCCGGAAATGTATGAATAGAAAATGTCCTCAAGTTCAAAAGAACCCCTGCGAGCCTTTGAGTCGAAGTTCAGACCGCCGTTTGTAAAGCCGCCCGCCTTCAGCACTTCATACATGCAAAGCGTGGTGTCATATACGTTGGTCGGGAACTGGTCGGTATCCCATCCGAGAAGCGTGTCACCCTGATTCGCGTCGATTGAGCCGAACATACCGCTGTCACGCGCAACGCGAAGCTCATGCTGGAATGTATGCATTGCGAGTGTTGCGTGGTTTGCTTCTATGTTGAGCTTAAAGTCTTTGTCAAGCCCGTACTTACGCAGGAAGCCGATTACCGTCGCGCTGTCCACATCGTATTGATGCTTGGTGGGTTCCTTCGGCTTTGGTTCGACGTAGAAGTCGCCGCTGAAGCCAATTGAGCGCCCGTAATTAACCGCAAGACGCATAAGCCGTGCCATGTTATCAAGTTCAAGACCCATATTGGTATTAAGTAAAGTTTCATAACCCTCGCGTCCGCCCCAAAAAACATAGCCGTTTCCGCCGAGTTTTACCGTGACTTCAAGCGCCTTCTTTATTTGCGCCGCCGCAAAAGCAAAAACATCCGCTGAGGGAGATGTACCCGCTCCGCTCATGTAACGGGGGTGCGAGAAGCAGTTGGCGGTTCCCCAAAGGCACTTCTTGCCGGTTTTCGCCTGCTGTTCAAGAATTACATCAACGGCTTTATCAAGCATTTCGTTCGACTTTGCAAGAGTTTCATAGTCGGGCGAAACATCTCTGTCGTGAAAACAGAAGTAGTCAATACCGAGCTTCTCCATAATTTCAAATGCCGCAAGTACTTTGTTTTTTGAACGTTCTTCGTCGGTTTGAGCCGCCCAGCCTTTATCAGCTGTTCCTCTGCCGAACATATCGGCTCCGTCGCCGCACATGGTATGCCACCACGATAAAGCGAACTTTAGCTGTTCTTTCATTGTTTTACCCGCTATGACCTCTTCGGGATTGTAGAATTTAAAGGACAGCGGATTTTTTGATGTTTTGCCTTCGTATTGAATTTTTGGTATTGAGCTGAAAAAACTCATGTTTTAGACCCTCCGTGTTTATTTATTTAATGGCTAAAAAGTCATTTGATGTTATTATACCATAATTTAGGAGGCTTGTAAATGTTTTTTTTGAAACTTTAGCAAGAAAATATTTCAAAATTATATTGACACAAACTAATAAAGTGGTGTATAATTAAATGTTAAGAAAAGAAAAGGGATAATTAAACATGAAAAAAAGAATCGGAATCCTCACAAGCGGCGGCGACTGCCCCGGACTCAACGCCACAATCAGAGGCGTTGTAAAGGCGTGTTATCAGCTCATGGGTGATGAAAATGTTGAAATCATCGGCATATCCGACGGCTTCTACGGGCTGATTCGCAATCACTGCAAACTTATGAAACCGTCCGATTTTTACGGAATACTGACGCTCGGCGGCACTATTTTAGGCTCACGGCGGACTCCTTACAAAAAGATGCAGCTTGTTGAAGAGGATAATGTCGATAAAGTGGCTCAGATGAAGAACACATACGGGGAATGGGGGCTTGACTGTCTGCTCACGCTCGGCGGCAACGGTACTCACAAAACCGCGAACCTGCTTTCCGAGGAGGGGCTTAATGTCATCGGCTTACCTAAGACAATAGATAATGATATATGGGGGACATCGGTATCTTTCGGGTTTCATACCGCCGTTGATACCGGAACGGATGTAATCGACCGGATTCACACCACCGCGCACTCGCACAGCAGAATCATGGTTGTTGAAATAATGGGCAACAAGGCGGGTTGGCTCACGCTCTATACCGGAATCGCAGGCGGCGCGGATATTATTTTGATTCCCGAGATTCCTTTTAACATGGACAGAGTGGTGGAAGCGGTTTCAAGACGTGCGAATTCGGGTAAATACTTCTCAATTATTGCGGTTGCCGAGGGTGCGATGGACATAACGGAAGCCGCCATGAAGAAAAAAGAGCGTGTACAAAAACGCGCCGAATCCGGTGAAGTTACCGTTACGGCGCGTGTCGCAAAACGTATTCAGGAAGCTACGGGCTACGAAGCCCGTACCGTAGTGCCGGGGCACATGCTTCGCGGCGGAAGCCCGTCCGCTTATGACAGAGTTTTGGCAACGAAGTTCGGGGCGCGGGCGGCTACGCTGATTCAAAAGGAGAAGTTCGGGTTTACCGTGGCTATGGCGGGCGATGAAATCGCCGAGAACCGCCTTTCCGACGTGGCTATGAAAACAAGGTTCGTGGACGCCGAGGGTATGGAGGTTGTGACGGCGCGGAATATAGGAGTTTCGTTCGGGGATTAATTTCCTGTTTCAATAAAGTTCCCCTGACACTGTTAAACAGTATCAGGGGGCTTTTTAAATATATTAAATCTTCACCAATTCTCCCGTTAAATCCGGTGTTGCGCCGACTGCGTTTGCTTCATCGGTATCAATATGCGCCGCTTCCGCAAAAGTATCGCGGATTCTGCACACCACATCGCCGAGAAGCGCGCTTCTTCCTGTTTCCCCTATTTTTATATTTATAATCTCGCCGTTCGTGAAGCCGTGCTTCTCTGCGAACGGCGGCGTCATATGTACATGCCGCTTGGCTACGATTACACCCTCGGCAATTTCGTACTCGCCTGCGGGCCCGATGAGCTTACAGCCGGGCGTTCCCGCTACGTCGCCGGATTCCCTTATTACAGGCTTAATTCCGAGCGAACGCGCATCCGAGCTTGAAATCTCGACCTGAACCGCCGCTCTGTTCGGCCCGAGTACGATTACATTCGGTATTTCCCTTTTGGGACCAACGATTGTTACTCTTTCCTCGGTAGAAAATTCTGTCGGCTGAGAAAGACGGGCTTTCTCGCGTAAAACCGCGCCTTTGCCGAAAAGCGCTTCCAATGCCTCATCAGTCAAATGTACATGCCTTGCAGACGTTTCGATAATCACCTTAACCATAATGTTGAACCTCCAGCGTTTTTTGTTTGATTTACTATAAATTCTACCATGAACTCACAGGTTTGTCAACCAAAAAAGCCCGCGGACTCAAGAATTATACCCAAAATAAAAATTATGGCGATAATAAGCGCCCCGATTCTTAAAATCTTTGTGTACTTTTCCCGTCTGTACATAAATCCCCCTCCTTCGTTAAAAAGCTGTAACCCACGCGAACCTTTCCGGTGTCATTATGCATATGAAAAGCCAAAATATAAAGGGGAATTTCATAAATTATGACAAAAAAGTAAAATTCTTGAAATTTTATTATTTAATAATTGACAAAACGCTGTTTTATGATATAATATGACATATAAAGATTTTTGGAGGAAGTTCAGAATGACTAAAATCGAGCTGGTTGCCGCTGTTGCCGAAAAAACCGGTTTCAGCAAAAAGAATTCCGAGGCTGCTCTCATCGCCGTGATTGAAAGCATTACCGAAGCTCTGAAAAAGGGCGAAAAAGTTTCTTTGGTTGGCTTCGGAACCTTTGAGGTTCGTACACGTGCCGCAAGAGAGGGGATTAATCCTCAGTCGCAAAAGAAAATCAAGATTCCGGCGAAGAAAGTTCCCGCTTTCAAAGCAGGCAAGCTCTTGAAAGAAACCGTAGCATCATCAAAGGTAAAGAAGTAATCTGCCCCAAACGAACGCTTCCGGCTTTTTAAAGCCCGGAGGCGTTGTTGTTTAACTTTAAAAAGCAGTTCAAATTTTAACCACCCCGTCAGACTGTGCTTACATAATAATATATCATACCTGTCAAATTCTGTCAAGTAGAGACGCGCAACTGCGCGTCCTCTGCATTTTGCTTGCTTTATTACCACGGTTCAACTTTTCCCGTGATTTCGGTTATACGCCTGATTCTGTTTACGTCCATGTAATGCTCTATCCCGCCTATAATTTTAAGCGGCGCTAAAGGGTCGGAGATGATTGCCGTGCCTATTTGAACCGCCTTAGCCCCTGCATACATCATTTCAACCGCGTCTTCGGCGGAATTTATTCCGCCCATGCCTACAACGTCAATTTTAACGGCTCCTGCAACCTGCCAAACCATTCTGAGCGCCACCGGAAACACAGCCGGACCGGAAAGCCCCCCCACGTTCCTGTGCAGAACCGGGCGCTTTGTTCTTATGTCGATTCTCATGCCGAGCAGTGTGTTAATAAGCGAAATAGCGTCGGCGCCCTCGCTTTCGGCGGCTTTTGCGATTTCGGTTACATCGGTGACGTTCGGAGTAAGCTTCACCATCAGCGGCTTTTTCGTAACGGCGCGGACGGTTTTAGTTACGAGCGCCGCACCCTCGGTTGAAATACCCCATGCCGCACCGCCTTTTTTCACGTTTGGGCAGGATATGTTCACTTCAAGCATATCGACATCAGTTTCGCTGAGCCTTTTGGCTATTTCCGCGTAATCCTCGGGCGTATCGCCGGCGATATTAGCGATAATTACATTGCCGTCTTTCTTCAAGCGCGGCAGATTGGTATTAATAAATGTATCTACTCCCGGGTTTTGCAGTCCGACCGAGTTAAGCATACCGGCAGGGGTTTCAGCCACTCGCGGCGGGGTATTTCCGTTTCTTTTATTGAGTGTCAGCCCTTTGCATGAAATGCCGCCGAGGAGATTTAAAGGATAGAGGTCTGTGTAATACTCGCCGAAACCGTAAACGCCGGAAGCTGCGATTACCGGATTCGGGAATTTTACGCCGGCTACCGTAACCGTAAGGTCGCGTTTCATCATAATAAAACCTCCTCGCCCTTGAAAACGGGGCCATCTTTGCAAACCATGAGCATGTATTCCTTATCCTGCCGTGTAATCCCGCACGCACAAACAGCGCACGCGCCGACACCGCAACCCATGCGCTGTTCTAATGAAACCTCACACTTTACGCCCGCTTTTTCACAAATCCGCACAATTGCCGCGAGCATCGGCTGAGGCCCGCAGGCATAAACCATGTCGGTATCATTTTTTGCGAGTTCGGCTTCAAGGGGGGTGGTGACAGTGCCTTTTAAACCTACGCTTCCGTCGTCGGTACATGTGATTACATGCACATCGCTCTGTTTGAAGTCGTTGGCTAAGATAATTTTATCATAGCTTCTGAAGCCGAGGATTGCCGTTGCGTTCTCACGAAAAGCTTTCGCCGCGCCGAGCAGGGGAGCAACGCCTATTCCGCCGCCAACGGTTATAACCCGCCTGTCAGGGGCAATGCCGTCAGGTAACGTAAACCCGTTGCCGAGCGGCGCAATCATATCGATGTTATCGCCGACGTTGGCATCGGCAAGCTTTGCCGTACCGTGCCCGCGAATCTCGAAAACAATGCGGATTGAGCCGTTTTTATGGTCAATGTCGCAGATTGAAACAGGACGGCGCAGTGTAAAGCCCTCGACTTTGATATGCACAAATTGTCCGGGGCGGGCATCCACGGCGACTTCGGGGCAAAGAATCGCGTATGAATACACTCCCGCCGAAATTGCGGTTTTTTCTATGACGTGGTAAGAGCCGCATCTGTATGGCATAGTCTTTCCTTTCGGGGCGCCAAGACCGCCGCCCCCTGCATTATGTTTATTATTAACAGTAATTTATAGTATAATACAATAAAAACATGTAAAAGTAACCTCTAAAATTTTGAATAACCATACCCTTTAAATCTTAAATGTTTTCTTTTCGGCAATTCTTTTTGCATAACCGTCACCCTAAATTTTAGTTATATCCACCATCTCCACATCATCCACCGTCATTCCTATTTCAAGGCAGTCAACAAGCGCGTTTGCGGTGTCGATTGAGGTAAGGCAGGCAACGCCGCGTTCCACCGACTTACGGCGAATCTTCACACTGTCAAGCGCGGGATTGCGCCCTGCTTCCGACGTGGAAACAACGTAGTCGATTTTCCCGCTTTCAAGCAATGAAATCACGTTCGGCTCCTTTCCGTCGTTAATACGATATGTGAAGTTTGCGGGTATCATATTGTGGTTAAGAAGCGAAGCGGTTCCGCTTGTTGCATAAATATCGAAGCCGAGCTTCTCAAATCTTCCCGCGAGTTCTATAACCTCCGGCTTGTCGGAATTACGCACCGAAAACAGCACACCGCCTGTTTTCTTCATCTTGAAGTTCGCCGCAAGAAGCCCTTTGTAAAGCGCTTCCTTAAAGGTTTTCGCGATTCCGAGGGTTTCGCCGGTTGACTTCATTTCAGGGCCTAACTGCGTATCAACATCATGCAATTTCTCGAAACTGAACACCGGAACTTTTACGGCGATATACTCGCCTTCGGGGAATAAACCTGTCGGCAAACCCTGCTGTTTCAATGTCTGACCGAGCATGATTTTAGTCGCTATATCCACCATCTTCACGCCTGTCACCTTGCTGATATAAGGCACGGTGCGGGACGAGCGCGGGTTGACTTCAATTACGTAAACCTGATGATTGTGAACCACATACTGTATATTTACAAGCCCGATTACTTTGAGTTCTTTTGCAAGCTTTTCCGTGTAGGAAATTATAACTTTCTTTATACGTTCGGTTAAGGTCTGCGCAGGGTAAACCGAAATGCTGTCGCCCGAGTGTACGCCCGCCCGTTCAATATGCTCCATTATGCCCGGAATGAGAAAATCCTCGCCATCGCAAATTGCGTCTACTTCAACCTCAACACCTGATAGGTACTTGTCAATCAGCACCGGATTATCAAGCTTGGTTGCTGTGATGATTTCCATATATTCTTGAATATCGCTGTTACAATGCGCGATTATCATATTCTGACCGCCGAGTACATATGACGGACGCAAAAGTACGGGGTAGCCGAGCTTTTGCGCGGCTTCAAGGGCTTCGGCAGTTGTGAAGACCGTAGTGCCTTCGGGTCGCGGTATGCCGCACCGCTCAAGCAACGAGTCGAAACGCTCCCTGTCTTCTGCCGCGTCAATGCTGTCGGCGGGCGTTCCAAGGATATTCGCGCCGGTTTCCTGCATGTGCTTGGTGAGTTTAATGGCTGTCTGCCCGCCGAACTGCACAACCACGCCCCATGGGTTCTCAGTTGCTATTAAGTTATCAGCGTCTTCGGGGGTCAGCGGGTCAAAGTAGAGCCGGTCGCCGGTGTCAAAGTCGGTTGAAACCGTTTCGGGGTTGTTGTTAACAATAATCGCTTCGCAACCCATTTCTTTAAGCGCCCAAACACAATGAACCGAGCAGTAATCGAATTCAATCCCCTGCCCTATTCTGATTGGACCTGAACCGAATACTATTACTTTCTTCTTCTCGGGCGAACACTTCTCTCCCCTGTCCATAAACCCGAGCGCTTCGTTTTCTTCGTTTCCGTTGCCGTAAACACCGTAGAAATACGGCGTTACCGCCTCAAATTCAGCGGCGCAGGTATCAACCATCTTATAAACAGCGTGCTGTTTCGTTATGTTTTTATCAGTCAATTTTTGCCAGGAAATACGTTCAATCGTACAGTCTAAGTAGCCGAATTTTTTGGCAAGCCGATACTTTTCTTCGGTAAGTTCACCATCGGCAAGGCTTTTCTCAATTTTATAAAGATTCCGCAGTTTTTCTACAAACCACTTGTCAATAGCAGTAATGCGGCAGATTTCTTCGGTGCTTATGCCGCGCTTAACAGCCTCAAATACACAGAATGCGCGGTCGCAGTCAATGTCATGCAGTTTTGCGCGGATTTCTGAATCCGACAGCTTCTCAAACGCCGGTTTTGTCATAGTATCCATGCCGAGTTCAATCCCGCGTACTGCTTTCATCATGGCTTCTTCAAAACTTACACCGATTGACATTACTTCGCCGGTAGCTTTCATTTGCGTACCGAGGGTTTTCTTGGCATAAACGAATTTATCAAACGCAAATCTCGGAAATTTTACAACCACGTAATCAAGCGCAGGTTCAAAGCAGGCGTAGGTTTTGCCTGTTACCTGATTTACGATTTCGTCCAAAGAATAGCCGATTGCGATTCTTGTTGCGACTTTTGCAATCGGATACCCCGTAGCTTTTGAGGCTAACGCCGATGAACGGCTCACACGCGGGTTGACCTCAATTACAGCGTACTCAAAACTGGTCGGATGCAGTGCAAGCTGTACATTACAGCCTCCCTCGATTTTAAGCGCGCTGACTATGTTCAGCGATGCAGTCCGCATCATTTGAAATTCCTTGTCGCCGAGCGTTACACAAGGCGCTATTACTATACTGTCACCTGTGTGAACACCGACAGGGTCCATATTTTCCATCGAACATACGGTAATGACGTTACCTTTACTGTCACGTATACACTCAAATTCAATTTCTTTCCAGCCCGATATACCTTTTTCAATAAGCACCTGCGTAATCGGCGAAAGGCGCAGTCCGTTGCCTGCGATTTCGCGGAGTTCCTTTTCGTCCGCGGCAATTCCGCCGCCTGTGCCGCCAAGTGTGAACGCCGGACGCACAACTACAGGATAGCCGATAGTAACAGCGAATTCGAGCGCGGCGTCAACGTCTTCAACCACCTTTGAGGGTACGCACGGCTCGCCGATTGCCTTCATGGTATCTTTGAAAATCTGCCTGTCCTCTGCTTTATCAATTGTTTCAACATTCGCGCCGAGCAGTTTAACCCCGTGCGCTTCAAGGAAACCTTCTTTCGCCAACTGCATTGATAAAGTCAGCCCCGTTTGCCCGCCGAGTGTGGAAAGCAGGCTGTCGGGCTTTTCAATTTTGATTATTCGCTTAATAACATCCAAATTAAGGGGCTCTATATAAATTATATCAGCCATGTTTTTATCGGTCATTATTGTAGCGGGATTGGAATTCACAAGAACAACCTCCAAACCCTCTGCTTTTAATGCCCGACACGCCTGTGTCCCCGCGTAGTCGAATTCGGCGGCTTGTCCTATAACAATCGGACCGGAGCCGATTACGATGACTTTTTTAATGTCTTTTCTGAGTGGCATATGAAGTTCCTTTCTTTCTTTAATAAATTAAATCATCAAGCTTCGCATCATATCAACCTCAAAAATTTCTCAATAAAGCACACTGTTGCGTTAACCCCGCCCTCGTCCGACGGCACGAACTGCATTGATAAAGCTTTGATGTTATTATAACTTATACCCTCGCAGGTTTTATCGTTGGCATTAATATGCGTGATTTTCCCTGCCTGTTCCGGTATGCCTTCCACAATGTAACCATGATTTTGAGTTGTTATGAACGTTCTACCTGTTTCAAGGTCAATTACCGGCAGATTCGCGCCTCGGTGTCCGTGTTTGAGTTTTGCAGTCGCGCCGCCGTTTGCGAGCGCAAGAAGCTGATGCCCAAGCCCTATCCCCAAGAGCGGGATTTTCGCGTTAACAAGCGCTTTGATTGCTTCAATTTCCTCGGTGCAGTCAGCGGGATTCCCCGCGCCGTTTGATAAAACCACACCGTTATAATTACCTGCGATTATGTTTTTTGAAGTTTCCGTGAAAGGTACAACCGCAACATCGCAATTTAGTTTGTTCAACAAACTAACTATACTGCGCTTATGCCCGTAATCAATTAAAGCGATGTTATATTTCGCGTTTTCGGTTTTATATTCAACAGGTTCTGCCGCACTGATTAAATCAGTTTCCGGTTTGAATTGCTTTAAATAACGCACTGATTCAAAAAAATCGTCAAGTTCATGTGATTTAGGGTCGGCATCGGCAATTTGCCCGTTCATCGTGCCTTTTTCGCGTAATATACGCGTTAAGCGCCGCGTGTCAATTCCGTATAAACCGACAATTCCGCGTTCCTTTAAAAACTCATCAAGCGTAGTTTCCATGCGAAAGTTTGACGGAAATTCGCAGTATTCGCGGGCGATATAACCCGCCGCGCCGCCGTAATCCGAGGAATCATCCTTGCTGTTTGCTCCGACGTTTCCGACAAGCGGAAATGTCTGCACAATAATCTGATTGTTGTAATTAGGGTCGGTCAGTGTTTCCTGAAAACCTGTCATTGAGGTAGTAAAAATAACTTCGCCCGTTACTTTGCCCTCCGCGCCAAACGAAAAGCCTTCAAAAACCGTACCGTCCTCTAATATCAACCATGCTCTTTTGTTCATATTTTTTATAAAGTCCTTTCCCCGTTTCTATTTCAATTTTATTTCACCTGTTATTTCTATTAATTCATTTTTCATTCTTATAATCTCGCGCAGTGCCGCACCCGCATAGTCCTGCTCGTCACATTTTTCTTTTTGCCACGCACACATAACCGCCCGCGAACTGTTCACAATCCCGCCGAGCCCCCGCGAGTCAAAAGCGGCTTTTAAGTCCCCGCTTCTGCCACCCTGCGCCCCGTAACCGGGAATCAGGAAGAAAGTATTCGGAAGTTTTTCGCGCATTTCTTTAATTTGCTCCGGATATGTCGCGCCGATTACTGCACCCACGCCGGAATAGCCGTACCGCTTTTCACTCTCTCTGCCCCATTCCTCACATAAACGTCCCATTATTTCATAAACGGGTACGCCGCTGATTAATTTATCCTGCAACTCACCCGAAGACGGGTTCGATGTTTTAACGAGTACGAAAATGCCTTTGTCGTATTTTTTACATGCATCTGTAAACGGCGTTATGCCGTCGGAACCGAGGTAGGCGTTAACCGTCAGCGCATCGACCGGAAAAGGCTCGTACTCGTTTTCGCCGACCCGCACCTTTCCGAGATAGGCAGAAGCATAGCCTTCCGCAGTTGAACCTATGTCATTACGCTTGCCGTCGGCAATAACGTACATTCCATACTTTCGTGCATATTCGGCGGTTTCATGAAAAACCTTAACTCCCTCAATACCGAGCATTTCATAAAAAGCGAGCTGCGGCTTTACCGCCGGAACAATTTCATGAATTGCATCAATTATACCCTTGTTAAAGAGCCAAATTGCTTTTGCCGCACCCTTGAGGGTTTCTCCATGTTCGGCGAAAGCCTTTTCCTTGATGAACCCGGGAACATATTCGAGTTTCGGGTCTAAACCTGCTACTGTAGGATTTTGAGTTTCTGCGATTTTTTCGATTAATCTGTTAAGGGACATAGTTAACTCCTTTTATCGTGTTATGCTTATAATGTTTGCTTGACTTCAAATTACAGAATCGCCGCAATTTATATCAAACGGCATAATTAAAAGCCTTTGAATTGCTTTCCCATATTCATCAAATAACCAATCAACAGCTTTTCCGTAACTCTCTTTGTTGTCAAACTCCCAATATGAAAAATATTTTACGCATTTTACAATTTTTGTCAGTTCTCTTGGTGGATTGCCACTTTCAACTCTGTCAATAGTGTAAAATCGTTTCATATAATTAATACCGATACAGCCGGGACGTTCTTTTTGTTTGTCGGCTATTTCTAATACCAACATTTCAAATTCGTTTAGCTTATCAGGTTTGACTTGGAATAGTTTAACTTCTGAAAAAGTGTTTTTCATGCTTTTGCCCCCTGCACATTATATAAATAATCTAATCCTTATAAACAATCTCTCCGTCAACAATCGTATACTTAACCCTGCCTTTAAGCTTAATGTTTTTAAAGCAGGAATTTCTCGCCTTTGATTTAAACTTTTCCGGCTCGACGAGCCATTCCTCGTCGGGAGCGAACAGCGTTATGTCTGCCGGTTGCCCGACCGCTAAACTCCCGCCCTCAATTCCGAGGATTTTGCGCGGGTTCACGCACATGAGCCGTACTATTTCCGATAAACTTACTTTTCCTGTGTGGTACAGACAGGTCAGCGTGGCGGCGAGCGAAGTTTCCAAGCCAGTAACACCGTTCGGTGCGGTTTTAAAATCAGCTTTCTCTTCCGGTGAATGAGGCGCATGGTCAGTTATAATGCAGTCAATCGTTCCGTCCTGTAACGCCTTGATAACCGCGTCGATATCGGCTTGCAGGCGAAGCGGCGGATTCATTCTGTAGTCGGCGTCCCTGCCGTAAAGCATACTCTCGGTCAGCGCGAAATAATGTGGCGCAGTTTCGCAGGTGATTCCGATACCTTCAGCTTTTGCGGCACGTATTTTCGCACAGGCTTCTTTAGTTGAAACATGCGCGATATGCACTTTTTCGTATAAATCACGCGCCAAATCAATCTCACGCGAAGTAATTATATTCTCGCTTGAACGGTGCATACCGCGAACGCCGAGTTCAATGCTCACTATGCCTGCGTTCATAAGCCCGCCGCACGCAATACTTAAATCCTCGCAGTGAGAAATTACAGTTAATCCGGCATCACCGGCTTTTATCATCGCTTCACCCATAAGCTGCGCGCTTTTTACGGGTCTGCCGTCGTCGGTGACTGCTTTAACGCCTGCTTTCGCAAACATTTCAAAATCGCAGAGCCTATTTCCTGCCTGTTCCACGGTAACGGCGCATGCTGTATAAATTTTGGCTTTGCACGACTCTGCTTTTTTGCCTATATATTTAATAACTTCTTCGCTGTCAATAACGGGCTCGGTGTTCGGCATACACAGAAAACCGGTCACGCCGCCCGCCAGTGCCGCTTCCGAACAGGTCAGCAGGTCTTCCTTGTGGAGCTGTCCGGGGTCGCGGGCGTGTACATGCATATCAAAAATCCCGGGGATTGCGATTAAACCAGAACAATCAATTGTATTTTCGATTATTTGTGTTGTATTATCTGATATGGCGAGAATTTCTCCCGCGTTAATCAAGATGTCGCTTTTATTGTCGGTTTCTGTCAGGTAGTCAACAACGCGGGCGTTTTTAAGTAATAACATTTTCATTTCCCTCGGACGGGAAAATCCCGCCCCCTACGAATTGCTCAAATTAATTAATTGTACCACATTTAGGAAAAAATTGCAAGAGTTTTTTTATTTTTTTGCAAATAAAAAGGGGGAATAACTCCCCCTTAAAATCATTTATTAAGTGCTTTCTTAACTTTTTCAATAATACCGTTGGTTGTTAAACCGAATTCTTCTAAAAGCTGTAACGCCGGTCCGGAATGACCGTAAGTGTCGTTAACGCCAAGCTTTATTACGGGTACGGGGCATTTTTCCGATACCGTCTCAGCAACGGCGGAACCGAGCCCGCCGATTACCGAATGTTCTTCGGCGACTACGATTTTTCCGGTTTCACGCGCGGCTTTTATTACAAGCTCTTCATCAAGCGGCTTAATTGTGTGAATATTGATTACACGGGCGTTAACGCCCTCTTTTGCGAGTTCCTCGGCGGCTTCAACCGCGGGATAAACCAACAAGCCTGTAGCGATTATGGTAATATCGCCGCCTTCTTTCAGAGTTACGCCCTTGCCGACCTCAAACTTGTAGGTATCCGGGTTATTAAACACGGGAACCGGAAGCCTGCCGAAACGCAGGTATGCAGGACCTTCAAAATCAGCCATTGCAAGCACTGCCGCCTTTGCTTCAACATCATCGGCGGGATTAATTACAGTCATGCCGGGAATTGTACGCATCAGCGCAATATCCTCACAGCACTGGTGCGATGCGCCGTCTTCACCCACGGAAATACCCGCGTGAGTTGCTCCGATTTTAACGTTAAGACGCGGATAACCAATGCTGTTACGTACTATTTCATACGCACGCCCCGCCGCGAACATCGCAAACGCGCTTGCAAAAACAAGCCGCCCCGTTGAAGCTATTCCGGCGGCTACACCGAGCATGTTGCACTCCTGAATCCCGCAGTTGAAATGACGGTCGGGATTCTCTTTCCCGAAAATATTAGTCATTGTCGCACACGACACATCCGAATCCAAAACAAACAAGTCGGGGCGCTTTTTTATAAGTTCGTTAAGCGCGTTGCCATAACTTATCCTGGTTGCAATCTTTTCCATATCTTAATCCTCCAGTCTTTCTAATTCAGCTTTTAACTCACTCATTGCGATTCCGTATTGCTCGTCATTCGGCGCGGCTCCGTGCCAGTTGGCTTTATCTTCCATAAAGCTTACGCCCTTGCCTTTTATGCTTTTTTGAATAATAACGGTCGGCTGACCTTTTTTGCTTTCCGCTTCAATGAAAGCTTTTTCAATCTGCCCGAAATCATGTGCGTCTATACAAATCACATTCCAGCCGAACGCCCTGAACTTCTCATCAATAGGGTAAGGTGACATAACGTCGTCAATTTTCCCGTCAATCTGCAAACCGTTGTTATCAACAATCGCGCAGAGATTATCGAGTTTGTAGTGTGCGGCGAACATTGCGGCTTCCCAAACCATGCCTTCCTGAATTTCGCCGTCTCCGAGAATCGTGTAAACCCTGTAACTGTCGCCGCTGACCTTACCGGACAGCGCCATTCCGCAAGCCGCCGAAATTCCCTGTCCGAGCGAACCCGTACTCATATCCACGCCCGGAATCTTGTCCATTACAGGATGTCCCTGTAGGCGCGAACCGAGCTTCCGCAGTGTTTTAAGCTCGTCCGCAGGGAAAAATCCGCGATGCGCCAATATTGAATACAGACAGGGCGCGGTATGCCCTTTCGATAAGACAAATCTGTCGCGGTCTGCTTTTTGGGGAACTGCGGGGTCTGCGTTCATAAGGCTGAAGTACAGGTAGGTCATGACATCCGCTATTGAAAGCGAACCGCCGGGGTGTCCCGCTTTGGCGTTATAAACGCCTTCGATGATACCCATCCGTACCTTTACAGCGGTTATTTCAAGCCGCTTTTTGATTTCATTGTCCATAAATATGCTCCTTTTTATGTGAAAATTAATTTAACCATGCCATACATAAATAATTATACATTATAAGTAGTAGACAAATCGTGAACATATAAGAAACAATAGTAGAATATATGTTGATTTTTATGTCTTCGCAAATGAGGCAATATAAACATTTCCGGCGAATTCTGACAGCACTCGCTTAGCTTCATTCAAAGTCGCGCCCGTGGTGCTTACATCGTCAATAACCAGAACGTTTTTCTCTGACAGAGCGCCGGCGGCACTATTCCCGACAGTAAACGCGCCTTTAAGGTTTTCCTCGCGCCATGCGGCGGAAAGCCCTTTCTGCTCCTCTATTTCCCGTACAAACACGAGCGTTTTAAGCGAGTATTTCTTACCCGAAAGCTGAGCCAGTTCCCGCGCCAAAAATGCGGGAAAACTGTAACCGCGCTGTTTCAATGCGGTTTTTCGCGGCGGTATCGGCACAATGACATTGATTTTATGTATGATATTATTGCGTATCAGCGCCTCAAGCATAAGCCGTGCAACTGCTGAAATCGCATAACCATCGGCGTTTTCTTTTGCTTTTGTTAACAGCGGCTTTGATTTTTCATTATAAACACAGCAGTATGTGTTATCGCCGCTGTTTGCGTAAAAATCAAATTCAAGGCAGGTTTTGCAGAAAAATTCGCTCGCTTTTATAATTTTCCCGCAAAAAGGACAGCGGTTCGGGTAGATAAAGCTGAGCAGAACTCTCTTTAACTCATATAAATTCATTATTTTATTTCCTGCTCCAAGTTTCGGAATATCTCTGTATCGAAAAATTCCGTTACGGACATATCAAGCCCGTCAATGAATTTCTTCATCGTAATCACTGATAAATCTCTGCGCGCTTCGTTCATCATGCCATAAACCGTAGACGGCGTAACGCCTGAACGTGTTGCAAGCTCGTTATATTTTATACTGCGCTGCGCACATAATTCTTTAAACCTTTCTACGATTGCATCTTTTATACACATAAAATCACCCTATGTAATTATAGGATGATTTACGCTTGTGCGTATACTTGCGTGCGTAAATATTTCTTTATATTTCCTCGCCTTTCTTAAATCTTGCTATCAGCAACGGCTTCAAACAGGAATAGCGCGCTGTTTTCATATAATTCGCCGTCATTTGCGTAATCACGCTCCTGCTCCCTGCCGCAATCAGTATGTTCTTTGCCCTCGTAACTCCTGTGTAAAGTAAGTTTCTGTACAACAGACGCGGCGAACGCTCGGTCAGCGCGATAATAACGGCATTATACTCGCTTCCCTGGCTCTTGTGAATCGTTACGGCGTAGGCATGTTCAAGCTTACCCGGCATGTTTCCGTTGTAAAACGCCACCCGCCCGTCAAAATTCACGCGCATAGAGCCGTTGTGCGGGTCAATTTCTGTTATTACGCCAATATCTCCGTTGAATACGCCTTTGCCTTTTTCCGTCCCCTTCTGCCACATAACTTCATAATCGTTGACAGTTTGCATTACCTTATCGCCTTCACGGAACGGCGGGTCAAATAAGCGCAATTCACGCTTTTCCCGCGATGGTGGATTAAGCGCGGTTTGTAAGGCTCTGTTGAGTTCTTTCGTGCCGGCGGAACCGATTTTTGTCGGTGTCAATACTTGTATGTCGTCAATCGGCGAATAATTGTAAGTCTTAGGTAATCTTGTCTTCACAAGTTCAACCGTAAGCCGCGCAATATCGGAATCACAGGCACATTCCATAAAGAAGAAGTCCTTATCCCTTATGGTAAGTTCCGGCTCTTCCCCGCCGATAATTTTGTGCGCGTTTGTTACAATCAGGCTTTCGGCGGCTTGGCGGAAGATTTCCTTTAATTCAATCGACGGGATTAGCTCCGAATCTATAAGGTCGCCGAGGACATTTCCCGCACCGACTGACGGGAGCTGATTTGAATCTCCTACCATAATAAGCGTGGTGCCAAGCTTAATAGCGCGCAACAACGCTTCAAACAGCAGGCTGTCCACCATCGACATTTCATCAATTATAATGTAATCGCGCTCAAGAGGGTTTAATTCGTTGCGTTTGAAAGTGAGCAGATTCTCATTTGTTACGTCTACTTCAAGCAACCGGTGAATCGTCTTGGCGTTCTCGCCCGTAATCTCGCTCATACGCTTAGCGGCTCTTCCTGTCGGAGCGGCAAGAGCGATGCTTTTTTTCAAGGTTTTGCATATTTTTATGACGGCGTTGAGTGCTGTGGTTTTTCCGGTTCCGGGACCGCCCGTTAAGATAAAAATGCAGTTAGCAAGACAACCGTTTATTGCCTGCTTTTGCAGTGTTTCATACTTAATACCCTCGCTGAACTCAATTCCCGCGATTTCGTCCATATAATCCTGACGTGCTTTTGCGTTCATTTTAAGCATGTCCGAAAGTTTGTCCGAGATAAACCGCTCGGCTCTGTAATACGCGCTCAGGAATACCCGTGCGTGTTTTCCGCCCGATAATACCGTGAATTCCCCGCTCTTCACGCCGTCTTCAAGCGACATATCGAACGCATCAAGGCTGATTTCGTAATTTTCGCACACTTGACTCCGCAATACTTCCTCGGGCAGACAGGTATGCCCGGCATCGGTATTGGCACGCAATACGTAAGCGACCGCCGCTTTTACCCTTCCGAGAGCGCAGGAATCAATTCCAAGCGCAAACGCCAGCTTATCCACCGCCTCAAAGTCCGCATCTATACCCTCGCCGCAAAGCAGATACGGGTTTTCTTTGATTAAAGACAGTGAGGAATTATCGTACTTCTGCCATACGAAAATAGCAGTCTGCGGCGTAAAGCCGTATTCCGCGAGGAACGAAATGATTGACTTAACATTACAAATCCGTTTATATTCCGAAGCTATGTAAATTGCTTTATCCGCGTTTATTCCTGTAATTTCCGAGAGTTTCTGCGGACTGTTTTCAATAATATCAAGCGTTTCCTCCCCGAACTTGTCCGTTATTTTTTTTGCTATGGCGGGACCTACTCCCCGTATAATTCCCGAACTTAGATAGCGGCGGATTTCGTCCTTGGTTTCGGGCGGCATACGCTCGCAGGTTTGCGCTTTGAATTGCCTGCCGTATTTAGGCGATTCTATGTAGCCGCCGGTGAGCGTCAGCTTCTCGCCTTCGGCAATATCTCCCAAGTTCCCGACCACAGGAATAAGCTCTTCGTTGCTTTCTATTTCAAGCACGATATAGCCGTTGGCGGGATTCTTGTAAATCACGCCGCCGACTGTTCCCGTCAGACTTATAAGGTTCAAATCCATTTCCGGTTTTTCTCCGATTTTTCATAAATTTTTACGCCCGTTTTGTCTGTTCTTACAGACAGTGATTTGTATACTAAACTAAAGAAATTTACCGCACCGTATATTGAAAAAAACGTCAGCAGAAAAAACATAAAATAATACATAGAATCAGCCTCCCTTTTACATTCTATGCAAAAGGGTGCAGTTCTGTTAATAAGAGGATTTAATCATGCACCAGCCGTTGTCGGTTACTGTTTCGAGGATTTTCAAACCCGCGCCCGAAAGCGCGTCGGCGACTTCATCAAACCTTGCTTCAATAATACCCGAAGTAACAAGTATGCCGTCTTTTTTTAGTAACCGCGGGAAAATCCCGCACATTTTTATAATTATGTCAGCGACTATGTTTGCAGTTATTACGCAGAAGTTTTCGCCAAGCTTTTCCAAAAGCCCCGTATCCTTTGTTATATCACCGCAGAACGCGGTGAATTTATCAGCAGAGAAACCGTTCTGCTCCATATTCTCACAGGCGACTTTCACGGCGTTCTCGGAGATGTCAACCATAACCGCCCTGTCCGCGCCCAAAAGAAGCGCACCGATACTCAAAATCCCGCTTCCGCAACCGAGGTCGAGAAACATGCAACCGGGTGCAATTACCCGCTCCAACGCTTCAAGGCAAAGTCTTGTTGATTCGTGCTGTCCTGTCCCAAAAGCCGTGGCGGGGTCTATTTCGAGAATCAAATCTGCATCGTATTCCTTAATATCGGCAATATTCTCCCATGACGGTTTTATTATAAACCGCTCCCCTACTTTAAACGGCTTGAAATATTCTTTCCAGCAATCAGCCCAGTCTTCTTCGCGAACCGTGCTTTGTTCTATACGCAAGCCGGCGCATAATCTGCGAACTTTGCCGAGTAACCGCCCGCCCTGCTTATCGGTCGTAAGATATAAAGTCAGGTGCGTTTCCTGCGTTTTGAGCGGTTCAAGCTCTTCCCCGACATAATCCCAATCCCTTACGCCGTCTTCGAGAAAATCTGCAAAGTCCGCCGCATCATGTATTTCAAAGCCGGAAACACCCATGTCCTCAAGCCTGCTCATTAGCGGCTCGAGGTCTTCTCTCACTGTGAAAATGTTAAGTTTTATAAATTCCATGTATTCATTATGCCCTATTTTATAGATTTTGTCAATGAAAATCCCGCCGGCTTTTAAAATCGGCGGGATTTTTCTGCGTTTATCAAATGGTGAATTCATAACTGAACGGAATTTTTTCATTATTACCGGGTACGCCGCTCCACTGCCAAACATCAATTTCAAATCTGTATAAACCGCCCGGCAGTTCGCCATAAAACCAATTCCGGTTGAGCTTTTCGGCTCAATTAATTATATCTGACAACATAGGATAGTCCGGCGAGATGCCTGTTGTGTAGGTGTACGAAATCGTAAATTCGCTTTCTATCCTGTAGCTGTCGAAATCGCCGGGGCTTCGCCAACATATAATACCTTTCGAGAACTTATAAACACCCGGCTCTAACTCGCCGTACAACCAACTCCAGTTAACAGCCGCAGGTTCTGTTTCGCTTTGTGACAAAGCCGTATATCCTTCGTCGTTGAAGGGGGAATCTTCAATTATAGTATATAAAAGAACCCATTCACCTTGCCGCTGTACGTAAAGCACATAATCAGAACCGTATTTATATTCGTTTTCGCTGTCGGTAAAATTGTTAATCGTAAAGGTAAGCCCGTTCGGTTCTGTATTGCTTAAATTCATTACGAGTAAATCCCCGGAAATCACAGGAATGTGTTCAAGCGAACCCGGCGGGGGATAAATTCTCTCCCCCGGCAAATCCAGAACAGGATAATTTTGCGCCGGAGAGGTTCCGATAATCTGCCCTGTTTTCAGCAACGGGTTTATATCTGCGACTAATCTGCCACCCATAATGGCTGAAAATACTATCTCACCATTATCTTGTGTTACAGCAAGGTGACGAGCTTCCGTATACCACACATTCGGAATGAAAGCCGCATGTGTACAGATGTTGTTTGCTATGATAAACACAAGGGTACAGTCCTGATTATTGAAAGCCTGTAAATTTTCATTTTTCTCAAAAAGGTTGTTAATAATTGTCATTAACTTTAATTCAGCGGTATCTTCGTCTGTTATATTACTGCTTTCAATATTTCCTGTGCCGCCGTAATTATCCCACCCCGTGAAAACCATATCACCATCGGCGCTTCTTGCTATAACCAACACTCCCGCCATATCCGCTGGTCTGCCCTCGCCCCGAAGCAATTCTTCCTGTAGGAATTCTGTCATTTGATTTCTCGCTGAAGCAGCGGCTTGATTTACTTTTATGATTTCTTCTTCCTGCCCGTAACCTCCGCCGTAATACGGCTCTCTTTGTAAAAGCCCGCTGTTTAAAAGCCACGCCCCGCCGAACACCGTCAGAAGAATCGCCGCCGCTGTCGCGCCAAGGGTTACGTATATACTTTTCGTACCTAAGGTGCTTCTCTGTTCCTTGTTTTTCATGTTTTTTGCCTTTCTCAATATCTCATCGGTTCTTTCACCGCTGAGAGTTACATTGTCGAATAAATCTTGAAATTTACTTGCCATAAATAATCCCTCCCTGCGTTTCCGTATCGGTTAGAATTTCCCGCAACCGCTCCCTGCCCCGCGCTAACTGCGTTCGGATTGTATTCTCGTTTCTGCCGAGAATTTTCGCTATTTCGCTTGTCCGATACTTTTCATAATAGAATAAGTATAAAACCGTGCGGTAACTTGGTTTCAGCGCGCTGAGCAGGTCGAGTGTTTCAAGGTCGCTTTGCATAAAAACAGGCGCTTGCGCTGTGTTTTCGTCAAACGGTACGAGCTTTTTGAATCTGTTGGCACGAAAATAATTTCTGCACAAATTTGCGGTTACTCTGATGAGCCATGCTTTCTCGTTTTCGGATTCGGAGAAATCAATGTCACAGCGGTAAAACTTTAAAAAAGCTTCCTGCGTTACGTCCTCCGCATCCTGTATGTTTTTCAAATAGCTGAACGCCAGCCTGTAAACCGTGTTTTTGTGCATTTCTAACTTCTCGGCGAATTTTTCGTCGGTCACACCCGTACCTCCGTTTCTATGCTTCTTGTGAAAGGCCTTCACTTATAAAGACACGAAATTTTATTAATTTGTTTCAAAACTTGAAAATATTTTTTATTTATGTTAAAATAAAGGTGTTCGGTAGTTTTTACTTTTGAAATAAAATACAACTGAAACGGGGAATATGAAAATATGAGATATAATTCAAAAGCTGTTGACATCATTGACAATATCAACTGCGGTCTGATTGGCAAAGCACAGACGGCAAAACTCGCTGTAATTACGCTCTTGGCGGGCGGGCATTTGCTTATTGAAGATGTGCCGGGGGTCGGAAAAACCACACTTGCGAATCTTCTCGCAAAGTCCGTCGGCTGTGGTTTCACGCGGATTCAATTCACGCCCGACACTCTTCCCGGCGATGTCACGGGCGCGTCGGTTTATGATATGAGGAAGGGTGAGTTCCGCTATGTTGAGGGTGCTATTATGAATAATATAGTACTTGTTGACGAAATCAACCGCACCTCCCCTAAGACGCAAGCCGCGCTTCTTGAAGCCATGCAGGAGGGGCAGGTTACTGTTGACGGCACTACCTATCCTCTTAAAGAACCGTTCATGTTAATCGCAACACAGAACCCGATTGATTTCATCGGGACTTACAACCTGCCCGAAGCTCAGCTTGACCGCTTTATGATGAAGCTGTCGCTCGGCTACCCTGAACTTGACGACGAAAAGCTTATGGCGATGAATTTCATTGCGGGCAGTTTGGCGCAAAACACGCAAGCGGTTATTGACACGGCTGTGCTTGCCGAAATGCGCTGCGAGGTAAAATCCGTGAAAGTCAGCGATGATATTGCGGAGTATGTAATTAACCTTGTTTCCTTAACGCGTGAGAACCCTCTGCTTTCTCTCGGCGCGAGCCCGCGCGCAACCCTCGCGCTCATAAGCGCGGCAAGAAGCGCGGCTTACGTGAAAGGGCGGGACTTTGTCACGCCTGACGATGTGCAGGAAATACTAACGCATGTTTTACGGCACAGATTGATTCTCACCGTCGAGGCTAAAATCAGTAAAAACACACCCGAAAATATAATTGAAAGCGTGAAGAAAAGCGCAAAGGTGCCTATGTAGAGCGCGATGTCCGTATGTAAAATTTATGAAACGAAACAGATTGATTTGCATTGGTTTTATTACAGCCGCCGCCGTGTTCGCAAGTTTTTTCGGCGGCGCGTTCAGCTATGCTCTTTTTTATGCGGGTATTGCGGTTCCGCTTACTTGCTTAATTTATCTTTTTTATGTTTATGCGCGGCTTAAAATTTATCAGACCATTGAATCCAAAATCGTTGTAAAAGGCGATAAAATCGGCTATGAGTACATACTTTCTAACGAAAGCGCAGTGCATTTCACAGGAATTAAAATCGAGTTTCTTTCCGATTATTCAAAGGTGGATTTATCTGAAAACCAAAGCGAAATCTCGCTTGCACCATCTTTGAGAATTGAGAAGGAAACAAGCCTTGTCTGCCTTTATCGCGGTGAGTATAAGGTTGGAATCAACGCGGTTTTAATTAAAGACTATCTCGGACTTTTCATGCTTAGACGAAAAAACCCCTCTGTTATGAATATACGTGTTTATCCGCGGGTTGTCAAGTTAAATTCACTCGGTGCCCTTAATTTCGGTGATGATGTAAAATCGCTTCCCTTTTCCGTGAAAAACGGACAGGAACAGGATACAGACCTGCGCGCTTTTGCACTCGGTGATAACATAAGGGCTGTTAACTGGAAGGTTTCGGCAAAACACGGCGGGCTTTTTACCCGCCGCAAAACAGAACCGCCAAAAGAAAGAATTGCGGTTTTCATAGATACTTCGCCTGTTGAAAGCGAAAAGAAAATACTAACAGAGGACAAAATTCTTGAAGCGGCTTTGGCGATTACCGATTTTTATCTTGAGCGCGGAATTGAAACCGAAGTGATTTACCTTGCGGCTGTCCTGAACCGCTTTTGCATTAATAACCGTGAAGATTTTTCAAGGTTTTATGATTCCTGTCTTTCGCTTTCGTTTTTTCGTAATGACGCTGACAGATTCCTTAATGAAACCGCTTTTGATAATGCAACCGTATTGGTTTTAATTTCGGCAGACTGCGAAAAGTTTTTACCGGCGCTTTCCTCTCTTTCCGCATTCATGAACACCTGTCTGATTCTAATCGGAAACCGCGAGGTCGGCGAGCTTTCCGCGTTAAGAGAAAGTCTCGGCAAAACAATGCTCGTGCATATTCCCGAAACAAAGACAATCAGCGATGTTTTGGAGCATAGGTGATATATGGAATTCAAAATTATTTACGAAAAATACGCCTTTCGCGTTATATCTGCAATCTGCCTGTGCGCGGGATTATCGCTGTACTTCAATTCTCTGCTCGACACCGGTCTCAGCGGCTCTGTTTTATTCTTTGCCACTGTGCTTTTCACGATGTTTTTTGCGGCGTCCGAGCTTGTACGGAATGAAGCTGTCGGCGTTTGGAAAAAGCTGTTGTTTTATGTGTTTATTTCTTTATTTACGGCGGCTTTAATTACCTTGGCTTTGCTTTTAAAAGTACCGGTTGCGGATTCGTTTAACTGGCTTTTTACTTCGCGTGATTCCGGCGCACGACAGGCGTTGACGTATTCGCTGATTTCACAGACAATTCTGCTTTTTGCAGTAACCGGAGTCGCTTTTAATCTGCTTCGTTTCCGCTATATCGGGCTTGCAATGGGTGCGGGGCTTTCAGCCTTTTGTATTGTTATGGCAATATTTGAAAGGAACGCCGGATTTTTACCGATTCTTTTAATGTTTTCTTTCATATTCACAATTTTGCACGAAAGAATATTAAGCAAAAAAACGGCGTTGACTTATCTTCTGCCGTTTATGATTATAGCGGGGTTGATTACCGCCCTTCTGCCGTCAAAGCAGGAGCCTTTCAGGTGGGAATTTGTGAGGAATATAATCAAAGGCGTACAGAATATAGCGTTGAATATAGGCGAGCAAATTTCATACTCGTTTAATATTAACAGCGGTTCTCATGAATTCGGGGTCAGCATGACCGGTTACAGCGGCTCGGGTAATATAGGCGGAGCGGTTACGCCGTCTTACAGCCCCGCTGTCAAAATAACAAACTATATCGGCGCGGGAAAGCATATTTATCTCACCGGTTCTGTGATGGATAATTACACCGGGCGCGGCTGGACACGTACTAATAATTTTGACGAAAACTTTATGCCCGAGCATAAACTTGATGTGCTGGAGCTTATACTGGCACTGCATCACGGCGGCGTCTTTGCAAAAGACGAGGAAGAACGCGGCGAAATTTTCTCAATGCGTGAAGTCGGCATAGAGTATTTCGGTTCACGCACACGAACCATGTTTCATATTTCAAAAATGATGCGGGCTGTTGTGCCGTCCGCTTTAAGGAGCAATGTGGGCGGTTCAAGCATGTTCTTTGAGCGGTCGGCAGGTGCGGGAACCGCTTACCGTATGGTTTATGCGGATTTTAATTATGACAGCGAGGTGCTGATAAATCTGCTTAACAGCAGCGTTTATCGTTCTCATAATATCGAAACACACGTACTTGAACGACTTATAACCGCGAATTTTCCGGGCGCTGTATTCGGGGAAATACCTGTGGACTATGCCCGCCTACTCGAAAGACGGCAAGAGAAAATACACAATATTTATACACAACTGCCTGACAGCGTACCTGAAAGGGTTTTTGCGCTTGCCCGGGAAATAACCGCGGGCTGTGAGAGCAATTACGCGAAAATGGCCGCAATTGAGCAGTTTTTATCAGGCAATTTCACCTATACACGCACCCCGCCCATTGCCGCGCTTGAAAACGGCGGCGATTTCGCAGATGTATTCCTGTTTGAAATGAAGGAAGGGTTCTGCACTTACTTTGCGACTGCCGCCGCTGTTCTCGGCAGAACTGCCGGAATACCGACGCGCTATGTTCAGGGGTACTCATCTCCTGCGGGAACAACTTCGAGCTTCCGAAGCTGGAACATATCCGAAAACACCGCGCATGCCTGGGTCGAAGCGTATATTGACGGTGCGGGATGGATACCTTTTGAGCCGTCGCCGACATTTTCTGAGGCGCGTTACGGCGAGTGGGTTAACAGAAACGCCGTACTTCCGCCGTTTTCAAGCCCCGCAACCCCTCCGCACGTTCCTTCCCCTGACGAGCCGGGTATTGACACGCCAACCTATGAACCCGAGTCGCATGACCCTGATTCTGAACTCAGAAATATTTATCTTATTGCAGCGGCGGCAGGGGCGGTTGTAATTGTAATTGCGATTTTCGCTGTGTTTATCGGGATTTACACCGCTTCATGGCGAACAAGGAAGAAATACCGCATGTCTTCGCCATCGGAAAGGCTTCTGACGGATTACAAGGCGATTTTGCTGTTGCTTGAGATGATTTCAAAAAACCTGCTTCAACAAGGCGAAACAGCGTTGAGTTTTGCGCTTAGGACGGGAGATGATGCGCTTATAAAAGTAACCGGAATCTTCGAGAGAGTTCGTTACGGCGGTGAAGTTTTAAGCGCAGAGGAAGCAGGCGCGGGCGCCGATTATAAAGAAGCGCTTCTTAATCAGGCAAAAAAGCATCTTCTTAAAAGAAACAAATTGAAATATTATCTGTACCTGACTAAATTCCGCAACTGAAACAATCCCATAATTGCATCCTCTCGCATATAATACAGAAAAATATGCGGGAGGTATTTTGAATTATGTACAGATATAATTTATACGGGTGTATTTCGGGCAGGCAGGCTTCATTGAAAGAGGACATGCGTCTAATGTGGCTTCAGCATGTTTATTGGACGCGGATGTTATTGATTAGCATAGCCGAGCATTTGAAAGACCTTGAGGATGTAACTGCGCGGTTATTGCAGAATCCGCGCGATATAGCGGATATATTTGCACAATTTTACCGGATTGAATCAACAAACGAAATCCGACAGCTTTTAACCGTGCATCTTGAAATCGGCGCGGATTTAATCACCGCACTTCGCGATAACGAAAATGAAAAAGCTGAGGAATTAGACCGCAGATGGTACATAAACGCCGATGAAATGTCTGGCGCGTTCAGCTCAATTAACCCGTATTACGAATACAGCGATATGCGGGAAATGTTTTACACCCACCTTGACCTTACAAAGATTGAGGTTGCGAAACGGCTCGCCGGCAGTTACAAAAAGGATATTGAGGCTTTCGACGCGGTGGAACGGGAAGCAATTATGATGGCGGATGTGTTTACCGACGGAATTGTAAAGCAGTTTAGCGGTAAGTTTAGTTAAAATAAAAAACTGACGGCATTGTATTGTACGAAAGCCGTCAGTTTTTTATTGAGAAATTTTTATGTTGTGCGGAGTTTGACTTTCCCGGTTAATCAAACAAAAGCAGTTTATATGGGGCAACACCTAAAGTTTCTGCTATTTTGAAAAGAGTTCGTAAAGATATCGGCTTGTAACACCCCGCCGCTTCTATTTGAGAGTAATAAGATACCGATACACCCAGTTTCTCTGAAAATGTTTCCTGCGTATATCCCCGAAGTTTCCTATAGTATGCTATTTTTATCCCGACATTGCGAAATATGCTTTCGTATTCGTTTTTTGTCACAACAATCACCCTTTTTAATTATAAAGGGTTGACAAATAAAATAAAACTATGTATAATATTAATATATACTACCTCAAAGGTAGTATGAGATTATAAAAACCGTGTTAGGAGGAATGTGTTATGTCAATTATTGCAATCATATTTGGTGCATTAATAATAATAGGGAGTATTGGTGTTGAAAGCCAAGGGGTTTTTTTAACTATACCTTTAGGTATAGTCATGGTCATCAGTGGAATAAAGAAATTAATAAGCGGAAAATCAAAAAATGAATCAATAGAAACATCTGTAAAGTGCCCTCAATGCAGGGAATCGCTTTATCGAATATATGTAAATGAATATTATGGTACGCGGTATTTTTGCCCAAGCAATAGTTGCTCATTCAAAGATGATAAAATCCGCGCTCCGTATGAGCCGTAATTAAATATAGAAACACAAGATAATAAAAAAACCAACAGCATTCGCTGTTGGTTTTTTGTCACAACAATCACCCTTTTTAATTATAAAGGGTTGACAAGTAAAATAAAACTATGTATAATGTCAATATATGCTATAGTCGTTTATCGGGCAGGGAATGAAATTATACTTACAGGAGCAAAAGAAAATGAAATGACGCAAGTTGATTTGGTTAATCGTCTCGGGATTAGCAGGAGTGCGGTTAATGCCTGGGAAATGGGTATCAGCAAGCCGCATATCAACCATATTATTGAATTGTCTAAGATTTTCTCTGTAACAACCGACTATTTACTTATGGTAGATGATGCAAGGCACCTTTTAGATATATCCGATTTAAGCGAGAGAGAAAAGAAGGTTATGATTGACCTTGCCGCCGCTTTGAGAGATAAAAATTAAACTGACGGCAGTGTATTGTACGAAAGCCGTCAGTTTTTTATTGAGAAATTTTTATTTTTGTAAATATTCTTGATAATCACAAATCCGAACGCTTCCCCAATGATTCTCACATCGGGAAGGTTCGGATTATAAGCTTCATCTGCCAGTGGTGGGACTCGAACCCACACGTGGAAACCCACAACAGATTTTGAGTCTGCCTCGTCTGCCATTCCGACACACTGGCGCATTTCACTAAATTATAACATTTATTTTTTGACTTGTCAACCATGCAGATTCACAAATTCATGACACTCATCCCGCGGCACGCAGCGGTGTTGTTATAAGCAAAAATTCTCCGGAGTTTGCAGAATATAAAAAAGCGTTTTCATGAAAATGAACTTGGCTCATATAATGGATTTATGACAATTATATTTGTGCATAATGCACAATTTACATCTTTCGTTCCCCAAAACATGCCTTTCGTTCCCCAAATTGGTACTTTTTTTGGAAACTCTGCTATAATGAAATAAGCCATTGGCTAAAAATTAACAACTAAGGAGGAACATATCATGTTCAAAAAA
>JAITFZ010000001.1 GCA_031280965.1 Oscillospiraceae bacterium | reverse complement strand
GAGCCGGACCCCGAGCCCGACCCGGAACCCGAGCCCGAGCCGGAAGCCGAGCCGGAACCTGACCCCGAGCCGGAACCTGAGCCTGAGCCCGAACCTGAACCCGAGCCGGAACCTGAACCCGAGCCGGAACCTGAACCCGAGCCGGAACCCGAGCCCGAACCTGAATCCGAGCCCGACCCCGAACCGGAATTAGAGCCCGACCCCGAACCGGAATTAGAGTCCGACCCCGAACCGGAATTAGAGCCTGCGGTTCAGATTGACTTTGCGGCGAGAAGACGGGCGCTCGAATTAGAACTGCTGAAACAAAGAATGAACCTTGAACAGTCATTTGCCGCTGACATATCCGATGTTTACGAAGAAACGTATGAAGTTACGGAAGTCACGGCGATTGAAGACACACAGCCTGTTCCCGATGCCGATGCACAGCCGGTTTTCACTTTCGAGGAGGATATCGAAGACTTTCTTGTAGCGGGTAATGTTCATAGCGTACCGCATGATGAATTTTTCGAGGACGATGCAGGACGCGATGTTTTAGATGAACCCGAACCCTATGCAGGGGACGACGCCCCCGACATTCCGATAAACGAACCTTATGTAGGGGACGACGTCCCCGGCGTCCCGGTAAATGAACCCGAACAGGAACAATATTTTTACGAAGAACCTCTGCCGGCACCCGAATACAATGACGAACCTCTTGCTGTAGAGGACGTTACTCACGAGGAAGAAATTCCTTTCACAGAAGAAACTCCTTTCGCGGAGGAAACTCCGTTCATGGAGGAAACTCCTTTCGCGGAGGAAACTCCTTTCGCGGAGGAAACTCCTTTCGCGGAGGAAACTCCTTTCGCGGAGGAAACTCCGTTCATGGAGGAAACTCCTTTCGCGGAGGAAACTCCGTTCATGGAGGAAGTTCCTTTCGCGGAGGAAACTCCGTTCGCGGAGGAAACTCCGTTCATGGAGGAAACTCCGTTCATGGAGGAAGTTCCTTTCATGGAAGATATTCCTTTCGTAAAAGATACGCCTCCCACGCCGAAATATTACGGCGGCGACAGTTTCAATTCGCCCGCCGGAGTTTTCGAGGAGTTTGAATTCATCGCAGAGGAACAGACCGAATTTGTCGGAACGTTTGACGACTATATCAATGATGATGACGATGAAGACGACTTCCTCAGCAAGCCGCATAGTGATGATGTGCCGGAAAACTTCCACGGTCCCGGAACGCTTTAGCGTCTTAATGTATTCAACGAAAGGAAAATCCGCTTTATGCTTCTTACGATTGACGCAGGCAACACAAATACGGTGCTTACCGTGTTTGAAGATAAAACGCCTGTATTTGAGTCGCGCATTAACACCGATATTTTACGAATGGCTGACCAGTATGCGATAACGATAATGGATATTCTGAAATTACGCGATGTTGCATTGGAAAGTATTAGCGGCGTGATTATCTCGTCTGTGGTTCCGCCTGTAACCATGCAAATCAAGGCGGCGGCAGAAGACCTTTTCGGGCTTACCGCGCTTATAATCGGGCCGGGGATTAAAACCGGACTGAACATCAAAATCGACGACCCGTCAAGTCTTGGCGGCGATTTGGCGTGTGGCGCGGTGGCGGCTAAGGAATTTTATAAACTCCCCTGCATAGTTATAGACATGGGAACAATCATAAAAATCATGGCGCTCGACAGCAACGGCGCACTTGTCGGCGGAACGCTCTCGCCCGGCATGAGGCTTTGCTTTGAGGTTATGGCGGAAGCGACAGCGTCCCTGCCGCTTGTCAGCCCGGAAAAGGTCGATAAGGTCATCAGCGCCAACACCATTGACTGCATACGTTCCGGTGTTCTTAACGGTATCGGCTGTATGCTTGAGGGGTTAATCAGCCGTTTCGAGAAGGAACTCGGCAGTTGCTCGGTTGTTGCGACAGGCGGGAACGCCGCGACGGTAAAGCCGTACTGCGAGCGGGATTTCGAGTATAATCCGCACCTTGTTTCACAAGGGTTGCGTATTATATATAATAAAAACGCGTTGCACCCGTAACGGGGCAACAGCAAGAAAGGAAACTTTAACAATGGCAAACACAAACAATAGCAGAGCGATTCGTCCAAGAACGCTCATGCTGGTGCAATTCTCGATTCTTTTGGCGTTACAGGCAATTATTTGCTTTACGCCGCTCGGTTCGCTCCCCGCGCTCGGACCGATTGTAATGACGCTGATGATGATTCCGGTTGTAATAACAGGAATACTTCTCGGCCCGAAAGCAGGAACGCTGATGGGCTTTTGCGCGGGTTTTTTTAGTTTTATGGTATGGACGTTTATGCCGCCTAGTCCGGTTGTTGCGTTTCTCTTCACGCCGTTTTACTCTCTCGGTGAAATTCAGGGAAACTTCGCAAGTCTGCTAATTTGCTTTGTTCCCCGAACCATTGGAGGTACAATTGCGGGGTTGATACCAAAGTTCTTTAAAAGCGGCAATATAGCGGGAATGATAACCGGCGCGGCGCTTGGAAGTCTTGCGAACACCCTTGGGGTGTTAGGCGGAATCGCGCTGTTTTTCGCACCGGAATACTCCGATGTTGCGGGACGCGCTATTATGGTAGTTATGTCATCTATGATAATTACAAGCGGCTTGCCCGAAGCTACTTTAGCCGCATTTGTTGCTCCGGCGGTATGCAAACCCGTGCAAATCTTTTTAAGAAGGGCAATTGATTAATTGAATTTTTTCCGCTCTGTAGCCGAGCAGATTCCCGAATTCCGGAATCTGCTCGGGAATATAAAAAGCGATAACCCCCTGCCCACGCTGGTAACGGGGCTTTCGCACGTGCATAAGGCGCACTTTTTATCGGCAATTACAGGAACGGACAACCCCGTCAGTCCAAACCTGTTAGTTTTGGTTGAAGCCGAGAGCGAAGCCATGCGCCTTTGTGAAGATATAAATACTTTTATAGGGGGAACCGATACAGCCGCGGTCTACCCCGCGAAAGATTTAAACTTAGGATATTTTGAAGTTAACTCCCGCGAATATGAGTTTCGCCGACTGAACGTTTTAAGTAACGCGCTTTCAGGCAATGTTAAATTAATACTTGCAACACCTGAATCCGCGGGACAGCTCACAACCCCGCCCGATGTTCTGCGCGAAAAAACGATTACAATAAAAGAGGGTGATGAAATCTCTCTCGGCGAGCTGATTGAAAAGCTTGTGAATATGGGTTTTTCCCGCTCGGACATGATTGAAGGGGCTTCGCAGTTTGCGCTCAGGGGCGCAATCTTAGATATTCACGCGCCGAATAACGAACTGCCTGTCAGAATTGAGTTTTGGGGCGATACGGCTGACAACATAGGCTTCTTTGACCGGGAAACTCAAAGACGGGTGGAAAGCGTCACAGAAGTGCAAATCGCGCCGTCTGTCGAAGAACCCGAAGCGGGCGGCAGAAGCTTCAGCCTGTTTGATTATGTAACCGACTGCATAGTTTGTGAAAGCGTGAACTGCGCGGAAAGCTACCGCGTTGCATGTATTCGGCACGAGGAGGATTTAAAGTCAGCCATTGAAAACAAAACGCTTGGAAAACGCGCTCAGTTCATGCTCACACGGGGCGAATACAAGGAAATTTCGCAAAGTAAAATCTGCGCTTATTTCGATACTTTTATAAGAGGCGGAGGTTTAAAGCTCGGCGAAATTCTAAGTGTGCGGGCAAATCAGCTTTCAAGCTGGAGCGGCGAGTATAAGCTTCTTTGTTCGGAACTGACGGATTATATAAACAAAGGTTGTGCGGTTGTGGTTTTCGCGGGGACGGAAAAGGCGGCACGAACTTTAGCGCAGGATTTGAAAGACGACAATTTTCCCGCCGACTTCTCGTCAGACCCTAAGAAAATCTACGCCAAACGCGCCTATATTTTAGCCGGAACAGTCGGCGCGGGCTACGATTACACCGACGCAAAGTGCGTGATGCTGAGCCTTGCGAAAACAGCGGGCAGCACTGTCAGAGGAGAAGCAACAATGCATCCGGCGGTTCGCCGACGCAAGCGAAAAGGCGGGGAAATCCGCAACTTAGCCGATATAAACGCAGGCGACTACATCGTGCATCAGAATTACGGCATAGGTATATTCGAGGGTGTGACGAAATTAACAAGCGACGATGTGAGCAAAGACTACATTAAAATCAAGTACGCGGGGACAGATGTGCTTTATGTTCCGGTAACACAGCTTGACTTTATTTCGCGCTATATCGGCAACACCGATTCGGCATCGCTTAAACTTAACAAGCTTCATTCGGATATGTGGCAGAAAACCAAAGCCAAAGCTAAAGCCGCCGCGTCCGAGCTTGCGGAAGAACTCATTGCGCTGTATTCAAAGCGGCTTAAAAGCCGCGGGCATAAATTCCCGTCCGATAACAGTGAACAGGTGCAGTTTGAGGAGCATTTCAGTTATATTGAAACCGACGACCAATTGCGCTGTATCGAGGAAATCAAAGCCGACATGCAGACAGCGAAGCCGATGGATAGGCTGTTGTGCGGAGATGTGGGCTTCGGGAAGACGGAAGTCGCACTGCGCGGCGCGTTTAAGTGCGTGATGGACGGAAAGCAGTGCGCGTTATTATGCCCCACGACCGTGCTTGCGTGGCAGCATTATCAAACCGCAATTAAGCGTATGGAAAACTTCCCGCTTAACATTGAACTGCTCTCGCGTTTTCGCAGTGCGCGGGAAATCAAGCAGGTTCTTGAAAAACTTAAAAAAGGTATTGTTGATTTAGTAATCGGTACGCACAGACTTGTGCAAAGCGATGTTGAATTTAAAAACCTGGGTTTAGTAATTATAGACGAGGAACAGCGCTTCGGGGTAACTCACAAGGAAAAATTCAAAGAAATGTTCGCGGGGGTGGACGTGCTGACTTTATCAGCTACGCCTATTCCGAGAACGCTTAATATGGCTATGAGCGGAATCCGCGACATGAGCGTGATTAACACGCCGCCGCAGGACAGACAGCCGGTGACGACTTACGTAATTGAGCATGACTGGGGCGTGGTTACGCAGGCAATCATGAAAGAACTGCGCCGCAACGGGCAGGTTTATTATATCCACAATCGTATTGAAACAATAACCGAATGTGCGGTTAAACTGCTTAATTTATGCCCCGAAGCAAAAATCGGTATAGCTCACGGAAAACTGGGTGAAGATGAGCTGCTTGAGGTCTGGCGGAAGCTTTTAGACGGCGAAATAGACGTGCTTGTCTGCACAACGCTGATTGAAACAGGCGTTGACGTCCCGAATGTCAACACCCTCGTAATTGAAAATGCCGACCATATGGGCTTGGCGCAGTTACATCAGCTCAGGGGGCGTGTCGGGCGGACAAACAAGCGCGCCTATGCCTATTTCACGTTCAGGCGCGGGAAGGTGCTGTCGGAAATTTCCACAAAACGCCTTAACGCAATCCGCGAATTCACGCAGTTCGGCTCGGGCTTTAACATAGCCATGCGCGACCTTGAAATACGGGGCGCGGGCTCGATTCTCGGCGCAAGGCAGTCCGGGCATTTGAGCGCGGTGGGTTATGATATGTATCTTCAGCTTCTCAATCAAGCTGTTGCCGAACAGCGGGGCGACCCCGCCGCCATTACCGAAGAGTGTCTTATCGATGTGAAAATGGATGCTTTTATACCCGAAAACTATATTTCGAGCGCGGCGCAGAGGATTTCATGTTACAAACGAATTGCCGAGATTCGCAGTGACGACGACGCGCTTGACGTAACCGACGAGCTTATTGACCGCTACGGCGAGCCGCCCGTGTCCGTGGTTGGGCTGATTGAAGCGGCGCAACTACGTAATTTGGCGGGCGCGGCGGGGATTAAAGAGATTTTACAGGACGGCGGGACGCTTAAAATCTGCGCCGAAAAGCCGGATATGGAAGGCGTGAGCAGAGCAGTCGGCACAATGGGGGACAGAGTTTCTTTAGATTTCACGGGGAAGGCGGCTATTAGCGTAAAGCTTGTGAAAGGCGAAGCGCCGCTTAAAGCGGCGCGGAAGTTCCTTGAATCGTATTTGACAAGGCTTGAAGCAAACTGAAAATAATACCCGCCAATAACACCGCATAACAGCAGAAGTAGGAAGATTTTCACCCGATACTATACATTTGTTTTAGAATTTTCCATATGAAACCCGCTCACTGAACCCCATTTTCTCTCTTCTTGTCCCTGCGCCGTCCGGTTTGCCAATCGGAAGCACAACCCGCAGATTATACCCTTCGGGCGCGCCGAGTACTTCTATCGCGGCTTTCTGTTTTTCGCTGTCAAAAAAAGGGCTGTCAAGCCAAAGCGAGGCATATCCGAGCGCGACAGCGGCGAGCAGCATATTCCCGGCGGCGGCTGAATAATCCTCAATCTCGAAGTTGTACAGCTCGCCTTTCGGCGCTTTTTGTTTACTGCTGTCGGTTAAAACGGCAATAGCCGCCGGAGCCGTAAGCATCCCGTCTGTCGGCGCGACATCGCAGAGGGGTTGTACGGCTTCTCTGTCCGGCAGTATAATGAGCCGTACACATTGACTGTTCATGCCGGTCGGCGCCGCCAAACCCGCTCCTGCTATGCGTTCAAGGTCAAAGAGCGGAACAGCGTCGGGAAGGAATTTTTCCTTGTGAGAATACCGCTTTTCTATAGCTTCAAATAAATCCATGTGCTTTACTCCCTTTTTTATAGTAGGTTCAAAACACATTATAACATAAATCCGTTAACCCGTCAACTTACCCGAACATTCTAACAAACCACTCATAAACCTTAAACCGTACTTCAATTCTTTTGACTTCACTGCTTCCGGTTGCCTTGCCGATTTCTCTGGTGAAAAAAGGTTCGCTGTTTTTTTGTGTAACCGCGGGCAGACAAAGCGGCGGGAAAACTACACACCACCAGTTACTGCCTTCACCGGCGCCGATTACAACCCTAAGCGCGGCGTAATTCCCTGCCGGCATCGTTATATTTTCGTAAACGCGGGTTGTGAAATACATGTTTTCAAGAGTAACCGTCACATCGTAGTCACAGCCCTGCGCCGCTATGAACATTTTCGCGTTTTGTTCAATAGCGGGCAGATTTAATCCGGCTGATTGCACAGCTTCGTCGAGCGTAAGGGTTTCGGCGAAGTGTTTTTTTGCGTCTTCAAGTATGAAGTCGCGCAGTTCGTACTTCAGACGCCGGTCGTCTGCGCTGTCGGAATTAGCTAAAACGTGCAGACGCAAAACCTCGCCCTGCACAGCTTCGCACTTTTCGGCGAAAGATACGAACGACGCAAAAAGCAGAGCGGCGCAGGTTCCCGCAAGCATAGATATTGTAAGTATGTTGTTTTTTCTGTCAGTCCTTGTTGTCATGATAATTTGTCCTTTCTGCGAGCATAATATTTTCATAGAGATTATGAACCGATTAAACACGGGTTAAACAACTTGACACAGCTTTATTTTTAATGTACAATAAAACATATAAAACAAACGCTAAATATGGATAATCTTTAAAAATATTTTAGCAAATATTGAAACTTTTTTATAAAAAGCCCGTACTACTTAGATAGCGGGGCTTGACACTGACGCCAACCTGAAGTTGGTGCGGAAAAGAGGTGAGCCTCACTTGGACAGCAATATTCCCGAAACTTTAACTAACTCCCCGCGCGACATAAACGATTATTTCAACGCGGTTTACGCCGACACCTTTCAAGCCGTGTCGCGATATGTGGTAAGTAAATGCGGAAACATCCTTGACAGCGAGGATATTCTTCAGAATATATACACGCGGTTTTTTTCGCGCATTAATAAAAAAGGATATAGCGATATAGAAAGTTCGGAAGCCTTCCTTATAAATATAGCTAAGTTCGAGTGTAAAAACTATTTCGGCGCACTCAAAAGACGCAGTAAAACTTCTTCGTTCTCGGATTATTCCGAGGAGCAGATGGTGGAAATAGAAGCCGAAATGTCCCGCCACGAGAAAAAGCTCGAAGATGTTTTATGCAACGAGCTTTTGGCAAGGCAGATTTTCGACGACATAACAAACGACGACCCCGTAACCGGCAAGATTTTTTACATGCACTTCGTTTTGGATATGAAGCTTGACGAAATCGCGAATGAACTTGAACTAAACCTTTCGTCAGTCAAGAACAAGCTCTACAGAACGATTGAAAGACAGAAGAAAAAATTCAACATATGATATTAACAGTTAATTCATTTCCTTCATGGATTCCTCATAATTTTCCCCCGCACCATTATCTTGAAAGGAGGTACGCGCCTTGAACAAACATGATTTCTATAAGGAAATAATGATGCAGTATACTTTCGATGAAAGTAAAATACGCAAAAACGCCAAGCGCGCGTCCTCCGCGTCATTTTTCGCGCGCAATGCGAAGTGGATGCCGCTTACAGCCGCCGCCGCTGTGATTGTTATGTTTTTCGGCGGATATATGTTGCTCGGGCTTTTTGCGGACGGCGGCATAATTGACCCGCCTCTTCCTAATTATAATATAGTAAGCGACGAAGACCGCATGAACGATATTATATACAGAGAAGAAATGATTTTAGCCAACGGTTTCTCCTCGGAAAAAAAAGAGATGTATATCTCTTTTGCCGAGCCGATGACGTTAGAGGAGCTTGATTCGGTATTGAATCTTATAGCGCCGGAGGACGGCGCGGTTATGGCTGTCGCGCTCTGGAACGGCGAATTCGTAGATGTTGCGGCAACGACAGAAAGTGCGGACAACCGCTTATTCAGCGGGGCGCGGATTATTGCTTACGACGACCTGTACTTTGAACTGCGCGACCGTCCTGAATTTACGGCGGTTGAGTTTCAGGGTGGCTTGATTAACAACGATAACTTCCGTCCTATAGCGCTTCCGCACAACAACAATAACTCTGCGATTCCGCTACCGAATATAGAAGAGCCCGTAACGCCTGACCCGGCTGACCTAAACGACCCTATACTTGACCCGCCGTTTGAACCTGCCAATCCGAACAACCCGAATAATCCCGACAACCCGTCAGACCCGACCGAGCCTAATAACCCGGACAATCCGTCGGACCCTGCCGAACCCAATGACCCGAATAATCCGCCAGACCCCGCTGAACCTAATGACCCTGATAATCCTAACGAGCCGAATGAACCAACCGAACCGGTTGAAGAAGATTTCATCGAATTAAATATAGACAGCGCGCTCGGCGTTCATTTCATAAATGAAAATAAATTCGTACTGCTGACCAGAAGTCAGGTTCTGCTCTACGAAATAGTTAAAAACGCAGACGGGCGGCACAGTTTTAAAGCCGTTGAAGGTTTTGTTGCGGTGAATCCGCGAATCACTTACACCGATGCGAAAACAGGCACACTGTTGATAATAGGCGGCGATGCTTTCGGGCGGCTGACCAATCTTTACATGGCAGACGGTGAAAGCGGAGTGCTCAGGCAACTGGAAACTTCGGATATATTGCAGGAGCATGGGCAAATCAGCTACGCGCTGTTCAGGAACAATGAAATCGTCATGAAAACGCAAACCCCAAACATAAGCGCAATTTACACAGCAAACAGAAATAGCGGCTACAGCTTCAGCAATTTAATAAAAAGCGAAGATAACCTCATAGTATTGAGCCTTACGAACAGCGGCTTCATATACGCGCAGGTTTCTGAAAACGGCGAGCTTCGCACCTACGAATACAATGCGCGCTTCTTTAACATTGAAGAAATCGATATGGGGCTGGCGTCGCTCGGCAGAGATTTCAGTTTCAGGCGCAGTCCCGACGCAGGCAACTTCGCGGTTATTTCGGACGGTATTGCGTATATTTGGAACGCCGAACTCGCTACACTGACAGACTATGGAATTGAAGCCGGATATATACGATTCCACCGTAATTCGGGAAGCATGTTCAATGACGGCGACAACAACTGGTATATACTTCGGGGTATGCAGATTCTTCCGTCAACCGAGAGTGAAGCCGAACGTATACAAAGACCCGAATTTTCGGAGGCGTTCAGGTTGCTTGAAATAACGCCGGCTGTAGTCAGGATTGAGATTTTAACGTAAATCGTTGGAGATAAAAGCAATGAGCAAAGCCCGCAGGGAAATATTCCTGCGGGTTTTTCAACCGTTGGGCTTAAAAGCGGTTCAAATTAAAACCACTATTCCGGTAAATCCCGAATCGCGCCGTCCTCCTGTGTTCTGAAAATTTCTTTTCAACAGTACAAGCTTTTCGCAAATGAAAGCGCGCCTTATAACATAGCTACTTTCCAACACTTTCAACCAAGTTTTCAACAGAAAAATTGATTAGAACCACTAATTAACGTAAAATCGGCGGGTTTTCCACACTTTCAATGTTGAAAACCTGTTGAAAAGCCCGAAAATTTTAATTCTACGCGCAGTAAAGAAGCTAATATCCCGACGGTATAACGAGTGGGATTATATACCGCTCGTTAAATGTTTTAGCAATAGGGGTTTATGTCGAATTTCCGGTTCGCGTTAAAAGTATAACAGATTTCTTGCAGGGAGTGAACGGACAAATGATTCGTAGTTATAACTAATTTAATTAGGGACTAAAATCAAACGAAAACAGAACTGTGTAAAATTTGTGTAATAACGCGCTTTTAAACATTTTCAACGGATATTTCAACAAATAAATTTGTCGAAATCTCTGAACAGGCAGGTTTTCAACACTTTAAACAGGAAAACCCGTTGAAAACTCGCATAAACCTTAATAGGTTTTCCAATAATACAAAGTGTTTAGAGCGGAACAGTTTTTAAAAAGGAGCGTGAATTTTATGCTTAAAGGTGTCAACAAGCTGATTATTGAAGTAAGCAATCCCGAAAGCGACTTTTTCGAGCGGGCGATTTTTTTTGTGAAGCCTGAGAAAAGCGACACAGCTACAAGGGATTTGAACGATAACGTGCGGACTCTTGTGGGCAGGGCGGAAGCCGCCTCAAAGGCGGGAAAGCTGAAAACAAAAAAGCCCCGCCCCAAAAAGCACACGCTTCTTAAATTCGCGGGTGCGGCGGGGACGGGTGCTGCAGTAACGGGGGTTTTAATGAAGCTTATCGGGTAAACAACCCCGATTGCTGTTACGGCGGGTATAAATCTATATACTCCTCAAGCGTCAGCTCTGAGTTATAAATCTGCTCCGCTATATCAATGCCGACAAAGCGGAAGTGCCACGGCTCAAATATGAAGCCGGTTACATCTTCCTTGCCTCTCGGGTAACGCAGAATAAAACCGTACCGCCATGAATTTTTTTCAAGCCAGCTAAATTCAGGCGTCCGTTCAAATTCTTCGGTTACATCGGTGTGATATATAAACCAGTCTTCGCTCAAAATATCAACCGCAAGCCCGGCGTTATGCTCGCTTGCGCCCGGACGGGCAATTTGTACGGCGGCGATGGCGGCGGCTTCCGCCTCGGTTATATTGCGGTTCTCGCGAATAAGCCGCTCGACATAACTGCTGAAGGTATCCGCCTGCCGCTGTCTTGAGCGGTAAGCCGAAACCACACACAGAATTATGCCGTCGCTTCTTGCGGCTTTAAGCATTTCTGCGGCGTAGTCGGCACAGCGCGCATCAAGGAAAAAATCCCTCGCGCCGTCAAAATCAATTGCCGCAAGCTCCGGCTCGTAATAATCGGGCAGGGGGCTGTTGTCATTTATAAGAAAAAACGCCCAGTTTTCAATATGGGCGTTATCTTCGGGTTCAACGGGCGCAGGCTCGGCGATGACCTTTGAGTTCCCGGGAGCATATGAAAATATCGCCGTCAGCGTAATAACCGTAGCGGCGAAAATTACGCAGGCGAGTACATTTTTCAGGAATAACTGCTTCTGGCTCATGAATACACTCCCAATAACAATCCAAAGGCGTAAGTTGCCTTAGTATTATTATCGGCAGTAAGGGCGGGAATATTTAGAGGAAGTTTTATTCATGTTTTGTCGCCGGCTTTAATTTGCAGGTAAATGTAAATTTAGCGCCCTTGTCAAGGTCGGAATCCACCCATATTTTGCCGCCCATCATTTCAACAATGCGCCTTGCCATAGGAAGACCCAACCCGGCTCCGCCGTACTTTCTGGTGTTGCTTCCGTCAACCTGCTCAAAAACGTTGAATATATGGACCTGATGTTCTTTTTTAATGCCTATGCCGTTGTCGGCAACTATAATTTGCAGAATTACCGCTCCGTTATCTTCATTGACCACGCAAGCCGAGAAGTGTATTTCTCCGCGCTCGGAAGTGAATTTTATCGCGTTTGAAAGCAGATAAACAATGATTTGCGAGAGACGTTTTTCATCACCTGTGAGTGAAGCCGGTATTGCCGGGTCTACATCATAAGTAAATGTCTGTTGTTTTTTCGCAAAATCGGCGGCTGTTTCTTTAATAATATTTTCAATCATAAGGCTGAATGAAAAAGCTGATTCGGCAAGTATAAAGACGCCGTCTTTTCTGCCGGAAATATCAAGCAAATCTTTAATCAGCTGTAACAGATGCAGGGAAGCGGTGTTGATTTCGTCAAGAAACTTGCTTTGAATCTCGGTTGTACTTTTCTTTTTTGCTATTTGCGTCATGCCTATAATAGCGTTCATGGGCGTAAGCATTTCGTGGCTCATACGCGACAGGAACTCGCTCTTGGAGCGATTGGCTTCCTGGGCTTCAAACAGGTATTTCTCGATTTCGTTTATCATGCGCTTATATTCGCGCAAATCTCTTGAATACGCGGCGATAACATAATCATTCTTGTAGTTTACCCGAACGAGCGTGGATTCCACCGGTACAAGAGTGCCGTCCGGAAGTTTATGCGTCCATTCAAAAACGTGGCGACCTTCGGCAAACGCTTTTTCAAGGCATTTTACGGCTTTTTCCTCCGAACGCTGTCCGTCAGGCTGAAACTCGGGAACAAAGTCGAACACTTTTTCCATGAACACCTTTTTGTTACCCGTTCCGAAAACCTTGACCGCTTCTTCGTTGCATTCGATGATGTTATAGTTTTTATCCCATAATTCACAGCACAGGGGAGTTGCGTCCAGCATAAGGGTGACACGTTCATTAATTTTGGCAATTTCGTGTTCCATTTCGTTACGTATGATTGCGTTTGTGCATAAGAATGCAACCGAACGTAAAATATCAACGCAATTGTCATCGAAATAACGCTCATCGCGGTTATCCGTAAAAACCGCGCATCCCCACAAAGAACTGTTTACATATATGGGTGTTGCGAAAATGGATTTTACATCCTTCTCTTCGATTGGGTTGTCTGAATTTCTGCGGGTAGGCAGTAAGCGGACGGGCCCGTTTACTATCGTTTCCGCTTTTAAAAGGCTGTCCCAGGAAGGTTTATATTTCGTATTTATGCAATCATCGGTTTTTTCGCCGCAGAAGCTCGTTGTTCCGCCTAAATTTCTGTTCCATTGGTAAACCTGCGCCGCATGCGAACCGTCAGACTGAAAAATGGTTAATGTGTCTATGCTGACCGCATCGGCTATTAATTCAATTCCGGCAGAGATTGTTTCCTCAAAAGTATCCTTATTTTGCATAAGGAACATAATTGCCGCTTTATTAAGCGCGCTCAGCATTGCTTCACGGCTTTTAAGTGACTGGTGCGCTTTCGTGGATTCGTCCAAGGCTTCTTTCAACACTGCGTCCGTTTGCTTTTTTTCGGTTACGTCCATTATGGCGCCGGCAACCCTCAAAGGAGTGCCGTCAGTATCTCTGAGTGTAGTTCCGAACGCACGAAAATAACGATAGCTTCTGTTTTTCAGCAAAAGGCGGTATTCAATATCATAAGGTTTTTTTCCGGTGCGGTCAATTATATGCGCCGCAAAAGCGTCAAGCGTTCTTTCCTTGTCGTTGGGATGTAAACGGTTGCTCCAACTTTGAAGTACGTTCGGGAAATCGGCTTCGCCTGAAAAGCCAAGCATTTGGCGGAATTCCTGCGACCATGTGAATTTATTATTAGGGTTAACGGGGTCGCCGCTGACAACATCCATATCCCACAAGGCGATGTTCAGAGCATCGTTTGCGAGTTTGTATTTCATCAGTTCGTATTCAAATTCCTTGTTCCCGCTAATGATGTCTGGCATGACTTTTTCTCCTTATTTCGTCATTTGTCAAAAAGTCTGCCTTTTTGACAGAAACATATTATTGTATCAGCACATAGAATTATTCTAACACAATTATCACCGGCAAAACGCAAAGGTTCCGTTATTGTCCCTTTCGTAGAGGGCGATTTAATACGTCAGCACAACAGCGGTTGTCGCGAAGGGGACATATACGGAACCTTTTCCCCTTTTTCAATCTTTACGTGTTATAATGTATATATCTGTAATAAAAACACCCGCGAACGGGTTCCGGACTTATTTTTGTTTAAGGAGTTCTTCATATGTTTGACAAAGAACGGCTTTTGAAAATCTCAATGTTAGACAGCGTCCTGATAAAACAAATGGACGACAGCAGGTTAAATGTTTTTTCAAAATCCGCTAATTCATTTATTGATGAGTTTCCTGCACAGGAAGAAAATATAAAAAACGCGCTAAAAACAAAAGACCGCAGTACGCTCGGGAAATCTCTCTCGCTTCTTTATTCAAAGCTGAAGCAAATCCACGCCGGAAAATTAACGGAAAAACATTCGGGCAACCTCGAAAAACTTGAAGAAATCCCTTATGAGGACTTACAGAGCCTTGTAATTGATTTTCTGAAAGCTGTATCGGCTTTATCTATTGATTTGCAAATGGTCGAGCATCAGGTTTCACCCGCTCCGCCTCCTCAAGTTCCCAAACAAACCAAATCTACGAACAATAACATATTAGCTGTTGACGACGCGAATTTTTTCTTGATGACCATTAAGGCAATGCTTCAGTGTTCGGGGTATAAAGTTACCTGTATCAACACCGGCGCGGCGGCTTTGAACTACCTCAAAAACAACAGCCCCGGTCTTTTTATACTCGATATTGAAATGCCTGAAATGGACGGCTACGAACTTGCGCGAAAAATCAGAGGAGCCGGACACAGTGCGCCGATTATATTCCTTACAGGCAACTCGAAAAAAGATTCCGTGATTAAGGCGATACAAGCCGGAGCCAACGACTTTATTGTTAAGCCGGTCAACAAAGACCAGTTGCTTGAACGGCTCGGTAAATACATAAAGCTTGAAGCTTCGCAGAAACACTGACAACAGGGGAAGAAAGCGCGTACACAGGTGCTTATAAAGACCTTTCACGTGATATAAAAAGAATATATAATGTTTTATAGTGTTTTTGGAAAGGCAGTAAATGAACGTAAATAAATATGAAAACGCTAACAAATTAAGCGATGCGTTAGCTCGGATTACAAAATTGCCTGCGTTATCTGCCGGTATATTAGAGGACGCCGCAAACGTGATTGCGGAAATGGGTTGCCGCGCCCTCAATACTCACAGGGTGGGGATTTGGTCGTCAAATGACGAAGTGAATACACTTAAAAGCGTGGTTTATTATGATAAATCAACAAACGAACACGCGGTGCTGGACGACATAGACATGTCGGCTTGCGTAGAGTATCGGAAACTTCTTAAAACCGAGCGGCTTGTAATTATAAACAACGCTACCAAACCGAATCCGCTTACGCCGATTTTAGGCGGATACGGACCGAATATCCGTGCGCTTTTAGATGCGCCTATACGGATTGGCGGAAAGTTAAGCGGTGTAGTTTGCATAGAACATGACAAGTGTGAAGAATATCCTGATAAGCGCGAGTGGACAATCGAAGAACAGAACTTCGCGTCCTCGCTTGCGGATTTTATGGCGCTTGCTATAGAGAGCGCCGAACGGCGCACGCTTATGCGCCGCACCGAAACATTAATGAGTAATCTGCCCGGCATGGTTTTCCAGTGCCTGAACGACCCGCCCAAATTTACTTTTACATTTGTAAGCGAGGGCAGTTTAGCGCTCATGGGTTATAATGCGGATGAACTCATGGGCAACAGTTCTTTGAAATTCTTCGACATGGTTCATCCTGATGACGTTGACGCGCTTGAGGCGCAAAACGCCGTAACGCTTTCAATCGGATTGCCGCTTGAAACCACTTTTCGTATTGTAATGAAAGACGGAACGGTTAAATGGATTTGGGAGCGCAGCCGTGCGGTTGAGTTTAATGCGGACGGCACAGTGCGCCTTTTAGAAGGCTTTTATACCGATATAACCGAACAGCGTCGCTTAGAAGCCGCCGAACTCGCCAACAGAGCAAAATCAGAGTTTTTGGCGAATATGAGCCATGAAATACGCACTCCGATGAACGCCATTCTCGGTATGGCTGACCTTGCCCTGCGAAACATTTCTTCCGAGCAAACAACGCGCAATTATCTGCGGAACATTAAAAGCGCGGGGAATCAGCTTTTATCTATCATAAATGATATTCTTGACTTTTCAAGAGTTGAGGCGGGCGTGGTGGAACTTGCGCCGGAAAAATATAATATCCACTCCATGATTAATGACGTTGTCACTATGATACATGTCCGTATCGGGGATAAACCGCTCGACTTCATCGTAGACGATGACCCGGAACTGCCTGTCGAAATGGTCGGTGACGTGACAAGAATCAAACAAGTCATCATAAATTTATTGTCGAACGCCGTTAAATTTACTGACGCGGGGCATATAATCTTTTCAATAAGTGCGGAAAGCTGTGATACCGGCGACGGGTTATGTAAATTAAAAGTTTCTGTAACCGATACAGGGCGGGGGATTCGTGACGAGGATATTAAAACTTTGTTCGACAGCTTTTCACAACTTGACACACGTAAAAACAGGGGCATTGAAGGCACCGGGCTCGGGCTTGCAATCACAAAGAATCTTGTGGAACTGATGAACGGTGAAGTTTTTCTTGAAAGCAAATACGGAGAGGGAAGCCGTTTTTCATTCTACATAATGCAAAAAGCGGAAACGTTCCGCTCCTTATCAAAACTTCCGAACGGCGGAAGCCGCAGAGTGGCGGTGTGGATGCCTAATAAAATAAAATCCCGCATATTTGCGGATAAAATAAATAAACTCGGAGCGGTATGCGATGTTATTTATGATTTTGATAATATCGCCCGATACACCCACGTACTTTTTGATTCATCTAAGCTTTATGAAATATCGAAAATATATTGTCCGGGCACAAAATTAATTGCCGTTACCCGCGGGCTTATAGACAATGAACTCATGAAGCAGAATATGGAATACATACAAATGCCGCTTACCGGAATTTTAGCGTCGCGTTTATTGGGCGGAACAACGGAAAACATGATAGAGAATGATTCTGAGGACGGGGACTATAATTTACGGCTGTTCAATACACGTCTGCTGGTTGTTGACGATATAGAGATTAACCTGATTGTGGCGGAGGAAACGTTGCTTATTTACGGCGGGTTGGTTGACATGGCGGATTCCGGGGCGAAAGCTGTTGAAATGGTCAAAGAAAACAATTACGACATGGTTTTCATGGACCATATGATGCCGGAGATGGACGGCGTGGACGTAACTAAGGTTATCCGCGCAATGCCGGAAGAAAAATATCAGAAACTTCCGATTGTTGCGCTCACAGCCAATGTTGTGGGCGATGTGCGCGATATGTTTATCGAAAGCGGTATGAACGATTTTTTATCAAAGCCGCTTGAGCATACGGAAATAGAACGGGTACTGCGGGAATGGCTTCCCCGTGAAAAATGGAAAGATGTGCGGCAAACTGAAAAAGCAGGAGTGTAAATAAGCTCAAAGGAACTTTATGTTGGAGGAATAGTGGATGAAATCAATAAAAAAATTAATTTGTACATTACTTTTACTGTCGTTGTCAACAGTTATGTTTTCGGGTTGTTTGAATTCAAACGGAGCGCAGTCCGAGCCGTTGCCGATTTTCACATCTTATCGTGATATTCCCGGCGTGACAGATTTGGAAACAGAAGCGATTGAAGCGCTTAGAGAAGCATTAGGCGGGCAGGGTTACTTTACTTACGGCATGATGCAAAATACGGAGGCGTTTCTCGATAACGGTGAAATAAGAGGTTACGCCGCTCTTTTCTGTGAATGGCTTAGTGAATTGTTTGACATGCCTTTTGTCCCTGAGCTTTTTACACGGAGCGATTTGTTTTCGGGATTAGAGGACGGTACGATTGATTTTACAGGTACCCTGGCAGCCAGTGATGAGCGGCGGTTAGTTTATACAATGACCGACGCAATCGCACAGCGCACGGTAAAATATATGAGGCTTGCGAACAGCGAACCGCTTTCGGAAATCAGAAAAGTACGTATGCCGAGATATGCGCTTCTTGAAGGAATCGTAGTTACCGATAAAATTTTATACAGTGCGGACGGAGCATTTGAACCTGTTTTTATCAGCGAATATATTGACGCATACGAACTTTTAAAAAGCGGTGAAGTAGATGCGCTTGTTACCGACGGCGCGGCAGAAGCTGTTTTTGACGTTTTCGGTGATATTGAAACCTCGACTTTTTTCCCTTTGCTGTATGCTCCCGTTTCTTTTTCCACGCAAAACTCCGAGCTTAAACCTATTATTGAAGTAGTGCAGAAAGCGCTTGAAAACGGAGCTATTCTTCACCTGAACGAGTTGTATGAGCAGGGGTATCAAAAATATTTAAAGCATAAACTTTATATGCAGTTTACACCGGAGGAAATAGCGTACATAGAAGCAAATCCTTTAATACCTACCGCGCTTTCGTTCAATCATTATCCGATTAGCTTTTATAATACCCGCTATAATGAGTGGCAGGGAATATCCTATGAGGTTATGAAGATAATAGGCAGTCTTGCCGGGATAGAGTTCGATGTTGTAAACGCGCCGAACACACCCTGGTATCAATTGCTCAGAATGCTTGAAAGTGGCGAGGTTTTCATTGTTTCCGAACTCATTCGCCTGCCTGAACGCGAAGGGTTGTTCCTGTGGCCCGAAAACTCCTTTATAACAGACCAGTCCGCGCTGATAACAAAAGTGGGTTTTCCCGATACCAACACCTACGGCGTCTTGTCCATCAGAGTCGGCTTAATTAAAGATTCCGCGCAAACCGCTTTTTTCCATACGTGGTTCCCCGAGCATAGGAATACCAAAGAATTTGACAGCTTTGATATGGCGCTTGAGGCGCTGGAACGCAACGAAATTGACGCAATCATGAATTCAAGCACCGTCCTTCTGCAACTGACGCATTATCAGGAATTCCCCGGATACAAAAACAACATCGTATTCGGCAACAGCTATGAAACTACGTTTGGGCTGAACATAGAGCAGGAACTCCTGCGTTCCATCATTGACAAAGCCCTTGTTATGATAGATACAGACTCTATTTCACAGCGCTGGCTGAGAAAGGTTTACGATTACCGCTTAGCGCTGATGCAGGCTCAGAGACCGTGGATGATTACCATAGCCGTTGTGCTGGGGCTGACGCTTATTGTGCTTATTGCCGCATATATAAAAAGCAGGAAAAAGCAAAAAATAATCGCGGGTCAAACAGCCACACTTACCGCAATGTATAATTCGATACCCGCGATGGTGTTCACCAAAGACCTTAATAACAGATACACAAGCTTCAACCAGAGGGTGTTAAAATTAGCGAGGTGTACTGCGTCTGAATTGCTTGGCGCGGAATATTATGAGGCGGAAAAACACGACAGCGATATGATACAGGAATTTCGGGCGGACAGCCAAAAGGTATTGGAAGAGAAGGTTACTGTCACAAAGGAAAAATGGTACACCTTACCCGATAAAACCCACCGGGCTATGCATATGATTAGAACTCCCTTAATCCAAAACGACAAAGTTGTCGGTTTATTAGGGATTGCAATGGACATCACAGAGAGGAAAACAGCAGAGGAAGAAATTAACAAAGCTCATGAGCGCACACAGCTTATGTTAGATTCGATTCCCGTATGTTGCTGTCTGATTAATCGGAATTTAGAATGTCTTGACTGTAACAGCGAAGCGTTAAAGCTCGCCGGGGTAAACAGCAAGCAGGAATTTTTTGATAACTATTTTAATATGCTGCCGAAAGAACAGCCGGACGGACAGGACTCTTTTGCAATGGTGCGCCTGTATGCGGAAAAAGCTTTTGAAACGGGCAGATGTACTTTTGAAGCGATGTATCAAACGGTAGACGGCGCATCGTTGCCGGCGCTGATTACGTTCGTGCGTATAAATTATAAAGGCGATGACGTTATTTTAGCCTCCGTGCAGGATTTACGGGAGCAAAAACGAATGACGGCAAGGATTGAAGCAATCATAAACAATCTGCCCGGCATGGTGTTTCAGCATCTTTGCGACCCGCCCGAATATACATATACTTTCGTCAGCAACGGCAGTACGGAGCTTATCGGATATAAGCCGGAGGAGCTTATCGGCAAAAGCTCGGTTACATATTTATCATTGGCGAATTTTGAAGAAGTCAAGCATGTGGAAAATTTAATTGAAACCACACTCCTCAAAGGCCTGCCGTATGAAACCATTTATCAAATCAAGACGCGGGACGGAGAAGAAAAGTGGGTTTGGGAGCGCAGTCGTGTAATTGAGAAGAACCCTGACGGAACGCCGCATTTGATTGAGGGTTATTATACCGATGTCACCGAAAGACGAAAATTAGAAGCTTCTGAAATCGCGAAAAAGCAGATGACGCTTAATTATGAGTACGCTAATAAAATGAGCGGCGAATTAGCCAAGATTACAAAATCGCCGACTATTTCTGCCGGCATTTTGAAAGATGCCGCCAACATGGTGGCGCGGGAGGGTTGTGTTGTTTTAGATGTCAGCCGCGTTGGGGTTTGGGGCATATCGGAAGAGGGGGACGTACTCAAAAGCATTGCTTGCTATGAATGTCTTGACGGCAGATATACCGTTCAGGAAGACTTTGATTTATCAAACAGTGAAAAATACCTGAAGAAATTTGAAACCGAGCGCCTGATTGTCACCGATAATGTACGAACGTCCGATATTTGGGCTGATATTGTGGATGATTATGCTCCCGGCTTATGCGCCATAATGGACGTTCCCATACGAATCGGCGGGAAATTGGTCGGAGCCATTTGCATTGAACAGGATTATTCCGAAGCATATCCCGAAATGCGCGTATGGAAAATAGAGGAGCAAAACTTCGCCTCTTCCCTTGCCGACTTAATGGCGCTTGCAATCTCCGGCACCGAGCGGCGCGAAGCGTGGGAAGCCGCCAAGCTTGCCAATCATGCAAAATCCGACTTTTTGGCGACCATGAGCCATGAAATCCGCACCCCTATGAACAGCATTTTAGGTTTTACGGAGCTTGCACTTGATACTGTCGCGAACCCTTTAACCAAGGACTACTTAGATAAAATAAAGGATAGCACGGAATGGCTGCTCAGGATTATAAACGACATTCTTGACATTTCAAAAATAGAAGCGGGTAAAATGGAATTAGAGCTTACCCCGTTCAATTTGCAGGATGTTTTTGCGCGCTGTCAGTCTGTTGCCCTGCCTACCGTTAAGGAGAAAGGCTTAGACCTTAGAGTTTACGCAGAACCGCTAATCGGCAAAAAGTTAATAGGTGACCCGGTAAGGCTTTATCAGGCGTTAATGAACCTTCTTTCCAATGCCGTGAAATTTACAAACACCGGAATTATTAAATTTTCTTCGACGGTAAGGAGCTTGGATAACGGGGACGCGCTTCTGTACTTTGAAGTAAAAGACGAGGGCATAGGCATGAGCCCCGAGCAGATTGACAAAATCTTCGAGCCTTTTATTCAGGCAGATTCCAGTACGACGCGTAATTACGGCGGAAGCGGGCTCGGGCTTGCAATCACCAAAAACATTGTTGAGCTAATGGGCGGACAACTGTCGGCGGAAAGCTCGCTCGGCGTCGGCAGTAAATTCAGTTTTGAAATAGCGTTTGAAACTATCGAATCCAAAGAAGAGCTGTCTGCCCGTGAAGACTTTATCCTTCTTAAAAAACCATATTTTGACAATTTTATTCTGATTTGCGATGACAACCCTATGAATCAGGATGTAATTTGCGAACATCTTGCGCGTGTAGGCATCAGAACCGAGGTGGCGGATAACGGGAAAGCAGGAGTGGAAATCGTTCAGGAGCGCAAGAACAGAGGACATAAACCTTTCGACTTGATTTTCATGGATATGTTCATGCCTGTTATGGACGGAATGGAGGCCGCGTCAAAAATAATAGCGCTGGATACGGGTACGCCCATTGTTGCGATGACGGCAAATATAATGACCAGCGAAATCGAAAAGTATAAAAAGCACGGAATGCCCGATTGCTTAGGAAAGCCTTTCACATCTCAGGAATTATGGCGCGTTTTATTGAAGTATCTGAAGCCTATAGGTAACGACCCCGCAGATGAAGATGAAGACAGCAGTGAGATGAGAAAGAAAATGCAGATTAATTTTGTTAGGAATAACCAAAACATACACATCGAAATTGCCAAAGCAGTTGAGGAAGGAGACACAAAGCTTGCCCACAGATTAGCGCACACCTTAAAAGGTAATGCGGGAATGATTGGCAAGACCGATTTACAAAAGGCCGCCGCAGAGGTGGAAAATCTGCTTAAAGAAGGAGTCGCCTCAATTTGGGAAAACAAAATGAACCTTCTTGAATCCGAATTGGAGCAGGTACTCAATGAACTTCGCCCGCTTCTTAGCGAAAATGAAGCGGATGTCTCTAAGGTTAAGACGTTGGACACCGAGCAGACAATAGCATTGTTTGAAAAACTGGAGCCTATGTTGGAAAACATAAATCCCGAATGTGTAAGCCTTTTAAAGGAAATTCGCATGATTCCGCAGGCGGGTAAGCTTGCACAGCAAATCGAAGATTATGATTTTGAAGAGGCGGCAACAACGCTCGCCGAATTAAAAAAGAAATGGAGAGAAACTCATGAATGAACCCCAAAAAAGTAGCGTACTCGTTGTGGATGACGAGAATCTAAACATTATGGTGCTGACGCATATCTTAAATGCCGACTATACGGTTTATGCGGCAAAAGACGGAGCATCCGCAATCAAAGCGGCAGAAAAATATCTGCCCGATATTATTCTGCTTGATATTATGATGCCGGAAATGGACGGATATGCTGTAATCACCGAGCTAAAAAAATCCGAGAAAACAAAGAATATTCCCGTTATTTTTGTCACGGTGCTTAACTATGCCGACGACGAGGAAAAAGCATTGACTTTAGGAGCGGCAGACTTCATAACCAAGCCGTTTTCTTCTGAAGTCGTCAAATTAAGGGTACAGAACCAACTTAAAATCATTGACCAAACGCGCCTGATTCTTGAAAAAGAATTTTCCGAAAAAGTCAGCAGAATGAAAATGGAGTTTCTGTCGAAAATGAGCATTGAAATGCTTACGCTCATGAAAACGATTATGGGTACGACTCAGGTCGCCATGATGACAGAAAAACCGGCAGAAACAACCGATTGCCTTAACGAAATTGATACGGCATCTCAGCATCTGCTGAAGCTGATACATGAATTGCTTGATATCCGGCAATAAGAAGCCCGGGCGGTGCGGGCGCAATCAAAAAAGGAGAAAGTATTATGAGTGAGTCAAAGAAAAACAGCATACTCGTTGTTGATGACGAGAACGCAAACATAATGGCGCTTACACATATCCTGAACCCCAATTATAAGGTTTACGCAGCAAAAGGTGGGCAGGGCGCTATTGCGGCGGCGGAAAAGTATTCGCCCGACATCATTCTGCTTGATGTTATAATGCCGGAAATGGACGGATATGCCACAATTGAAGCCCTGAAAGCCTCGGACAAAACAAAAGATATTCCCGTTATTTTTGTTACATCGCTTGACAGTACCGGCGATGAAGCGTGGGGATTGTCGCTGGGCGCCGCCGATTACATAACCAAACCGTTTTCCTCCGCGATTGTTAAGCTTAGGGTCAATAATCAGATTAAAATTGTAGAGCAACTGCGTACAATTGAAAGACTGATTATGTTCGACCAGGTAACGGATTTGCCCAACAGGCGCAGTCTTATACATCGAATCAAAGTGGAATGGGAGCGGACACTTCGGAAAAATAAACCGCTCAACATTTTAATCATTAACGTGGACGGCTTTAAGAAATACAGCGATTCCTGCGGGCAGGAGCAAGGGGACGCTACATTACAGGCGATTGCTAAGATTTTAACCGGAACTTTTGAACGTCCTTCTGATTTTGCCGCTCGCTGGGGCGGTGAAGAGTTTGTTTTGCTGTTGCCGAATGTTGAAATGAGCGATGCGCTTGACACGGCGGAGTTTATACGGAAAAGCGTTGAGGGTATGACGATTCCCGTTCCCGGCAAAGAGCCGATGAGGATGACCGTCAGTATCGGCATGAATACGCAACAGGAGTGGTGGGATGGCGCAACAACCGACGAGTTTATTAAAGAAGCCTACACAAAGCTTTATGAATCAAAGGATAACGGTGGAAACCAAGTTCGTTATATTCATAAGAAAGACCATAATTCAATATAACCAAATAAAGAAGACGGAGAGAATATCATGAGTGAACCAAGCAAAAACAGCGTACTTGTTGTGGATGACCAAAATTCAAACATTATGGCGCTCACGCAAATTCTAAATCCCGACTATAAAGTTTATGCGGCAAAAAACGGACTAAACGCCATTGCGGCGGCAGAGAAGCATTTACCCGACATTATACTGCTTGATATAATGATGCCGGAAATGGACGGATACGCCGTAATCACCGCGCTTAAAAATTCCGAGAAAACGAAGAACATTCCGGTTATTTTCATCACAGGGTTAAGCAAGCCCGATGATGAGGAAAAAGGACTGACTTTAGGAGCTGCGGATTACGTAACCAAACCTTTCAGTCCCTCTATCGTAAAGCTGAGGATTCAAAACCAAATAAAGATGCTTGACCAGTTGCGTATAATTGAACGGCTCAGTATGCTTGACCAGTTGACGGAGATTCCCAACAGGCGCAGCTTTGACAATCAGTTACATTTAGAGTGGCGGAAGGCGGCGCGTGAGCAACAGCCGGTCAGTGTTTTATTTTTAGATGTTGATAAGTTCAAAAACTATAACGACTCTTTCGGGCATCAGCAGGGCGACGTCGCGCTTCAAACAATCGCGGCGACTTTAACACATACACTCAAGCGTGCCGGTGATTTTGCCGCACGCTGGGGCGGAGAAGAATTCGCTGTACTGTTGCCTAATACGAGTTTAAGCGGTTCGCTTGAAATCGCGGAACAAATCCGCAAATGTGTTCAGGCTACGGAAATCCCCTGCCCCGACAAAGCGGCGGCATATGTGACCGTAAGCATAGGCGTAAACACGCAGGAGTACGGGCAGGACGGAACGATGGAAGAATTTATCAGCGGCGCGGATAAAGGACTTTATCAGGCAAAGGAAGACGGGCGCAACAGGGTATGTCATTTTAAAAACATTAATGAATAACGTGTAAAAAAGTTTTTCATTCCTCGTTGGTGAAGAAAGGACTTTGTGAAAACATGAATGAATCAAAGAAAAACAGCGTACTTGTTGTAGATGATGAAAATTCAAATATTATGGCGCTTACGCATATATTAAGACCCGACTATACGGTTTACGCATCGAAAGGCGGGCAGAACGCCATTGCGGCGGCGGAAAAACATGTACCCGATGTTATTCTGCTTGATATCATTATGCCCGAAATGGACGGCTACGCTATAATCGCCGCGCTGAAAGAATCCGAGAAAACGCAAAACATTCCCGTTATTTTCATCACATGTTTAAGCAGTGTCGGCGATGAGGAGAAGGGTTTGTCTTTAGGAGCCGTTGATTATATACCTAAGCCTTTTTCTCCTGCGCTTGTAAAACTAAGGGTGCTGAATCAAATAAAGCTGATTGAGCAGTTTCGTATGAACGAATATGAAATAATGAAATACAAGCTTGCAAACGATGCTCTGAACATCGCTTTATGGGATATGGACGTTGAAAGCGCAGACCCGATTAACCCCAACAATAAATTCACATGGTCAAATGAGTTCCGGCAAATGCTCGGCTTTTCCGATGAAAGCGATTTCCCTAACATGCTTCACAGTTGGAGCGGCAGACTGCATCCCGAGGACAAGAAAAAGACGCTTGACGCTTTTGCGGCGCACATTAATGACCGCACCGGAAAAACGCCCTATGATATAGAATATCGCCTGATGCTTATAAACGGGGATTACCGGACTTTTCGGGCTTTCGGAACCACACTGCGCGATAACTCCGGCGTACCTATCAGAGTAGCCGGCGCCGTGATGGATATAACCGAGCGGCAAAAATTAGAAGAGGCAAGGACGACCAGCCGTGCAAAATCCGCTTTTTTAGCAAACATGAGCCACGAAATACGCACACCGATGAACGCGATTTTAGGCATAACGGAAATCTTAATGCAAAACAAGGCCCTTCCCGATGAGCATGTGGACGGGCTTGGAAGAATACTAAATTCGTGCGATATGTTGCTGGGTATTATAAACGATATATTAGACTTCTCAAAAATTGAAGCCGGCAAGCTGGATATTATGCCGGCAGAGTATGATGTTGCCAATCTGATTATTGATTCCATACATTTGAATATGGCGCGGGTCGGCGACAAGCCTATTGAATTCGAAGTTGAAATCGACGAAAACATTCCTTCAAGGCTGATTGGCGACGGGCTTCGCATTAAACAGGTATTGAACAACCTGCTTTCAAATGCATTCAAATATACCGACGCCGGTAAAATAACGCTGTCGGTTTCTTGTAATCCGCTCTATTCGGAATACGGGTTAAGTAAATTTATATCTCTTGTGCTTTGCGTGAGGGATACCGGGCAGGGCATGACTGAAGAGCAAATAAATAAGCTGTTTGATGAGTATTCCAGATTTAATCAGGAATCCGGCCGTACAATCGAGGGAACGGGCTTGGGCTTATCTATTACGAATCGTTTAGTGAAGCTTATGGAGGGAGAAATCAATGTGGACAGCAAGCCGGACAAAGGTTCGCTGTTTACGATTCGGTTACCGCAGGGCATGGCGGGCAACGAGGTACTCGGCAGGGAGCTGGTTGAAAATCTGCGGCATTTCCGCCTGAATTATATGACCAACAGGAAAAGAGCGCAAATCATGTGCGAACCTATGCCTTACGGAAGCGTTTTAGTTGTTGACGATGTGGAAATGAACCTGTATGTAGCCGAAGGGCTCATGAAATCCTATAATCTGCAAATCGACACCGTTAAGAGCGGATTTGAAGCTATTGACAGAATTAAAAGCGGTAAGGTTTACGATATTATTTTTATGGACCAGATGATGCCGAAAATGGACGGCATAAAAACGACAGAGATTCTGCGCGATTCAGGCTATACAAACCCCATTGTAGCGCTGACGGCAAACGCGCTTGTAGGGCAGGCGGACATTTTCCTGCAAAGCGGCTTCGACGGTTTTATTTCCAAGCCTATAGATGTGCGTCACTTAAACTCGATTCTGAATAAGTTTATCCGCGATAAACAACCGCATGAGGTTATTGAAGCCGCTCGCCGGCAATCCGGCGGCAGTAAAGGAAACGAAAAAAATACCGCCGACAAGGTATATGATGATTTTATAGAAGCTATCGGTAAAATTGAGGAAGTTAACGCGAAAATCGGCTTGAGCTTGTTTTCGGGTGATAAGCGCATGTATCGCGACACATTGGAAATCTTTTGCAAAACGCTTGAATCCCAGTGCGTTGATATGTCCTCTTTTTTAGAAGCGGGAAATATTGCGGGCTTTTCAATATCAGCTCACGCGATTAAATCCCAGCTTGCCACCATTGGCGCGGTTGAACTGTCCGATATTTCGCTCAAATTGGAAACAGCCGCTAAAGCCGACGATGCGGCGACCTGTGAGAATTTGTTCCCGGATTTTCAGGACAGTTTATTAGCTTTGTACAAAAAAATAACGGCGATACTACCCTCAAAAGCGTTCGCCGACAGAGAGTCAGGCGACAGAGCAATTCTGCGGGAAGGCGTTAAAAAAGCGCTGTCTGCTGCCGGCGAGTATGATAATGACGCGGGTATTGCCGCATTGGAATCGCTGTTAGTGCTTGACTTCGGCAAAGACGAAAACACGTTGTTGGAAGCGGCTATAAAAGAATTTAGGGAATTTGACTGCGAAAAAGCTGTAGAAATTTTAGGGAAAGTGACAATATAGGAACCTGCGCGTTTTCTTTACGTTTTTGTGTTATAATTTTTTAGCAGTTATAAACACAAGGGTTATCCGATTGATTGAAAGGAAAATAAAAAATGATTAAAACCACAGTAGCGTACACAGGCGAATTAGATGACGAAAAGTTAGCGGTTGAGCAGTTAAGCTCACAATTAAACCTTGACGGCGGGCTTATGAAAAACACCATAGGCATCGTTACCTGTCACTATGAATTTATACATTCGGGAATTTATAAAGCCGTGTGCGATGCGCTTCCTTTCAGCGTGGTCGGCTCCATTTCGTCGGCGCAGTCGGTTTCGTCCGAAACGGACTCGCTCCTTTTAGCCCTGACAGTTATGACAAGCGATGATGTGGAGTTTGACAGGATTATAACGCCGTCGCTTATGGCAGAACCGGGAAAAATAATTGCGGAAAGCTATAAATCCGCTTGCAGAACGGAAAAGCCGGCATTGATTTTTATGTTCGCACCTTTTATACTTCAGAACTGCGGCGATGAATATGTCAACGTTATTACAGAAGCTTCAGGAGGCGTTCCGTGCTTCGGGACGCTTTCAGTGGACGACACCATGGATTTCAGAAACTGCTTCATGCTTGCGGACGGCGAGCATTACAGCGACAAGATGGTAATGATACTTATATACGGCGCCCTGACGCCAAAGTTTTTTATCGCCAACATATCCGAGAGCAGATTACTCGAAAAAAGCGCCAAAGTAACAAAAAGCGAAGGGCATATGCTGATGGAAGTTAATGAACGCCCTGTTATTAATTACTTTGAGGATTTGGGGTTAGTTGAAGCCAGCGAGTCGCAGTACGCTATGTCCTCGCTTCCTTTTCTGCTTGACTATAACGACGGAACACCGAAAGTTTCAAAAATTTTCGTCATGCTTACGCCCGAAAAATACGCAATCTGCGCCGGCGCAATGCCGGAGGGAAGCACCCTCTATATGTCGGTAACGGATAAAGACGACGTAATGTTTACAATAGAAGAAGCCGCCGGCAGAATTTTAAAAGAAATTGAAGGCGCGGCAATGTTACTGGCATACTCCTGCATATCCAGAAGCATAACACTCGGTTCGGAGCAATATAAGGAAATGGAATATCTGAGCGGTAAAATCAGTGAAAAACTGCCGTTTATGATGGCGAACTCAGGCGGGGAAATCTGCCCGACGCAAGTATCGGGAGGGAGAGCCGTTAATCGTTTTCATAATAATACTTTTATCGCTTGCCTAATATAAAATAATTGTCGCCGAACAGCCAAAGAAAGGTGTGGTCTGTTGCTTGAAAAAGAAATGATGCTTAATGAAACCGTTCAGTCACTTGCTGATGAAAATCAGCGGCTTCTTGAAGAAGTGGATAGGCTGACCCGTGAAAACAAAAAATGCGAGCGCGAAAACAGGGTAACAAACGCCCTGCTTGAAAAAGTGACAAAGGCGACGTACGCAAAGACGAGCCTCAACAACGCGCTTACAGACGCAAATATTCAACAGCGGGCATATACAGACATGCTCCTGAAAAGCTGTCCGAATATCATAATACTCTTCGATGGCGGCGGACGCTTTGTTTTATCAACCGAAACGTTTATGTCCGAAACCCGGACGCCCAACTTTGATTATATTAAAAACCGTAACTATGAAGATGTGTTTCCGGCATATTTTACCGCCGACGGAATGGAAGCGTTCAAAGCAGCGTTTAATAGGGCGGCACAGTCGGACGATATAATCCGCTTTGACGCAAACGCCGATTTTTCCGGAACTGGAGAGCGCAGATTTTATACTATAGAATTGCGACGAGCCGGGAGCGAAGAAGAAAACAACGCAATGTCGGGAATCCTCGCAGTTATGATAGACCTTACGGACTTCATGCGTGAAAAACAGCGAGCCGAAGACGCAAGCAACGCAAAATCAAGCTTTTTGGCGACGATGAGCCATGAAATCAGAACGCCGATGAATGCAATCATCGGCATGACCTCAATAGGAAGAATGGCTGTAAGCGCAGAGCGCAAGGATTATTGCCTGAATAAAATTGAGGATGCATCTCAGCACTTGTTAAGCGTAATCAACGATATATTAGATATGTCAAAAATAGAAGCAAATAAATTTGAACTCTCACCCATAGAGTTTGATTTTGAAAAACTGCTTCTTAGGGTAGTGAATGTAGTTACCTTTCGTGCGGACGAAAAACGGCAGAGATTTACAGTGCATATCGATGAAAATATCCCGCGTGTTTTAATCGGGGACGACCACAGGCTCGCGCAGGTTATAACCAACCTGCTCGGAAACGCCGTTAAATTTACGCCCGAAGAAGGTTCTGTGACACTTGACGCGAAGTATTTGGGCGAAGAAGACGATGTCTGTTCCGTTCAAATTACTGTTGCCGACACGGGCATAGGCATAAGCTCGGAACAGCAAAACCAGTTATTCCAAACCTTTCATCAGGCGGAATCAAGCACAACCCGTAAATACGGGGGCACGGGCTTGGGTCTTGCGATTTCAAAGAATATCATCAATATGATGGAAGGCGAAATATGGGTTGAATCCGAACTCGGAAAAGGCACAGCGTTCAAATTTATATTTAAAGCGAAGCGCGGCGAGGAAATTCGGGCGGAAAAAATGAAAGGCGCCGTTGACTGGAGCGTACTGTCGTTCTTAGCCGTTGACGACGACCCCGCCATACTGGAATACATTGAGGAAATAATGGGCAGGTTCGGGGCATCCTGCGACACGGCGCAGAGCGGCGAAGAAGCCCTCGGTCTTGTGAAGTTGCGCGGCGCGTATAATATTTACTTTGTGGACTGGAAAATGCCGGGCATGGACGGCTTAGCCCTGACAAAGGCATTGAAGGACACAAAAAATGATACAGACAGCGACAATACCATTGTAATAATGATTTCATCCGCCGAGATGAGTACAATTGAGGACGACGCAAAAAAAGCGGGAGTAGACAAGTTTTTGGCGAAACCTCTGTTTCCGTCGGCAATCGAGGAAGTAGTAAACGAAACTTTCGGCGTCATTCAATGCACAGTTGAAGACAACGAGGACGATTTATCCGGTCTTTTCAGCGGTCATCGTATTTTATTGGCAGAGGACGTTGAAATCAACCGCGAAATTGTGACAGCTCTTTTAGAGCCGACGCAGATTGAAATCGACTGCGCTGAAAACGGAGAGGAAGCCGTCCGCATTTTTATTGAATCGCCTGAAAAATATGATATGATATTTATGGATATTCAAATGCCCGTAATGGACGGATTTGAAGCGACACGAAATATAAGAGCGCTTGAAATTCCGCAGGCAAAAACAATACCAATCGTAGCCATGACCGCGAATGTTTTTCAGGAAGACATAGACAAATCCATCGCGTCGGGCATGAACGGGCATATAGGAAAACCCATAGATTACGATGAGGTTTTAGACAAGCTGCGGAGTTACCTGCTTGCCAAGCCGGCTCCGGAAAACTAAAGCGTAAAATGGCTTGCGGCAAGCATAATAAACCAAATACAAGGGGGATGCAAAATGAAAATCAATGGTGTAGATGTAGAAACCGGCATAAAACGCTTCGGAGGCAAGGCGGACAGATATTTGAAGGTTCTCCGCTCTTTTGCTATAGGACTTGAAATAGATGAAACACCGATGGAAACAGCCTTTTCAAGCGAAAACGCGGAAGAATCCGCTAAGAATATCCATAAAATCAAAGGTGTGGCGGGTAATATGGGTGCCACAACCTTATATGAAGCGTTAGTTGAGTTTGAAAAGATGCAGTATTCGGGAATTTTAGATAAGGCTTTATACGACAATATATGGATTTGCATGAGAGAAACAAAAGAAAACATTCTAAGCGCAACCAGTGACGGCGGAAGTTCACAACAGCGTCCGGAAGGCGAAACCTGTGAGCTTCGCGGGTTGCTCACGGAAATGTTTTCGGCGCTTGAAATAAGTGAACCGGCTCAGTGTGAAGCCGCTGTAAAAGCATTATCGGCAAAGCGCTGGAAATCTGTCAGCGATGATGAACTGAACGCCCTCGCTAAAAAGGTACCGGATTATGACTATGACGAAGCAACCGACATTGTCAATAAAATATTATTAAATCACGGCTTCGGCGAAACGCCCGAAACAGCTAATAAAAAAACAGCGAAAAGCCTTATAAATGCGAAGAATTCCGTTTTAATCGTAGACGACTCAAAAGAAAATTTAAGCGCTTTGCGCGGTATGCTTGAGGATTCCTATACCGTGTACATAGCCGCGAACGGGGAGCGCGCACTGAAGGTTATGGATAAGAACCTGCCCGATATTGTTCTGCTTGACGTTATAATGCCGGGGATTGACGGCTTTGAGGTGCTTAGGCATATGAAAGGCGACAGCAGGTTTTTACATACGCCCGTTATATTCATTACGGGAAGCGGGGACAGCTTCAGTGAAGCGCAGGGCTTGATGCTGGGCGCTGTGGATTATATCGTCAAACCTTATAATCCGGACATTGTAAGCATTAAGGTTCGCAATCAGATGGAAAACAAACTGCACCGTGACGGATTGGAAATATTAGTGGAAAAGCGGACGGAAGAACTTCGCAAGTCGCAGGAAGCTATTATATTCGGCATGTCCTTTTTGGCTGAACGCCGTGACTTAGGCACAGGAGAACACCTCAAGAGAATTAAAAAGATGGCGGGATTCCTGGCTGAATGTCTTCATCGTAAATACCCCGATGTTATTTCGCTTAAAGAAATAAATAACATTGCGGCATATTCTCCGCTTCACGATATAGGCAAAATCGCAATTTCGGACGCTATACTGCTTAAACCGGCAAAGCTTACGCCCGAAGAATTTGAAACGATGAAATCGCATACCGTTCACGGAGCCGATATGTTGTTGCAGACCAAAGAACTGTTGGATTCCGGCGCGGATAATTTGATTACTGCGGTTGACATTGCGATGTATCATCACGAAAAATACGACGGCTCGGGTTACCCGAAAGGCTTGAAGGGTGAAGAAATCCCCTTATCCGCAAGAATCGTTGCTTTAGTGGACGTGTATGACGCGCTGACCAGCAAGAGGGAATATAAGGACGCTTTCACGCACGCTACCGCGCTTGATATAATACTGAACGGAGACGGCCGTACTCAGCCGGAACATTTCGACCCGTTAGTTCTTGAAGTATTCAGACTTAATTCTGATAAATTCATGGAGTAGTACCGGGGGTTGACGAATGATATACAGTAAAAAAACACCGGACATGGCTTATACCAAGTCCGGCGTTTTTGCCTGCTTTTAACCAAGCGGCGGATTTAAACGTAAAAAAGGGTAAGTCTTGTTTTCAATAATTTTCCAAATCGTGGTAAAATCCCATCCGTGATGCGTAAAAGTATCTCTCATTTTCATTTGGGCGGTTGTTCTGCTGAACACACCTTCATTACTGCCGCCCCCGACACCTCTCTCCTGCCCCGAAGCTTCTCTGTCAAAAAAACATTCTGCAATAGAGTCGAAAGCGGTTCTGCCCGCAAATCCGCCGACGAAAGGCTCGGTTCCCGAAACACCGCCTGCGGAATAGCAATTCATGATATTATTGGAATTGCTTATAGAAAAACCAATAAACCCGCCTGTGTAATCACTGCCCGAAACCGTGCCGACTGCGTAACAATTTGCTATTGTTGTGAAGCCGTGCGCGTGACCTAAAAACCCGCCGGTGTAGCTTCTTTCAAAGCCGACAGAGAAAGGACTCGAAACATCGCAGGTTGAGTAGCATTGCTCCATCCTGTTAGACATATACGAAAATCCCGCAAATCCGCCCGTTCGTGCGCTGAAGCCCTCTCTGCCTAAAACGCTGCCTTTTGAACTGCAATTTAAAAGGTTGTTGCCGTAACCAAGAATTCCCGCAACTCCTCCTGTAATTCTGCCCGAAACAACACCGCTTACATGGCAGTTTTTAATATAACCGCGGTCGCTGAAGCCAACAAGACCGCCGACATAAAGTCGCCCGGTTACTCTTTTATCGGAAATTTCCACGCTGAGGTTTTTAATCCCGCCGTTAGAAATATGCCCGAACAGACCGGCATAATCGCTGTCGCGGTTGAGCCATAATCCCGTGATTTTATAGCCGTTACCGTCAAAATTGCCCGTAAACGGGAAATCACCGTTGCCAATTGGCTCCCAGCCATGACCGTTGTTATAACCTTCTCCGTTCGGCGAAAGATACTGCGTTAAATCAATATCATTCCCGAGCTTATAATCCGCAGAAAGATTATTTCTCACAGCGTTTAGTTGCGCCGCTGTTGTAATAATCGGAGGGAAGGGCGGTTCGGGAGGCGGAAACGGGGGTACGGGGCACCTGCAACAACACCTGCAACAGCATTCGCAACACCTGCAACAATTTAAACAACATAATCCATCCATTCTTTTGGACATCGGAAAATCCTCCTTTTTTTACATCATATGCCATTTTAACGGTTTATGTGTGTAAATCACTTGACATATGACGAATAAATCAATATACTATGTATAGAAATAAAAAAGCGAACTGCAGAAGAGATAAAACAAGGTCGGTGAAGAAAGGGCTTTATGAAAACAAGTTTGAAACAAAATACAACTGAAACGGGGAAAATGTCGTTTTCATTCCTTGCCGATGAAGAAAGGACTTTATGAAAATATGAACATAAAGAATAAACTTATTCTTTTAACAGAAAACAGCGAAGATGTTCGGGAACTCAACAGGAGTATGCTGGAAGATGACGGATTTGCCGTCCAAACCGCCGTGACACTTGCCGAAGTAAGGGCGTCCGCAAAGCAAAAGCTCCCTGACGCAATAATCCTTGATATTGATATGCCTGACGGCAACGGACTTGATTTTCTAAGGGAACTGCGAAAATTTTCAAGGGTACCTGTGTTGCTTCTGTCGGGTTTGAGTGAAGATATTTATGTTATAAAAGGATTTGAAAGCGGCTGTAATGATTATTTAACAAAGCCGTATACTTCCGGCGTTCTTCTTGTCCGGCTCAAAAATCTTTTGCAAAGCGCGGAGCAGGTTCCGGAGTTCATAAGGCGCGGCTCTTTATTTCTTGATATACAGAGCGGACAAGCATTTGCGGGCGGAAAGGATTTACTTCTTACGCAAAAGGAGTTTTTTCTGTTGCTGTTGTTTGTACAGCATGAAGAGCAGCTTATAAATGCAGACCATCTTTATAAAAAAATTTGGGGACAGCCGATGAACAAAGATACGCAGGCAATTAAAAAAGCGATTCACCGCCTGCGAAGCAGTCTTGAGGATTCGGGGTACACCATTACCGTTACACGCGGAAAAGGATACACGTTTGAAAGGGTATGAAGCGCGAAGAGGACAGATACGGAACCTTCGCGTTTTTTGATTTATGTATGTTATAATAAAAACATATTATTCCTTTGAAATTTGTGGAAAAAAACTTGTGAAATAATAGGCAAGGAGCATGTCTATGAATGTGCGCGCTAAAAAATTTATAGGAGCCAACATCAGACAGGTGTTGCTTGTGTTGCTTGCTTTTTTTACAATGGTACTTGTAAGTTATCTTTATGTTAGCAGGATTGTAGCCCAGCAAATGCGCGCCATCGGCGAAGAAACGATGAATACCATGCAGGCAACCGTAACCGGCAGTTTAGTGGGTTCCGAGCTTATGTTCGCTAATGTTATGCAAAGCGTGGAAACCATGCTCATAGAAAATCAAAGTAACGAAGATATTTTATATTATTTAGTTGCGACCAATACATATTTTAGTGAGAACCACACCGCAATATCCGGCTTTTTATCGGTGTATGCATATATTAGAGATGAATTTTTAGACGGTTCGCTTTGGGTGCCGCCGGAAGATTATTACGCGCCTTCGCGCCCCTGGCATATAGGCGCGGTAAAAAACGAGAACAGCGTTTATATATCAGAACCTTATTTAGACGCTGATACCGGCGGGATATGCATCACGTTTTCACAGCAGGTTTTTGACGCTCAAGGTCAGCCGGTGGGTATCGTGGCGATTGATATAGATATAACTATGGTCACTGATTTTATAGACTCCCAAAGAATCGCTAACGAAGGCTACGGTGTGTTGGTTGACGACCAAATGAGCTTTTCAACACATCGCGACAAAAATTTAATCGGTGTTAACATCAATGAAGCCGGCGGGGGTTATCCGATGCTGGCGCAGATGATTTCAGATGAAAAAGAGATTTCTGCCGTTCGGTTTTTAAATGCGGACGAAGTCGATTCCGTTGCTTTTTTCCGAACTGTTTTTAACGGGTGGCATATCGGAATCATAGTGCCGCGTTCGAGCTATTACGGGCAAGTATACATAATGGGCGCGGTACTCAGCATTATAGGTATCGCTTTAATCCTTATCCTAAGCTATATATTAGTCCGCACCCGCGTGGAAAAAATCCTGTCGGATGAAGAAAGCATGAGCAAGAGCGGCTTTTTGGCGCGTATGAGCCACGAAATACGTACACCGATGAACGCTATTATCGGCATAACGGAAATCGCAAAGAATACAAACGAAATAGATAAAATGCAAAACTGCCTTACTAAAATTGAAAACGCCGCGAGTCACCTGCTTGGCGTCATCAATGATGTTTTGGACATGTCAAAAATAGAAGCGGGAAAATTCGATTTATCCGAAACAGACTTTATGTTCAACGATATGTTAGAGCAGGTTGTTTCGGTAGTGATTGTAAATATAGAAAAAAAGAATCAGAATTTTACGGTTGATATTGACCGTAACATTCCGCCCGCTGTCATAACCGACAGGCAGAGATTGGCGCAGGTAATCACTAATCTTATAAGCAACGCCAATAAATTCACGCCCGAGGGCGGCAACATAAAATTAACGGCGCGAAAAGAAAAAGAAACAGAGGATGGCTATCTGCTACGCATTGAAGTATGCGATAACGGCATAGGTATTACCAAAGAACAGCAATCCCATTTGTTCCAGCCCTTTGAACAAGCCGACGGCAGTATATCAAGAAAATACGGCGGCACCGGCTTAGGTCTTGCAATATCCAAGAAAATAATTAATTTGATGCATGGTGATATATGGGTAGAATCTGAAATAGACAAAGGCACACGATTTATTTTTACCGCGGTCGTCGGTGTTGGAAATGAACGGAAAATCTCCGAACCCGAAAGCCGGGAAGAAAATAATGAGGATATTTTCAAAGGGAAGCGGATTATACTTGCCGAGGACGTAGAAATTAACCGTGAAATCGTATTAGCGTTGCTTGAGCCGACATTATTAGAGATTGACTGTGCGGAAAACGGCGCGGAGGCTCTGCGTATGTTCCGCGAAGCGCCCGAAAGATATGATATGATACTGATGGATTTGCAAATGCCGGAGATGGGCGGGCATGAAGCTACGCAGCAAATACGCGCCTCGGGATTACCTAAAGCGGGTGAAATACCCATCGTTGCTATGACGGCGAATGTGTTCCGTGAAGATGTGGAGCAGTGCATGAAATCAGGCATGAACGCCCATGTAGGTAAACCGCTTGATATTAATGAAGTTTTGGAAATGTTGAGAAAATATTTAAAAATTTAAGTAATTGTTTACTGTTGGTGTCATGCATAATTAAAACTCATGAGAGGAAGTAAGAGCGTTGGAACAACAAATTAAACTAAAAGAGTATTTCAAGGAATTCGCGCCTTCAACAGAATACAATAAATTAACCGTTCGTACAATAAACGCTTTGGTGCGCGGCGGAATTGAAACAATGGACGACCTGTGCGCGGCTTCCGTGGAAAGGCTTACCCGTGTTCGCAATTTGGGCGATAAATGCCTTGAAATGGCGTTGTTTATGCGGGATAAGTATGAATCAGAGAAAAAATAAAAACATTATATTATAGGGTGCTGCGCACCTAAAAATAATTTCGCAATTACCAAAATAATAATAAGGAGGCATTACAAATGGAACTCAAAAACATCTTTTCAAAAGTTGAAAAACATGAAAACTTTTCATGGAGCAGGTTAGGCGGCATTAAAGACGGGCGCGGAGATTTAGGCGAGGAAATGCCGGTTCTGGTATACCGCCTGATGCAGTATACCATGCTTGACGAACTCAGCAAAGCATACGGTCTTGAAAAGGCAAACGAGCATTTTCGCAACGCCGGCTTTTTGGCGGGTATGGAATTCGCAAAAAACACGCAGGACTTAAAAGTCGATTTCGATACTTTTTTAGCTAACCTGCAAAAAGCATTAGAAGAACTAAGAATCGGCATTTTGCGTATGGAAACTTTTGATGCCGGTACCGGGAACATCGTGCTTACGGTAGAGCAGGATTTGGATTGCAGCGGATTGCCTATTACGAATGAAAATGTTTGTATTTATGACGAGGGCTTTATTGCCGGCATTCTTGAAGCTTACACGGGCAAGAGATACGATGTCTGTGAAATAGACTGCTGGGCGAGCGGCGACAGGGTTTGCCGTTTTAACGGAACGGTCATGGAAGAAGAACAGATGTAAAAGACTACATGCTTGGTAACAAAAGGCGGTGAATACAGTTGGCGTCCGTTGCTGATATTTTATTTAATTATTTGAGTGATGTTATAAATGAACCTGAAAATGCTGTTTTAGATATTGAAAGCTTACCCGAAGATTTTCAAGACCTCGGTAACGGTCTCCGGTATTTTGCCGTATGTGTGATTGAAGCAAACGGATTGGCAAAGGCTTTATCAAAAGGTAATCTCGCGGGCAAGCTTCCGTCGCCCGGCAATGAATTAGCCGCTCCTTTGAAAGCCTTGCATGCTTCACTCAAGCATCTGACCTGGCAGGCACAGCAAATCGCACGCGGCGATTATAAACAACGCGTGAATTTTATGGGCGATTTTGCGGTTGCGTTTAATTCTATGGCTAATCAGCTTGAAGAACGCCGTAAGATTTATAACCAGAAGCTTGAGCTTCAAATAACAAAATTAAAACTTGCGGTGCAGGCTACTAAAATCGGCTTGTGGGATATGGAAGTTATTCAGGGAAACGCGGTTAATTCTGAAAACGAGGTTATATGGTCGGATGAATTCAGGAGTATGCTCGGCTTTTCCGATGAGAATGATTTTCCGAATTTGCGTTGCAGTTGGAACAACCGGTTGCATCCCGAAGATAAAGACAGCGTTCTCGAATCCTTTAACAAGCACTTGCTTGACACAACCGGCAAAACGCCTTATGACGTAGAATGCAGAGCGCTAAAAAAAGACGGCGAATATGCGTATTTCCGCGACTCCGGTGAAACCATCCGCGATGAGAACGGAAACCCTGTCCGTATTGCGGGCGCGCTGATGGATATAACAGAAACGAAAAATATTCTGCTCGACACCGAAAGACAGCGCATAGAAGCGGAAGCAGCAAGCAAAGCAAAAAGCGACTTCCTTGCCCGTATGACCCATGAAATGCGTACTCCGATGAACGCGATTATAGGCATGTCGGAAATAGGTAAAAAGACGAACGACGACCCGCGCAGGCTATATTGTTTTAATAATATAAGCGAAGCATCTCAGCAGTTGCTGGGAGTAATTGACAATGTTTTAGATATTTCGGAAATGGAATCCGAAAACTTTGAACTGTCCTGCGGTGAATTTAATTTCGCAAACATGCTTGAAACCGTTAAAAAAACTGTACAACTGCAAGCGGAAAAGAAAAATCAAAAACTCACAATAAATCTTAGCGATAATATACCCGCAAGCATTAAAACCGATGAAAAGCGCTTGGCGCAGGTTATCACAAACATTCTCTCAAATGCGGTTAAGTTTACGCCGGAACACGGCTCCGTTTCATTGAGCGCGGAAAAAACAACCGCAACGGATGACTCGTGTATGCTTTGCTTTATAATTAAAGATACCGGAATCGGCATATCCGAAGAACAGCAAAAGAATTTATTTAAACCCTTTGAACAGGCAGACGGGGGAAGGTCGCGCAAATACGGCGGAACAGGGCTTGGTCTTGCCATATCGAAGCACATAGTTGATATGATGGGCGGCAGGATTAGGGTTGAATCCGAGTTTGGTAAGGGGGCTTCATTTATTTTTGAAATAAACGTGCAGACAGGCGCTGAAATAAATATAAAAGATGAAGCTGTGTCTGCGGACGAAACATTCGCGGGTAAGAGAATTTTAATCGCGGAGGATGTTGAAATAAACCGCGAGATTATCTCCGCGCTCCTCGAAGATACCGGAATTGATATAGACTTTGCTTTTAACGGGCGCGAAGCTTATGAAAAATTCTTGGCGGCTTCAAATGATTACGGGCTTATATTCATGGATATACAAATGCCGGAAATGGACGGATACAGCGCGACTAAAAGCATACGTTCGTCCGGTTTGCCGAGAGCGGAAAAAATTCCGATTATCGCAATGACCGCCAATGTATTAAGTGAAGACGTAGAGTCGTGCATTAAAGCCGGGATGAACGGACACCTCGGAAAACCTGTAGAAATTGAAGCTGTTTATGAAAAACTGAGAAAACACCTTTATTAAAGTAATAACAGCAAAAAGCGGCGGATTTTCATTTATGAAAACCGCCGCTTCCCGATTGTATTATATGTATCTTATGTTTTTAACCGTTCTTTGCAATTTGAGGTCGGAAAACCTGCCGCCGCCAATCCCCCCGAGGCAATTTCGTCCGCAAACAGACTTAGTTTCCTGTAGAGCGCTTCCTCCAGCTCAGCGATTGAGCTTAGCATATCTCTTACCGAATCGTTAAGCTCAAGCAGCTCCGTAGCCGTAACGCCGGGCGTGGCGACTATAGCCTGTATTTTTTCACCCTCGGCGTTCATTATGTGCGCCAGTGCCGCCTCCTGCAATGCTACCGATGTAATTATATCGGTTATAGCTTGCTCTCTCGTACCGGTTCCCTGCTCAATAACGGGCATACCCATAAATAATTCATCCTTTCATAAGTTAAATAATCAGCGGCTTGTTTTCAAACCGCTGATTTTATTATATGTTACTCTCCGCTAATTGTTAATTATAGCAAATCTTGTTGACATTTGAATGAATCAAACGTCAACGCTCGCCGCAAATGGCGGCGGACAGCGGTTCCACATTTCATATGGAATTGCTATATTAACCACTAACCGCTGTTTGCATATAATGTGCTATATGCAAATTTATTTAAGTGAGGTTAAGCGTTGAATACAAATAACTGTTGTTGTAAAAATACGTGCCGCTGTATTGCCGTCTGCTGTTGTGAAAATCGCACGAAACACTGCACATGCGCTATTTGCGACGTTGTAGAATCGGTGGCTCTTATTGAAGCCGCGCTCGCGCATATCCTTAATGCCGAGGGGGAGAAAATTCAAAAAGCTGTCGGAGTCGCAAGTAATATCGGTGAGCTTTTGGAAGTTAACAACTCGGTTAATAAGACAATATTAAATGCTATAGAGCTTGAAAACGCTATGTTGGCAAAATTGAAAGCGGTTAGCGAATTGCATAATAAACTATAACAGAAAGGAAATATTTATGGCAACTATATCTGGTTATCTTTTATTCGACAGGAACAGAACCGCGAACCCTGACGGATTGCCGGGCATCACAGGAGTGCCTGTTGTTTTACATAATACCGGGACAGGAGAACAGCTTGCCGTTCTGACGGGCGCGAACGGCGACTTTACGTTTATTAATGTCCCGAACGGGAATTACCTTGTCATAGAGGCTTACGGAGTAACGGGAGCCGTGCCGGCGCCGGGAGATTTCACGGAGGCGGCACCCGGTTCGGCGCCGGAAGCCGTAACCCCGCCCATAAGCTTTGTAAGCAATCCGCCGCCCGGTACTACAAACTTAGACTGCTTAACGCCGAACACCCGCATATTGACAGTGGAGGGCGTTAATATCACGAATATCTATATATTAAACGGTCCCGTCAGATATACCCCGATTGTGAATATATTAGATGAATGTGTTATCATTACCGCAGGTAATCTTATTACTGCCGCGGATAACGGCACAATCGGCACCTTCCCCGCAGGAACGCCCGCGAACACAAGCGCGCCCGAAGAACCATATCCGGGCGTTACGCCGGACTTTGAATATGTTTTGACCGAACCTGACATATTTGTTCCTATGGACGGCGATTATACAGTACAAAATATTATGACCTTCACGGAAAGCAATCTTATCGGCGCGTGGTGGCGGGTCGCCGACCATACAACGGGCAATGAAACCGGCAGAATGATGGTTGTAAACGGATACGACCCGGGCTCGGTGTTCTTTAGGGCGCCGGTATTTGTAATCCCGAACACCTATTATCTTTTCAGTTCGTGGATACTTAACATGTTTAAAGTTAACGGCTATGCCGACCCTGCGCTGGGAGTACAAATCTACGACTCGGAAGGACGGATTATTTTCAGCGAAATGCTTGGCGCATTGATTCCCGTTAATCTGAACACACCCGAATGGAAAGAAATCGGTACGGTTATTTATTCAGGAAATAACGAATCGCTTACGATTCAGTTCGTAAGCGAAGGCCCTGCCGCCATCGGCAACGATTATTCAATAGACGATGTTTCACTAAGGGAAATCAGCGTTCCTATATTCGTACCCGTAAAGTCCGCGAGCGTTTCCTCTGTGCCTGTTGGAAGCACATTCACCTATACGATAAGGCTTACAGACATCTGTCAGTTCCCATTAACAGACGTGGCGTTTTCGGATATTATTCCCGCAGGGCTGTCCTTTGTTCCCGGCACGGTCAGGATAAACGGAACGCCCGAACCCGGGCTGAACCCCAACAACGGATTCTCTATACCGAATGTTCCGGGCGGCACAACTCTTACCATTACTTTTGACGTGCTTGCGGAATTTATACCTGCGGAAAATCCCACGTTAAACACTGCCGAAATAACCTACAGCTATTCGCCCGTTTCGGGAGGCGTTCCTCTGATATTCAACGAGGAATCAAACGCCGTACAGGTCAGAATCACAGGAGAGCCGACGGAAAGATGCCGGGCGCTCGTAGATATTATATCGTCTGTTGCTTTACAGGAAGCGGCTTTAGCCCATATCTTAAACGCTGAAGGCGAAAAAATACAAAGGATTCTTACTATGGCGGGACTTACAACAAATGAAATAATTGCCGTTAACCGTTCTGTGAGCAGGCTTGCGGAGGTCGTTTTAACTCTGGAAAACGTTTTACAGGCCAAATTAAGATTAATAGCTCCCGGTCTTGAAAACTGCTGAACTTAACCGTAAATCAGAATTTTAATTCAGTTAATAAATAAAACCGCAGTTTATCAAGCACCTCGTCTAAATCGAGCGGCTTACCGACGTGGCTGTTCATACCGGCTTCAAGGCAGTTATCTATATCCTCCTTAAATACGTTGGCAGTCATAGCGACAATCGGAATCTTCTTTGCTTTCGGAACATCAAGTGCCCTGATTTGGCGGGTTGCTTCGTAACCGTCCATTTCGGGCATTTGAATATCCATGAGAATAATATTATATTTATCCGGTGCCTCGCGGAACATATCGACAGCTTCTTTTCCGTTTTTTGCGTAATCAATTTCTAAAAGCGTAGGTTCAAGCAGCGCCGTCACGATTTCACGATTAATGTCAACGTCCTCTGCAAGTAAAGCGCAGCTTCCCTTGAAGAGCGCGGAAATATCGATGTCCTCTTCTTCTGCCTGCTGATTTATCTGGCTTAGATGTTCGTATATTAAATCCGCAATCGTTGACGGAAGCAACGGCTTTTGCAAAAACTTATCAACGCCGGCATTTCTCGCTTTTTCTGCGACTATACTATACTCGGCGGACGAAATCATAACCACAACAGAGTTACTCGTCGCCTGCGATTTTCTTTTTAGTTCTTTTGTCAGTTCAATGCCGTCTTTTTCCGGCATTATCCAGTCTATAAAGTAAATGTCATATTCAATGCCGCGCTCAATAAAACCGAGCGCGTCTTTGGCGTTCAGCGCTGTGTCGCATTTCGCGCCGAGTCCTTCAACAATTCCCTTGAAATCCTTTAGAATATACTCATCGTCGTCAACGGCTAAAATGCGGACGCTTTCCCACGTTATATTATTGTCGGCATTTTGCCTGAGTATTTCGCCGCGTCTCTTTTTTATTGTGAAAGCAAAAGTAGAACCTTTTCCAAGCTCGGATTCAACCCAAATTTCCCCGCCCATCATTTCAATAATATTTTTGGAAATTACAAGCCCGAGACCCGTCCCCCCGAATTTCCGCGATGTGCTGTCTTCTGCCTGCTGAAATGATTTAAACAACTTCTCCTGCTGTTCAGGGCTTATGCCGATTCCCGTGTCGGTAACAGCGATTTTTATTGTACAAACGCCGGATTCTTCCCCTAAAAAATATGTATTAATGTGTACATAACCGTTTTCCGGCGTGAATTTAACCGCGTTCCCCAAAAGATTTGTTATTACCTGCGCTAACCGCTGGTCGTCGCCGACCAAGAGCCGCGGAATACTCTTATCAACATATACGGTAAACTTTTGTTTCTTTTCGTCAACGCGGAAGCCGATAACATTTACGCTTCGGTTAAGCATTTTTTCAAAATCAAACTCAACCTCGGAAAGCTCAAACTTACCCGCTTCAATTTTCGATACGTCCAAGATGTCGTTAATAACACCGAGCAGATGTTTTGACGCGTCGTCAATTTTTTTAAGGCTGTAATCCTTTCTTTCAATATCCGAGCCGGATAGTCCTATGGTAGTCATACCGATAATAGCGTTCATCGGTGTACGTAATTCATGGCTCATGTTGGCAAGGAAAGAGGATTTGGCGCGTGTTGCAATATCAGCTTCATTCTTAGCTTTTGTCAGCTCCTGCAAGGTTTTGATATAAGCAGTTCCGAAAGTATGAACCAAAACATCAAGCGCGATAAATGCCATGAAAAACAGAGTGTTATGAACGGTTGTAAAGATACTGCCCATAATATTTATTTGAAACACAAAAAGAACAACCGCCAGGCTCGCGCTTACGGTCACGATATGCAGTTTCATGCTTCGGCTGTTGAAATACGTGAGGGAAATCATAGCCGAACAGCACAAATAAGTATAAGTAAGCACGTCCCCGCCTAAGAGAACAGCGCCCGCAATAACTATAAACGCCATAAAAGTAGGGGTCAGAAATGCCGTGACGGAAGCTTTCAGCGGCAGGCGCTCCAGCACGATGTATATTACGAGCATAAGGGCATTAAGACTGAAACGAACCAACGTCATATTCGCACCGAAAAATGTTTTTGCCGAGCCGAAAAACAATGCGGTATATACGGTGGTTATTATAAAATACGAGCAGATTAATATGAAGATAATCGGGGCTGCCGAGTTTTTTTTCGCTCCGTCGAATATGTATCTCCGTATAAAGGCTATCATAGCGGCTACCTCCCGATAAAGCGCCCGTAAAAAGTCGCTTACTTTATACTGCAACTGTCGCTATTATAACATAACGGCGGCTATATTAGCGCAAAGGTTCCATATTTGTCCGACTCATTGACTTGAAGTTAAATACATGCTATACTACAATATAAAGGAATTAAACCGAAAAGGCGGCAGATTTTATGGATACATACAAACGGGTAAGAAACGCAATGCTCACAATGCAGCGTCACTCATGGGAGCAGGGCTTCGCGGCTCAGGCGCTCCTTGAAGCGGGGGAAACCGAACTATTTGTGGCAATGGCGCACGACGCTGTTGTCAGGCAATGGCAAGACGGGCGGCTCGCCATGATGAGCGGCGAAACCGCGATTACCGACTCCGGCGCAAACGGAGAAGCGGTTTGGCGGGCTTTTGAAATAACCGACAACAAGCTTTTTGAAGAAGCCGCAAATAAAATGCTTGAGTATCTGATGGTTTACGCCCCGCATACCGAGGACGGCGTAATCTATCACAATGAGAAATCATTCCATGAAGGCTTTACTCCCAAGCAGATTTGGTCGGATTCGTGTTATATGGGACCGCCTTTTTTAGCGGTGATGAATGAGCTGAATGAAGCAACCAAGCAGATTTACGGCATCATGAATTATCTGCGCGATGATGAAACGGGCTGTATGTTTCATATTTTTGACGCGGGAACGCAGAAGTTCGTGCGGCGGAAGCTTTGGGCGACCGGAAACGGCTGGACGTTGCTCGGCGTGGCGAAGGTTCTGCACGAAGCCAAGAACACCGGCGATATAGGCGCGTATGAAACACTTATGCAGACAGGCGGAGAGATGCTTGACTGTATGCTGAAGTTTCAGCGTGACGACGGACTGTTTCATGATATTTTAGACGAGCCCGGCTCCTTCACGGACGGTACGTCGGCAATGATGGCGGCTGCGTTTATATACAGAGGGCTGAAAGAAAACTGGCTTGCCGGCAGGAATTATAAACAGCATGCCGATAAAGTCCGCAAAACCGTTTCCAAAAATATAGACGGATTCGGAATTATTCAAGGGGTATGCGGAGCGCCTTTGTTTGACAGGCAGGGGACGTCGGCAGAAGCGCAGGCGGCATGGATAATGATGGAAACGTGGGCAAAGAAGTAATTATTTAATAATAAACATTGACAACCGCCCTTTTTTATGGTAAAATTACTTATGTATACGGCAACCAAAATTAAATAATACGGGAGGCATTTAAACATGGCGGCACCACTCATAAAAGCGTCCGAATCATCTGTGTTCAAACCGTGGCTCGGAAGGAATCAAAGATACTTTAAAAGATATTGGACGCTGTATTTGTTGCTCCTTTTACCGCTCGTTTACTTTGTTATTTTCAGGTACATGCCAATGGGAAACATTCTGCTCGGATTCAAGCGGAATAATATTCTGATTCCGGTATGGCAAGTTCCCTGGGCGGATAACTTCGGCTTTGAGTGGTTCATAAAGGCATTTGCCGACCGCGACTTCATGTTCGCGCTACGCAACACGATTATGCTGAACTTCCTTGACCTTGTTATGGGATTCCCCGCGCCGATTATATTAGCGATTTTACTTAACGAGCTTGCTTTCAAGCGTTTCAAGCGTGTGACGCAAACAATTGCTTACATGCCGCACTTCCTTTCGTGGGTAATTATCGCGAGCCTTGCGACGCAGCTTTTTGCGCCGTCTAACGGGCTTGTTAACATCGCAATGACCCGAATGGGCTTAATTGACAGAGGAATTCAGTTCCTTGACAGTTCGTTCCTTTGGGTTTGGACTTATGTGTTCCTCGGGATTTGGCAGAGTGTGGGCTGGAATACGATTATCTACCTTGCCGCGATTACGAGTATTAACCCCGAATTGTATGAAGCCGCGTCGGTTGACGGCGCGAACCGTATGAGGAAAATCTGGCACGTTACGCTCCCCGGGCTTAAACCTACGATTATCGTACTTTTAATCATGAGCCTCGGACGCATACTCGGCAGTGACTTTGACCGACCTATGGCGCTCCGAAACGCGGCAGTGCGGGATGTTTCGGATGTGCTTGCGATTTTCGTTTACCAAAGGGGTCTTTTGGATTCACAGTTCCCGCTTGCTACGGCGGTCGGTTTGTTCCAGTCGGTGGTGTGCATTATATTCCTGCTCGCGGCTAATAAAATAGCCGAAAAAGCAGGAGAACGCGGAATTTGGTAGGGGGGAAACGAAATGATTAAAACAACAGGGACAAAAATAGGCGACTGGATTATTGCCTTTATATGCTTAATTTTAATCGCGATTTGCCTGCTTCCGGTTATGAACATCTTAGCGCGTTCGCTGAGCCATCCGAGACCGCTGATTAGAAGCGAGGTTATGCTTATACCCAAAGACAACGCAGTCGAGGTTACATATGAGAACGTGTTCGCTAACGGCGTTAAAGTAACGGAAACAGCGGTAATAATACACAGCATAGACGTAAGAACCCGCAGACCCGTAGTAGAAACGTATATTATAAGGGAAAGCGTAAATGAAGAAACGGGAAAAGTTTCGGTGGACGCTATTCCGATTGTCTACCTGTATGACAGGCTGGACTTTGACAGGGTGGAAATTAACGAGGAAACAGGTACGGCTTTACAAACGCTGGAAGTTAGTGAAATCCCTTTCACAAACGACTTTGATGAAGATACGGGAGAAGGCACTCTGATTATTCAAAACGCCGAAATCCTAAGGCTTACTCCAATGGGTGAATATGAAACCTATGTTAACACTCAAACAGGAAGAACGCATGTAGTGACGGCGGTAATAAGACACATTGCGAACTCTGACGGTGAAATCGAAGAAACTACGTATATTATAAGAGAAACCGATGAAATCAATTCCGAAACAGGCTTGCCGAGATTAGAATCCGTTTCTATAGCGCAGGCATTTGTCGGCGTTAACAGTCCTATGGTAAACAAGAGGACGGGAACGCAGATTGATTCCATAACAATAGACGGAAGTATGTTTACCGCTGATTTTAATGCCGGAACTCGCATAGGTACAATTATCCTTGAAAACGCCGAGGTCAGAAGAGCGGCGACCGAAAACGTAACCGTAACCGGCGTTGATATATCCCACTATATCAGCATATTGCAGGATAACAGATATACATGGTCATTGGCGTGGACGGCTATGCTTACGGTAGCGTGTGCAATCTGGTCGGTGTTCATGACTGCGATTTGCGCCTACCCGCTTACTTATGACCACCTTAAAGGGCGCAAGTTCTTCAATACGTTTATCATCCTGACTATGTACTTCAATGCGGGAACGGTTCCGACCTACATACTGCTCAAAAGCTTAGGGCTTATTAACCACCCGTTAGTGTTAGCGTTGCCGTTTTGTCTAAGCGTCTTTAACATGATAATAATGCGAAGCTATTTCTACGGGATACCGCTCTCCCTGCGTGAATCGGCAGAACTCGACGGTGCCGGGCCAATCAGAACAATGGTTTCTATCTATCTGCCGCTGTCGATGCCTGTTGTTGCGACACTGTTGCTTTTCTATGCGGTAGGGCGTTGGAACGGCTTTTCGGACGCGCTTATGTTCATGAACCAGAACGAGTTCTTCTACCCTATTCAGCTTCTTCTGTATTATATGATACAAGGCAGAACATCACCGGATGTGGCGGTGACGGAGGCGAACCAGCAGTTAGGCGCGAGCGATGCATTACAAACGGCTATGGTTATGTTCGCGATGATACCTATATTAATAGTATATCCCTTTTTGCAAAGATACTTTATAGCCGGCGTAACCCTTGGCGCGGTTAAGGAATAATGAAAAGTGCATAATTATGTAAAGCATAATTAATAATAAAATCATTCATAGGGAGGAAAAACATGAAACTACGCAAAATACTTTGTCTTCTGCTTGCCTGTGTTATGGCGCTCGGTTTGACTACAGGCTGTATCACCGATGACCCCGGCTTTGAAGAAAAACCGGGCGGCGGCAACATTGACCTTGACGAAGAACCCGATTTTGTCGTTAGCGAAGATGTATTGGATGAACTCGGACTTGTAAAAACCGGTGAATTCTACAGATTCAACGACACCAAAACCATTACGGTACAGATTTTTGACCGTACCCGTGACGACGGCAGAACCCACCCGTTAGAAAGCTATTGGACAAAATGGCTTCAGCACGAGGTTTTACGCGACCTGAACATCAAGGTTGAATTTGACAACTATCCGCGTGATACCGAGGCACAGGAACTTGCAAACCTTCTTGCGTCGGGCAGCGCACCGGATATTATTAAAACCTACAACTATCCGGCGATTGCCACTTTCGCGGAAGACATGCACGGTATACTCGACTTAAACCCGTATGTTACCGACCTCGCGTTCCTTGCGCCGAACCTTTGGGAGCTTCTCGGAACAAGCCTTATTTACTTTAACAGAAACCCGAGAACCGGTGAGATTTGGGCGATTGAAGGACTCAGACACGGTCTGACGCGCATAAATACGTTTGTGCGTGAAGACTGGTTAGCGGCGCTTGGTATTCCCGAACCTACCACACTTTCCGAGTTTGAAGGCATGTTGTTCGAGTTTCAATCCAATGCGCAAGCATTGCTCGGTGCTGACGCGGATAAGATTATCCCGTTTACATTAGGAGCTGCCAATGTAGGATGGCGTTCTGACCATCTGCTTGCTTCTTTCATACCGAACAATATCACGGACAAAGAACTTTATACCCGCGGCTTTGACGACTTCATGTTCACATACACAGGCATCAAGGAAGGCGTAAGAAAGCTGAATGAATGGTATCTTGCGGGCTTGGTATGGCAGGATTTCCACCTGTACGGCGGCCGCGGAGACAGCACGGAAGATAACTTCATGAAAGCGGGTTATGTAGGCTCGATGATTCATAACTGGGAATGGCCCTACCGCGGAGACGCGAACGGTGTTCAGGGAATGATGAGACAAAGCCTTAACAACGAGGAGGCAGGATTTATACCCGTAGCGGCTTTCCAAAATGACGCAGGCTTATACGCGAAAATCATGCCCCAAAACAACGACCGTAAAATCTGTTTCCCGCGCACCAATCAGGAACCCGAAGCTTGTCTGCTTTATCTTGATTATGTAAGCAGACTTGACGTAAGGTCATATCTTGGTTCAGGTGTAGAAGGCATAAACTTTGAGCGCGTACTCAATGATGCAGGCGAGGTTTACGCAGTAAGGAACCTCCCGCCTACCGCAGAAGCGGTCAGAGATAACATCTTCACCTCAGAACCCGGTATAATTAACCCGAGAACGGGCAACAATACATGGACTTACTCAGAGCTGATTATGAACTCGCCGCAGAATATCGACTATCTGCTGACCTTTAACACTAACGGGGAAATCTTCTTCGAAAGCGATGAAATATCAGCGGCTTCACGAGGTTTCAGTTTCCCGGAAGCGACACCGGAAGTAATCGGAAGAGCGGCAGTACTCACAAGCCTTGATGCGCGCACATTACCCAACGTACAAGCGGGAATTATAGCGGCTGAAAGCGGTATGCCGACCGCGCTCGGCGAGAAACGCGACACCGCGCTTGTAAACTCGGTAAGAGCCCCCGCCGGACAGTTTGACAACATATTTGACAGCGCAATGGCAGACTATCTTGCGTCAGGCGGACAGGCGATAATCGATGAGCGCACACAAAGATGGGTAGAAATATTCGGAGATATACTGAACCTTGAAGAATTAGATTAACAGCGCAAGTTAATATTCAAACAGCCCTGCATACTGCGGGGCTGTTTTTTATGTAGGGTGCGCCTACAGCAAATCAAATAAAAAACCGGAATTAATTCCGGTTTTTTATTTATTTGTATTGAAAGTTTAATTACTTCCTTTTACGGCTGAATACCACTGCGCCTGCAGCTACGAGAGCGATTGCAGAAGCAACTGCTACATCAGCAACGCCTGTGTCTGCGCCGTGCTTATCATCATCATCGTTGCCGAGTACAGGAGCATCGCCACCGCTGTTATCATCGCCGGTGCCATCGGCACCGCCATCGCCGGCGCCATCGTTACCGCCACCGCCATCGCCGCCTAAACTGTAAATCTTCAGTTCTGTAACAGCAAAGTCGGAGAAAGGTTCAGCAGTTTGGAAACGGAAACCGGTTGTAATGAGGTCATCGCCTTCAAGGCTTGAAACTTCGATTACTTTACAGTTAGCTACTGCACCTGCGTTTCTTAATGTTTCATTGTCTTTAACAGAGAAGTTGACGGAACCGCTGAACGAAGTAGCGTTTACGCCTGATTCAAGAATGGTTGTCCAACCACCGTCTCTGTTTGTTTTAAGCTCGAACGTTGTACCCTGTGCCATTGTAACAGAGAATTCGAGAACATAGTCGCCGTCTTCAAGGTTTGCTTCGCCGAAGAATCTTGCAGCTTCGCCGTCGCCGCCGTCGCCGGAGTTAACTACGAAGTCAAGAGCATCGTAGTCGTTGTTGCGGTTTTCAATCCACAGATTGCCGGAGTCAAGAGCGTAGTCAGGACCGCCGGATTGCATGAACCAAGGGCTCTCGCCGTCTGCGAAAGCTGCGAATTGCTCGCTGCCGTCGATAACGAGGGTTTTTGCCGAAGCGGTAATCGAAAAAGCGACCACCAGCATTGCAACGAGTGCAAATGTTAATAATTTCTTAGCCATTTTAAATTTCACCTTTCTGTAATTACGTTTTATTAATTATTTTCTTTTGCGGCTGAATATTACAGCGCCTGCGGCTACGAGAGCGATTGCGGAAGCAACTGCTACATCGCCGATACCTGTTTCTGCGCCGTGCTTGTCGTCGTCATCGTCAACATTACCGTTGCCGCCGTCGAGACCAGCGCCGTTGCCGTCGGCATCGCCGTCACCGTCACCATCAGGGGCGGGAGCCGGGCTAATCGGAGGAGCGCCGCCGTCTACGATTGCGCCGTCAATGATTGTAGCTATAACCGCGCCGGATGCGTCAAGGAATTCGTACTTTTCGATTCCGTATTCGCCGACAGTCCAGAGGTTAATGCCTACATAACCGCCCACATCGTCAAACGTTGCGCCGAGGTCAACAGTGATTGAAGCCTGACCTTCGTCAAGGAATATGTCCTTGTTCTGCTCTGTAAAAAGCGAACCTTCGTTTGCTATGCTTTTTTGCACGTTGTCGTCACCAAGACCGATAAAGACGTTTCCGTCAATAGCGCCGCTGTCATCAGCAGTGATACTGCTGAAGTAATAAATTATCGCCGCTACGCCGTCAACACGATTATCTTCATCAAGTCTAAGTTCAACCTGTCTTGCACTTGCAGTTAATGTAAGCGCAAGTGTCACGATAATGATAACCGCTAAAGTTGAGAGTTTTTTTACCATTATAAATTTTCACCTTTCTGAGTTTAATTTACGGTTGTCCGCAAATGTTGAATACATTTACATATAATAAGTATACTAAATAGTTAAGGCTTTATCTAATCATATATTGCGTCTATGTAATCAAATATTGCGGAATATCGAGAAAACCGCAGTTTTCCTACGGTTTTCGTCGATATTAGAAATTTTATCTGCTTTAATGTTTAAATTACTCGTCGCCAAAAATTACTCTGTTAGCCGCCGCTATGAGGGCATTCCATTCCTGGCTGGCTTCTTCGATTAACTGTGCGGGAGTAGCTTCCAAATCCCAGAGGTCCCAGGCGACTCTGCCCGACTCAAAACTCGGAACCAACTGGTCAAGTCTCGGATTGGTATGATTGCCGGAGCGAAGCATGGCAAGGGTTTCATCAACTGCGCGGGTATCTCTGTAAGCGCCGTAAGAGCCGAACTTCCACGCCATATCATCATCTTCGTAACCGGGAACGGGTTCAGTCCAAAGGTCATAGGCGAACATGATGTCTTCAGCTTCCTCACGGGAGAAGTTCATCGGAATTATGTTGATGTTTTCGTAGTAAATCGCCATGTAATCGGTTGCCTGAGGGCCTTTCGGGAAGAAAACCATTCCCCAGTCGAAAGGTACGTCTTGAAGCTCGGATTTCGAGTATTCCTGAGAAACACGGAAAGCGGTGTCGCCTTCGTTAAAGCCTTCGATAAACCAGTTCCACGGCGAGCCTTCGGGTTGTGGTTTTAAGAGGTTTTCGCGTGCAAAGTCATGCACGAGGTTGGCGGCGAGCAGAAAAGCGTTGTTGTCATATGCGTTGTTCATGAATCTGCCGTTTTCGGTTCTTCCGACATAGCTTGCGCCGTTACTGAAAACAGCCGCGCCAAGCGTAAAGGTGGAGAAAGTAGCAAAACCGAAAACATTTGGGATACCGCTTCCGTCGGTAGAACGGTGAATTGTTCTCGCCATGTCCATCATAGCGTTCCACGTCCAGTCGCCGGAAAGCTGAAGGTCGTAGGGGGTATCGCCCGGAATACCGGCTTCTTCAAGGACGTCCTTGTTAAAGAACACAACACCGGCGTCCCAGGGGTTATAACCCTGAACAAAGCCGTAAATTTCCCCGTCGAAAGTCATCATTTCCCTGATGTGCCTGTTCCACTTTTCGTCCATGAAGTTAACGCTGTCAAGCGAGCCCACATCATAGAACATTCTATTTCTGAGGAGCGACACTACGCGACCGGGTTCAAGCGTACAGATTGAAGCGGCAGGTTTTCCCGCAAGAATCGAGCTTGCTATGAAGTCGGCGTGTCCGCCCCAGCCTGCGCCGAGGTCTTCCTGCTTGATTGTAAAGTTGTGTTTTCTTTGAATATACTCAATATATTCAAGTCTTGCGCGTCCGTATTCGGTTGTCGGCTCGGTGTCGTCAGGCGCCCACCAAATACCGACGGTGATTTCTATGCCGCCGAGGTTGCGGGCGTTTTCATCAACTGAGTTGTTGGGGTCGCCGGTATCGCTACCACCACCACCACCGCCTCCACCACCGCCTCCGCCTCCGCCGTTGTCATCGCCGTTACAGCCGGCCGCAAGCGAGAGCAGCATTGACAGAACAATGAAAAGCCCCAAGAATTTCCTTAGTTTCATAATCTTCCTCCTAAAATGAATGATTGTTCTATTTTTTAAGAAAAGCCGTTGCTTTTCTAAACCTACATTTTAATGCCCGACTGGCTGATGCTTTCAACGAAACCTCTTTGCGCGATAAGGTAGAGAATGATTAGAGGCGCGATAAACATAAGCATACCCGTAGCGGCGATTTGCTGCTGAAGCCCGGGCGACGGAAACGCATGACGACCGATGTTGTTTTGATAATAGTTTACGAGGGTTTGCGGTATGGAGCTGACAGAGCTTGACAATAATCTCATGCTTCTGAGGAAAAGGCTTGTAAACAGAGAGTCCGTCCACTGCCACACGAATGAGAAAAGGAAGCAGGAGGTAATAATTGCTCTTGCGTCGGGGAGCATGATGCGGAAGAAGGTTTTAAGCTTTCCGCAACCGTCAACATAAGCGGCTTCTTCAAGCTCTTTGGGCACACCCCGGAAGTACTGGCGTATCATGTATATGTATAACCCGTTTTTAAGCCCCATGCAGGTTGCGCTCATCATAAGGTAGGGTACGGGACTGTTTATCAGGTTAAGCGGCTTGCCGACAATAAGCGTAAATATACCGAATATATCAAACAGCGCGAAGTGAAGGAATAAAGAACTCATTATGGTCTGCGGCGGAACAAGGATAAGCATTATTACGCACATGAACCAAAATCTTTTAAACGGGAAGTTGAACCTTGCAAAGCCGTATCCGACGAAAGTGCAGGATGCAACCTGCAAAATCGCCACCGCCAACGAAACAATAAAAGTTCTGAAAAGCGCGGGCCAGTAACCGAGGAGCAAGTCCGCCATCTCATAGTTGAACACCGTGAATTCACGCGGGATGCTTACAACGGTGGAATCGAAAAGGTCGCTCTCGCTCATTATGCTGAGCGAAAGTTTATTAAGCAGCGGCTGTAAAATCAGGAAGCACAGCCCGAATAAAAGCGTCGCTCTGACTATAACGAAGATAACATTCCCAATGTTTTTCTTGAGCAGATAGCCGCCGGAAGCGCGGTTTCTCTCCATCAGGGACTTAAAGTCACGCTTCGGGGGTTTGTATTTTTTACTGCTCATAAAAGCGAGCTTTTCGTCCATTGTCATAACCGGAGTTGTTTCGGTCGCCGTGACTGCTTTATTACTCATAATAGTAAACCCTCCGTGAAATAATTCCCGCCGAAATGCCGACTATGATTATGACGATTATAAAGTAAGCCCACGCCATTGCGGAACTGAGCCCGTAGTCCATCTTGGCTATTTCCGATGTTACTTTTTCCATAACAGTATTGTCGGAACGCAGGAAGTAGTCGATTATAGAGTAAATCAGGTTTACAAGAATCAGTGAGCTTATCATGGGGAACGTGATTTTCCAAAAACTTTCCCAAGCGGTTGCGCCTTCTATTTTAGAAGCTTCATACATACTGGGTGATATAGTTTGCAGACCGGACAGGAATATGATGATTTGCATTCCCGAGGTTAGCGCGATGCCGTAAATCTCGTTAACGACCTGAATAACGTAATACAGGAACTCGTCCATAGCGCCGCCCGATATAAGAATCTCTTCAAGCACATTTGTTATAGTGTTTGTCATGGCGTTGTTCTGCTGAACGTAGGAACGCATTTCGCCAAGGAGCATGTTGTTGGTTTCAAGCCCGAGCATTACGCCCGCCGAAAGGATTACCGGCAGAAAGAACACGGAACGGACAAAACTCCTGCCTTTGAACTTTTGGTTAATAATCATTGCCACAAAAAACGAAAACACAAGAATTGCCGGAACGGAGAGCAACATTCTGAACAGCTCTTCGGTCAGCAGACGGTTAAATTCCGGGTCGGTCTGGAAAACATAATAAAAGTTGGAAAGCCCGTTGAAAACCATATCATAGCGATTATTTTCGAGGTCCATGGTGACTTCGCTGAACACCATGCGAAGCGATTCAAGAATCGGCAGGAACATAAAAACTAAAAAGCCGATAATGAAAGGAGATATGAACAGGTATCCCGCAATTGCGTTCTTCTTTTGGAAGTCAAGATTGTGGTACTTTTGCGATAAGAAGTTACGTTTCTTCTCTTTTTTCGGCTGACCTGCGTTAATCTGTGTCTGCGGATTTTCGCTCATCTTACCTTTCCCCCCCTTATGACTAAATAACCTTTAGCTTCTATAGTACGACCCTCATAGGTGAAAGGCGCGCTTGATTTATTAACCACGACCCTGACGCCGTTTTCGTATTCGGTGACGCTTACGTCGCTTGAGAGTATAGTATAGTTGGTTATATACTGGTTGTATATATCGCCTACCTGCTCGGAGAATTCCTTATGGATTCTTTCGGCTGTATTAATCCACATCGAATACTGATTGGCGTAGTAAGTGAGGAAGCGGGAGGTCTGAAGCACTTCCGGGCTTTCATGCATGAAAGCGAAGTAAAGTCCCGCGCCGGATTCAAGGCTTCTGAGTATATTAAGCTCGAAATCCTCCGCTAAGTTCATCGGACGACCCGCATAAGGAACTAATCCGTGGAGAACGATTTGATAAAAAGGTATTTCCTCATCTAAGATTCCGTAGCCCTGCCATGAAAGCGGGAAGTCTGTGATAAAGTCGGCATAAGGGGCGGCATAGGCGTATCCGCTTTGAATCATTATGCCGTGTCCCGCCGCGTGGAGTTCGCGAAGCTTTTCAACCTGCATGTTCATGGTAGCTTCACGGCTGACGAAGCGTTTTTCGTTATAATCGCCGGCTAAGTTATTGCCGATTGTACGGAAAGCCACGTTTTCAGCCCCGAAGCCTGCGATTTTTTCCATATAGCCGTCAATAAGTCCCATCATGTATTCGGGACGGGCAATATGGGATAATCTGTCCACCCAGTCACGGGTAAATTCCCCGTACCATATGAAGCTGTACGGATAAATTTCAACCCGTTTGCGGTTTAAGAAACGCGATGCGTCACGATTGATATTGAAGCCGTTGAAGAGGGTGTTGTTACGCATGAACATGAAGTCGGCTTCAAGAAATATGTTAGAATTATTTTGATTAACGGTGTTGATTAAACTCTCAAAATCGCGGCGGCTTCCGAGCCGTGAAATAAGGTTGACACTTGTCGGAACCTCATGCAGAACGCTTTTGTTAAACCAGCCCGTGAGCCTGTAATTCACTTCGCCGAAACCTCTTGCGTTAAGGTCAACGACCATATCAGCCATTTCATTGTAGGAGGTGAGCTTGAAAGGTCGGGCAACGGGAAGCCCCAATATATGTTGGTTTTTTTCGATTGCGCCGATAATTTCAACTGCTACGGGAACGGCGGATTCATCCTGCTTTTCAAGATGCGGGTGCTGTTCCATAAGGTACTCGCGGTATCTTTCAGCCATGCCCATGTAACCGCTCCGCTCAGCGAACATGTAGCGCTGAACAATTTTCTCCCCCTCGGGAAGCCTTCTTTGGAATATAACAACGTTTCTGTCGGACTTGTTGGATATTTCCATGTTTTCGCGGTGAATAAGGGAGTATTCGGCGAAGACGTTATTATATCTGCCGCTGTCCGGGTGATTGGAAACGCTCGCTCTTAAACTGGCGTATGCCGCGCCTTCTTCTATAACGCAGATGAATGCGCTGTTGTTCTTTTCAATCCCGAAAACAGGCAGATGTGCTTTCGGGTCAAGCAGGATTGCATCGCGGTAAATAGCTTCATCCCAACCGTAAACATTGTTGTAGTAAGGGTTTTGGTTGTATTTGCCGTTGTTGAAGTTGATAAGCGCGCCGCTCCCGTCAGGAACAAGCATATAACCTTCATCTTCAATGTTGCCCGCTCCGAAGAAAGGCAGTACTTGAATCTCAATAGGCGGGAACTCGCTTATGTATTCGATTTCATCATAAGGAACAGTAACTTCAAATCCGTAACCGTCAAGCCTTACATAAACAGAAACATTAAAGACAGGGCGGGTTGTTGCGCTGTCGGATTCATAAAATTGCAAATCGTTATAATAATCTTCCTTTGTGTAACCGTGCGACATGAAAAGTTCTTCAGCCTGCGCCTTGAGATGCACCTGAAGCGTAGGGCTCAAGACGTAGACCTTCGTTTCTTCAAGGTCGTGATATATTTCTAAAAGTTCTTCTCGGTTGTCGGTACTGCCAAGCCTGTCTATATCATAAACTCTGTAGTACATGTTCCGGAGTCTGTTTATTTCGCTGTCGGTCATGGTAGCCGTGATTTCTTCCATGCGCCATTCCGGCACGGCTTCGGGAATATAGAAAACGCGCTCAACGTTTCCAATTGTAAAATGTACGGCAAAACCGTTGTCCCTGCCGTTTTCGTCCTTGAGAATCTCGTAGTTGTAGCGTCCGTCCTCCGAGCCTGTTTCAACACTGAAATCAAAGCTGTTAAGCAGAGTTGTGTTCCCGTCGATGGTGGAATAGTTTATAACGAGAAGAGATTGCATTATTCCTCTGGAGATTGGACCGGCAATCGGGTCGCTTGCGGCATCATCGGGATTGGAGCGCCACACTTCTCCGGTAATTTTGTCAGTAACGGTAAACCATGTCGTGTAAGGGTCAAACGACATAGTTAAAAACTCGTTTTCAAAAACATATTCTTTTCCGAGAAGGCTTCCCCGGTTTATATTGTAAAAATCCACATAATCGGAGCCGCCTCCCGAAGGCATACAGGCGGTAAGCGATAATGTAATAAGCAATACCATCACAGCGCACCGCGCCGAGGACAGGGATTTTTTCATAAATTCATTCTCCTACTGTAGCAAATTAATAAAGCCTAAAGATAATTTCGTTATAAAGACTTACAAAATACATGACCGCGTCACTGACAAGACTGAAGAAAAGCAAAAAAACGAAAACCATAAACCCGATTCCGAGAATAGCGAGGAGACTGGATACTATCGCCTTGAGCATGGTGTAGTCGTGAATCTGCATCATTGCAACAAGCACAAGCATAATCGACCATATCATCGCAATAGTAAGCATGGTGAAATAAAGAGCGCCTTCATCATAAGTGATTACCCGGCTTACTACAATCCCTATGGCGTTGCAGACTATTACCGGAGTGAATGCGTAGACAGTCGCGATATAGACGTCGGACAGCTTGCCCTTACCGTTCATCAGAGTGGTAAAACCCCAGTTAGAGATGCTCCATAAGATAATCGGCAAAATTGTCTGCATAATGGGGAACATCGCGTTAAAATATTCCGGATTTACAAAAACGAACTGAAAATTCGTTGCCGTAAGGCGCAGAACCATAACGATGGTGTAAATGATTAAAAGAATGTTCGCAGAGGCAAAGCTTGCTCTTTTCTCGCGTGTCAGGCACCAGAAGCCGTCGGCGGGATGAAATATGCAGTAGAGTGAATATTTGAGTTGCTGCCCGAGCGCGGCATAAGTTGATTTTTGTTTTAAAGAGGCGAGCATCATGAAACGTTCCCCTTTCTTTTCTTTCTGCGTTTAAGTACAGTTCCGAGAACTTTTATAGAAATGTACAGCAAAGCGAGGACGATAAGAAGCATTGTTATATTCTCCTCTATCCACTGCTTCCGGTAGAGTTGAAAAGCCTTTCCGTAATTTTCCTGGTCATACTTCGCTTCGTAAAACCTCATAGCTTCAAGGAACTGCTCATTGCGGAGCGCTGCTCTGCCTTTTCCGATGAAAGCAAGGTCATAGTTACCGTTCAACTTTAAAACTTCGTCCCACATTGCGGCGGATTCGTCATAAAGCCCGTGGTAGTAATAATCCATCGCCGCGCTTATTAACCAACCGTAACGAGTTTGATTAAAGCGGGTGATGCTTGCGCTTCGGGAATCAAGCACAAAGAGCGAAGAACCCATTCTTTCAAGGGCTACAGGGTTTTGGAAGCGTCCCTGTGCATTCCCTCTTCCGCCGAATACATAAAGCAGGTTTCCCTGAAAGTCGTAAGCAAACAAGCGCCCTCTGCGCTGGTCTAAGCAGATGTATGAGTTGTTTTCAAAAACAACAACGTCAACGAACTGCGAGGGACCCGAAACGCCGCCGAGGTCGCTCCACCACCAGTCGCCGGCGGGTTCCACGAAGCCGAATAATCCGTTGCGTATCAAAATATCCGTACCGACGGCATTAAGCCGGCGAACCGGGTCGGCTTCAAAAGGACTGCCGCTGAAAGTACTGAGCGTGGTATAAACGAAGCCCTCGTGGTCAAGCGTGACGTTGTTGTACTCGGTGGGAACGAAAAGAATCATTTGGTCGCGCTGAGCATCGCTGGCTATCATCTTCCAAAAGTAATCTATAATGCTGACCTGAACACGTGAAGCCCCCATGAAACCTCTGAACGTACCGTCCAAATCAAATTCCATAAGCCCTTTGTTTATGTGGCGCGCCTGAACGAAAAGACGGTTTGAATGGTCTACGACTAATTTACAGGGCAGAAATTCAATGTTTTCCTCAAAACTGCTGTCGTCCGGCTTAAATATAGAGTTGATATAATTAAAATCGTTGTCAAGACGTAAAATGCGGTTGTTATCGGTGTCGGCTATGAATATTTCACCGTTTCTGTTTTCAAATAAACCGTACGGGGCGTTAAGCGGACTGGCTACACCTCTGATGGTTACATATTCAACCACCCTTATTAATTCGTATGTCGAAGTAACTTCATCATACTCAATAAGTACGATGCGGTTGTTGCCGGTATCACAGACATAAATGCGGTTCTCACTGATAAAAAGCCCCTGAGGATTGCGGAAGTTGCCGATACTGACAAGGTTTCCGTCTTCATCTTCAAGCGAGAAATCATGCCCCCTAATCGAAGCGGCGACATAATAAGTATCGGGCATAGCGACTTCCTCGCCCCAAAAGCTGTAGTTATATGTATAGTTACTCGGACCCGCTCCCGTCCCGAAGCCAATCGCTCCGGCAGGAAGCGCCGTTATAAATGCAAATATAAGCGCAGTGACAATGATTGTTTTTATCTTCATATAAAATCACTCCAAATTATTCCTTATTCCTTGCCGCCTATTCTTTAATACCGGAGGAAGCCATGGTTTCGATAATATTGCTTTGCGCGCTGATAAATACAATAAGCGGCACAATCATAATAAACAGTGTTACAGCTCCTCCGACTCCGGCTCTCTGAACACCGCCGCCTATGATTTGAGAAAGCGCGTAAGGAAGCGTCTTAAGTTCCTCGGAGAAGATGAAGTTGGTCGCCTGAGCGCTCCAGAGATTCAGCACCGAGAACACCATAACGGTCAGCCACGCCGGCTTTACCGTGGGCATGACTATACGCCAGAAAATCGAAAACTCTTTTGCGCCGTCTATTTTTGCCGCTTCAATGAGCGTCATCGGAACAGTATCCATAAACTGCTTCAGGAGGAAAAAGCCAATCGGCATAGCGAACGCAGGAATGATTACGGCTAAGTAGGTGTCAATCCATTTGAGCTGGTTCATAACTAAGAAGCGCGGAATCGCCAAAACGTGGGGCGAGAACAGGAGGGTTATTATTACAAGCTTAAAGAAAGTGCGGCTTCCGGGGAATCTGTACTTAGAAACGACATAAGCGCCCATCGAAGCGATTAAGATATGCCCGAAAGTACCTGCCGCGGTTATAAATACGGTGTTGAATATGTAGCGGGAAAAGGTAATTCTCGACCTGCTCATAATAGCGAAGAGGTCTTGAAAGTTCGACATCGTCGGCTGTTGAACAAAGAGCCGCGGCGGGAACAGAAATAATTCATTAAGAGGCTTGAATGCGTGATTAATCGCAAAAACAAGCGGGAAAGCGAAGAACGCCCCGAACAGAGCAAGCATTAAATAAACGAAAATATTTCCCCAAACTGAGCGCGTTTGTCTAAGACCGGCTTTCATATAAATCCCCCAAAATAATTAATAATGAAAAGAAAATAATAAGAATCAGCTTCCTATTCGGTTTATAAACTTTTGAATATACTTGTTGCAAATTATCATCATCAGGAACAGGATTGTAGCGATTGCGGAAGCGTAGCCCATGTCAAAGCGCAGTGAACCGTAGTCTACAAGGTGATTAACAATAGTATGCACGGCATAGTCGGTACTGGGGAAGCCGCAGAGCGCAACGGTTACATCCGCCACGCCGAAAGACTGCGTAATTGCCATCACCGCACCAAAGAGCAACATGCCTTTCATGTTAGGCAGGGTTATGTACCAAAGCTCCTGCCAACGGTTGCGGACGCCGTCAATGTAGCCCGCCTCGTACTGTGAGCGGTCAATGGTGTGCAGACCTGCCACGAATGACAGGAAACCGTGTCCGAGGCTCATCCACAGGATTACGATTAAAATAACCGGCATCATGTACTCGGGGTTGGTGAGAAAGTATATGGGCTGACCGGTGATGAGCCCCATGTTTCTGCCCATCGCGTTAATGTAGCCGTACTGGTCGCCGCTGAAAATCAACGCCCATATCATGAAGACGTTACCGGAAATAGTGGGTGCGTAGAAGATTAAAACCGCAAATGTACGCAAAAACCTCGGCAACCCGTGAATGAACCACGCGAATATGAATGCCATCAGGTATCCGACCGGTCCTGTTATAAGCGCCATCAGCAGGGTGTTCGTAACAGACCTTAGAAATACGTCGTCGCCGAGGAGCAGGGTTGTGTAGTTACGCATACCTACGAACCTTGCCGGTTCAAATACGTTATAGTAAGTAAAGCTGTAATAAATCGAGATTATTACCGGCAAAACCATGAATGTAAAAAACACCAAAACATAAGGGAACAAAAACAAATAATATGTTTTGCTCATCTTCACATCATAAAGGAACCACTTTTTTCTTTCTGCGAAGGTCATTTTGCGGCTTTCTTCCATTATTATACCACCTTAAATACAATTATTAGGAAATAATCAACAATGACAATTAATAGGTACTCAGACCGAATTCGCGGCGTTTTCTCGTAAGCTCGTCATTAATAGAGCGGGTGTAGTCAAGAAGGGTTTCCCTTATGTCCACCGAATCGTTTATAACTCTTCGGACGGCGTTAACTATATGACGTCCGACATAGTAACCGCCCGGAACCTCGGGTATCCCTATTACCCATTCCCATTGCGCTTCGAGTACTGCGCTGTCGCGGGCGTTCCAGCCGAGCTGTCTGAAAGCAACCTGGTTCGCCGTCTGATAACGTGCGGCGGTACCCATAATCGCTTCAAGCTCACGTCCGAATCTAAGCTGTGTATCGGAATTTGCCCACCAGCGCAGGAATTCCCACGCTTTAAGCGGGTCTTTCGCTTTAGAGAGAATCATGGAAGCCTGCCCCCAGCTTGCGGTTGAGCGGTCGATTTTACAACAGCAGACTTCCATATCGGCTGTTATAACGTGACAGCTTTCGTCAGCGCAACATTCGCGCTGTCTGCAGGGCGTTTCCGGCTTGAGTGTTCCGGGCAGAAGGTCGAACTGCCATAAACCTCTGATTTCAGGCGCAAAGACCTGCAACATATTAAAGGTATCATAATCCGCGAAACCGAGAGGCATTTCACCCGAACGGAAGCGGTTGGCGAACTCGTAGTGGAGCGGGGCTTTGTAGTGGGTGAAGAATTTTGTGTATGCTTCAAAAGCGGCAACCGACTGTTCACTGTCGAACCTGGAACGTGAGCCCTCATCGTTGTAAAGCGAACCGCCGCGCTGTAACAATTGTGAGAAGAAGTTGGAGAGGTCAGGAATGGTCATCTGACCTATTTTACGCTCGACTGACGGTATACCGATGCTCATGTTTCTGTGCTGTAAAATGGGGAATGCGGCTATAACCTCGTCCCATGTCTGCGGCGGCATCAAGCCCAATTCGGCGAGTATGTCCGTGCGGTAGTACATAACGCTGAAGATTTGCGTCTGCGGCATACCATAAATACCGCCCAAATACTGGAAAGGCACAAACGCACTTTCGTGGAATTCACTCGCGACCTCGTTAAAACCGGTGAATTTGGTTAAATCCATTGAAGCGTTTCGGAAAGCGTAGTTAATCGGTTCGTTGTTGTTGACCGTAACGGCAACGTCGGGCCCCGTACCCGCAACAACAGCGGGCATCAAAGCAAGCGGGTCAACTAACTTTAAGTTGACAAAGTTGCCGGTGTCGGGCGTGTATGTATCGTCAATCATAGACTTTAAGACCGTTGCCTGGTCGCGCCCGCTGAATATCCAGACTTCGGTGACTTCTCTGGAATCATAAACGTTGCCTACGTTATTATAATCAATAAAGAATGTGGCGAAGAACGAGTTAACTTCATGCACTAACGCCTGCAAGAAAGTTTCTCTGACAACGGGAGGCGAGGTTTTCTCGTCAGTTATCGTAATCCAGTCGATGTCAAGCGGCGAGGAGTTAAGGCTTACAAGCGAGGTACCGACGGCGGCGATATTATCTTTAAACACCTGTACGCCGCGGGGTATATCGTGGGGCTTTCTGACGAACAGCTCAAGCTGCCGCGCTACTGTTGAAAGCGAGGCGATTTCCGGTCCCATCTGCCCCGTGTAGGCGATTATATCGTCCATCAGTTTGTATAAATAACGGCTTTCAAACGCGATTTCATCCATCATATCGGGATAGACTTCGTGCAGACGGTAATCGCGGTAGGGGTCGGGTTCGGCGCCTGTAAGCACGAGAATCTGCCTGTAAATCGAGTTAAGGCGGATTATGCTTTCTTCAAGCTGTGCAAGCACCGAGCTTAAATCGCCGAGCGTAACCTGAAGCCTGATGGTGTTTATACCTTTTTCAAGCGGGAAGAACATATCGTTTCCGTCAACGTCCTGCGGGGTGACAAGCTGCCAGTTGTTATTGAAAAAGAAAGGAACAGCCATAGCTTCCCGGCAAGGAATCTCACCGTTAACATATAAAGCGCGGTTAGAAACCATGCCGCGGTTATAGCTCTGCCGTCCTTTAAAAGAAAAGCGGTACATGCCGTTTTCCGGCACATCAATCTCCCATTCAATCCACTGCCCCGGAACCCTCCACCGCTCGCCGCCTATTGCGTTAAGCACGATGGTGGTGACGCTGTACGGCTCGGTGGTGGCGGACGAGGTATCAAAAAAGGCATAAAGCGACGGCGACGAACGGTGAGTGGCGTCTTCGCCCTGTACTTTTATGTACCCGCTCATGTTGCCGCCCGGGAAATGCGAAAGGTCGTAGCCGGCAATATATTCCTCATAATAAGGAATATCGCGAACAGGCGAAAGCTCAAAGTTCCTGAAAGCGACCGGCTCGTTTATTGCGGTCAGCGTGATTGTGTTCTCGCCTTTTTCAAAATAGAAACGGTAAGGCTCGACAACATACCCCTGGCTGTCCATGAAAAACGCGCTTTCCCATCTCGGATGTTCAATCTGGCTCGGACGGATTTGGTTGTTCTGGTTGTCAACTCTGATTCCGCCCGGCTCATCGCCCCATATCCTGTAGAAGATGATTCTCTCAGCTCCGAGGAAAGGGGAAACACCGTTGATTTTAACAGCGCGTTCAATATCTATGCCTCTTGATTTAACAGGGAAATAATCCCAATGAAGCGTATATAAGCCCGCTTCAGGCACATCTACGGTAAATTCAACAATACTGGCATCGGTGGTTTCAAGCGCGGTTTCCGTGCCTTCATAATTTTCAACTATGGTTGCGCCGACCGATGTTTCTTCATTGAAAGAGGTAATATCAATTTTAACACTCTCACGCGGATGTGCGGTTTCTGCGTGAGAGTCGAGGAATGCGAGATATGTATTTCCGCGCATCGACGGCGGCGGGGTCAGGTCAAAGCCGGCGTATTTATGGTAATAACTGCCCACGCCCCCCCTTGTTAACGCAAAAATGACAGCCACGACAAGCACAGCCGCGGCAACTCCCATATAGAGAAATTTTTTCTTTTCAGGAGCAATGTACATAAATATAAACCTCTTTAATATAAGTCTAAGGCGAAAAACGTAATAAAATACGGTTAATATATATTATACACTCAAATTTTGTTTCTTTCTAATCATATATTGCTATAATTTGCAAAAATTATATTTATTTCGCAATATGCGTAAGAATTTGTTAATAATTACTAAAAAAGCAATTTCCGATATTCTGTTGACAATTTATGATAAGTGATGTAATATAATTAAGTAAGGAATAATTAATAAGGAATAATGTTATATGATAAAAAAACTTGAGGGAATACATAAAACCGTGGATTATGACGCGCAATCCCTGTTCATACTTCATCATAACGCCGAAACCGACGACTATCCCGGGCACTGGCACAGCGCGGCGGAAATCATAATGCCCTTAAAAGGCGGTTATGACGTATCGGTTAACGATATTCCGTATCATCTTGAGGAAAAAGATATTATTATAATCCCGACCGGCGATATTCATGAACTCCGCGCCCCGAAAACAATGGGGGAACGCATGATTTTGCAGTTCGACCTGTCGCTGTTGAAGTCTGTTAAAGGGCTTGCGGGCGCATCGTTCATATTTTTCAAGCCGTGGCTGATTACGGCGGCTGATTCCCCGGAGCTTCACGGCATTTTAAGGGTGCTGTTGCTTGAAGCGTTAGATGAATACAGGGAGAAGCGGGATTATTATGAAGCGGAAATTACGGCAAAACTAATCAGTATAGCTGTTTTTATGGCGAGGAAGCAGCGGGAGGATGTCCCGGGCGCTTTCGCCGACCAACTTATAAAAAGAAAAGCGCATATTGTAAACTTTAACCGTTGTGTCGAATATATAAATCAGCATTATAAGGACGACCTGTCGCTTGAATACGTTTCGAGCATAGCGGGGTTCAGTAAATTTCACTTTACGCGGTGGTTTAAGCAGTTCGCCGGAATGTCGTTCTACGAATATCTGACGCAGGTAAGAATCAAGGTCGCCGAGTCAATGCTTGCCGACTCCGAAGCGCCGATTACCGAAATCGCGCTTGAATCGGGGTTTCAGAGCATAGCGACATTTAACCGGGTGTTTAAATACAACAAAAAGCTTACGCCGACCGAATTCAGAAATATGCGAAATAAAAACAACTGACCAAAGCCGGTTGCCGCAAGCTTGAGAAGGGACTCGAACCCACGACCTGTTGATTACGAATCAACTGCTCTACCAACTGAGCTACTCAAGCATATTGCAAAAAGTGTACAAGTATGTTATACTTATATTTTACAGTAAGATTCGGGATTTGTCAAGTAGAGGCGAATCCGATAATTTCATAGCGAGAGGAGCGTTGTATTATCGAGCTGAAAAGAAAACCCGCTGAATTGCTGATTCGCGGAGTGTGCGCTTTTCTTGCGCTCTTTACCTTGTTCATGCTGACAATGTCGCTTATATTTTCGTTCGGCGGGGACGCTCCGAGCCTTTTCGGAAGGAACGTTTACATAGTTAAAACCGATGCCGTGGAATTTCTGAAGCCCGGAACCGCGCTCTTTACCGTCTCTGTACCTTATGAAGAGATTGTTAAGGGCGATATAGTGGTGTTTAAAAGCCTTGAAACCGGCAGAGCCGGTATAGCTGAAATTGATTCGGTTCAGCACAACGAGAACGTTTACAGATATAACGCGGTTAGCGAACGCGGGGTGGAAATAATCCTTACGCAAAGCCAGATTGTCGGGAAAGCCACACAGTACAGTGATTTTTTCGGGTGGCTGATTGGTTTTGCAAAGTCGCCGGCAGGCGTAATGATAGTGGCGGTTATCCCCTGTATGATTATATTAATCTACGAGAGTTCCAAGTCAATTTTCATGGCGCTCAGGAAAAACAGCGAGATTACCCCCGTGAAGAAACAGGACGAAATCCCGACTTATGTTCCGCGGCAGAAAATGTCGGCGATGAGCGCGTATTCCAAAACCGGGAACGCAGACAACGGCGATTATGACGATGATTATAACAAAGTGCTTGACAACATAACCGCAAAAGAAGACGGCTTCGCGCAGGACGATTACCCGCTCTTCAGAGCGCCGGGGTCTAAGGCTGTCAAAGCCGCTCCGAAAACCGAAGAAAAGCCGCGCATTGCGCCACGAACCGCGCCGCTTTCGCAAAAACGCCTGAATCAAGCCATCGCCGAGGTTAACGCCCGAAAAAGCACAGGGCAGACCGGATTTCCCTTTGATGAGCCGCAGGCGCTGAAAGCGGCTGTCAGCACCGGAACGGGCGAAATAGCGGAGTTGAAGGCGACGGGTTCCCCCGTTGTTGAAAACGTGAAGCGCTACATGCCCAAGAAGAACACCGCGGCACAACGAGTTTCACAAACGGCGTCAATACCGAGCCTTGACCGGCTCCTGCGGGACGAAGATGACCCGGAAGCCGAAAATGTACGCTATGATTTAGACAGTATACTTTTTTCAATAGATAAAAAGAAATAGGGGCGAACAGCGCATGAGTAAAATCCGCCCTGACAAAAGCAATATTTGATAAGGGGTAAAAAATGAAAAAAATGAAAAAACACGTGCGGCTGACGGTAATGTTCATACTTGTCTGCCTGACCTTAGTGTTTGCGTCAACAAGCGGGGTTTCCGGGCGTACATCTGCGGATATTAACGAGGAAATCAGGCGGGCGGAGGAGCGCGCCGCCGCGCTTGAAGAGCAGAATCGGCAACGCGAGGCGCAAATCCGTGAAGCGCAGGGCGACGCAGCGCTGTTGAATCAGCTGAGGGTGTTGGTTCAACAGCAAATAGACGGCGTTAATGCCCGGATAAACGAGCTGAACGGGCGGATTATGCTGCAACAGGAAGCAATCGAAAATAAGCAGCTGGAAATAGAAAAACTCGAAAATCGTATTGCCGATGCCGAGCTTGAAGTTATTCTGCGGGAAGATAAAATAAGTCTGCTCGAAGCCGAAAACAAGGAAAACTTAGAGAAATTCGGTCAGTTAATCAGCAATAACTACATGACCGGCACATACGGACATCTTGATATTTTGATGAAGTCGGGCAACTTTTACGACATGATAGTCCGGGTTGATGTTTTACATAAAGCGGCTGAGAGAAGCAACGAGTTCATGAATGACCTGCTTGACGCAATCAGTGAGCAGGAGCATGAAATCACGGAGCTTGAAGCGTTGCAGCGTCAGCTTGACGCGGACAGAATTACCCGCGAAGAGGAAAAAGCGGAGTTTGAGATTCAGCTCGTACAGCTTTTAGCCGATATGGATACGCTCGACTTGGAAATGGCGACAGAGCAGGAAAAACTGCGGGGTTACGTTGGGGAGATAACGGGGATTCAGGATTCGATTAATTCTATGTACGTGCGCGTTAACGCCACAAACGCCGAAATCGAAGAACTCGAACGGTTGACGACACTGCTCATAAAAGAGCGGCAGAACTTAGAACGTCCGAACTATTCGGGAGACGGCTTCATATGGCCGCTTGAGGAGCGGTTCCAGAAGATTACCGACCACTTCGGCTGGACGACCAGCTTTGGCGGAAGGAATCATGGCGGCACCGATATAGGCAACGCCGGCATAAATGGCGCAAGCATTTATGCGATTCAGTCGGGGACTGTAATCAGAGCGGTGGAAAGCAGTTCGAACAGCGGCTACGGCTCTCATGTGATTATAGACCACGGCGGCGGCGTGGCGTCGCTCTACTCGCATATGATTTTCGGTTCTGTGACAGTTAGTGAAAGACAGGATGTCGTAGTCGGGCAGGTTATAGGAAAAGTCGGCTCAACGGGCTTTTCCACGGGGCCGCACCTGCACTTTGAGATTCACGTTAACGGCGTGAGGGTTAATCCGATGGGCTTTAATTATACTTTCATGTATTAAAACAAGCCCCGCCTTATCCCCTACTGATGCTTAATATCGTCACATCTGTAAAATAATAGTCCAGAATTTCATCGCAGGTATGACCCCTGCGCGCCATAAAGTCTGCGCCGAACTGGCTTAAACCGACGCCGTGACCGTGACCGAGCGTCGTCGCGACGAAAACGCCGCCTATAAAATTAATCTCGAAAGCGGCAGAACGAAGGTTCAGAATCCGCCAGAGGTCGCCGCCCGAAAGATTGGTATTTCGTGTGCTGACCTCTATGACATAGCCGCTGCTGTCGGAGTTGTATTCCGAAAACCACCGCGCATAATCAAGCGGCATTATAATTTCGGGGTCGAAATCAAGCAGACGGCTTCTCATTTGAGAGGTTGAAATCTCGTTGGTACTTACAAAAGCTGCAAAATCCCTGTCCCAGTCGCTCGGGACGCTTTTCAGATACGGGAAATCCACGCCCCAGATATAACTCGCCGTGTTGGTCGCGCCGGCAGAAACGCCGTGATAAACAGCGTAAATCGGCTCGTTATTGTGAAAAGCGTGGACGATTGCCCGGGAGGCGCCGTATTCGGCGGCTTCTCTGATTTGGTTGTAATAAACTTCGTATTCAATGCCGTAGTAATCCCGCGCCTCCGTTTCGGTAAAGAAAGGCTGGCAGGTTACGCTGCTGTTTGAAAAATCTGCGCCGGCTATTCCCTCCTGCGGGAAATTTTGGTTGTTCAGGGCAAGGCGCAGGGCGTAGGTGTGGGCGGCGACAGCTTGAGCTTTTAGTGCTTCCGTGTGATAGCCGGGCGGGATTTGCGCGTACAGACAGCCTATGAGATAATCAACCGCGCTTATTTCAATTATTTCTTCGTTTTCTGTCAGAAAAACACGGAAACTTTCAGGTGCGCGGTACTGTGAAACAGACGAGTTCCCAAAAGCCGGAAATGCCGCGCCCCATAAATAAGGCACAAGAAACAATAAAGCCGCGAACATGAGCAGAATTATGACGGCGTTTTTCATTTTTTAGCTCCTTTCGGGTGATTTTCAATCGCCATGCTTACAAATTCCTTGACTTGTCCCTTAAAATGGTATATAATTAATAAGCACGATTAATTTATTATCGGAATAATATATGCCTGTCCGGCTTTAAATATACTGCTTAGAGGGAGTGGGTAAGTGAAAAACCCCCGTACATTTTTAATCACCTTTTTGATTGCAGCCACTACGGCGGCGGTTATTGTGCGTTTTGTGCAGTTTGTCGCGGGAATCATTGATTTTAACACAGGCTTCTTTGAGTATTACGCGGGAACTTTAAAATCCCTGCATTACATAATTTTATGTATAATAATTGTCGGATTTCTTGTTTTGGCAATATTTGAAAAGAAGCGCAAAACGATTTTCTTTAAAAAGAAGCTCGGTCATTTTGACGATACCGACACCGCTATTTGCGGGATTATGCTGTTACTCGCAGGGTTTGCGGTAATTTATACGGCGTTCACGTCGGGTATTGCAGGGCTCGGTTTTATAGAAATACTTACAGTTATGTTCGGAACGGCGGCATACGGGTTTTCGGGAGGGGTTCTGCTGTTCAGGAGAAGGACTTATCCGTCTGTCGGGTTAGCGTTTTTGGCGCTGTCGGTTTATTACGTGGTCAGGCTTGTTTTCCTCTTCCTTGAAAATCACATTATACTTAGCATGTCCGAACATCTTATAAGATTATTAACAGTAATTATGTTAGCGCTCTTTTATCTTTCGGCAGGGCGGATGTTCATGCGCGCCGAAAGCAAAACTACCCGCATAAAAGCTTGCGTTTTCGGATTTTTTGCGGTGACTGTAGCTGTTTCGGAAGTAATGGCGAAACTGATTTTCCTGTTCGGCTCCCCCTCGGTTATGCGAAATAACTTAATCCGCTCCGCTTCAACAAAATTCATAATGCCCGATATGCTGATTGCCGCTGAAACGATTGCGCTTCTGACTATATTGCTCACCATGTTAAGGCGCAGACCCGAACGTGTTAAGGCGGGAGATAAATGAGGCGGGCTGTTATTGTTTTTACGGTGCTGATTGCGCTTTTGCTTTCGGGGTGCGCCTTTGGAGCAATTGAGGACATGCTTTCGCCGCCGCGGCTTACCGATGAACAGCAGGCGATTTACAGGGCGTTAGTAGACAGCAAGGGTACCGGCTTTAAATTAAAATACCCGCGAACCGGCGAACACAGAAGCGCTTTTGTGGTTTACGGCGAAAATGAAGACTCCGCTATTGTTTTTTATGAGATTTCGGGAATAAATATTGAGCGTTCGATTTTTATGAACTTTCTTCATAAAAACACCGGCGGCAAATGGGAGTCGCTTTCCGAAATTCCGATTCCCGGACCGGGAACAGATATAGAAAGCATAAGCTTCGCTGTTTTCGGCGCGGACGAGCAGGAGAATATACTGCTTAGCTATACCATCGGGCAAAGTGAAAAATTCTGCATGATTATAAGCAATATCCGCGACAGACCCGTCAGACAGCATACGGTAATGTATTCATATATGCAGGTGGATTATTTTTTGGGCAGAGAGCATAAGGAACTGTTGGTAATAAAAAATGACCGCTCTGCTCCGTCGGCTACGGCAACGTTTTACACCTATGTAGACGGACAGCTTTTAAGAGAGGCGGAATGTGAGCTCGACCCCGGCGCCGGAGAATATATCGGAATAACGCAGGGTTATGCAGCCGAAGACATCCCCGCTCTGTTCATAAACCACAGAAAGCACGACAGCGCCGACATTTATGGTACGGATATGCTGTTATACAGCAGAAGCAGATTAATTAACCCTTTGTTTGCCAATCCCGAAAACCACGACAGAGTAGTCCGCAGAACCGGTATTGTTACCGAACTTGCGAACCCGCGTGATATAGAAGGAAACGGGATTATTTACCTCCCGTCAAGCATCGGCGAATTTCCCGGCTACAGGCATCTTCCCGCGCCCGAAAAATTGCGCCCCGTGGTTTGGCATGCGCTTGAAGGCAACGGTCTTACAGAAAAGTACCGTTCATATTTTTCCGAAAGATGTGATTTTGTGTTTTTGATGCCGGGGAGATGGCATAACAATGTGACGGCGGTGGTTAACACCGAGGAAAACACAATCAGCTTTTTCAGAGCGAGAACGCCTGTTGAAGAAGCAGATGAATTGATTTTAAGCATAAAAACCGTCTTTGAAGACGATGAAGAGCCGAGAGCTTCGGAATGGATTTTATTAAGGGAAGGCGCGGAGAATAATTTGCGGTATTATATAAACCACACAGAATCCGGGAATTCCCTGACGCTGACCGCCGAGGAGCTTGAAAATGCATTTCGGATTTTAAGCGAAATTAAACACGAACCTCTTTCGGAACAATAATAAGCTATGTTAAACAATGATATTACAACCTTGCGCGGCATTTCAACCAAACGCGCCGCGCTTTATAAGAAATTAGGCATAACTACCGTGCGGGATTTGATTTTTCACTTCCCGCGCGGTTATATTGATTATAGTCTGCCTGTTAAAATAAACAGCGTGAACTTCGGTGAAACCTGCGTTGTTAAAGCCGAAGTCATAAGGAAGTTACGGCCTTTTTATACAGGCGGTGCTTATGCGAGAAACAGCCTGAGCATATATAAAGCGGCGCTTAATGACGGCGAGAGCGAGTTTCTGTGCGTGTTTTTTAACTCCGAGTACAACTGGGGCAAGCTTCTGCCCGGAAAAAGCTATATTTTTCACGGAAAAGCCGGCGGAAACGAACTGCTTAGGGAAATAACCTCGCCTTTGTTCATAGAAGCGGGCGACCCGAACGTTTTGGTTCCCAAATATCGCTTAACTGCGGGTTTGACGCAGGTTATGATTGCGAATAACCTTAAAACCGTACTACCCTGTTTCGATGAAAAAGAAATTTTTCCCGATGAAATATTGAAAGAATTCTCGCTGTTCGATAAAAAAACCGCGCTTGAGAAAATCCATTTCCCCGAATCGCAAGAGGAGGCGGGCGCGGCTAAGCGGCGTCTTGCTTTCGAGGAACTGTTAGTTTTACAGCTTGGCATGAATATGCTTAGGAAGCGAAATCGCAAGTTAACCGGCACTGTAATGCAAAAGCAGGATTTGAGCGGGTTTTACCGTGCGTTGCCCTTTGAGCCGACAGGCGCGCAGAAACGTGCCGTCGATGAAGCGGTAAACGATATGCAAAAATTAATACCGATGAATCGCCTGTTGCAGGGAGATGTGGGAAGCGGGAAGACGATGGTTGCCGCTGCGCTTTGCTTCTTCGCGCATAATAACGGCTTTCAGTCGGTATTTATGGCGCCGACGGAGCTACTCGCGGCACAGCACTATAACACGCTTAAAGCTTTTCTGGAGCCGTTGGGAATAAACGTAGAACTGCTGACGGGTTCACTGACGGCGGCTGAGAAGAAAGCTGTTAAAACGCGGGTTAAAACCGGCGAAGCGCATGTGGTAACAGGCACGCAGGCGCTTATTCAAAAGGGTGTGGAGTTTATGCGGCTCGGCTTCGCAGTAACGGACGAACAGCACAGATTCGGCGTGAATCAGCGCAGTACGCTCGTTTCCATGGGGGAGAACCCGCACACGCTTGTAATGTCGGCAACGCCTATTCCAAGGACGCTGGCGCTTATAATTTACGGCGACCTGGATATTTCTCTGCTTGATGAAATGCCGAAAGGCAGAATACCAATTAACACATATTCGGTCAACACAAGTTATCGTGAGCGGCTTTACAGGTTTATTTTGAAAAAAGCCGCCGAGGGGAGCCAGTCGTATATTGTCTGCCCGCTAATCGAGGACAGCGAAGCGGGCGGTTCAAACGAAAGAGCAAGCGCCGTGAACTATTATAGCGAGCTTAAACGCACTTATCTGAAAGATATAAACGTCGGACTTCTTCACGGGAAGATGAAGCAGGCGGAGAAAGACGCGGTTATGGAGGGCTTCAAGAACGGCGATATTACAGCACTTATTTCCACTACGGTAATCGAAGTCGGGATTGACGTGCCTAATGCTGTTATTATGTTGATTGAGAACGCGGAACGCTTCGGCTTGTCGCAGTTACATCAGCTTCGCGGGCGGGTCGGACGCGGGGAAAAGCAGTCGTACTGCATACTTGTGACTGACAATGACAGCGCCTATACAAAGGCGCGGCTTGATACAATGACAAAGACGGCTAACGGCTTCGAGGTGGCTAACGTAGACTTGAAGCTGCGGGGACCGGGCGATTTTTTCGGGCGCAAACAGCATGGTTTGCCGGAGCTTCGCATGGCGGACATGGCAGAGGATGTTTCGCTCGTGAGCGAAATAAAGGAACTTGCGGGGCGAATTCTTGAGCGGGATTCGGGATTGAAAAATCCGGAGCATGAGGGCTTGAAAGCAAGGATTAACGAGTTATTTTCGGGAGTAAATGAACATGGATTTAATTGAGAATTTACGCTTCCCGAGGTTTTTCATTAATGGCGGCGATATAAAAATTAACGACATTGTTATAATAGGCGGCGCGGACGCAAAACACATCTGCACGGTTTTGCGTATGAAAGCGGGCGGGAAAGCGGTTTTGTGTAATGAAGACGGCTTCGATTATCCGTCGGAAATTGTTTCGGCGGCGGGGAGCCGTGTAGAATTTAAGGTTTTATTGAAACGCGCAAACGACTGCGAACCCAAAATGTATCTGCGACTGTTCCAGTGTGTTCCTAAAGGCGAGAAACTTGACTTCATCGTGCAAAAAGCGACAGAACTCGGCGCTTCGGAAATTATTCCCGTGATTTCAAAACGATGTGTTTCGCGCCCCGACAACAAAAACAGTAAAATTTTACGTTTGCAAAAAATTGCCGAACAAGCGGCGAAACAGTCGGGACGCGGTAAAATTCCGATTGTGGGTGAATTTACAGGTTTTAACGCCGCGCTCAAATTATACAGAAGCGGAAATTTGGGTATAATATTTTATGAAAACGGCGGTATGAGGATTAATGATACCGTTAAAAATGCGGTTAAAAGACGCCCCGATACTAATTACGGCAGTTTGTCGGCTGATATTTTCGTAGGCAGTGAAGGCGGGTTTGAGCCCGCGGAAATAGCGGCGGCGACAGAAGCCGGGCTGATTCCGGCAAATCTCGGACGGTTGATTCTGCGAGCCGAAACCGCACCGATTGCGGCAATTTCAATTCTGATGAATTTAATGGGTGAGATATAAAATTTTGATTTGACACGAAGCAAAATTTGTGATATGATAGTAGAAACGACAAAAATACGAAAGGGACGGGTAAAGTTATGAGCAAAGGTTTAGGTTTTTTAATTTTAGGGATTCTGGCGATTTTAGGCGGTGCTATTTTTGCGGCGTTGGTGATTAAGAACAAGTTAGCCGGCAACCGCAACATTGATTTCGATGACTTTGACGATTTCGAGCATGTTGTTGACGACGCGGAACTTGAGCATTTTCTCAATGAGAAAAAAGATGCCGAAGCGGCGAAGGAAGAGGAAGACTAACGCAAAACTTATTAAGGGCGGGGGAAACCCCGCCTGTATTTTCGGACGCGCATTGCGCGTCCGGGGAGGGCTTCGCGGTTGCTTAAAAATAAAAAAACAAGGCGGGAAATCGCGCTGTATATTTTTTTCGGTGCGCTGACTACCGCCGTTTCATTCGGGACATATTATCTGTTTCGGCAGGTTTTTCCGGGATACGGCACTTCGGTTCCGGTCGCCCTTTCTTGGGTGTGCGCTGTTACGTTCGCATTTTTCACCAATAAACGCTGGGTATTCGGGAGCAAGGTTCGGGGTGTGCGAATCATAAAAGAAGCCGCGTTATTTTACGCGGCGAGGATTTTTACGTTATTAATTGATTTACTGCTGATGTTTTTGCTGGTGGATTTAACGGGACTGACGGGCGGTTGGTACGAACTCGGCGCAAGAATCGCGGTTTCCGCTGTCGTTTTAACGCTTAACTATATTCTAAGCAAGGTAATTGTGTTTAAAAAGGTTATTGATAACGGGAATAAATGACTATAAAAACAAGGGGTCGGGCGTGAAGTATAGTCACGTTCCGGTTGAATAACGCTTCCGCTGTAATTCCAACATAATTCCAATTTGGTTTGCGATAGTTATATGATGTAAAATGGAATTATAGTCAACCCGTAACGGGTTCATAATGGGAGCATGTTATGAAAAAACACGAGAAAAACTTATCACTTAGAATAGACCCCGAACTGCTAAAAAAATTCCGTTATGTCGCGAGGTACGACGACCGTTCGATGAACTGGTATATGACCAAGTTGATTAGCGCTTGTATCACAAAATTTGAAGCCAAGCACGGTGAAATCGAATTCAATGAGGAAGACGGCGCTTTGCCGACAAAGTGTGCAAAACCATGAAAAATGCTGTCTTTTTCCTGTTAACGTTCGTTTTTATAGCAACCTGCGCGGTGTTCGTTTATTTTGCACGTGATTCTGCGCCGGTTTATGTGAATGTGATTATGCCGGACGAAAGCGCGGGGGACGGAATTACCGTGCCGCAAAATGACCGCGGGCAGTCAGATTCCGGCACGGCGGAACCGCCGTCTTCCTCCGAAATCGCGCTCGTCAACATAAACACAGCTTCTTTAAACGAACTGATGAGCCTGCACGGAATCGGCACTGTTATCGGACAGAGGATTATCGACTACAGGGAAGACAACGGCGCGTTCATGGCGATTGAGGAAATTATGGAGGTCAGCGGAATAGGCGAACGGGTTTTCGAGAGTATAAAAGACAGGATAACAGTATAGGGGCGGTCAATGACCGCCCGCACAGCGCATAATTACCGCGTTCACGAATTCGTATTTCTGAGATTATCTTTCAGTATTACATCGTGTGAACTTCCCTCGACTATGCTTGTTGAGGAAACAAGGGTAAGTTTAGCATTTTCCTGTAATTCGGGGATTGTAAGACAGCCACAGTTGCACATCGTACTTCTGACTTTGGAAAGCGAGCGGTCTACATTGTCTTTGAGCGGACCGGCATAAGGCACATAGCTGTCCACGCCTTCTTCAAATGCGAGATGTTCGGTGTTGCCGGAAAGCCCGGTGCCGCCGGAATCATAACGTTGCCAGTTGCGGGCGCGGTTGGTACCCTCACCCCAGTATTCCTTAACATATGTGCCGCCGAGCATAATCATGTTACCGGGAGCTTCGTCGAACCGTGCGAAGTAGCGCCCGAGCATAACGAAGTCCGCGCCCATCGCAAGCGCTAATGTAATGTGATAATCATGCACGATTCCGCCGTCTGAGCAGAGGGGTATGTATACTCCGGTTTCTTTGAAATACTCGTTGCGCGCCTCGCAGACGTCAATAACCGAGCTTGCCTGTCCTCTGCCGATACCCTTTTGTTCTCGGGTTATGCAAATAGCGCCGCCGCCTATGCCGACCTTTATGAAGTCCGCGCCTGCTTCTGCCAGAAAGCGGAAACCGTCCTTATCAACGACGTTGCCCGCGCCGATTTTAACGGAACTGCCGTATTCCTTGCGAATCCAGTCAATCGTGAGCTTCTGCCATTCTGTATAACCTTCGGAACTGTCGATACAAAGCGCGTCTGCGCCTGCTTTTACGAGAGCGGGCACACGCTCGGTATAATCGCGGGTGTTTATGCCCGCGCCGACTAAATAGCGCTTTTGCTTGTCTAAAATTTCGTTAAAGTTTTCCTTGTGTTGTTCATAGTCTTTGCGGAATACAAAGAATTTTAACCGCTTGTTGCTGTCTATAAGCGGAAGGGAATTAAGCTTATGCTCCCAAAGTATGTCATTGGCTTCCGAAAGGGTGATGTCGGAGGAAGCCGTTATAAGTTTGTCAAAAGGCGTCATGAACGAGCTTACCGGCTCATCCACGGACATGCGCGACACTCTGTAATCGCGGCTGGTGACTATTCCGAGCAACTCGGAGTGTTCCGTGCCGTCGGCGGTTACAGCCATCGTGGAATGTCCGGTCATTTCTTTAAGCCGTAATACGTCTTTCAGGGTCATGTCGGGGCGCAGGTTGGAGTCACTGCTGACGTAACCCGCCTTGTAGCCTTTAACGCGGGCGACCATTGCCGCCTCGTCTTCAATCGACTGCGAACCGAAAATAAACGAAAGCCCGCCCTCGCGCGCTAAAGCCACCGCCAACTTATCGTCGGAAACCGACTGCATGATTGCGGATGTGAGCGGGATATTCAAAGTAATGTCGGGCTCCTCGCCTTTTTTGAATTTAACTAACGGGGTTTTGAGCGAAACGTTAGAAGGGAAACATTTTTCCGAGGTGTAACCGGGGATGAGCAGGTATTCGCCGAAAGTGCGGGAGACGTCCTGTGTGTAGTGAGCCATATCAGTTCCTTTCTCAAGTAGGGTTTATTTTGTATATTCTAAGTATTTTAACACAACATGAGCTAAAAGTCAACACGGAAAAGTAGACAATAATTAGTTGCAAATCATAGGGAAATATGTTATCATTAGCTTATAAACCAAGGAGAGTGTTTATGTTTACCGAAACCGTCAGCCTTTGGCAGTACTTAACCGAAGCGGAAAAGCCCATAATAATCTACGGCATGGGCAACGGCGCCGATAAAATCCTCACCGTCATGGAACAGCGCGGACTGAAACCCGCCGCGTTCATGGCGAGTGATGAATTTGTGCGGGGGCACAGTTTCCGCGGCTTCAAGGTAAGAAAGCTCGCTGATATAGAAAAAGAATACAGCGGCTTTATAATCCTTATTGCTTTCGGGACTAACCGCCCCGATGTACTCGGAAAAATTTACGCGCTTTCGGAAAAGCACGAGGTTTACGTGCCTGATGTTCCGGTGTACGGCGATACGCTTGAAACCCTTTTCGATGAGAAGTACATTGAAGCAAATACAGATAAGATTGAAAAAGTGCGGGAGTTTTTAGCGGATGAGCAGTCGCGGGAGGTTTTCAGCAACCTGCTTGACTACAGAATCAGCGGCAGAACAGAACCGCTTCGCGCTTCGGCTTCTTTGCGGGAGGACGCGCTCGGTTTGCTTGAAATTAAAAGCGACGGAAGTGAGGTTTTTTTAGACCTCGGAGCTTATGACGGGGATACGGCGCAGGAATTCGCCGAGTATACAGGCGGGAATTATAACAAAATTTACGCTTTTGAACCGGATTTCAGGAGTTTTTGTAAGCTTAGGCGCAGGCATTACCTGCTTGAACCGGACAAGCTTGAAGCGTTTAACGCCGCCGCATACGACAGGGACGGCGAGGAAAGCTTTTCTCACGCGGGCGGCAGGCAGTCGGCGCTCGGCGTATTAACGAAAGGCAAAAAAGTCCGCACGGTTAAAACAGACAGCTTTTGTGAAAGCCGTAAAATTATACCTACGCTTATTAAAATTGATGTTGAGGGCTGTGAAACCGCCGCAATCCTCGGAGCGGCAAACACGTTGAAGAAGCATAAACCCAAGCTTATCGTTTCGCTTTATCACAGAAGCGAAGACCTGCTCGAACTGCCGTTGCTAATTAAAAAAATAAACAGCAGATACAAGCTGTATCTGCGCAGACATGAGTATATTCCGGCGTGGGATATTAATTTATACTGCGTATAAAGGGGCTTTATATGAGAAGAATCGTTTTTATTTTTATGATTGTGGTAGTAATCGCTGTTGTGGCGCTGTACGCCTTTCTTGAATTTCGGGTTAACGAAATAGTTTTTGTTGCCGACAGGACGGAAACATGGGCGTTCGGGAGGGAAATGGCGGTGCGCCGACTTTATAACTCTAACGTTGATATAGACGCATTCTTCGCTACGGTGGAGGAATCGCTAATCAGCGCCGATTTCACAGAGAATGAAATTTTTACGGCGGCTTTAGCGTCCGGAAATCCTGAGTTTTTCCCGGCTTTTTATTTTAACACATACAATCCCGATATAAGCATAGATGAATTCGAGTTTTTCGCGAGAATAACGCAGGAGTTCGCGCCCAACCAATCCAATTTTAACTTTGTTATGACAGATTTGTATCTTGAGATAATTACCGACGGACCGATGATTTCAAATGTTGAACTCCGTCCGGAGAATCCGGCAGAAAAAATTCCGGGAACGCCGGTGATTAGCGATGACGGGCGGCAACTGGCGATTAATCTCGTGAATGTTTGGGGTTATTCGTTTACAATTACCGGAACCGGTCGCGTGACTTTTCAGTACACATACGACATAGCAACAAGCAACCTTTTTTCGAGCAGAGCATTGGAGGAGCAGCTTTTGATTGTGCATGTCAATGTGCTGAGGGGGCAGAACGGGGACTTGGTTATCGAGTATATAAACGAGCCGTTTTCATCATTAGAGGAGTATTTATATTAATAATGTTTTTTCGAGTTGTCTTACGCGAGGGGGAATATTGTCATTTCTTTTTATTAAAGAAGCCATAATAAAGCCAAAATTGAAAGCCGCTCATCGCCGCAATAAGAACAGCTACGACAATTACCCCTATACTCCAAGTAGAATTTGTCGAAATATATACTATAAATATAACCAAAGTCGCCGCAAGAAGTACTCCATTGATTAAAAACCGGCGGCTTTTTTTGTCGTTTCTGTTCATGCCTTATTCAGTTCTGATTGTAACTTCATGGCGGTAAGCGTGTTTTTCATGAGCATAGCGCGGGTCATCGGACCTACGCCGCCCGGCACAGGTGTGATATAACCTGCCAAAGGCTCAACCGCCGCGAAATCAACGTCGCCGCAAAGCTTATTGTCTTCATTCCTGTTTATGCCGACGTCAATGACGACGGCGCCTTTTTTCACGTATTCGGCTGATATGAAATTCGCTTTACCTATAGCCGCGACTAAAATATCGGCGCGCTTGCAGACTTCCTTTAGGTTTGCGGTTCTGCTGTGGCAAATTGTTACTGTGCCATGCTCATGCAAAAGCATCATCGCCATAGGCTTGCCGACGATGTTGGAACGCCCCACTACAACGCACTCCTTGCCCGAAACCGGAATTTCTTCACGCCGGAGCATTTCCATGACACCGGCAGGTGTGCATGAGCCGAGCGTATAGTCGCCGATTGTTATGCGGCCTACGTTATCGGCGCGGAAAGCGTCTACGTCTTTAAGCGGGTTAATCCGTTCGTTCGCCGCCGTTAAGTCAATTTGCTTAGGGAGCGGCTGCTGAATAAGTATGCCGTTTACTCCCGAATCTTCGTTAAGCGTGTCAATCAGCGACAAAAGTTCATCTGTACCCGCGCTTTCCGAAAGAATGTATTTCGAGGATTCAATACCACATTCCGCACAGTCTTTTTGCTTATAGTTTACGTAAATATGGCTTGCAGGGTCATCGCCGACTAAGATTACGGCTAACCCGACCTTCAGGTTATCCCGTTCAATTTCTGCTTTGATTTCATTTTTTATTGCTTTGCTGAGTATGTTGCCGTCAAGTATTTTCGCCATTTCCGCTGTCCTCCTCATCATTGTTTCTCACAGCCGGAGGGGCGCCGTCATCGTCCCCTACATTGCCGCCTAATATGCTCGGCGCGACTTCTTCCGCTTTTTTCAAAGCCTTCTTCGCCGCCGTTTTTTCTTTTTGAAGTTTCAGATTCTCCTCATAAGCGGTGACTGCCCACCCGCTTTCATCGGTGTCGCGATACATTTTAAAGTTTAGGTTCTTTTTAACGCGGAGCTTGAAGTAAATAAAAACCCCGATTGCCGCTCCTGCTGAAATACCCGCTAAAACCTGCGATATTTTTAAGTCGCCGAGCATTAAACTGTCGGTGCGAAGTTGTTCGTTAAAGACTCGCCCTGTTCCGTACCACGCCGCAAACAGCAGAAAAATCTCGCCGTCGAATGTACGCAGTTTCTTTGAATAAAAATGCAGAAGCGCAAAGCCGAGCAGACACCACAGGCTTTCATAAAGGAAGCAGGGGTGAACAAGGGCGCCTTCGCCGGCTTCCCGAACAACTATATCTAAGGCGATTCTGTTGCCGGTCATGCCCCACGGTAAGTTTCCTGCAGTTGCCGCACCGTAGGCTTCCTGATTGAAGAAGTTTCCCCATCTGCCGAGCCCGATTCCCAATAAAAAGCCGAGACCCGCTAAATCAAGCACGGGAAGAATTCGGATTCTTTTCAGTTTCATGAAAATATATGCAAAAAGCACTGCGCCGATTATACCGCCGTAAATGGCGAGTCCGCCGTTGCTCACGCCGGTAATTGTCGTTATAAAGGTGTATTTGTTTTCATTTTCGGGGTTTAGGTTATAGAATAACACATAATACAACCGCGCACCGATAAACGCGCCTATGAACCCTGCGATTGCCGCATCGAAAACTTTATCAGAAATCATGCCGAACTGCCGCGAACGCTTAACTGCGTACAGGAAACCCAGCCCTATTGCCGCGGAAATAACAACTCCGTACCAGTAAATGTCGATACCGAATATGGTGAATGCCGTTCTGCTGATTTCAAATGTTATGCCGTTGCCTAAATTCGGGAAGCCAATGTAGCTGTTGATAAAAATCAGTCCTTTCTGTATGTCGGTGGTTTATTAAGCGGGTTCTATAATTGATATACACGAGTTTTCCTCGTCTAATTCCCAAAGCGTTTTAACAGCATTTTCATAAGTCAAGTCTGCGGTTATTTCAATGGTGTCGAACAGATTATTACCGTGGAAATAAGCGTCCATCACGCTTGTTGCCGCCGAAATCACCGAGCCGAGCATAGACATAAGCTCGCCGTAAGTTTTTTTGCGGACATTCTCGAATTCCTGTTCGGAAAAATTACCTTGTTTTGCAGTTTTGAACGCTTCTTTTATTTTCGTGAAAACTTTACGCGGGTCGCTTGATTCGCCGTCCGCTGTAAGCGTAAAGAAGCCGCGCCCGTCAAGCACACCGATGTTGAAATTGTTATTAATTAAACCATCGTTCAGCATCTGGTCATAGAACGCAGAAGTTTTCCCCAAAACAGTTTCTGCAATAATATTATAAGCGATATATTTTTCTAAACTTTCCCGCCCCGAAAAGGCGGGGAACTTAAAGAATATATTGAAAATAGGCATGGCGCAGGTTAATTTCTGCACGGATTCACGCGCCTTCACCTCATAAGGTTCATCGGGGAATACAGCTTCCAACCCTAAATCGGGCGCGGGTTTTAATAGTCTGTCGCAGATTTCAAGCGTGGCTTCAACATTGAAGTTTCCGGCGATTGACAAGACCATGTTATTTAAGTTATAGAACGTCTTATAACAGCGATAAAGCAGTTCCTTGTCAATTTTAGCTATGCTTTCGGTCGTGCCGCCGATGTCGATTCTTACGGGATTGTTGTGATAAAGGGCTTGCAAACCGTTGAAAAACACGCGATACCCGGGGTCGTCCTCGTACATTTTTATTTCCTGGGCGATTATACCGCGCTCTTTTTCTACGCTTTCGTCCGTGAAGTACGGTTCCTGTACGAAGTTCAGCAGGATTTTTAAGTTCTCCTCAAATTGCTGTGAGCAGGAAAATAAATACGCCGTCTTATCAAAACTTGTGAAAGCGTTGGCGTTCGCACCTGTTTTTGCGAAAAGCTGAAAAGCGTCACAATCGTCATTCTCGAAAAGCTTGTGTTCAAGATAATGCGCGATGCCTTCCGGCACGGTCACATAATCGTTGTCTTCCCGCGTTTTAAAAGTAACGTCAACAGAACCGTATTTTGCCGCGAAAAGAGCATAAGCGCTTGAAAAACCTTTCATCGGATACAGGCAGATTGTAAGTCCGCTCGGGTGTTTAATTATCTGATATTCTTCGCGGACACGTTCGTTTTTTATTATTGTTTTCTGCATTATTCTGCACCTTCGCTTTCCGGTTCATGTTCTGATTCTTCGGGCGATAAGACATAAAATGTATCAAGTTTCATAGAGTTCGCGGCTTCAATAATATCATCGCGTGTTATGGTGTCAAAAGCGGCGAGTGCTTCTCCGGGCGATTTAATGTCGCTTATATAAATGCGCGTCAGATACCACCATGTCATCGAGCCGAGGCTGTCGTTAACGGTTTTTATGTTGTTCTGCTCGTAAAGCAAGGCGTTGCTCAAATCATCATCGGTGAAGTTGCCCTGCTTAACGCTGTCAAGCTGTGCGAGGATTTCCGCCTTGGCTTTTTCAATATTTGTTTCCTCAACGCCGCAACTAACTGACATGACCCCTTTTTCCTTATTGACCTGCGACCAGCAGTAATAGCAAAGCGAGAGCCTTTCGCGCACGTTCAGGAACAATTTTGATGAAAGTGTGCCGCCGTAAAGATTGCTTGTCAGGGTTAATGCGGCGCGGTTCCGGTTTTCGGTTTTGAAGCCGAGTACCATCTTGCTTTGATTGAGCAGTGGTAACTGCTCGGTTTTCCCGGCGGCGGCAGTTTTAAGCGGGCTGTAAGCAGATTTGCACGGGACAATTTCCTTTCTTTCAAGCGTGGAAAACTTTTCTTTTGCTATTTTAAAAGCATCGGAGAAGTCATTGCAGCCCACGCAAACTATTTCAACAACTGCGCTTTCGAGAAGCTCTTTGTATGCTTCATGAAGCGTGACGTGAGCAATTTCACGGATTCGTTGCGCGGTGCCGAGCGGATTAACGGCGGCAGGTTCACCCTTGCAAATTATTCGCTTTGCTTGATTTGCGGCATAAATCCGCTTATCGTTTATTTCGGCTTCGATAGCTTCGATTTGCTCACGTTTGCTGAGTTCAAACAATGAGCCGTCATATTCACCGCCTGCAAAAAGCGGGTTAAACACGCAACTGAACAGCGCCTTAGCCGCCGCTTCGGTGATTTTCTCGCCGTGAAGCGCGTAGCTGTCGTCCATAAAGTTCATTGAGACGCCTAAGAACTGCGTATCGCCGATACTCGCGACCTCGAAATCATTTCTGGCGTTATAAAGGGAGGCAAGATAATTGTTGAAGTCCTTACCCTTGGGGAACTCGGCGTTTGCCCTGTACAGGTAACGCGGAAGAAGCGCGTACAGGGACGCCTTTTCTTCATCAAGCGGCACAAAAAAGCCGAAAGTAATTCGGTTAAATTTAAAGCGCGGGTCACTGACGATGTTAAAGTGCGCGCCCGCGGCTAACTTTTCGCGTTTGAGCAGGTTGTCCATTTTAGTTTACCTTTCGTTTATATTATACTGTTTAATCTTAGTATAGCACATTCTTCCAAAAAAAACAAATAAAAAAATAACCCCTTATAAAAAGGGGCGGAAAGTAAGATAATGCATAATGTGTAGAACAAAAGAAAGGAGACAACTAAAACAAAAACAACTTACGGAGGTCACTAACTTACTTTCAGTATAATGGCAATTTACGTTTTTGTCAATAGTTTTCTAAAGAATTAAAAATATTTGTGAAAAACGCACAAAGGAGAGGAGGAGTTTTAGGTGGCTTTCACCCGCCGTCCTTAAAATTCATATAATGATAAAAAATTCTAAGGAGAAACGGAGAATGGGTACAGGATACATAAGGGTGCATGTAACGGCAGACGACGAGGCATTGCCGATTATCGGCGCCGAAGTTATAATCAGGCAAAGAAACGGCGTAAGCCTTTTCAAAACTTTCACAAACGAAAGCGGCAAAACGGAGGATTTCGCGCTTCCTGTTGCGTGTTTCGGAAGAACGAAAAGTGTTTATGAAAATCCGATTTACACGGTTTGCGATGCGGATGTCAGGGCGGACGGCTTTGTAACAAAGCATATCCGCGGAATTGAGATGCTTGAATCGGAAACTACAATTCTTTCCGTACATATGGACCCGCTTATAGATGAGCCGAATCCGACAAAAGACGATGTTTTGGAAATTCCGCCGAATGCGCTGACTTTTCCGAGCTATTTCATAAAAGCCTCGTCTCCGGCACGGGCGCAGAAAGCGGTTTTAATTCCAGATTATATAACAGTTCATCTCGGCAGACCCGAGAACACATCGGCGATGAATGTCAGGGTTCAATTCGCCGAATACATAAAGAATGTGAGGTATACAAAACACCAAACCTGCTAATTCAAAGCTTAGCAGGTTTCTCTTGTAATAAGGACAAACTCTCTGTGCATATTTTTGCGTAAGAGGTGAGGCGAAATGAAAAAGGAAGAAAAAATCATTCTGCCTAAAGCACTGCAAAAAGAGATGATGAAATTCTTTTTTGAGGTCGCTATACGTCAAAAAAAACAAGAGCAAATTGAAAAAGCCCTATCGGAAAAAGATAGGAGCGAAAAATAATGGAAACAGGAATTTATGCAAGGGTATCGACAGAGGAGCAAGCAAAAGAGGGTTATTCAATCCGCGCACAGGAGCAAAAGTTAAAAGACTATGCACGTGTTAAAGATTGGCAAATTTATGATGTTTACATTGACGAGGGAATAAGCGGAAAAAATATCGTTGAACGTCCTGAAATTAACCGCTTGATTGATGATATAAAAAGCGGTAAAGTTAAAAATGTGTTGGTCTTTAAGATCGACCGCATGACACGCAGTACATCAGATTTGATTTACCTTATTGATTTATTCAACGAGAATAATTGCGCTTTTAATTCCTTAATGGAAAGTATTGATACGCAAACAGCTTCGGGGCGTATGTTCTTAAAAATAATAGGTATTTTTGCCGAGTTTGAGCGTGAAAATATAGCCGAAAGAATTACTTTAGGTCGCGAACGAAAAGTAAACGAGGGTTATACACTTTGTTCTCACACTGCAAGTTATGGTTATGACCGCCCTAACGGTCAAAAAATACAGACTATTATTGATAGCGAAGCACAAATAGTGCGTGAGATTTTTGATTTATTTGTAAATCAAGGAAGAACATTTACTAAAATTGCTTTGACCTTGAATACTCGTGGGGTTCCAACAAAGCTGGGTAGTAAATGGACAACAACAGGCGTAAGAAACATTTTGACAAACAATAATTATGCGGGATATGTCCGATATAATTACGAAGATGAAAAGCGAGCCTATAAAGTAAAAGGGCAGCACAAACAAATTATTGCAAAAGAATTATTTGAAAGAGCACAACACCGATTAGAAAAAACAAAGCGCATTACGATGAGAAAAGAACCAAAAGAAGAAAATTACTTTGCAAACTTTTTGGTGTGTGCAAAATGCGGTTGGAAATTAAAGCCCCACAACTCATATAAAAAACTAAAAGACGGAACAATTAGTTTCACAGGGCATTATGAATGTTCAAATGATTTTGTGGGCGATTGCAAAGCAAGTTCAATGAGTGCAAACAAATTAGAACAAGCATTTATTGAATACATAGAAAGAATCGTTGATTTTGAAGAAGATAACATAGTTTATCTTAACGAGCAAGAGCAAAAAAAGGAGGAAAATCAAAACCTTATTTTAAAATATCAGGAAAAGCTACATCAATTTGAATTAAAAGAGCGCGAAGCATTAGATTGTTATGTGAAAAATATTTTTACTATCGAGGAATATCGCAATGCAAAAACACTAATCAATAGCGACAAGCAACTCATATGTATTGAATTAGAGCGGTTGCGATTAGATTCAGAAGAAATTATAGATAACAAAATACAGATTGCAAATAATATCAAAGAAAACTGGAATAAATTATCATACTCCGACAAACGAATGTTTTTAATGCAGTTCGTAGAAAAAATAGTGGTCGAAAATGAGAAGATAGGAACTATGTCAAAAAAAGGGAAAGAAAGAACACAGAGAAAAATTAAAATATTCGATATAGTATTTAAAGAGTGTTAAGTCCCCCCGCCCACTCACCTCCTCCTTGTCAAGGTTTAGGGTGGAGATTTTCGAGACGTTTTTCAAAACGAGAAAATACAACCCTACCTTGACAACGCACAAAAAATTATAATTAAAAAAAGGGGGTTGGCTAACCACGGGTTAGTCAAACCCCTTGATTGCAAAAGAAATTCAAGCCCTTTTCAATCATAATAATAAGGTATTTTATCAACCCTGTAAAACCCATAAGGCGTAAGCAACACAATATCGCTCAACAGCCCGAATTCTTCGGGTTTAATAATGCGCCGCTCCAAGTCATAAGTCGTAGCGCTTGTGCCTTTAGGTAGCCCTGTATAGGCTTCGTTTTGAGTTCCGTGTGATGTCATGGGCTTGTCGTAAGTTCCAACCAGACGGCTGAAATATTCTTGTGTGTCAGCGTCAGTTGCGCCCAAAATAGCCTTGTAGGCGCAGATGTCGGCTATGACTTTTCGCTCGTTATGCCCATAAATTGCGTCTAATTGCGCCAAACTCTGAATTATTAAACATATTGATATTTTCTTGCTTCGCAGTGTAGCCAAGCCGTCTAACATTGCGCCTACCTTGCCAAGCCGCGGAAATTCGTCTAACAAGAATAAAATAGGTTCTGCATTTTCTTCCGAACGCTGTTCAAAATGAGTTAAGAATTGGTTGACAATAAGCGTTAAGAGACTTTTCCACTGCCGTAGCAAATGTTCGGGAATATTAATATAAATATCAAACCCATACTCTAAATCTTCGGGCGTGATATTTTTCTTGCGCGAAAGGGCAGAAATTAAAGCTTTATCGGTTACAAAATGCACAACATTTTTGCTGATTTCTGCCATTATAGACGATATAACCCGTTCTTCCATACCAGCCAAGCTGTTGACGCAATAACGCGCCTCAATTACAGGGCTGATTAAAAGTATCTGCATTAAATCTTTCGGCAAAGTGGCTAACATGCGTCCAATGGTGTTATGAAAAGAAAAATCATGTGCATTGCAATGTAAAATCGTAGCTGTTAATATATTTTGTGCGCTTTCTATCCAAAACGGGTCTTTAGTTTCGGGCGGCAGAGGAATAACCGCCTGTGCGATCGCTCTCGCCTCTTGTGCAGGATTACGCGAAGAACGCAGACAATAATATGGGTCATAGCCGTAAGAGTGAACGTCAAGCGGATTAAAAACCTTGATATTAGGGCGGCAGAACTTACTTTTTTCATATAACTCACCTTTAATATCTATTGCAAAAACGCTGTCGCACCAATCGCGCAAGGTAGGGATAGCAATGCACGAACTTTTACCGCTCCCCACGCCACCCACAACCAAAACATGTCCGTCTGATTCTTCGGGCTTGATTATATATACATCACTTTTTCTGCCGAAGACCACGCCACGCCGTGTATGGCTGATTAATTTATGCGATACATTAGGTAATGAATATTCGTCTACGCCCTTATTTTCATCTTCTGCAAGATAATTTATGCAATTCCCTGCAACTGCCGCACCCTTGAACAAAAATTTCCCTATCCTCCATATTTGTCCTACCGTGCCAAATAAGTCTAATTCTGTGTTTGCCATTTTTCCTGCTCCCCTGTTGATATTTATATATTATATTCGGGCGGAAATAAGCTATATGCGTAAAAAAGCCGCTCATCATTTGAGCGGCTTTGCTTTGCAATAATTCAATATTCTTTCGCATTTTTTAATTGCATTTTTGCAACGTGCGGTCATTCTTTTGACATCCCATATAGATAACAATTTATTTTTCAAGCTAAAATGCTCAAAATCAATATAGGGTGCAATTTTTAATGCTTTTGTAAACTCAATCATTGCCCTCTCGTATAATTTTTGTTCAATAAGGATACCGCCGCGAATTGCGTGTGCATACATTACACGACTATAATTATTAGGTGAAACATTTATGGATTCTGTAAAATCATTCAACGCTTCCTCGTATTTTCCAAGTTTACAAAAATAAGTCGCACGATAAAAAAAATAACGTCCTACGTTTACATTGGGATTTTCGCGAATATTCATTTCGTGCATAATTTTCACCTATTGGGTTTTCTGCTTATTGGAATAAAGATAGTAAAATGGATATTTCTACATTTTATATAGCGTTCAATGTCATTAAGAAAATTATCAAGGTCTTTTGAATTATGGATGTTATGTTTTTAACAACATAATACGAAGTATGACCTGTCAGTAATTATGTTGACAAAATCGAAAAAATATTGTATAATGGTTGTATAAGGTGGTATTTTACTGGTCATAATCAT
>JAITFZ010000003.1 GCA_031280965.1 Oscillospiraceae bacterium | reverse complement strand
TATTTAGGAGTACATTTTACCACGTTATTTGACTTTGGGAAATTCAGATTGATGAGATTATACTTATTTAGCGTGAGTTTTAAAGCTTGTTTTTTTATTATTTTTCGAGGATTTTAACATTCAAGTACTACATTTGTTAATTTTAAGAACAGCTCATACTCTTTTATATACAACATTCTCAAAAGATAATCGCTCGTCGAATCGCTCTCCGATGATTTCGGCAGCAAACCGATATTACAGCAGTGAGTAAGCCAACTGAAGTTTTTATTCTCGTGCTCTGAAACAGTCTTTTCAAACTTCTCGTATTCTTCGTCGGTCATATTGAACATAGCCTGAACTTCGGGAATTGTGCTTGTGGGTTTTTCTAACTCTTCGCCCGGAGATTTGTTTTTGTTCTTTTCGTTTGTTGCTGCCGCGATTTCCCGCGCCTTGGTTTTGATTGCTTCAAACTTGATTTTGGGCTGTATAAATGTATTCGCTAATTTAGTCAATTGTTCATACGTGTTTTTGTCGATAAGCGCGGATATATATTCGGGAAGTTTTGGATTTTGATTTAATGTAGACATTGTGTTGACTCCTCTTATATTATAGTGGGACTGCTGTGTAATCTTAAAACTTTGCTTTATACAACACCATTTAAAACAACCCCGACACGAACAGCGTCGTGTGGGGCGGTAAACCGGAGATTATCATGGGTTTTTTGTTAAGGCACGGAAACAAAAAAACAACGTCAGGGTTAAAACCTTAACGCTGTTTCCTATTTTGGGCTCTACAAGTACACCATAATGGCATAACCGCCATTGAAATATATGGGGTTCTTATAAGAACCGTTTGACGGAAGCGGTGAGATTCGAACTCACGTGCCCTTTCGGACAACCTGATTTCGAGTCAGGCTCGTTATGACCTCTTCGATACGCTTCCACTAAAACAGTATAACATAATATCGTCCTCATGTCAATAAAAAACCGTCTAACTTAACAGACGGTTATATTATTTTATTTTCAGCCCCTAACATCAAGCATTCCACCGACCTCACCAACACCGGCGGCAGGAGGAAGCATCTCCGACATAGAAGAAATAAGCGAAGCTGCGACCTGCGTATCGGCGCGGAGCATTTTGCTCAGCATTTTAATTGACATCAAGCCGTCAGAATTAGCGAGCGATGCCGATGACCCCAATCTGAGAAGCGCAGATTCAAACCCTGTTCCCATTAATAAACCCTCCTTAAATAACTTTCCCGGTTATTTCCAAACTAAGCTTCTCACAAAATGCGCTGACAGACATTGCACCCAAATCTCCCTCTTTTCGAGAGCGAACCGAAATCTGCTCCGATTCGACCTCGTTATCTCCGATAATCAGCATGTAGGGGATTTTTTGCAACTGTGCCTCGCGGATTTTAAAGCCTACTTTTTCACTTCTACTATCTATATCGGCACGAACTGAGTGAAACTTTAGCGTTTTCACTAAACTTTCACAAAACTCATTGTGGCGGTCGGCGATTGGCAGAATCCGCACCTGCTCGGGGGCAAGCCAAAGCGGGAACGCGCCTGCGAAATGCTCTATCAATATTGCAATAAACCGCTCTATAGAGCCGTAAATAGCTCTGTGAATCATAATAGGTCTATGCTTTGCGCCATCTGCGCCGGTGTATTCAAGTTCAAAGCGTTCAGGAAGCTGAAAATCAAGTTGAATCGTGCCGCACTGCCACGTCCTGCCAATAGAATCCTCAAGGTGGAAATCAATTTTCGGCCCGTAAAATGCACCATCGCCTTCATTAATAAAATACTCACAACCAATTTCTTTTAAAGCGTTTTCAAGTGCTTCGATGGCGATTTTCCAGTCTTCTTCGCTACCCATGTGGTCTTCCGGCATTGTCGAAAGCTCAATGCGATAATTGAATCCGAAGACACTGTAAATCTTATCAATGAGTGAGGCGACATCTTTTATTTCGTCTTTGATTTGCTCTTTCGTCATAAATATATGTGCATCGTCCTGCGTAAAACACCGTACCCTCATCAGCCCGTGCAAAGCGCCGGATTTTTCGTGACGATGAACATGACCGAGTTCGCCTACTCTAAGCGGGAATTCCTTGTAAGAGTGCGGGTTTGCCATGTAATATAAAATCCCGCCGGGACAATTCATGGGTTTTATTGCGTAGCATTTATCGTCGATTTCCGATGTATAAATATTCTCACTGTAATGTTCCCAGTGTCCCGAACGCTCCCATAAATCGCGGGTAAGCATAACGGGTGTGGAAATTTCGTGATAACCCGCTTCGATGTGCAGTTCACGCCAATAATCAATAAGCAGATTCTTTATAATCATGCCGTTCGGAAAGAAAAACGGGAACCCGATTCCTTCGTCAGTGAGCATGAATAAGCCGAGTTCTTTTCCGAGTTTGCGGTGGTCGCGCTTCCTGGCTTCTTCGATTCTTGCCAAATGCTCCTCAAGCAGCGAAGCTTTCGGGAACGCTGTGCCGTAAATTCTGCACAACATTTTATTTTTCTCGCTCCCGCGCCAATACGCGCCTGTACTTGTTAAAAGCTTAAACGCCTTAACAGCGCCGGTTGACATAAGGTGCGGACCCGCACACAGGTCGGTGAATTCTGTCTGCTTATAAAAAGAAATGCCCTCGCCTTTACCGCGCAGTTCTTCAATCAACTCAATTTTATAAGGCTCGTCTTTAAATAAATTCAACGCTTCTTCAAATGTAAGTTCAAATTGTTCAAGCTCCGTGTCTTCTTTGATTATTTTTTTCATTTCAGCTTCGATTTTTTCCAAGTCTTCGGGCGTGAACGGCTTTTCAACATCAAAGTCATAGTAGAAGCCGTCGTCAATCGCGGGACCAATCGCAAATTTTACGCCGGGGTAGAGCCTTTTAACAGCCTGCGCTAAAATATGCGCGGCTGTGTGACGGAAAGACCATCTGCCTTCGGGAGTATCAAACGTGAGAATATCAAGTGTACAATCTGCCTTTATCATAGTTCGCAGGTCACAGACCTCGCCGTTAACTTTCGTAGCGCATGCGGCTTTTGCGAGTCCTGCGCCTATTGATTTCGCCACGTCATAAGCAGAGAGCGGTTCAGCGAATTCTTTTTGAACGCCGTCTTTTAAAGTTATAATAAACATAAACTGCCTTCTTTCATTTTTTATCTGCCTTTTATTATAGCACCGATAAAGAAATATGTCAAATTATTTATTGTGAAAATGTACAAAAAAGCCGCAGGTGAAAATAAAATTTAAAAAAGCATTGAAAAATAACGAATTGTCTGATATAATTATAGTACAAGTGTGTTTTGCACTTTGTTACATCATTTAACAATTATGAAAGGCGGTGAACGGCATGAAAAGCGGTTTAACAGAAATTATTGTTCTCCACGACAACAATGTACCTGTTGAAAATTTTGAGGAATTGGCAAGGAAAAACGGAAAAATATTTTTGGAAACTATGAAAAAAGCGCAAGGTGAGGGCGAAATCAGAATTACTCTCGGCGCTTTTGGTGATGGTTATAAGTTCTACACCAATGATACTCCGGTCGCGGCTGTAAGACTTACTACCAAGCATTTTGGAGGGGGAGACGGCGTGCGTAATGTCTTCGACTCAATCGCTGAAACCATAAATGAAAAAGGCAAGGCGTACAGTGACGCTGATGAAAGCGAACACCCCGAAAACGTTATTGTCGTTTTAACAACCTTTGGAAGAGACAACGCAAGCAAAAGCTTCACCTACAATCAAGTCGCCGAAATGGTCGCACATCAATCTTATGTTTATAAATGGAAGTTCTTTTGCATGACAAACGAGTCGCTTATAATGGAGCAGCTCGGAATTTTACCTGAGCATACAATACTTTTCGACATCGAGGAAGAGAACTTTTTCGCGAAAGCGCTTGCAAAATTATCAGAGCGTATAATAGACGTAATAAGAAACTAACTGTTGCAACAGCGCCATCCCTAAAATCCAATAAACTTGTTTATTGGATTTTAGTAAAAAAAGACAAAACAGCCGCTCTTTGCGAGCGGCTGTTTTAATGTTGATTAATTTACTCCTGCCATTTTAAAAGCAATGTTGTTAATTTCTCTGTCAGTGCCGAATAATAAAGCGGGAACATTGCGTCCATGCAACCGAGCAGAAACATATTCCTGTTGTTTATTACCGAAAGTTCTTTCCCCCTTGTATAAATCCAGCGCCTGAACCACTCGCCGTCAAATGCGGGTTCGGGCTGACGGTTGCGTGCGATTTTCAGCATGGTTTTCAAGTCTTCCTCAATAATCTCGCCGTAGTTTTCGGCGCCGCGCCTTACCGCTAATGCATATAGGTCTTTAATATGCGTTTCTTTAAGCGGGCAAAATTCCATTGCGCGCCTAAGGAAGGGAAGACGAAGCACAAATGCATAATGCAGCATAGACTTCACACGGGCGAATTCCTCGGAAGCCATTTCCCCGATTTTGGAGTCGCTGACCTGAATTCCGAGGTTGTCGAGAATGTTCGGGTTCGTAACATCGGAAAGTGCGACTTTGAAAATATCTTTGCAGTTTATATTATAGAAATCGCTTTCAGATAATACGTAGATATACTTCATCGTGTTAAAAAGTGATTCTGCGGTGTGTTCGACCATTTCGGTCAGAATTGTTCTTTCTTTAAATTCAAAATCCATTTATGCGCTCCTTGCTATGTAATCGTTTAATATCATGACACCGCCCGTAACCGGGCAGTGTCAATAAAATTATGCTAATAAGTGCTGACAAAACTAACTCGTAACCTTATTATCACTGTAGAGCAATTTCTCGTAATCGTCAATCGGCATCGGTCGTGCAAAGTAGAACCCCTGCGCCATATCGCAATTAAGTCCGCTAAGCAGATTGACCTGTTCCTCGGTTTCGATTCCTTCGCAGATTGTTTTCATATGAAGCGAAAGTGCGAGTGAAATAACATGGGAGATAATATTGTTTGCGCGCTCGTCCTTCGCGTCGGCAAGGAAAGAACGGTCGATTTTCAAAACGTCAACAGGCAGATTTTTAAGCATATTGAGCGAGGAATAACCTGTTCCGAAGTCGTCAATGGAAATGTGGAAGCCGTAATTCTTGAGTTCGTTAAACACACGCGTCAATGTTTCTAAATTCTCGAAAGCAACACTTTCGGTTATTTCAATTTCAAAATATTTGGTAGGCACATTATACTTTGTGCAAATCTCGTACAAATCTCGTACAAAGCGCGGTTCCTGAAGGTTCATACGGGACATGTTAACGGAAATCGTCCTCATTTCGTAACCGCGGTTAAGCCAGATTTTCTGCTGTTTGCATACTTCTTCAAACACGAAACGGTCAATTTTAACTATAAATCCGTTCCTCTCGAAGATGGGGATAAATCCGCCCGGCGGAATCATCTTGCCATCTCTGAACCACCTTACAAGCGCTTCCGCGCCGATAATGTACGTGTGGTTGTTAAGGTCATACTTAGGCTGGAGATAAACCTTAAATTCATTGCTTTCAAGGGCAAATTCCATGATGCTTTCTATACGTTTTTCTTCGCGGATTTTGGTGAGCATATTATCATCAAAGAACGCATAGGAGCTTTCGTTGTTGTCTTTAATGGTTCTGCGGGCGAGGTCGGCGCGGTCGATAATTGAACGGACATCCATCGTTAAATCATCAATCTTATAAATACCGAACGAAAGGATTAACTTAAACTCCTCAACCTGATAGTATGTATCATTTATTAAGGTATCAAGCCGCCCGAATATATCAATATCGCTGACGTATTTAATTAATATGTAGAAAGAGTCGGCGTTTTTGCGGGTGTAAGTTTCGTTCTCGGTTAAATTACGCTGAATGAGTTCGGAGAGTTTAATCAAAATTCTGCTTCCCTCATCGTGACCGAGATGGTCGTTAACGGTACGGAACTTGTTTATATCCATAGAAATCATCGCGTAAGTGCCGGTATCCGGTTCTGTTTTATCGAAAATATCTACTACGTTCGTAATGAATTTGTCAAAAGAAGGACCGCCCGTAAGTAAATCGGTATTTTTAAAGTTATCGCGCTCATCGGAGGTTTCTCTGAACTTCTTGTTGAAAACCCAGTGCCGTATACCTAAGATGATTATGGCTACGGAGGTTATTAGCATTGATATAAACGTGAAAATTACAACCATGCCGAAAACATTGAATGTAACAGCGGCAATATCGCCGGTGCGGATTACGGTGATGACCATCCACTCGCTTATACCTATGGATTTAAAGGAAGCGAAATAATTTTCATTTTCAAAAGTAAAGGAAAAGTTTCCGAAAGCGTTGTTAGCGCCCAGCAACTCAAAGACAGCATCTTCACTGCCGGAGGTAAGCTCCGCCATTTCAAGCAGGGAAAACCCCGCATCTATATTTAATATGTCGTTGTTTGGGATAAGCAGGATTAATCCCTCGGAGTTCATTATGTAGCTTGAAGATTTCCCGTCGAATGTGTCTGTGTTAATCAGCTCTTTGACGTAAACACTTTCGAGCGCACCCGACAAGACCCCCGAAATTTCACCCTTTGATAAAACAGGAACAGAGAACATGTTCATAACTTCGGTAGTGAAGTGACCCACAATACCGACAGAAACATAATCCGTTCCCAAAAGAAAAGGGTTACGGAAATAATCACGATTGCTAAGAACGGCTTCGCCGTACCTTGCGGATAAAGCGTTCCCATCTGCGTTTATGTAAACAAAATCATGAAAACCGCTTGCGTTTGCCGTTTCATGAAGAAGCGTATTCTGCTCAGCTTCGGTTAACCCTTCAAACTCCGTAAAGCGGTAAGAATAGTTTCTTATCGAGTTTAGAAGGTTGTTCAGCCGACTTTCGACTGTATTAGCCGTCTCGAAAGCTATTTCATCAAAATAAATCCGGTTGTCTTCTTCCAAAACAATACTGACACCGAATAAATAAAAAACACTGATAAGTACAAACGCGGCGGTAATTAACGAAAGAACTGCTATATACTTCATTTTACCGGATTTTATGGCGCTTTTCATCAGTCATCTCCCCTTAAAACAACAATTGTTTGCTGTATACATTTATATTATACAGTAAAAGAAATAAATTTGCAATACTTTTTACAAATAATTTACATATTTTATGAAAAATTTGTGAAAAAGTATAAAATATGCCCAATATTAGTTACATATTAGTCACAATTGGCAAGCCGCCGATACAAAACGGCGGCTTTTTGTATATTTTTTACAGAATTAGCGCCGTTCTTTGAATGACTGACAGTCGGTACACTCGACCTGTTCGGGGTCATTTTCGTGAGTTCCGACTTGAATTTTTTTAAGTGAGCAGTATTCTTCGTCGTCGCAGTGGTTTACGCAGTTATAAATTGTACACGCGATTGCTTTATTTACAAATTCCGCCATATTAGTTCTCCTTTCACGGGTTTATGTTTATTTTCCGCAAAAAAAAGAGAATTATGCATTCAGAATTATATTACATGCCTGAATCAGATTTTCGGCAATAAAATCTGCGCCGTACTCCTCGAATTCCTCGCGGCTCCCGAAGCCCGAAAGTACTGCAAGCGATTTAACGCCGGTATTCTCGGCTCCTTTGATGTCGTGAAAACGGTCGCCGACCATTACGGTTTTTGAAAGCTTTTCGGGCGTGTCAATACCGAGATTTTCAAGAGCGTGCAGGATTATATCGGTTTTCTCGTGACGTCCGCCCGCGTCCATCGCTGCTCCCGAAATAAAATCGAAATACTTTATTAAGTCAAAATGTTCCATAAGCCTAACTGCCATTTCTTCGGGCTTTGAGGTTGCCATAGCTATAACCTTACCCGCTCCGGAAAGCCGCTCAAGCAGTTCTGCCGCGCCTTCGATTAGCTCGTTTTCATATAACCCGGTCGGCATATATCTTTCGCGGTACAGCTCAACAGCGCGCTCGGCTTCTTCTTCGGTGAAGCCGAGGTTTTGTATGTAACCGGCTCTGAGCGGCGGCCCGATGTGCCTTGAAATCAATTCATCGGGTACAAGCGGTTTTCCCATTTTTTTCATTGCGTAATTGATTGACTTTGTTATACCCTCAATAGGGTTTGTCAATGTACCGTCTAAATCCAATAGAATATAATCAAAATTCATTTTATTTTTTATCCGCCGCGATTAGCCTTTTCACTGCGCCGACAGCACACATAATCGCCCTTTCGGTATCTTTTGTAACAATGTCGGGAAGCCCTGCCTTAGAACGCTCGACGTTCCAAATCGCAAGCATAACCCCGCCCGCTCTTACGCGCCTTGTCAGCGCAACCGCGAAAATTGTCGCCGCTTCCATCTCGGAAGTAAGGCAACCTGATTTTATATAGCTTTCCCAGCGCTTTTCAAGGAAATCGCCGACCGGCATGGTTTCCGGTTCAACCTCACCGTAAAAGCTGTCCTTGCTCTGAACTACGCCTACATGAAACCGCCTGCCGTCCGTATCTTCGGAAAGCGCCGCGGCTTCTTCGGCAAGGGCTTTCGTTACGGTAAAGTCGGCAACGGCGGGATAATCGGGTGTAAGGTATTCTCTGCTTGTCCCGTCTCCGCGAATCGCCGCCTGCGCCACCACCAAATCGCCGCCCGTGACTTTTAAGTCCATGCCGCCGCTTGTCCCGACCCTTACAAAAGTATGCGCGCCGCACTTTATAAGCTCCTCGACCGCAATAGCCGCCGAGGGTCCGCCGATTCCCGTAGAGCAGACGCTGACCTTTTCGCCGCCGAGATAACCCGTGAAGACGTTGTACTCGCGGTTACAGGCAACCTGCTCGGCGCCGTCTAATTTAGCCGCAATAAGCGGCACACGCCCGGGGTCGCCGGGGAGTATAACATACTTCCCGATTTGTTCATGATTTGTCCTGATGTGAAATTGAAGCTCGCCGCTCATAATTCCCATGACTATTTCTCCTTTTCGTGTTTGCTTAATATAGATGGTGCGGGGGCATTAAGCCGCTCGTAGCGTTTTTGTTTTATATCGCTGATATAATGCGGGTTTGTAATAAAAACATATAATATTATCAAAATCGTAATGAAAATTTGCGGCAGATACATGAACGAAGCGTTTTCGACTGTAATCGGTTCCAAAATTACATGAATAAACAGTGTCAGTGCTGTCCCCGCGATTGCAAAGCAAGCCGCAATTTTCGCTCTGCCGAGCATAATCAGGAAGCATGGCACAAAATACCCCGCAATCGCGGCAACAAGCCAGACCTTCATTATATAGTGCGAGGAAACTTCAAGGTCGCCGTTCATTAAGACAATAGGCGCAAGAATACCGAAGAAAAATCCCCATACAGATGTCAGCAGAATCACCAAAACCCTGACAGTAATTTTTGCCGCTTTCATATTTTAATAAAGTCCTTTCTTCACCAACGAGGAATTTTAACGACATTTTCCCCATTTCAGTTATATTTTATTTATAAAATCCTTTCTTCATCTTAGTTTCCTCGTTTTTTTAAATCAGCCCAACAATCATTTTAAGTATAATCAGCGCGTCGTCCGAATCAATAACGCCGTCACCGTTTAAGTCGTAGATTCTTTTCTGCCATGCCGTCAGCGTAAGCAAACCGACTTCGCTTTTAAGGATAATCAGCGCATCGTCTTCGGTGAACGGTTCATCGGGTATGGTGCTTGCTTCAAGCCACGCATTAACTTTTTCCAAGGTATCGAAGTTTCCGGCGAGATAACCCTCGGGGTCGGCTATGGCGAAATAAGCGAGATTCGGCGTCAGGTCGCCGTTAAAGGGGAGCGCATTAAACGAAACCCTTGAAATATAGTCTGAATATTTTTTGTATAACTGCATAAGGTTTGCGTACATTTCGGCTTGCTCGTGAAAGTCAATCGGCGCGGGAACCGTGTTCAGGCTCGTGGGGGTTGCGGAAGCCGCTATGCTTACATCAAGCTCGGTAATATCTACGTAAACACCGGTTGTAATGAAAAGCTTCAGCGCTTCCTCCACGTTATAAAGGTCTGTTTTTGTGTTAAAGTGCGATTGGTTGCTTACGCCTTCAACAAGCAGGCGGTCAGGGACGATGTTGCGTGGGTCGTTTGCCCAGCGAGCGTTGATTTCTCTGATTATGATAATGGCAGAGCGAACTTTTGTTAAATCATAAAAGCTTTCATCAATATAATAAAGCTTTTTCTCCAAATTTTCCAATCTTGCAGAAACAAAGGTGTCGTAGATATAATCAAAGTCGTTTTCACCTGTTACACCAACCGATTTTATGTTATTTTCGGATTCAACCGTGCCGAAGTGGTGCTGAAAAGCCTGGAGTTCTTCCGGATTTTCAGCTTCGGCAATAACTCCGAGAGGGAAGTGGTCGCTGTAAAATTTATTCAGTGCGGGTAATTCAGACGCCTGTAAAGCGAGTTCGAGCTCAAGAGTTGTATCAACGAACGGAACAAGGGAAACATCGTCTATGTAAAATTCGGCGGTTTCATCGGCGCTTTGGATATAAATGGTTATCTGCTCGGAAATAACGTCTTCCACGCTGTATGAAACACGCCCGGTTAACAGAACCCAGCCTGTTCTTACGGCGGTTTTTGTATCGATGACGCGCCGCGTTGTACCCGCCGCCTGCGTCATCAGGGAAACCTCGGCAGAAGCGGGCGTTCTGAGCCGAACCCACGCCGAAACCGTGTAAACAACTTCAGGCTCAACGTACTGCTCAATATGGAGCGACGGTCCGTCCTGTTTAAGTTCGCGACCCGTCGTCAGAAGCGAGCGGTTGCCGGAGCGGGCTTGAACTGTGGAAACCGCTAATCTTACATTAGGCGCGTTACCTGTGAAGCCGTTTCGCGTACCGTCTTCAAAGTCGATGGTTTGCATTAAAGGCGTTTCGGCAAGAGCCGTAAACGGAACAAGAATTAAAGATACAGTTAAAAATAAGGAAAAAATACGCTTTTTCATATAATTCATCTCCGGTAAAATAAAATTTTCACTTATGAATAAGTATAACATAAATAAATAAAAAGTCAAATAAATAAAGTCGTAAGAAATTTACGGCTTTATTTATTTTAACTTTATTTTCATAAAGTTCTTTCTTCACTAACAGAGGATAGCTTCGTTTTAAAACGAAGCGAAAACAACGTTTTTCCCGTTTTAGTTGTATTTTGTTTCAAACTTATTCTTCCGAAAAGTGAAATGAACTGACCTGCTCGTAAATATCACGCGCCATCGCTACGATTGCGGGACGTGCTACGGAATAAGTACTCTCGACATGCTGCGAAAACGAGTAGAACGTTAAAGCATAGGCAAACTCAATTTCACCGTCCGAACCGAACTTCACGACAACCGCCATATCATGGTCGGCGGTACCCGCTCCGTCAACAAACGAACCTGTTTTATTACCAACCTTGACACCCGGGATTCCTTCTGTGGCGGCAGGGATTTTTTCACGCGAAAAAGTCGTTCCGTACATAATATCGAGCATTCTTTCATAAGGCTGTGCGGTTCTGTTTACCCACATTTTCTCTAAAAAAACTATAGTGTCTTCAACGCTCGTCTGATTATACCTGTTTTGGTGATTATATCCGCGCCAGTCGGAATAAAGACGGGTATCACCGTAATTCTCCTGTAGCCAGTTATCAATATTTTCGCGTCCGAAGCGGGCAATCAGCGAGCCTGTGCTGTCGTTGCACGAAACTTGTATCATTCGCTCAATAAGGTATAAGAGCGTGTAACCGTCCTGTATACTGCTAAGCTCTGCGTTTCCCGACTCAATCTGCAAAAGGGCATATTCCATAATCATACACTTGATTGTACTCGCAGGGTGAATCGTGCCCGGTTCGTCTGCATACCTGTAGCCGTTCGGGTTCATAAGGTCAGCCATACCGATATAAATCCTGCCGTGACTGTCGTTTTGCAACCGTTTTGCAATCGCGATATAATCAGGGGGGTCCGGCGGCTCCGGTGGTTCGAGCGGATTTTCGGGTTCGGTTGTAACTTCTTCATTATAGTTATTTGAAGATGTTTCGTGTGTGTTATTCTGACCGATTGTCGGTTGCCCGTTATCAGCCGTTTCTTTTTCATTGCATCCCGCCATTGTAATTATTAATACTGCGGTCAGAATTAAGCATGTCAGTTTTTTCATTTTTACTCTCCGTTTACTTAGTAATTAAATTCTATCACAAATTTGTTGACGCGTCAATAATTTTATGTTATACTTAATCATGTATATTAAAAAGAAAGCGAGAAAAAAGAATGAAAGAATTATTACTCGGTAATCACGCGATTACGAGAGCGTTGTATGAAGCGGGAGTAGAACTCGTTTCAAGCTATCCCGGAACCCCAAGCTCGGAAATAACAATGAACTGCGCCGCTTACAAAGGCACGGGAATGTATGCGGAATGGTCGCCAAACGAAAAAGTCGGCGCGGAAGTTGCAATCGGCGCAAGCATAGCAGGCGCAAGAGCGTTTTCGGGTATGAAGCATGTAGGGCTGAACGTAGCCGCCGACCCGCTTTATACCGCATCATATGCCGGCGTAAACGGCGGGCTTGTATTTGCCGTAGCAGACGACCCCGGAATGCATTCATCGCAGAACGAGCAGGATTCCCGCACCCATGCCATCGGCGCAAAGGTGGCTATGCTTGAGCCTACAGATACAAAAGACTGCTTTGAATTTACAAAATTAGCGTTTGATATTTCCGAGGAGTTCGATACGCCCGTACTTATAAGGCTTTCCACAAGAGTTTGCCACTCGCAGGGAATAATTGAAAAAGGCGAACGTAAAGAAAGAGTTAAAGAGCCTTATAAAAAGGATTTGCATAAGTATGTTATGATGCCCCTTTTTGCAAGGGCGAAGCATGTTTTGGTTGAAGAGCGCATTAATAAGCTTAGGGAATACGCCGAAACCTCACCGCTGAACAAAGTTGAAATTAATGAAAAAGCCGAAATCGGAATAATTTCATCGGGGGTTGCGTATCAATACGCAAAGGAAGCACTCGGCGACAGCGCAAGCTACCTTAAACTCGGCATAGTTAACCCGCTTCCCGTAAATCTTATTAAAGACTTTGCATCTAAAGTAAAAAAGCTCTACGTAGTTGAAGAACTCGACCCAGTGATTGAAACACATTGCCGCGTGATTGGGCTTGAACCGATTGGAAAGTTGCCCGGCGGTAAAACTGCCCCGATTTTCTCCAACATTGGCGAATACTCGCAAAACATCATCAAAGAAGCAATCACGGGCAAGCAGTCTGAATATAAAGAATTCCCCGAAGCTGTACCCGTTCGCCCTCCGGTGCTTTGCGCGGGCTGTTCGCACAGAGGCGTGTTTTATGTTTTGAATAAACTCGGAATTGTCGTCAGCGGCGACATCGGCTGTTATACGCTTGCGGCGACGCCTCCGCTTTCCGCTATGGATATGCAAATCTGCATGGGCGCCGGAATAAGCATGGCGCACGGCTTCGTAAAGGTAAGACCTGATTATGCGGACAAGACTGTCGGGCTTATGGGCGACTCAACCTTCATTCACAACGGAATCACCAGCCTTATTGACATTGCTTATAACAGAAGCAACACATTAACCCTGCTCCTTGATAACAGGACAACGGGCATGACCGGCGGTCAGAATCATCCGGGCAACGGGCTTGACATTTATGACGACCCTGCTCCCGAAGTTGACTTCGAGGCACTTTGCAAAGCAATCGGGATTTCTAAAGTCATGACTGTCATCCCCGAAAATTTAGTTGAAATCGAAAAGGTAATAAAAGAATACCTTGCGCTTGAAGAACCCGCCGTTATTATATTCAGAAAGCCCTGCGCGCTTATTAAAGGCGTGAAGCACAAACCCGCCATTAAGTGCGACGCGGAAAAATGTACAGGCTGCAGGATTTGCATGAAAATCGGCTGTCCCGCGCTTACCATGAAGAACAAGAAAGCGGTTATAAACAGGACGCTTTGTGTAGGGTGCGGTATTTGCGCGCAGCTTTGTAAATTCGATGCATTTTCATAAGCAGAAAATAACCCGAAAGGAAAGCAAACATGATTACATTATCAAAAGACATGGAAACCGGTGTAAAAAAAATCGATGAACAGCATATGGAGTTAGTTGACAGAATTAACGCCGTTACATCGATGGGGCTAAAATCTATTTCAAAAGAAGAAACTCAGAAAACCATTGACTTGCTCGGCGATTATATCGTTAAGCATTTCCGTGACGAGGAAGAGCTTCAAAAACAATGCAATTACCCGCAGTTTCAAACGCATCAAAACCTGCACAAGCAATACATTGCAGAATTCCAAAAACTTAAAACCGAGTTTGCCGCAAACGGGCCTTCGCCTAAATTCACGCTGACACTCAGCAATTCAATTGTCGGCTGGATAGTAAAACACATTAAATCCGCTGACAGTCAGTTCGGTAAATACTACAAAGAGCATAAATAATTAACTAAAGGAGAAACATCATGAATTCTGAAAGTAAAGTAAACCCAATCGGTTTGTTATTCCTGTTTGCGGGAACCGCACTTGCCGGCTCTGTACTTAGTTTTTTTTACTTATGGGTTAACAGAGTAATACCTTTTATCTACTTATGCGTACTGGCGGCGGTTGCTCTTGGTGCGGTTATGGGCTTAGTTTCCGCGATGATAATAAAGCTGTTCAAGATTAAAACGCTCGCGCTCGCGATTACCGCCGTTATACTCGGTTGCTTAGTGTTTACTTGTTTCAAGTGGGCGTTATATGTTGCGACGGACGCTTCAAGCGATATAAGTGAAAGTTATACAGAATGGTACTTTTTCGCTTTTGAGGATGACTTTTTGAACAGCGAGAGGGTTCTCTATTCCGATTCCGAACTGCGTGAAATCATAACAGACATGCGGGAAATGAGTGCGTATGAATACATAATAACATATGGGCAGGAAGAACTGTGGGAACTCAGCTTATGGGATAAAGAGGACTTACAGATTTTAAAGGATTATACTTTCTATGAATATATGGGGTATTACGAATATCTGTCGTACGGTTCGGTCAGCGATGCCGTGAGGGTTATAATAGATGAATATAATTTAAGCTGGTTCAGTTATTATAATCACTTATTGAAATATCAAGATTATCCGACAGCGATTTATTATTTAACAAATCCCGCTCAATTAATCAATACTATTGTCAGAATTAATAACGAGGGGCGCTGGAGTTACAGTGCCAGCTCATTTCCCAGTGAAAATTCAACAAGTACAAATATAAGAGGAATTATACTTTGGCTTATATGGCTCGTTGAGTTCTTCATAATCTGCGGATTTGCGGTTATAGCGATACCTAAGGCAATCAGGAACCTTGAACCGATTCAGCAACAGTCAATTGAGCAGCCCGATGTTAACCTATATAACGGGCAGGAAAATCAATATAACAGCACGGGACAGACTATTAACTCTGCCGACACAACCAATACAGCAAACGGATGGCAAAGCGGCGGTTTCGGCGGCGGTTCTGTTGACCAAGCCGAGCAATATGATGAATTTGGCAGACCAATCTGTCAGACCGATTATTTTAAGGCAACCGTTAACGAGCTTCCGGAGGAAAGCAACGCAGAATGATTTATTTATTATTAGCAAACGGATTTGAAGAAATCGAAGCTTTAACTCCCGCAGACCTGCTTAGAAGGGCAGGGAAGCAGGTCTTTACTGTTAGTATCGACGGCGGAGCAGACGCTCCCGACAGGGAAGTAACCGGCAGAAGCAACATTAAAGTTATCGCTGATATTGAAATGGCGGAAATGAAGCTTGATTCCGAGCTTGAAATGCTTATTCTCCCCGGCGGCTTGCCCGGAGTCGATAATCTTTACGCATGCGATAAGGTCAGAAACGCTATAGAATTCTGCGCCGAAAATAACATTTTTATAGCCTCGATTTGTGCCGCGCCGTCCATTCTCGGCAAGATGGATTTGCTCAAAGGTAAAAAAGCGACCTGTTACCCCGGTTTTGAGAAATACCTTGAAGGTGCGGAAATTTTTGATGAAGCTGTGGTTGTTGACGGAAAATTTATAACCGCGAGAAGCGCGGGCGTTTCCATGCAATTTAGCTTTATGCTTGTGGAATTGCTTTGCGGTGCAAAGGCGAGGGAAAAATTAGGTGTCGCCATTGGGTATGAATAAGGCGGAGTTACGCCGGAATTTACTTCAAAACCGCCGCCCTGACCCGCAAAAAGACCGCTTAGTTTTAGAAAATCTGCTTTCTTTGAATGAATTTAAGAAAGCAGATTTGGTATTGACTTATATTTCTGCGGAAAGTGAAATTGACACCCGTGAGTTTATTAATAAATGCTTTGAACTCGGAAAGCGGGTGGCTGTCCCAAAAATCGCTGTTCACAAAATGATGTTTTATGAAATAATCAACCTTGATAACACTATAAAAGGCAAATTCGGCATTCCGGAGCCGCTTATAATACATGAAGCGGATAGCGCGCATCTTAACGAGCAAATTAATAATAATAATACGTTTTGCGTTGTTCCGGCTCTGGCTTGTGACAAACGCGGCTATCGCTTGGGTTACGGCGGCGGGTATTACGACCGCTTTTTAGCTGAATACATCGGTTACAGTGCGGCTTTGTGTTACTTTGATAACATTATCGGAATTCCGGTTGAAGCGCACGACTGCGCCGTTGATATGATTATAACGGAAAGGGGGTTCGGCTTTGGCTTATGAAGACAGGACAGGCGTTTTTACGCTGACTGATGCAAAAAAAGAAGACAGGCGCGAGGAAGACGCTCTCGCTTCTATATTCGCAAAGAAAAATACACTTGAACAGACTACTGTTATGGATAGGGTTCAGGTTGACAACCGGGCAAAAAGTCCGCCGCCCACACCGGTTGCCGTTAGTGAAGATGACGATGAAGACGACTCAGGTCAGCCGTTTCGGGTAGAAAACACGACTTTGAATAAAGCTCGGAAAAGACGAAAGAGAGCGCACAGAAGGGAGCGGCTGATTAGACAGCACAATGCGCGTCAAAGCAGAAAAACCTTCGTACACGTGTTGAGCGGGATATTGCTTGTTGTTCTTATTATAACCTCGTCTGCGATTATCTCATATAATATAGTGCATATTTCTCTTGATTTTACGGGAATAACCCGAAATGAATTTGAAATACAGGTGGAAATTCCTCCCAACGCAACTACCGAGGAGGTTGCACATATTCTTTATGATAAGGGAATTATATCTCAGCCGGGATTTTTCACGCTTTATTCCCAGCTTTTCGGTTATGACGGGAAGTTTCTTTACGGAACTTTCGCGCTTGAATCCTCTATGTCCTACAGCGCCATAATTAGAACGCTTCAAACAGTCGCAAGAACGCGGGAAACAGTTTGGGTGACAATTCCCGAGGGTTTAACTGCGGAGGAAATTGGACTCCTGCTTGAAGAAAACTTCGTTTGCCTTGCTTTGGATTTTGAGCAGTATTACAAAGATAAGCTGAATGTATTCAGTTTTGAAAGGCGCGTAAACGAAAGCCCGATGAAGTTTCATCAGCTTGAAGGTCATCTTTTTCCCGACACGTATGAATTTTTTGTTATGACTGCGTTGCAGGACGGGGCAGAGCCGGATTCGCTTACCGAGACGCAAAGGACGGCGCTTGAGAGTAACGCGAGAACCGCGGCGTTTCGGATGTTCGATAATTTCAACTCGGTTATAACGCCGGAAATGTATAAAACTATGCACGAGCAGGGTTTTACGCTTGACGAGCTTATAACGCTTGCTTCTATGGTTCAGGCGGAGGCGGCAACCCCCCACGACATGCGCTATGTCGCTTCTGTATTTTTAAACAGGCTGAATTATACAGACGGAACTTTTCTGTTGCAATCCGACCCCACGACGTATTATGTCCGTGACTTTATCAGACCGCGGGTTGCACCGTGGGAACTCAATATGTATCAGCCTTTGATGGAAGCCTACGACACTTATCAGACAGCGGGATTACCGCCGGGACCGATTAACAACCCCGGAATAGAAGCGATTATGGCTGTTTTGGAAGCGCCGAGTTCTCCTTACTATTATTTCTGCGCTAATATTGAGACACGCGAGGTTTTCTACGCGACTAATTTAGCTGACCACGAGGCGAATTTGCAAAGAGTGGCAGAGGCGATGGCGGCGGGGCAGGGCGGTTGAATTACAATCAAAAAGGGGCTTCGGCGAAATAATCGCCTGCCCCTTTTTTAGTTGTATAAACCGCTTAGGAAACAGCTTCTTTAAGAGCTTTTCCCGCTTTAAAAGCTGGAGTTTTGCTTGCCGGAATCTTGATTTTCTTTTGTGTCTGCGGGTTAACACCTTCTCTTGCCGCACGCTGGCGTACTTCAAATGAGCCGAAGCCCACGAGCTGAACCTTTTCGCCTTTTTTAAGTGCTTCGGTAACAGAATCGATGAACGCTGTAATGGCTGCGTCCGCATCTTTCTTGGTTAATTCGGCTTTCTCCGCAACTGCAGAGACTAATTCTGCTTTTGTCATGTTTTTACCTCCAAAATATTTTATGTTTTCGCGGCATAAGCGTTATTTAGAAATTTCCCATGCCCTAAATCGCATTATAAACTTATTTATCGCTCTTGTCAAGGCTTTTTCACTATCTTTTTTTAAAAATCTCCCCAAATTGCAACACGTAAATAAAATATCACCAAATTCTTCTTCTATTTCGCCATCATTTTTATAAATAACAGCAAATTCGAGTTCCTGTATCTTCTCCTTTAACTTTTGTATGACTTCGTTCGCGTTACCGAAATCGAAGCCCGCATTTGCCGCTTTTTTTCCTACTTTTTCGCCGCGCATGAGGGCGGGGAGGAGTTTCGGAACATTTTCAAGGCTGTCGGAGGCTTTCTGCTCACCCTTAGACCTGCTTTTGAGTTCTTCCCAGTTTTTAAGCACTTCGCCAGAATTTTCGACGGTTAATTCGCCGAAAACATGAGGATGCCGATAAATCAGTTTTTTGCAAATTACATCACAGACACTATCAAAATCAAAACTACCGTTTTCAACACCGATTTGTGCGTGAAAAACTACCTGCAAAAGCAAATCGCCGAGTTCTTCTTTCAAAAACTCGCTGTTGCCCGCGTCAATGGCCTCGGCAGTTTCGTAAGCTTCTTCAAGGACGTTCATACGTATTGAGTCGTGGGTTTGCTCACGGTCCCACGGACAGCCGCTATCGGAACGTAGCAGCCGCATTATGTCAAGAAGGTCGGTGATGGTGTAATTGTCTTTAAATTTAATCATAATTATATTATAGCATGAGTTTAATGAGTCGTCAATAATGCTATGTAATTGAGGACAAAGTAAAAAAGGACTTGACAGGAAATTTGAATATGCCCAACCGCGTATAATATTAATTAAGAAAACATTTGAGGGAAAAGGGCAGTGGGAGATAGTTGTAACTCAAAACCTCCGCACCGTCACGCTCATCAGAGTGACGTCCATAAATATTGAATCACAAAAGCAGGGGATTATTTGTCCTCTGCTTTTTCGTTTTTTCCAAGCGTTTCTTTAATTTGTGCTTCTAATTCGTTACTCTGCCAACGCCTTATGTGCAAAATCGGTAAATCAAGTTGATTAAAAATATTTTTTACAAAAATATCGCGTTTTTTCTGTTTTCGCAATTATGTGTGTTGTCGTCAATTTCAATAATCAAAACTGGTTTTAATTCTGCGTTGCATAATATAAAATCAACATGTTTTGACCTTATGTAATTAAACCACCTTATGAATTCGGGGTGGTTTTTTGGAATATATACGAGGTCAGCTATACGCATTTTTGTGAAAATGGTTAATCCGAGCGCATACGCAATAGGAAATAATGCATGATAAAATATAGCTTCCTTATCGGTAAAAACTGTTTGGGTTAGTTTATGTGTGGTAAATCAAGATGTCGCCGCGTAGGTCGGCGGAAACACCGAGAACCTTGTGCATCACGCCGATAAGGCGTTGCTGTGGAAGGCTCTGTTGGTACTCGTTCCAGCAGTGGGCTACTGTTTGCTCTACATTCTGTCTTGTCGTACTATTCCTAATGATTATTAGGTGAAGTCAACTATTATAAAAATTCTTTCATATATGATTGATTAACAAATGAAACTCTTTGTCAAGTATCCCCATTTCTTTCTTTGCAATTTGAGCGTGGTTGTTACTCAAACTCAATTGTCCCCGGCGGCTTATTTGTAATATCATAAACCACACGGCTGATTCCGTCAATTTCGCTTGTGATTCTCGCTGAAATCTTTTCTAAAACTTCAAAAGGCAACTTAACAAATTCTGCGTTCATAAAATCGGTTGTTTTTACAGCGCGAAGAACCGCAATATAACCATAAGTGCGCTTCTCGTTTTTAACTCCGACAGCTTTCATATCGGTAAGTGCGGCGAAGCACTGATTTATTTCATTATCTAATCCCGCCGCTGTAAGCTCGGAGCGGAAAATATAATCCGCATCCCGCAGAATATTCAACCGCTCTTTAGTGAGTTCGCCTATACAGCGAATCGCAAGCCCCGGTCCGGGGAATGGTTGCCTGTTGGTTAAGTAATCGGGCAGACCGAGAATTTTTCCGAGTTCTCTGACTTCATCTTTGTACAGCTCGCGAACGGGTTCGATAATTTCATTGAAGCTGATATGCTCGGGTAAACCGCCGACATTGTGGTGGCTCTTTATTGCGTTGTTTGATTCAATCACGTCAAGGGAAATAGTTCCCTGCGCTAAAAAATCCACTGTGCCGAGCTTTTTTGCTTCCTCCTCGAAAACGCTGATGAACTCCTCGCCGATGATTTTACGCTTGGCTTCGGGATTGGTTATGCCTTTTAATTTAGACAGGAACCGTTCTTCGGCGTTAACGGTTATTAAGTTAAAATCGAAGTTGCCGAAAGCCGCCTCAACTTCTTCCGCTTCATCCTTTCTCATAAGTCCGTGGTCTACGAAAATACAAGTAAGCTGTCGTCCGACTGCTTCTGAAAGCAAAGCGGCACATACCGAGCTGTCAACCCCGCCCGATAATCCCAAAAGAACCTTTTTCCCGCCTATTTTCTCTTTGAGTTCCTTGAGCATTTTATCTTTATACGTCTTGAGATTCCTCATGTTTTACACACTCCTTGATTATTTTAATTTATTATAACATAAATTTGCTATAAATGCAAATTTGTGTTATAATAATAAAGCAGGGGCGATTAATAGCCGCCCAATGAAAATCAAGGACATTAGAATGAAAGTTACACTAAAAGACAACCCTCTGCTTTATAAAAATAATCTGCCTTACGCCGAAAGCATCGAGGGTGAAATCATAGACCGCGAAACCCTGCGCCTGACTCAAAGGTACAATATAAACAGGTTTGAGCTTATTCTGATTGACGCAAAACCGCTTGCTTCATTCAAAATAAGCGCTAAGGGCGTGTCCGCTGACAACGCAAGACGTCTGCTCCTGTTAAAACTGATTTTGAAAGGTAAGAATGTTTATTTCAGTCGTCCTTTCATGAATTCCGGGTGTTTTGAATTCACTCCTCCCGAGCAGATTACCTTTGAAATAGAAAAACCAAACAGTAAAAAACTGCAAAAAATAAACAGCCGCTTTCAAAAAAAGCAGAAAGCAGCTTCTGTAAGTAAAGCGCACATTGAAAAAATAACCGGTTTCCTTGCCGAAATCAACAGGGAAGCAATCAAAGGATTAGTAACATCGGCAAAACGCGACTTTGATTTTATTGTGCATTTCAACAGCGAAATGTTTCATCAAAACCTTACCGCTAAAGGTTTGTCGTTTACAAAAGAAACCGTTACAGGCATTTATGAAGAGGAAAAATACACAAAAATTATTGACCTTTCAGACATGCGGGAGAGAATGGGTTTCATCTCGCTTTACGCAATTACGTTTTGCGGATTGAGCTTGAATGACCTTTATTCGGTAGACGGTATTTTTACGCTTCAACCCAACCGTGAAGCCGATGATAAAAAACGGCTTGCGGGTCAGGAGGTTTTTGAGCTTGTGTTCAATGAAAACAGCGGGGAAATTAAAGCGCGCGCCTTTAAAATGACCGGGGCGCTTAAAAACCTGCCGTTACCCGAAATTAACATTAACATAACAGGGCTGATTAAGAAAAACTACACGCTCTATTGCGGAATCGGCGACATAGGACGCGTGTTTTCGCGGTTAATTCTAAGCGATGACAAAAATTTCACAGATTCGCTTAAAATCGCGCGCAGACTTTCCTTTTACAAACTGCTTGAAAAATACTGCGACGAAATCGCGAATACCTCTTTAGATTATGATTTTGAGAAGCGCGATATTTATAAGAACATAAAAGCTTTCGTAAGCGCGGCGGAAGGGAAAAAGACGGCGGGTGAGCTTGATTTTACAGTAAAATGAGTATAACTAAGCCCGCCTTTTCCTCAGCTTTATAATATAACTCATCAGCATTTCTCTGTCAAGCGCGAATGTTCCCGCAGAATAAATTACCGCGCCCGTAGTAATTGAAAGGAAAAGCCTGATTATTTGCCCCTGTCCGATGAAGATAAAATTATAAGATAACAGTGCAAAAGCGGCACAGGCGGCAGAGTTAAACAGTGCTTTTAAAAAGAATACAGGCAGTCCGAGTTTTACTTTAACAAGCCCGGAAAGGCAGATAAACCCTAAAATACATATAACCGTGTAACAGCCGACTGTTGAAATCGCCGCACCGCTTATGTTAAGTTCCGGTATACGAAGCAACCGCAGATTCAGGACTAACTTGACCGTTGAACCTGCAAGCATCAGTTTTACCGGTAAGTCGGCGCGCCCGGCCGCAAGAAAGATACTGAACAGCGTACCCGTCAGCGACAGCGTAATCCCACCAAGGCTGAGAATTAACAGCGGGCGGGCGCAGATGTAGGCTTCGGCGGGTTTTGCGCTGTAGAGCAGATTAAGAATAGGTTCGGAGAGTGTTGCCATTCCGAGACAGAGCGGCAAACCGACGACAAATGTACCCTTGAAAAGGATTTTTAAATTAGAGGTAAGCAGAGCATTATTACGCCGCTCAAAAGCCGCCGCAACGGCAGGGAGAGCGCTTTTGCTTAACATTCCCGTCATTGCGGGGATAAGCGTGAAAAGCGAAGTTACAATACCTGTATAACTTCCGTAGATGAAATTACCTAAATCCTCAACCGCGATACCGCCCTGTAATCCGTAAGTAAATTCCCGCAGAAAGAACGAGCGGTTTTGGTTAACCGCGAAGTTAATGCAGTTAGTTATGGTAAGTAAGTCAATCAGCGAGTTAAGATTAATCGCAAGTGCGCCGAGTGTAACGGGAAAAGCTTCAACAAAAAATTTCTTTAATAACCTCATGCCGCTTTCGGGCGGCGGGCTGAAGTCCAACTCTTCCTTTGATATGCCGTCGCTTTTGAAGCTTCGTAAAAATATATAAAGCAAACCCGCAATCTCGCTGATTGTAATGCCAAGCACAGCCGCCGCCGCCGCGTAGGGCAGGGAAGCGGTTCTAAGCAGAACAATGTATGCTAAGGTTACGCCGAGCGCCGACTTCACGATGGCTTCAATCACCTGCGAGATTGCTGTAGGAAGCGTATTTCGCAGTCCTTCGTAATATCCGCGGTACACCGCCGTAATACAGCAGAAAAACACGGAAGGCGCGATTATCAGCATTGACGGGATACTTTTGGGCGCATCGGCAACGAAGCGTGTAAAAGGCACGGTTATAACAAGGATTAATACCGTTCCGCCGAAGCCGAGCAGAGCCGCCGTCTTGAGCGCGACTTTTCTTATTTTTCGTACATTTTTGAATTTTCCGGCGGCGGCGTTCTGAGCGATAATTTTTGTAAGCACTGTCGGAATCGCCGCTGTTGTCAGCGCGAATACCGGCCCGAATACACTGTATGCCGAGGAAAAATAACTCATTCCGAGTCCGCCGAGGATATTGGCGAGCGGAATTTTAAGTATCGCACCGACTATTTTTGAAATACCCATCGCAATAAAGAGGATAGCGGCGTTTTCAATCATACTTTTATTTTTCAATAGTTTGTCCTCCGATTAATATATACTATTGAAATTTTTCACAATGTATGCTACAATAATAACGTAATATAGGAGGACTGACATGGAACTCAACGAGATTATAACCAGGATGCACAGTAAAAAACTGTACTTTTGTAATGATAAGCGGCTTGTAAAGGAGCAGCTTGAACGCCTTGAAATGCTGTACGACTTTAACCGAACCCGCCCGTCCGAGCAAAAAAAGCGGCAGGCGATGCTTAAAGAGATGTTCGCGGAGATAGGAAAAGACTGTTACATCGAGCCGCCGTTCCACGCAAATTGGGCAGGGAAGCACGTACATTTCGGAAATAACGTTTATGCGAACTTCAACCTTACGATGGTTGACGATACGCACATTTATGTGGGCGACCACGTGCTTTTCGCGCCGAATGTAGTTATAACAACCGCAACGCACCCGATTCACCCGCCGCTCAGAAGCAGGCAGGGGCAGTATAACGCCGAAATTCATATAGGCAGGAACGTATGGCTCGGAGCGGGCGCGGTTGTACTGCCCGGAATTACTATCGGCGAAAACAGCGTAATAGGCGCGGGAAGCATTGTAACAAAGGATATTCCGTCTAACGTAGTCGCCGTCGGGAATCCGTGCAAAATAATGCGTGAAATCAGCAAAAAAGATATGGAATACTATTATAAAAACTTAGAAATAGATATAACGTAAGGAGATAAACTAATGCCCATCAACATACCAAAAAACCTTCCCGCATTTCAAACACTTTCGGACGAGAACGTTTTTGTAATGTGCGAAGAATTAGCCCAGAAGCAGGACATACGTCCGCTCGAGGTAGCCATAGTCAACCTCATGCCTACAAAAATCGAAACCGAAACCCAGTTTCTGCGGTTGCTGTCAAACACACCTATTCAGGTAAATGTGACCTTTATCAGAACCGCCACCCACTTATCCAAAAACACACCGAAAGAACACCTTTCCATGTTCTACACTACTTTTGAGGACATAAAAGAAAAGTATTTCGACGCGCTGTTTATCACAGGCGCGCCGGTTGAGAAACTGCCGTTTGAGCAGGTGACGTACTGGGAAGAACTGTGCAAAGTCATGCAGTGGTCGAAAAGCAACGCCTACAACACAGTTCATATATGCTGGGGCGCGCAGGCAGGGCTTTACTACCATTACGGAATAGAAAAACGCCCGCTTGAAAAAAAGATGTTCGGAATATTTCCGCAGAAAGTCCATGTCGATAATCACCCGCTGTTTAAAGGTTTCGATGATGTTTTTAACGTCCCGTATTCAATCTACACCGAAAACAGCATTGAGGACATAAAAAATCACCCGAAGCTGACACTTTTAGCGTCTTCGGAGCTTTCGGGAGCGTATTTAATTTCCGATAAGTCGGGTAGGCAGTTATTTATAACCGGGCATCCCGAATATGACCGCGAAACCTTGAAAGGCGAGTATGTACGCGATGTTGAAAAAGGGCTTGATACCGCGATGCCCTACAACTACTTTCCGAACGACGACCCGACCAAGGAACCGATAAACTCATGGCTCGGACATGCAAGCCTGATGTTTTCAAACTGGCTCAACTTCTGCGTGTATCAAAAAACGTCGTTTGATATAAGCAAAATTGAGCCGTTGGTAATATAAAAAAATTAACGGAATATTGAGCATTGACGGGCGGATTACAATCCGCCCCTACTTTATGCGCTTGAAAAATTTAGGTTTAATCCATTTTTCAATTACGAACTGAAGCTGATTGAGGCAGATTTCGTAGCATATAAACGCGAAGTTCGCCGCACCCCAAAAAGCATAAACCGCCAATTCTCCAGCAAACTCCATACCCTCAAGTACCTTTTCAACCTCAATGAACAGAGTAATAACCCGAAAAGCAAGCACACAGGCGGCGTTAAAAACCGCTAACTTCACAATAAACCGCAGAACAACAGGTTTTATTATAATAAGCTTATCTCTGATTATTGGGTAATAGCCGAAGAAAATTATGTAAACTATGTTTGCCTCTAACGACTGCGCCACTAAAATTAACAACAGCAGAGAAGACGCCGCATACGATAACAAAGCCCACTTGTAATTAATGAAGAAACATATAGACCATATGAAAATTCCCGAAACTGCCGGAACGGCATATGCAAACCCCGGTATAAGTGAAATAAGCATGACCATAACGGACAAGGCGCAAATGATTCCGCAGTAAGCGATTTTGTGACTTAGTTGCTTAAAATTCCCCATATTCAACTCCGTTTTGTCTATTATATTTATAAAAAGATACAAATTAGTTACAGTTTCTCGAAAATATTCATTTTCGCTCTTGACATTTACTTAACGATATACTATAATTAGTTATATAACTGAGGAGGGTAGCATAAAAGGAGGGCTATAAATGGCAAAAACTATTAAAAAGACGAAGAATTCACCGGTTACACATGTGAACGATATTGCTAAGTTGTTTGACGCACATATGCGGATTGAAATGTTTAAGAATGGTATGAGAGCCTCATACAGGCAACTTCTTTACCCGCTGTCATTGAAGGACGGCGTAACTCAGCTTGACCTTGTCAGAATTACCAAGCTGAAAGCACCCACAATCAGCACAACGCTCAGAAATATGGAAACAGACGGCTTAGTTAAGCGCGAAACCGATAAAGATGATGCGAGAGCCACGAGGGTTTATATTACCGAAAAAGGCAAGGAAACCGAAAAGAAAATGCGTGCTTCGGGCGCAAAAATCGAAAGAGCGTTTCTTTACGGCATGAGCGCGGACGAAAAGGAACAGCTGGTGAGCTTTCTCGGTAAAATGAAAGAAAACATGGAGAAAATAAGCGGAATCCCGGCTGACGATGAATTTTTTATTGAAGATTAGTAAAGCAAACCTATTTCCGAGTCATAATCATCAAGCACAAGCCTTAATGCCGTATACGCGATTGTATCATATACATTATCCGGCATAACGGTAAATTTAACCGGAATTTCAAGCGGCTGAACTTTTTTGCCGGAAAAAGCAGTGATTTCTCTGTTCAGCGAAATCACTATGCCATCATAAGTCAGGCTTGTGTACGAAAAAGTATCACGCCCGCCCTTACCGCATGTAATCACCCGCTGCTTGAAAGCTTCAAGGCGCTCAAGTTGCTGTGTGTTTTCTGAATTAGCGATGACAATGCTCTTTTCGGGGAGTTTAACAGACGGCACTTCCCCGTAATCTTTCATAACGACTATACACTCACTGAGTTCAATAATCCCGAGATGCGGCGTGTCCATTACAAGAATATCATAACCCTTGCCGCATCTTGAAACCGCGCTGTCTTTAATATAAGTAACGCTGTAAGTATTAGTCAGGTTGCTTTTCACAAGACTCTCAAGCCCTGTGTCGTTGCATTCGCCTATTAAAAATACGGTAGTCATGACAATTCACCTCGTTTTTAGAATTGCCATTCTACCGTATTTTATACTGTCATTTAGAATTCCTTTCCGATTTTGAGCGCTTTCATGTTCAGGTCGTAAAGATGCTCTTTGCCTTCCGTGACTAACTTCATCGCTTTTTCAACGATGTCGGGAGAAGCAAAATTTGTTTCTTTGATTAATTTACCGAGCATGATGATGTTCGCCATACCTATCAGGTCATTGTCAACCGCAAGCTTAGTCGCGGGTACTTCATAAACCTCAACGCCGGCGCCCGCCTTAACGCTTGAAGCCGCGGTATTCGCCAATGTAGAGTCTATGAACGCCTTACCGCCGGATTTTACAACACCGATGAATTTCTCATAACTCGGACCGTTCATGGCAATAAGCAGATTCGGCTCGGAAACTACCGGAGAGCCAATCGGCGTATCGCTGACAACTACCGAACAGTTGCAGGTGCCTCCGCGCATTGCGGGACCGTAAGAAGGGAACCATGAAACTTCCTTATTGTCAAGAAGCCCGATTTCGGCGAGCAGTTTCCCCGCGAAAAGTATGCCTTGCCCGCCAAACCCGGCGGTTAAAATTTCATATGTTTTCATTAAACATTCCCTCCTTTATCGGCGTAAACTCCAAGAGGATAATAGGGAAGCATATTGTCTTTAAGCCAATCGAGCGCTTTAAGCGGAGTAAGTCCCCAGTTAGTGGGACAGGTTGAAAGTATCTCAATAATCGAGAAGCCTTTTTTGTTCTTTTGAATCTCAAAACCTTTTCTGATTGCTTTTTTAGTAGCGATTATGCTCTTAGGGTCAACCGCCATTGTACGCTCGGCATAAGCCACCCCGTCAAGTGTAGCGAGCATTTCGCTCACCCTAATCGGGAAGCCTTCTCTTGTCGTATCTCTGCCGTAGGGAGTAGTCTGCGAATACTGACCGGGCAGGGTAGTGGGCGCCATCTGACCGCCCGTCATGCCGTAGATTGCATTGTTAACGAATATAATAGTGATATTTTCACCTCTCGCCGCGGCATGAACAGTTTCGGCAGTTCCGATTGCGGCTAAGTCCCCGTCGCCCTGGTATGTAAATACGAACTTATCGGGGTTAGCGCGTTTAATTCCTGTAGCAACAGCGGGGGAGCGTCCGTGTGACGCCTGCATCATATCACAACTGAAGTAAACGTATTCCAAAACCGAACAGCCAACGGGACAGACGCCTATTGTGTCGCCCTCAATTCCCATCTCATCGATTACCTCCGCAACAAGGCGGTGAATAATCCCGTGGGTACAGCCCGGACAATAATGGTTCGGTATATCTATTAAAGCGTTTGGTCTTTTGAAATCAGGCATTATATTTTCCCTCCATTTCCTTTATTTTAGCGAGAATTTCATCAGGATTCGGTACAAAGCCGCCTTGCCTTCCGAAAAACTCAACCGGCAGTTTAAATTCAAGCGCCATCTTAACATCGTCCACCATCTGACCCATCGACATTTCCGAAACCAAAACAGCTTTCGCGTTTACGGTTGCATCTTTGATTTGCTTTTCGGGGAACGGCCAGAGCGTCTGCGGACGGAAAAGTCCGGCGTTAATGCCTTCGGCGCGCGCTTTATCTACAGCGCTTCTTGCTACTCTTGCTGTTGAACCGTAAGCCGCAACAACGATTTTTGCGCCTTTGTCATAATCTGCGGCGGATTCATTCAGCCTGATTTTTTCGTAACGTGCGAAACGCTCGTTAATACGCTCTTCTAATTTAAGAGGGTCTAAGTACAGCGAGTTTATTATGTTCTTCGGGCGTTTATTTCCGTGACCGTTCGCACCGAATGAATACGGCTCACATGAAAGCGTTTCATCGCTGAAGTTTACCGGTTCCATCATCTGCCCGAGCAGTCCGTCTGCTAAAATCATAACGGGAGTGCGGTATTTTTCGGCGATTTTGAATGCCTTTGTAGTCATGTCAACCATTTCCTGTACGGAATTGGGTGCGAGCGTGGGAATACGCAGGTCGCCGTGCCCCATCGCCTTTGTCGCCTGCCAATAGTCAGCCTGAGACGGCTGAATAGTACCAAGACCGGGACCGCCGCGTTGTATATTTACAATTACGCAGGGCAAGTCTGCGCCCGCTAAGTAAGAAATACCCTCCGCTTTAAGTGAAATTCCGGGTGAGGAAGAACTGGTCATGCACCTGACTCCGCTTCCCGCACAGCCGTAAAGCATGTTAACGGCACCGATTTCAGACTCGGCCTGCACAAACACGCCGCCTTCTATTTTCGGCAGACACTTGGACATATAAGCGGTAATTTCATTCTGCGGCGTAATCGGATAGCCGAAATAACATTTACAGCCTGCGCGTATTGCCGCTTCTGCACAAGCTTCGTTGCCTTTCATCAAACTTTTTTCCATGTTTTTCTCCTTTTTTATGTAGTTTCTTTAGTTTTAGCTCTTAGTAATTGTAATAGCGCAGTCCGGGCACATAATCGCGCATAACGCACATGCAGTACACTCGGCCTGATTAATACAGACGGCTGTACTGAAGCCTTCTTTGTTAAGCTTCTCGCTTTGCATTTCCACGATTTTTTTAGGGCAGGCGGTTGTGCAAAGCCCGCATCCTTTACAGCGGTCAAATTCGATTTTGAACTTTTCCATTTTGTTTAGTCTCCTTTTTATTTATTTTTAGGTAATTAAGTTTGAAACAAAATACAACTGAAGCGGGAAAAATGTTATTTTCATTCCTTGTTGGTAAAGAAAGGGTTTTTAAGAAAATATGAAATACGAAAATACTGATTAAATTTTTCCGGTTATTGCCAGGTAGTTTTTACTAATACTTCTGCCGGGAAATCAACCGATTCACAGTTAATCCCGCGTTTTCCGACCGTGAACAAAAGCGGTACACCCGCTTTTCCGGCGATTTCATTCGCGTATGGGAGGGAAGCCGCAATGATTTCCGGCGTGGTTTCTCCGCAAAGGTGCGAGTTATTAACAATGCCTGTACATTTGAGTCCCGAAACGGTTTCAATCGCACAGAGTAATTCAAGCGCTTCTTCGGGTTTTCTCGTATGATATCTGTACATATTAACGACATAAAGCATTTCATACTGCCGGTTAGCAAGTATGTCAGAATATCTGCCGAGTGCCTTTGCACCCTCGTCGTCGCCGCCTGTATCAATAATTGTATAGCTTGAAACGGATGTTCCGTTGCCAACGGATGTTCTGTCGCCGCTGTTCTTAACAGCGCCCGAAATACCAAAGCCGAGCGCGGGAATATCAAGGCTCGAATTTGCATACTTAGAGGCGATGAGACTGATGTTATTTCCGGCGAACAGGTCTTTAAAGTCCGCTGTTCTGAAAAACGGATTAACAATATCAAGGTCAACTACGGAAACCGCGCTCTTTTTCGCCAGTTTCAAAGCCAAATTCGCGGAAAAATTAGTCTTTCCCGAGCCGTAATGCCCAGTAACTATGATTATATTTTTAAGGTTCATCATTCTTGTTTTTGTCCCGATTTTCTCCGTTGTCCTGATTCTCGATAACTTTCTTCAGTTGTTCCGCGAATTCCGCTTCGGGTTTATCGGTATCAGCCGGAGGTTCCTCAAGGGAGGCTTTAGCTTCTTCCTTCAAGTCCCTTTCTTTGATTTCTTCGAGTCTGCCTTCCATCAGCATCACGAAATCCTCGCCGTCAATTTTCTCTTTTTCAAGCAGATAATTCGCAACAACATGAAGCTGAGCTATATTCAGTTCAAGAATATCTTTAGCTTTTTCGTAGCCTGTATCGATTAGATTGCGGATTTCTCCGTCGATTTCAGCCGCTACATGTTCCGAGTAGTTCCGTCCCTGCGAATAGTCGCGTCCGAGGAAAACCTCGGGGTTTTCATGTCCGTAAACAACAGACCCGAGCTTTTCCGAAAAACCGTAACGAGTCACCATACTGCGGGCGATTTGCGTGGCTCTTACTATATCGCTTGATGCGCCTGTTGAAATATCGTCGAGTATAATCTTTTCCGCGACCCGCCCGCCGAGCAGAACAATAATTTCTTCCTCAAATTCGGTTTTGCTCTTATAGCTTCTGTCGTGTTCGGGCAGTGAAATAGTGTATCCGCCCGCCATTCCCCTCGGGATAATTGAAACCTGATGAACCTTGTCCTGCGTAGAGCAGAAATAGGTGCAGATTGCGTGCCCGGCTTCATGATAGGCGGTCAGATTCTTTTCCTTTTCGGTGACGACTTTTGATTTCTTTTCGGGACCTGCGATTACCTTGATAGTCGCTTCTTCTATGTCTTTTTCGGTGATGGATTTTCTGTTGGCGCGTGCCGCGAGCAATGCGGCTTCGTTAACAAGGTTTTCCAAGTCGGCGCCGGTAAAGCCGGCTGTAGATTTCGCAATTGTTGAAAGCACAACATCGGGTGCCAAGTTTTTATTGCGGACATGAACCTGCAAAATTTCCTCACGTCCTTTTATATCGGGATAATTCACTACAACCTGCCTGTCGAAGCGCCCCGGACGGAGCAGGGCAGGGTCGAGAATATCACGCCTGTTAGTTGCGGCGATGATGATAATACCCTCGTTTTCAGCGAACCCGTCCATTTCAACAAGCAACTGATTCAATGTCTGTTCGCGTTCATCATGTCCCCCGCCGAGACCGGCACCTCTGTGCCGTCCGACAGCGTCGATTTCATCTATAAATATAATTGACGGTGTATGTTTTTTCGCCTGGTCGAACAGGTCGCGGACACGCGACGCGCCCACACCCACGAACATTTCCACGAAGTCCGAGCCGCTTATTGAAAAGAAAGGCACGCCCGCCTCACCTGAAACCGCCTTGGCGAGCAGGGTTTTACCGGTACCGGGAGGTCCTACGAGAAGTACGCCCTTTGGTACGCGTGCGCCTATTTCCTGATACTTGCGGGGGTTTTTGAGGAAGTCCACTATTTCGGCAAGCTCTTCCTTTTCCTCATCGGCGCCCGCAACATCGTTAAAAGTCATCTTCTTGCCGGTTGACGGCTGATGGCGCGTGTTTGCCTTTGAGAATGATGACATCTTTCCGCCGCCTGCAGTTTGCCGCATGATGAAATAGGTGAAGCCAATCATGAGCGCAATCACAAGCAGATAAGGCAGGAAGTTGGTTAAAAACGTATTATCGCTTGGTCTGATGAAATTTTGAATTAACGGAGTGCTGTATCTCTCATTGTATTCTTTCCTGTATTCGGAGGTTTCGTTAAGAAACATACCAACGTGAGGGACGGAGTAATGATGATTATAACTCCCGTCCACAAGGTGTTGATTAGGGTCGGAGCGTAAATTATACCTAAGCAAACCGGAACCGAGGTCAATTTCGTAAGCTGATACGTTAAAGTTGTCGAAGTGTGTGATTACACTTGAATAATTTTCGGGTCTTACACCGCTCCCCAAAAGATTCAACATAGAAATAAGCCCTATAATCAATGCAATGATTATAGCTACGTAAATTAGCGTTCCTCTGTGTTTAGACTGCATTTTGCCACCTTTCGAGGGCAGGCAGACCCCGCCCTTTCGTGTTTATATTTAAACTGTCATTCGTAAATTTCTCTTTTTAAAACGCCTACATAAGGCAGATTCCTGTACCTCTCGGCATAATCAAGCCCGTACCCCACAAGAAACTCGTTTTCAGCATCAAAGCACTTATAATCGGCTTTAACCGGCTTTTCGCGTCCAATGTTCTTATCTAAGAAAACCGCGGTTTTGATTGAAGACGGCTTACTTTCCAAAAGGGTATGTATCAGCGCTGATAATGTTACGGCCGTGTCGAGAATATCCTCGACTATGATTAAGTCACGCCCGCATATATTAATGTCGGGTTCTTTCAGAATACGAAGCTTTCCCGAGCTTTTCGCGCCCATGCCGTAAGATTTTGCTGTGATAAAATCAACTTCGCAGGGCAGATTAACAGCTCTTATTAAATCGGCGTGGAAAAGCGATGCGCCTTTCAAGACGCAGAGTAAAACAGGTCGCTTTCCGGCGTAATCTTCTGTAATCCTCGCCCCGAGCTGTTTTACAGCCACGGCAATTTGCTCCTCACTGCATATAATTCTTTCGACATCGTTGTTCATTTTTTCATAAAGTCCTTTCCTCACCAACAGAGGATGGCTTCGTTTTTAAACGAAGCGAAAACGACATTTTCCCCATTTCAGTTATTTTTTGTTTCAAGCTTATTTTCATAAAGTCCTTTCCTCACCAACATTTTAATTATATTTTGTTTCAAACTTTTTATCTGTCTCTGTCATTTTGAATACCCTAACCAAATAAGTATAACATAAAAAAAATAAAAAATCAATCAATTTTTTCTGTAATTTTGAGGAATTATCTTTATATAGAGTAAATTATCGCGTACAATCGCGAATTTATCTCTCGCGAGGTTAATTTTACCGCCTGTTTTTAGTAAAGAAATAACGCTTGTAATACGAAGATTAGAGGGTGATATATTATTTTGGGACAAGAGCAGGGAAATTATACGGCTTTGAATTGCCGGCAGTTGGTTTATAAGTATCGAAAGCTTATAAACGCCGCCTTTGACATGCGCTTCTTCAAGTGCAAGGAGCGCAGTCATACGCAGGTATTCCTCATCGTGACGTAAAACACTGCACATTCTCGTAAGTCCGTCCGTAAGCGACGGATTAATTTTTTCGAGTTGCGGAATTACGCTGAGACGCAGATAATTCCGCGTGAACTCTTCCGAATAATTGCTTTCATCGGTTACGTATTCTGCGTTTTCCGCTTCAAGAAACGCTAAAACCTCTGCCCGTGCGGTTTCAATAAGAGGGCGGATAATATTATCCCTCACAGGCGGAATCCCGCACAACCCGCGAAGCCCCGTTCCGCGCACAAGATTAAAAAGAACCGTTTCACAGTTATCGCCGGCTGTGTGAGCGGTGGCAATAATTGCTTTCGTTCCTATTTCGGAAAAATATGAATACCTTGCTTCCCTCGCACATTCCTCAAGGCTTCGGTGCTTCTTTTGAAGCGCTTTTACATTGATTGCGCGCACATGAAGCTCAATGCCGAGCCGCCCGCATAATTCCCGCACAAACCGTTCATCGCTGTCACTGCTGTTGCCGCGAAGTTTGTGGTTAACGTGGCAGGCTTGAAGTTCAATATTAAGCTCATCCCGCAGCTCATGAAGTGCAAGAAGCAGACAAACACTGTCCGCGCCACCGGAGAGAGCGACTATTATCCTTACGGGCGAACACTGTTTACCCGATAAAGAAAGCATATTATATTTTTTAATAACATTTTTAATATTCGCTAACATGAATAAACTCCGCTGATGTAAAGCTGTAGTATTCTCCCTCAAAGTTCAAATCGAAAGTGCCGGTTTCACCGCGCCGGTTCTTTACAATTATACACTCGCACTTGTTTGGGAACTCGGTTTCCTTATTATAAAAGCTTTCTCTGTACAGCATTATAACAATGTCTGCGTCCTGCTCGATTGTACCCGAATCGCGAAGGTCGGACGCTATCGGGCGCTTATCACCCGAGCGTTTTTCTACATCGCGGGAAAGCTGTGACGCCAAAATTACCGGTACGCCAAGTTCTTTAGCCATTATTTTAAGGCTTCTCGTGATTTCGCCGACCTCTGCAACTCTGTTCGTGTGTTTTCCGCCGGTTGACATAAGCTGCAAGTAGTCGATTACCACAACGCCGACGTCTTTCATTCGGCGGAGTTTAGCCTTCATTTCGCCTACAGAAACGCTTGGTGTATCATCAATGTAAATTTCAAGAGTTGAAAGAAACTCGGTGGCTTCACTTATTTTTTTCCAGCCGTTACGGTCAATATCGCCTTTAACCATTCGGTCGGTTTCGACCCGCGCTTCCGAAGCTAAAATCCTCTCAACAAGCTGTTCACGCGACATCTCGAATGTGAATACGGCAATTTTTTTGTTGCGGTATTTTTTTGATACATTAACGGCAATGTTTACCGCAAAGGTGGTTTTTCCCATACCCGGTCTGCCTGCGACTACGATTAAATCGGCAGGCGCAAGCCCGAAAATCATTTTATCCAGTCGTTCAAAGGAAGTGGAGGTGTACTTTTTATAATAAGTTTCGGGATTTGCGGCGATTTCTGACAACTCTTTTACTTTTTCAAGAACCGTGGATTTAATCGGCATCAATCCCGTTATATCCTTTTCGCTTCTTATATTATAAATCTTGGTTTCAGCGAAATCAAGCAGGCTTTGCGGTTCTTCCGTGCCTGAACTCGCGAGGTCGAAAATCTCGTTTGAGGCGAACATGAGCTGTCTTACCATATATTTCTCGGCGATAATCGTCGCATAGCTTTCAATACTTGACGGGCTGATTGCGGATTCCATGAGCTTGGCAAGATACAACTTCGCGTCTGCCTGATTATCGAAAGCGCCCTGACGCACGGTATTTTCCATTACTGTAATAATGTCAATCGGTTGCCCTGTAACGAACATCTGCATCATTACTCCGAAAATCTCGCTGTGCAAGCCAACGTGAAAGCTTTGCGGATTAAGCTTGTCCGTGACTTCAGTGATTAGCTTTGAGTCAAGCAGAATTGAACCTAAGACGGCTTGTTCCGCGTCAAGGCTGTAGGGGAGGTTAGCATTATCTAAATTCGCCATGTTATTTTCATAAAGTCCTTTCTTCACCAACAGGGAATGAAAACGACGTTTTCCCCGTTTAAGTTATGTTTTGTTTCAACCTTTATTCTTCCTCGGTTTCAATTTGCTTTGATTTATTTGTCTGTTAATTAAGCCTGTTCAGCTGTTACATCAAGCGTAAACTTCGCGTTCACGCCGCTGTACAGCTTGGCTTCTGCCTCATAAGTACCGCAGTTTTTAATGTCTCCCGGGACATTCAGCTTCTTTTTATCAATATCAAAGCCTTCCTTGCACAGCGCCGCCGCAACGTCTTTAGTTGTAACAGAGCCGAAAAGTCTGCCGTCATCGCCGGCTCTTGCGGTAACTTTTATGATTTTACCGGAAAGCGAGTTTGCGGTTTTTTCGGCGGTTTCGCGTGCTGTGTCAATTTTATGCTGTGCCGAGGCTTTTTTCTGTTCAAGCATAGTTAAATTAGCCTTGGTTGCTTCAATCGCGAGTCCTTTTGGCAAAAGCATGTTACGGGCGTAGCCGTCCTTGACTTCCTTTATCTCGCCTTTTTTTCCGGTACCCTGAACGTCCTGTAAAAGAATTACTTTCATTATATTGCTCCTTTGTTGTTTTATTTGGCAGGTGTAAAAAACGGTATGTTTATAAAGATTCTCTTTTCCTTATTTAACCTTTTAATTTTTTCTCAAGCGTTTCCTTGATTATCGCCGGTGTTGCCTTACCTTTTAGTTCTTTGCTTGCCTGTCCCATCAGGAAGCCGAAAACTTTCTGCTCGCCGTTTCTGTACTGTGCAACGGGGTTCGGGTTGTTTTTGATAACTTCGTCAATCACGCTTTCAACAAGACCCAAATCTTCTTTAATCCAGTAGCCGCCGAGTTCACAGACAGATTCGGGGCTGTTGCTCGAATTAATCATTTCCCGCAGAACTTCCTTCATATCGCCGCGGTTGATTTTATCGGTGTAACCGTATTTTACAAGAAGCCCGAAATCTGAAGCAGAGAAGGGAAGTGCTTCAAGCTTTATTTCTTCAAGGTTCACGCGGCGCAAAAGTTCGGTTACGATAAAAGCGCAGACGGCTTTCGGGTGGTTGTATTCTTTCAGCGCATCTTCAAAAAAGTCGCTTAAAATCTTGTTTCCTGTGAGAATTTCCGCATCGTTGGCGGTAATGCCGTATTCGTTCGTATACCGCGCATAACGTTTTTCGGGCATTTCGGGAATGGAGGCGAATATAGCTTCAAGTTCGCTGTCTTTAAGCACAAGCGGCGGAATGTCCGGGTCGGGGAAATAGCGGTAATCGTGGGCGTTTTCTTTTGTTCTCATTGAAAAGGTTTCGCCAGTTGCGTCAGAAAAGCGTCTTGTTTCCTGTATTAAAGAACTGCCTTTTTGAATCGTCTCGGTCTGACGGTGAATCTCGTATTCAATTGCCCGCGCAATTGAGCGGATAGAGTTGAGGTTCTTGATTTCGGCACGGACTCCAAGAGGCGCACCCTCGGGAGCTAATGAAATATTAACATCGCACCGTAACGCGCCCTGCTCCATTCTGCCATTGCACACGTCTGCGTATTGAAGCATGGCGCGGATTTTTTCAACGAACATGCAGGCTTCCTCGGCGTTATGAATATCCGGCTCTGTTACAATTTCAATTAAACACATACCGGCTCTGTTATAATCGGCTAAGCTGTACTTAGGCGACTGGTCGTGAATGAGTTTTCCCGCATCTTCTTCAAGATGGATTTGCTTAATTCTGATACGCTTTTCGCCGAGAGCAACGAAGCCGTTCGTGCAGACAGGCTTAAAAAGCTGTGAAATCTGATAAGCGCGGGGCAGGTCGGGGTAGAAGTAGTTTTTTCTGTCCCATGCGGTAAGGCGGGAAATCTCGCAGTTCAGAACCGCTCCGGCTTTGATTATAAGTTCAACGGCTTTCTTGTTAAGCGATGGTATTGTCCCCGGAAACGCCGAGCATCCGGGACAGCAGCGGGTATTTGGATTACCGCCGAATTCGGCGGAACAAGAGCAGAAAACCTTGGAAGCGGTCATAAGCTCCGCGTGTATTTCAAGTCCGATAGTCGGGATTAATTTCATGCTGATACCTCATAAGTCTTATGAAAAATTTTCAGGATTGAATGTACGTTCAAAGAAATCAGCGGCTTGCAAAATCGTAGCTTCGCCGTATTTTCTGCCTGTAAGTGACATTCCTACGGGAAGCCCGTTGGTTTTGTAAGCGCAGGTTGTTGAAACACAGGGAAGCTCCGCTAAACTTGCCGAGGCCGTGCAAAAGTCTGCAATTACTCTGCGGGCGGGGGTATTGACTTCATATGCGTTGGAAACCGTTGGAGTTAATATAATATCGGCAGACTTAAAAATTTCATCGTATTCAGCGCGGATTTTTTGCCGCAACGCCCGTGCTTTTTGGAAGTAATCATCATAATTTCCTTGTGACAGCACGAAATTACCGAACATGATTCTGCGTTTTACTTCACTGCCGAAACCTTTGTTTCGCGAGTCTTCAATCTGTTCGGCGTAAGTTGCTCCCTCACCGCGAAGCCCGAAGTTAACACCATCATAGCGCGAAAGATTGCTTGAGGCTTCAGCACTTGATATTATGCAAAAGGCCTGGGCTGCGTAGCGGGTCATTTCAACAGATATGTCAATAAGCTCTGCGCCTTGCTTTTCGAGTATTTTCGCGGATTCGATGACAGCAGTTTTAACATCTTCGGAAACATTGTCGCCGAAGAATTCTTTAGGAACAGCGATTTTGAGCCCTTTAACCCCGGTGTTTATTCCGCTGGTGAAATCTTCGTTTTTCGGATTGCCGAACGAAGATGCGTCCCGTGAGTCACGCGCACAAATCGCGTTTAAAATTATCGCGCAGTCTTCAGCGGTTTTGGCAATCGGTCCGATTTGGTCAAGCGAACTGGCAAAAGCCGCCAGCCCGAACCTTGAAACCCGCCCGTAAGTAGGGCGAAGCCCCGTCAGCCCGTAAAAAGCCGCCGCCCGTCTGATTGCGCCGCCTGTGTCTGTGCCGAGCGAGTAAGGAGCAAGCCCAACGCTTACCGCCGCGCCCGAACGCGGCGAACCGCTGGTTGAAAATTCATCTACAGCCGCCTTGCCGAGAAGCACGTAACCGGCTTCTTTAAGCAGTTCAATTACCCCCGCATCATAAGGCGGAATGAAGTCCGCTAACATTTTCGAGCCGCAGGATGTAATTAAACCCTCGGTCATAATATTATCGTTTACAGCGGCGGGAATCCCGGTCAGCGCAGAAGCTTCGCCCGCGTTAATACGGGACTGAACCGCTTTAGCGGACGAAAGTGCTTCTTCGGCCGTAACTCCGGCAAAAGCTTTCAAATCAGGGTTCATCGTTTTTATAAGTTCCAAATACTCGGAGCAGAGTTCTTCGGCGCTTATTTTACGGCTGTCGAGAATGGCGCGAAGATTCTTTACGGTTTCTTGTGTGAAGTCCATGATTGTCTTCCTTTTTATTCCATTAATTTCGGGATTACGTAACAGTTGAAAAGCGGTTGGGTGTTAGCGAGCAGTTTTTCGGGCGGGAGTGATTGCGCGGCTGTATCTTCGCGTAAATCATCAAGACGAACACTGCCTAAGTCTTCTCCGGTACTGCAATCGCAGTCAAACTGCTTAACCGCGCCCGCAAAATCAATAATAGAGTCAAGCCGCCGCATGAAATCTTCCTTTTCCGCTTCAGGGAAGGAAATCTGCGAGGCTTCACATAAAAGATTAAAAGTTAAGGTATCCATAAAGGCTCCTTTATATAAGATAATGTTGTCTGTATTTGGTTAATTATAACATAAATTAATTAACTCGTCAACAGAAAAAAGCAGGCTTGACAAAAAAACGCGCACAGTGTATAATTAAGAAGTTGATTCACGAGGCAGGTAGCTAATGAGCTACGCCTCTTATAAATACGAGGCAGGTAGCTAATGAGCTACGCCTCTTAATAAATACGAGGCGTAGCTCAGTTTGGTAGAGTGCTTGGTTTGGGACCAAGATGCCGCAGGTTCGAGTCCTGTCGCCTCGATAAGAGAACCCTTCGGGCGGCTTACCGCCGCCCTCAATTTATTGTTCTTAAATCTTTTGTAAGGTTAAAGGAGATTTTCTTATGAAATTCAAAAAAATATCACGAAAAATTGCTTTAATAATTGCCGTGACCGTTGTAACCGTAGCCGGAACAACCTCCGGCATTTTCCAAGCCCGCTTATCGCTCCGTTTAAACCAGTATTCGCAGGAAATACTCAGAAATGAGATTACCGCTAAAACAGGGGATTATAATCTGCCTTTTACGGACGCCATATACATAGTCAAAAGTGTAAGAAATTTCGTTGAATCATATTTTGATACCAACGCATACAGAAGCGACCCCGAGGGTTATTTTGAAAATGAAGTCCGACCGGTTATGAGCGGGTTTATTTTTAATATTGTAAAAAGCTCGGATTTTATTAACGGTGCTTATTTTTCGCTTAACCCTAAGTTGTCGGGCAATCAATTCATAGGCGAAATTTTCTTTGAAAGGGACGAAGACGGAAATATAATTGAAGAAGAACCCTATCCTTATGAGGAGTATTTAGATGAAAACTCGGAGGATATGGAATGGTTTTTCGGCGCTTTTAATTCTGGCAGACCGTACTGGACTAATCCTTATGAGGATTTTGTGAGCGGAGAAATTGTTATTTCCTTTTCGGAGCCTATTGTCGTTAATGGTGAAACAATAGGCATTGCAGGCATCGATATAGATATTAATGACATTAAAGATATGATAAGCAATTATGTAATTTACAGTTCCGGATTCGCGCTTCTTAAACATCAATACGATTTTTTTGAAACCAACAATTTCATAATCGGTCTTTCTGCTCTTGAAAGGGAAAGTCTTATTGCTGCCGCTGATTCCGTAAACAACGGCGATATTTTTGAAATTAGCTTAAACGGCGCTTCTTATATGGGAATCCGTGACAGTTTAATAAACGATTTCTCTGTTTTTATCTTAGTGCCGAAAAATGAATATAATTCTGAAAATATAGAATCATTAATCAGGTTTGCCATACTTTTCCCGTCTATATTTGTAATTGTTTTGTTTTTAAGCTTCTTTGTAGGAAAGTCAATAAGCAAGCCCATTGTAATTGTTTCGGAGCATCTCGAAACAATCGCAAGCGGAGATTATTCAGCGCCCCTTTCGCAGAAGATTCTGGAAATACCCGATGAAATAGGGACTCTTGCCCGCGTTTCGCACAACCTGCGATTGCGCCTTGCATATTTAACAGCTCGCGTAAAAACAATTTCCGAATGTAATTTAACCGAAACGGTTGAGCTTGCTTTCAACGGCGATGTCGCCGGAATAGCTTTAAATGACACCCTCAAAACCCTGAATGAGATGTTTTTGAATCTTAATATAATAGCCGAGGAATTACAATCGGAATCAGCAAACTTGGCGGACGGCAGCAATACTCTGTCGGAGGGTTGCTTAGAGCAATCCAAAGCTGTAAATGAGCTGATAGATATTATGGACAATATTGTTAACAGCAACAAAGATAATGTTGTTATGCTTGAAGAAGCCCTAAAAATCGAAAGCATGGTTAAGAATGACGCACGGGCAGGCGATGACAATATGAAGAAGCTTTCAGAAACCGTCCGTGAAATCAACGAAGCCAGTAAGGGTATTCATAAAATTCTGAAAGCCATTGAGGACATAGCGTTTCAAACCAATATTCTCGCGTTGAACGCCGCTGTTGAGGCGGCGCGCGCAGGACAGCACGGAAAAGGCTTCGCTGTTGTTGCGGAAGAGGTTCGCAACCTTGCCGCAAAGAGCGCGGAAGCGGCAAAAGAAACCGCGCACCTTGTCGGGGTTTCAACCCGGAAGGCGGAAGCGGGCGAAAATTTGGCAGTAATTACAGCCGAATCATTATCAAAAATAATAAGCGGGATTAATAAAACCGAGGAAATTATTAAGAAGATAGAGATGAACTCACATAAAAACGATTCAGATATTTCACTGATGAATAAGGACTTAAATATAGTATCTGATATTACGCAAAGAACAGCCTCGACAGCCGAAGAAACTGCCGCTATGTCCGACGAGATGAACGGGCAGGCTAATTCGCTCAGAAATATTGTAAGTGTATTTAAAATTAAGAAAAAATAAAAGAAACGTCATCCAAATCTAAATGTTGTTCGTTCTCACCCGTTACATCAAATCTTATTTCCGCACTTGTCGCACCCTCGGGAGCGCGCGTTGTAATGCCCCTGTAAAAACCGAAATTTCCCGTACCGCTCGGCAAATCCTGTTGCCTTACAGCGATTCGCAACCCTGAAGCTAAAGCCGGAGCGCCGCCTATTTCCGTAATGAAAGTAACCTCTGCCGTTAAACCAATTCTTTCGCCTTCGCCGCGCACAAAGAAAGCCAGCTCGTAGAAACATCCCTCAAAGACGTGTACAATCTGGCTCAAATCGCCGCCGCCTGCTATTGACACCGCCGATTCACCTGTATGCACGGCTCCGCTTTGAACATTGTGTGAAATTGCGTCAGGCGAAGCAGTAACCCAGTCGTTTGGGATATTTCCTGTGAAATGCTCCATCCCGCCATTTTTAATCAGCTCGCCTGACGACACGCACTCACAATTGCACTCGCCGGGCGGTCCCTGCTCACCCCGAAACCCGCGGCAACCCCTTGGTCCGCGTTCGCCTTTTAGCCCCTGTTCACCCCGCTCGCCCCTTGGTCCCTGCGGTCCGCGGCAACAGCACCTGCATTTGTTTACGCTCCTGTTATCCATAATCTACGCCTCCGTTATAAATAATCGTCCCCGTTAAAAGAGAAAACCTTTATATTAATTATATGGCGTATTTTATGTTATTATTTTAGTTCGATGACAGTAACTCCGCTCTCGCCTTCACCGTAAACACCGAGCCTGTAGTTTTTAACCTGTCTGTGACCTTTTAAGAATTGATGAACCGCGCCGCGCAAAATTCCCGTACCCTTTCCGTGGATAATTGTAATCAATTGAAGTCCGCCCATTATGCTTGAATCAATGAAGCGGTCAACTTCTAAGACACCCTCATCAGCCGCCATTCCGCGAATGTCAAGTTCCATGCCGGTTTGTCGTGTTGCATTGCTTTGCAAACCCTTTGTTGAAATATGTCTGCTGTTGATTTTAATTTTATCTTCGGCTTTTTCCTCAATAAGCCGCAACTGAGATTGGTTTGTCTTGGTTTTCATTAATCCGACCTGAACCATGCAATTACCCGATTTATCCGGTAAAGTCAGAAGCGTACCTTTCTTGTCAATGTCAACAAGCAAAACTGTATCATATATTTTAAGCGGGCGCGGCAGAATGTACGTTTCCTGCTTTTTTATTGATACCGGATTTGCAGTGTCGTGCATTTTATCAAGTGTTTTATTGAGTTTTGAGCGCGCACTTCTGACCCGTTCAGAGAAGTCCTCCTTGTCTTTTTCCCTGCGTAACTGCTCTAATTCGTCAATGAATCCGTCCGCAATATGTCTGACCTCGTTTATAATCCCCGATGCTTTGTTACGCGCCGCCTGCAATTCTTTTTCCTTTGCAAATTCGGTTTGCTCGCGCATTTTCTCGGCTGATTGACTGTTCCGCAGTGTTTTTATGCGCTCTTCCTCAATCTCGGATTTTGCGGCTTCGAGTTCAATCCGAGCCGCTTCAAGCGCTTCTACAGTTTTTTCAAAGCGTTTACTCTCGCCCGTTACATGCCTTTCTGCGCTTTTGATAATCTGCTCGTCTAAGCCGAGCCGCTGTGCAATCGCAAACGCCTGCGATTTCCCCGGCATTCCCGTAATCAGTCTGTAGGTCGGCTTCAATGTATTTATATCAAATTCACAGCTTGCGTTTTCAACGCCTTCTTCCTCAATCGCAAACATCTTAACTTCCTGATAGTGCGTGGTTGCAAGCACAAGGCACGAGCGGCTTTTAAGGTATTCGAGAATCGAAACCGCAAGCGCCGAACCTTCAACCGGGTCAGTGCCGGAACCGAGTTCATCAAGCAGGACAAGCGAGTTTTGATTTGCGGCTTTGAGAATTCGCGTGATGTTGTTCATATGAGATGAAAACGTGGACAAACTCTGCTCGATGCTTTGTTCATCGCCTATGTCGGCGTACACGCCGCCGAAAAGCCCGACCTTGCTTCCGTCAGCCGCCGGAATCATAAGCCCGCACATAGCCATTAACGTAAGAAGTCCGGCTGTTTTAATAGCCACGGTTTTACCGCCCGTGTTCGGACCTGTAATAATTAAACAGGTGTAATCAAATCCGAGTTCAATCGTAACCGGAACGACAGTATCCTGATTTATAAGAGGGTGCCTCGCCTTAATCAGGCGCAGAACGGGCGTTCGGTTATGCAGGTCGCGATATTCAACTATTTCGGGTGTTACTGCTTTCATTCGTGCGCCGAGATTGGCTTTGGCGAAATACATTTCAAGTTTTATAAGCGTTTCATAGCCGAGAATCAACGCTTCCGAAAAATCCCCGACATCACTGCTCAGTTCTGCGATAATACGCTCGACTTCTGCCTGTTCCTGCCCTTTTAAGAGCCTTATTTCATTATTTGCCTCAACAACCGCCATAGGCTCTATAAACAGCGTTTGCCCGCTTGCCGATGTGTCATGAACCAAACCGCTGATTTCGCCCTTATACTCGATTCTCACAGGTACAACGAAACGCCCGTCCCTTGTGGTAATGATATTTTCTTGCAGGAACTTTTGCTTATCGGGGTTCTTGACAAGCTTATCAAGCTGTTCTCTTATGTGTTGTCCCTGGCGAATTATGGCTTTGCGAATTCGGGCAAGTTCGGGGCTTGCACTGTCGGAAAGCGCTTCATCAGACAGGATTGCGTTGTCTATTTTCTCGGACAAGGCTTTGTTCGGGACAAGCACGGAAAAATACCCCGCAAGCGTATTTTCAATCCCTGAACACTGCGAGTACCAGCTTACAAGTCCGCCGATGCTTTTAATCACCGCGCAGATGTCTAACAGTTCGCGCAGTGACAATGACGCGCCGCTTCCGGCGCGTTTTACGCAGTCACAGGTGTCTTTAATCCGCGAAAAGCGCGGTGTGCCGAATTTCGCCGACAGCGTGAAAGCATCGTCGGTTTTTTGCAGTTCTTCGCGGATAACGCTTATTTTGAAAAGCGGTTCAATTCCGGCGATTTTTTCTTTACAGCCGTCACTCCACGCCTGCTCGGAAAGCAGACTTAAAATTTTATCTAATTCTAATTTTTTATAGTCGTTTGTCATTACATATTCCTTTTAAAATAGTCGAGTGTCCTGAATCCCCGCCCTAAATGATACAGCAGATAGCTTTCGGTTATGAAGCCGAGTTCCCGCAGATTTTTTTCACCAAGCTCAAATTTATAGGTTTTTTCGCTCGGCGAGAAGATAATAAAGCGCATTGCCCGTAAAAGCGCGTGATTCAGTACATATCGGGTTTTCTGCCCTATTTTCGCATCATCAAAGCAATCAGCGCATATTATAATCCCTTCGCCGATTAAAAAAAACATTTCCTCATGCTCATAACGCATACATTCCGCACAGGTAATCAAATCCGGCGACAATCCGAGAATCTGTAGCAGTTTCAGTTCAAAAACAGCTTTAATGCGGGAAATATTAGTGTTTTCTTTTTCTAATTCGTAAAGACTAATCGCAAGAAAGCGTAGCAGTCCGCCCGAACTTTGCTCGGAAGCCGATGTGTATTTAATTAAATCGGCGAAGTAAGCCGCAAGCGACAGTGCGGTGAAGTCCGATGAGAGCTTATGAAAGCTGTAGATTGGCTCGGCGCTGTTGATGGAATAATTAAAACCGGCGCCCGCCCGTGATTTCGACTTGTTCAGGCAGAATTTGGAATAAGTAAACAGCGCGGCACTGCCTGCGTTTTTACTGCCGATTTTCTTTACGGCGTGGGCTGTAACCTCAATCACGCCGAGTTCCTCGGTCAGTATATCAAGATAGCGGCTGTTTTCGCCGACACTGCGCCGGCCTATTACAATTCCGTCAAGTGTAATTAACATATCAGTCTGAATTCAAGCCTAAGTCGGCGATGAAACCCTCCTTGTTTCGCCAGTCTTCCTTGACCTTTACCCATAGCTTCATGTTCACCTTGCATTTGAAATACTCCTCCATTTCAAGCCGCGACTGCGAGCCGATTTTCTTGAGATTTCCACCTTGTTTTCCGATAATCATGCCTTTATGACCGGCTTTCTCGCATATGACCACAACAGAAACGTCAATAAGCGGTTTTCCGCTGTTGGTCTTGCTCTCCTCCATGCTCTCGATTTCAACGGCAATCCCGTGCGGAATCTCCTCATGCATAGACATCAGAAGCTTCTCCCTTACGATTTCCGCGAGCCAGACTTTCTCCGCCTGGTCGGTTGAAAGATTTTCCGGGAAATAATACCCGCCATTTTCGGAAGCAACTACATATTTTTGCAGTAACGGCAGAATTTTAGCGGTATTTTCGCCTGTTTTTGCGCTTATGGGAATTAATTCGGCGAATTCATGCAGTTTTGAATATTCCTCAATCAAAGTGAGCAGTTTTGTCTTGTCTTTTACCAAATCAACTTTGTTGAGAAGCAGAATTACGTCAATACCGAGCGGCTTAAAGCTCTCAATAAGCATTCGGTCTGATGGTGTAATCTTCTTGGTGCAATCCGCTGTCATAAGCACAACATCAGCGCCTGCCACGCCTGAACGTGCCTGCTTCACCATATGTTCGGAAAGCCTGTTTTTCGCACGATGAAAGCCCGGCGTGTCAATAAAAACGAATTGTGTGCCGTCTTTAGTGACAATTCCGTGAATACGGGTGCGCGTGGTTTGCGGCTTCTCGCTGACTATGGCAACCTTATCGCCTACAATCAGGTTCATAAGCGTAGATTTTCCTGTGTTTGCTCTGCCGGCTATTGCCGCGAATACGTTATTTTTCATTTTTTTCCTTTTCTTGTCCTTGCTCGACTTTTTTTCTTATACGTGCCTTACGCTTTTTCCCCGAATTGATAAAAAACACCGCTAACAAAACCGAACCAAGCATTAATAACCCGTTAATTACCGAACCTGTGAAATAGAACCAGATTTTAACAAACATCTCTGTGTTCCAAAACAGCATAATTCCGATTGCTACTGCTGCGATTGTCGCTATTAAAACCGCGCCCGCCGCCACGTCTTTGCCTATTTTAGCCAGCGTGTGATAATTCGGGGAAACCTTGTCAATCACGACTTCGATTGCCGTATTCACCATCTCCAATGAAACAGCGGCTACACAGGTCAGAATAAGCAGAATAGTTTCAACCCTCGTAAATTCGTAAAACGTTGAAAAATAAAGCACATAAATCGTGATAACGATATGTATGCGCATATTACGCTCGTATTTAATGCAGAAAAATATGCCGCCCACAGCATATTTAAAACTGTTTAAAAAATGTTTCATGTTGCTCTCCCTGCGGGTGAACGCTGTTCACTCCTGTATATTCAGTCCTGATTCACGCAGAATTTTCGTTTGCTTCTCCCGCATTAATTTCTCGCCCGCTTTATCGTTTTCATGCTCGTAACCGAGCAGGTGAAGCATCGAATGTACTGTCAAAAACGCTATTTCGCGTTCTTGGCTGTGACCATATTCCCGCGCCCGCTCTGCGGCGAGTTCCGCATTAATAACAATATCGCCGAGCATTATATAACCGTTTTCGGGGTTAACTTCATCAGTCGGAAACGAAAGCACATCGGTGGGTTCATCTTTTCCGCGAAACTCGCTGTTCAATGTACGGACTTCTTCGTTGTTTGTCAGAAGTACCGAAACTTCGGCGTTTTCTGAAAATATTTCTTCGCGCAAAACGGCTTCACAGCTTTTTTTTATCAACGCACGGAAAGATTTGTCAAGCTTTGCTTTGTTGTTATAATTTAGTTTCATATTTTCATTAAAGTCCTTTCTTCTGCATTAAAGCGAGAGCGGTTATTAAAAGGCTTTTCACGTTATTTATCCTTTCTCGGGCGTGAGGTTTTCGGGCGAACAATATTCGCCGCTACATGCTCGTATGCCCTGACTATATCCTGTACAAGCCTGTGCCTTACCACATCTTTCTCGGTAAAATAACAGATTGCAATATCGTCAATGTTTTTAAGTACCCGTACCGCCTGCACCAAACCGGAACGCTTCACATCGGGTAAGTCAATCTGCGTTATATCGCCTGTAATAACCATTTTGCTGTTGAATCCGAGACGCGTCAGGAACATCTTCATCTGCTCGCGGGTGGTGTTCTGCGCTTCGTCAAGGATTATGAAGCTGTCGTCAAGCGTCCGTCCCCTCATATAAGCAAGCGGCGCAACTTCAATATACCCCTTTTCTACATTCCGGTGAAAAGACTCCGCGCCGAGCATATCGAACAGCGCGTCATATAACGGGCGCAGGTACGGGTCAACTTTATTTTGCAGGTCGCCGGGCAAAAAGCCGAGTTTCTCTCCTGCCTCAACAGCGGGACGCGTCAGAATAATTCGCTGTACTTCCTTATTCTTGAACGCCCGTACAGCAAGCGCAACGGCAAGGTAGGTTTTGCCTGTTCCCGCCGGACCGACGCCTAAGGTCACGGTGTTTTTTCTTATACCTTCGGCATATTTTTTCTGACCGAGCGTTTTCGGTTTAACAGGCTTTCCCGTAAACGTAATGCAAACGCAGTCTTTCGCTAATTCTGCAATCTCCTGCGTATCTCCCTCATCTGCCAACGAAACTACATACCGCACTGTCTGTTCGCTGACAGCTTCGCCGCGTTCGAGGATTTTCGCGAGATTTTCCACGGCAGAAAGGGCTTTTTGCGTTCCGTCCTCGTCGCCGATGATTTTTATATCATCATCGCGGTTGAGGATTTTTACATCAAAAGCCCGCATAATTATATTAACATTTTCGTCAAATGCACCGAAAAGCGCGCTTGTTAACTCGCTTTTTCCTAATTTGAATATCTTTTCCAAAGTTCCTTTTTTGTCTGCCTTTCTTGTTTTTAACTATAGTATAGCACATTTAAAGCAAAAAGGGAAGAAAAATTTGAAGATTTTACAGGGGACGGATAAGTTTCTTTGCCGGGTGTCTTATAGAAATTTCACTTTATGGAATAGTAAAAGGTTTTATAAAGAATGAAGTCAAAACAATAATCACAAAGTAAACAAGCATTTTAGACGTTTTTAATGCGTTGTAATCGTTAAATATAGCGGTTGTTTTCGGTATTATCAATCTTATTAACATGAATATTAAATATCCAATAAAAGAACCGATTATATTTGTGATTAAATCGTCAATGTCGGTAACTCTGTGATTAAATATTTGACTAATCTCTATAAATAACGAAAAGAATAAACCGAGCAAAAAAGCGAAAAAAGCGTTTTGATATTTTTTCCACAATAACGGAGCAATAAAACCAAACGGAATAAACAACAGAATGTTTAATAAATATTCCGTGATACTGGCGATAGTAAATGGGGTTAATTTAATATTTACAATCATTTCAATACTACGAATATTAGGTATTTCTGTTGCGGAAAGAATGAACGAAACGATAAAGCAAAATATGTAGGTGGCGATTATATGCGGAATAGCTGTCTTGCGTTGCTTTTGATTTTTTAATATTAGTGCGTGATATACAACAATAAAAGGGAGTGCTACCGCAAACCCGATAAAAGAATCTTTGAGAGTGATAGCAAGCAAGTAAAAAATATCCATTGTGACCTCGTATATAAAAATCGGTATTTCACGCTTTTTGAGCGTTGTTACTCATTATAACACAAATCAGCTTGTTTTGCAAGCAGGGGTTTTTTCTTCACACGGCAGCATTGCCGGGTCAATATTTTCACCAAAAAGCCGAATAATCATATTATAGATTAAACTAACTTTTTGGAGGACAAATATATGCCAATGAATGCAATCGTACTTGCCATAAATCCGCGCACATTAGATGTAAGAAACGAAGAAACCGGCGAAGTGGTGAGCGTTAACTTCAGCAACCCCCGCCGTTTCAATGTAGGCGACCGCGTCAGAATTACATATAGCGGAATAATGACAGCAAGCGAACCGCCGCAAATCACCGCCACCAACATACAGCTTTTACCTGCCGTTCCGCAAAGACCGCCTTCCGGCCCGCACAGACCTCCCGCTCCTCCGCCGCAAAGACCGCCTGTTTCGCCGATAAGACCTCCCGTGTTTATTCCGCCGCCGAGAGAAATAAGAGCGCAGGTATTACGCAGAGAGCCGAATTTCCTCATTGTACGCAACATAGCCAATAACCAAATTCTTCGTGCGGATTCACGCGATGCGAGATTCTTCTGTCCGGGAAGGCAGGTTATTATCAGGTTTAATTCAATCAGCCTCGGGCTTCCGCCGCGACTTGACGTAATCGAGTTAATACCGGTTTGTTGAAAAATTAAACCGAATCAGTTTAAACGCCTTTGTTTTTAAAGCAGAGGCGTTTTTCCCGTTCGTTTATATAAGCTTATGAATCGCTAATATTATAAGCACCGCGCCGCCGAGCCACGAAAACCCAACCTTTGATTTGCTCGCCGCCTTATTTCCGGACATACTGCCAAGGGTAATAACAATAATGCTTATAATAAGCGAAAACGCGATAATGAGCGGCTTGTTCGCGCCGCCGAGCGCGGTTCCTATACCTGCCGCAAGCCCGTCAAGCGAAAGCGCAATCGCCAGCGGAACCGCTTCGGCGGGACTTAGAACTTTTGAGCAGTCCTCGTCCGCGTCTTCGGGATTGGCATAAACATTCAGGATAAAATTAAGGTTCAGAAGCTTGAATTTCAATTGCCTGTTTATCCGATTATGCTTTTTAATAAGCGTTTTTATTGCGTTGTCAAGCAGTTTAATCAATCCGAGTGTGAACAATATAAGAAAGCAGAGAACATTTGCGGTATTTTCATGTAAAAAAGGTCGGATAAGCTCGCCCGCAAAAAGAGAAGTTGCTAAAATAGTACTGGAAATCACGCTTATGACCATGACCGAGGAAAAGGGGATTTTGATTTTTTTTACACCATATGCAAACGAGGAGACAAACGCATCGGCAGAAACCGCGAAAACCAACAGGAAAGCCTGCGTTAAACTAAAAAACATTTTATGAACCGAACCCTTTCTGTCTTTAATAAAGGCAACACTGCATTATACAGTGTTGCCTTTAACATTTTATGACGGAAAGGTTGAATGGGTGAGGAAACTATTTAAGCTTTTTTAACTTGAAAACGCTTTTTTATATTCTGCAAACTCCGGAGAATTTTTGCTTATAACAACACCGCTGCGTGCCGCGGGATGAGTGTAGGCATTGTCAATAACATTTAACAGCACAATATACGTCCCGCCGACTTCAACGTCAGTATTAATCCTAAGCCAGTCGGTAAGTATATGCCCGTACTCCTCTCCGTGCAAAATATTATTCAATTCGTAATTAACGTTAAATACATTAGTGGACAAAGATTGCAGGAGCTTGTCTAAAACCGTTATTTCCACCGCTAAATCAACGCTTGAGATAAACTCCGGCGACAGCGACGCGCTTTCCGCTACCTTGAGCGGAGGGTCATCTCCGTCGTTTCTGCTCCAAACAGCGTTTTTCAAACGATTTATTTCTCCTCTGCTTAAATGCTCTGCCGGAATAAATTGAGGGAATGAGTGTATTGTATGACTATCCCAAAGAGCATTATTTATATGCATGGGAGAAATGCAGTACTCTTTGCCGATTTCAAATATAGTTCCGAGCTGACTGCGGACAGTGATAAATTCCGGCAATTCATTGCCTGTCAGGTTATTGGTAACTTGGAATAAATAGTCAATGAAAATAAAGTCGCCGAAAGAACTTGAAACCCCCTCGTTCTCATCACCTAAAATAATTTCAATGGGTTTTCCTATAATGATATTATCGTTATACCCGTATCTTTCCAACATGTTTTCGATTTTTTGATTCGTTGTATACGTATCAAGAGGCGATACTTTTTGTGTATCTCTTGAAAAAAAGGCAAAGTATGGCGCTAAAAAGAATGA
>JAITFZ010000034.1 GCA_031280965.1 Oscillospiraceae bacterium | reverse complement strand
GAAAAACAAATATGATTGAAACGAAAAATGCCGCCTTCGATATTGAGGCGGAACGTAAAAAAATTCTTGACGGTACATACCCGGCGCGGATTATACAGGGGCGGCAGAATAAACACATTGAGGGAGCGCGGGAGTTCGAGCAGAATTGTGAGAAAATGAACAGATTAAGCCCCGGAAGCAGACCTTCTATCATCACTGCGGACGCGAAAATGCTTGTTGAGAAATACAAGGGAACAGGCGAAATAAGAATAGAGGGTTTAGATTACCCGCAAGAAACCGTCACAACTAATGATATAATCGGAAAATCGTGGGTAAAAACTATGCAAAAATATGTTGATACAAAGAGTTTCAAGATAGTTTATTCGTCAACAGGTGTCCATGTCATACCGGTTAGCGATTACAAAAGGAGGTAATATTATGATTTTTGTTGATATGCTTGACGACGCAATGCACAACGGGAGTGAACTCGAAATACAAACCAAATCACGCGGCATTATCATCGGCACACCGGACGCTGTTGACGAGTTTGACAGCGACCCGGAGCGGTTAGGTTATTATTTGGCTATAGGTAAGCATGGGGCGGGGACTGTTTTTATTGACGAAATCGTTGACATCAAAGTTATCCCAAGAGCCGACACTACCATGAGAGCCGTCGTTTAACACTCAAACCAAACCCGCCCCTGCACCGGGGCGGGTTTTAAAAACAACATTTGTTGCACCGCTCGCACCAGATGAAAAAAGCACAAACACTCGGTTCAAAGTGGGATTACAGCACGGGGGCAATCTTCACTTCTCTAAAAAAACCGGGGAATTTCTTAAATCCAAACACGTTGCGTAACTGGTTGAAAAAAAATTTGCAAAAACAAGGTTTGCCGGAAATGAGTCCGCATAAATTCCGTCACATCGCAATCAGTTTACAGCTTCAAGCCGGAATAAGTATTCCCGATGTTGCTAAACGTGCAGGACATTCCCGCCCTGATGTTACACTTTCGTTTTACGCACACACTATGAAAAATAATGACAAACATTGTTGTGAAGCAGTCACAAAGGCTATGCCGCAGTTTGCGAAAGCTCCGAATATTGCGAGAGTGAAAAAGTTGTCCATTTGTTGACCAAAATTGAAAATAGGGGTGAAGAACACTGTTCAAAGCCCCTGTTTATGCGGATAGAGTTAATTATGTTGTGTTAGTTTGGGGTGTTCATTACGATGAATTTATATCTTCATTCGTTCCAAAAAGCACAGGCAATAGCAACAGGAGCAATCGCTACGGCTTTGGAGAGTGGCGGGATTAGCGGTGGCGAAAAACGCGAGTCAGCATAGATTTTGGCGAGTTAGCGTAAGTTGTGATAAGATACAGTAAGTATCTTTTAAGTATCAAACGCCCGATTTCGAGGTGAAATAAAACCGCAATCCCGCTCATAGAGCGAGATTGCGGAATTGGGCTATCAGGATTTGAACCTGAGAATGCCAGAGTCAAAGTCTGGTGCCTTACCGCTTGGCGATAGCCCATTAAAATTATCGAAAAAAATTTCTGAACCAAATCAGTATAACACAGAATATTTGATTTGTCAACTATTTTTGTGTTACAACGCTTGACTAAAATCCCATTTTGTGGTATCATTATAAAAATATAAAGATAATTGCACATTTTAGAGGACATACTAAATGATAGAGTTTAAGGAAGTCGAACTGTCGGATAGGCAGTGGGTGAGGGAATTACTGTCATATTCGGGATATCGCGGGTGTGAATACACTTTCGGGAATAACTTCATGTGGCAATGCGTTTTCTATACGAAAATTGCCCGTTATAAGGATTTTTATCTGATTAAATCGGGTAATGGCGGGTATTTTTTTCCCGCCGGCAGAGGCGACCTCCGGGAAGTCGTGGAAATTCTCCGTAAAAACGCCGCCGAGGACGGTGAGTCACTTAAATTCGTGACAATGAACAGGGCTTCGATGGAGTGGTTATGCGGGAATTATCCCGGCGAGTTTGAATTCAGTACAGACAGAGCATTTTATGACTATATCTATAATTTCGAGGATTTATCGGAACTTAAAGGTAAGAAATATCACTCGAAGCGCAATTTCATTAATCGCTTTCGTATGAACGATTGGTGCTACGAACCGATTACATCGCGGAACATATGTGAGTGCGCCGACATGAATGAGCGCTGGATTAAAGAATGTCTGCTTGTTGATAAGGAATTAGTTCGCGAGAGCTGTGTGGTTAATACAGGGCTTGAAAATTTCTTTGATTTAGGCTTTTCGGGCGGATTGCTTCGGGTTTGCGGTGAGGTTGCGGCTTTTACTTTCGGCGAACCTGTGACCGACGATACCTTTGTCGTACACGCCGAAAAAGCTTTTGCGAGAATTACGGGTGCATATCCCGCCATTAACAACGAATTCGTTAACGCCGCCTGTAACGGTTATTGCTTTATAAACAGGGAAGAGGACATGGGGCTTGAAAACCTGCGAAAAGCCAAGCTTTCTTATCGTCCGGCTTTTTTGGAAGAAAAATTTAAAGCGATTTCTTCAAAATAAAAATAAAATAAACAAAAGAAGGGAATTAAAAACATGACAAAATCAATTATGTTCGTAGGAGTAGGAGGACAGGGAACACTGTTAGCGTCGAGAATCATCGGTCACGCGGTACTTGCGGAAGGATTCGACGCGAAGGTCAGCGAGGTTCACGGAATGAGCCAGAGAGGCGGTTCGGTATCTACTTATGTGAAGTTCGGCGAAAAGGTACACTCACCGATTGTTGACAAGGGCGAGGCTGATATTATCGTGGCTTTTGAGCTTATGGAAGCGGCGCGCTGGGTGAGTTATGTAAAAGAAGGCGGCTTGATGATTATTAACACGCAACAGCTTCCGCCTATGCCTGTAATTACGGGCGCGGCAGAGTACAATGAAGACATCATCGGGAAAATTAAGGCGCTTGGTATTAATCTCATTGAACTTAACGCTCTTGAACTTGCCGAAAAGGCGGGAAGTGCGCGCTCGGTTAACGTAGTTATGATGGGCGCGTTATCGAATAAGTTAGATTTCGATGTTTCACGCTGGGAAACCGCTGTCCGCGAATGTGCGCCTAAAGAAACGCTTGAGGTTAATTTAAAGGCGTTTGAGCTTGGACGGGCGGCGCTTTAAACCTTGGTTATTTAGTTTTTATAGAATTCGGCTCGCTAAATACATGAAAAGGAAATCAACACAATGAAAAAGTTTATAGCATTAATCATCGCGCTGATGTTGTCGCTCACCCTTGCCGCTTGCGGAGGCGACACGTCCCCACCGACGGACAGCGATTCCGGCTCGCAACAAACGCCGGATAACGAAGGTGGTTCGCAGAGTACAAATACGAGTGATAATTTAAGTGACATTCCGCAAGGTCCGACCGGCGAGTTTCTTTATGCACAGCTAAACTACGGCGGCAGTTACCCAAACATTGAAAATCTTACACAGGTTGCCAGTGCGACATTAATCTTTGTTGGAGATACAGTTGACGGCTTCCTACCGCCTGATGTGAATGACTTTGTATTATTTCGCAACGGCACGCCAACCGACGTAACTATGGCGTATATGTCGCAAGGTTACTCACTTTATACAGAAAATGTTTTTTTAGAAATAAATGAACATGTACCAAGAGACCATGAAATGATAACACTTTATACATTAAGCTTTAGCTACATTCCGACCGAACCGGGTGAATATCGCTTTGAAGCGACGATTAACGGTATAAAGATGGGCAGCGACACCTTTGTATGGCGTGCAGACGATACCGGTGAGTATCTTAACGATATGCCTAAACCGGCTTCGCTCATCAAGCTCACGGCAAGACCAACTCTCGTACCGCTTACACCGATTGACATAAACCCGAATGAACAGGGTTTCAGTTATGTTTTTAGTCCGTTTGTAATTAACAACAATGACCGGATTTATTATTCCGCGCTTATAGATTACGACAGCAACTCTGTGGGAGAAAGATATAACTGGTGGAAGCTGTTTAGAATGAGACATGATGGTTCAGGTATTGAAGAAATGGATATCGCCGGTTTAACCGGATATGTTGATTTAAGGTCTATTAATGTAGTTAATGAGTGGATGTACTTTTTCTCGTGGAATATGAATCAAATATATGCAGGAGTCCCCGAGCGCGGCATATACAGATGCCGGTTAGATGGTTCGGATTTGAGTCTGTTTTTAGATTTAGGCGATGGTTCTGCGAGTAACTTACAAATTCACGGAGATTGGCTTTATTATGATATCACCGATATGGGTGCAGTTGATATTGATAATTTCGGTCCTTCCTATCCTGCAATTTACAGGGTTCGTACAAGCGATGGGTCGGAAAATATGAAAGTACATGATAATATCCCTTACTATCAAAGACAAATCGTTGGCGATTGGATATATTTTGTGGATACTGCGTTTTCCAACGCTGCAGTTGTCAGAGTCAAAACAGACGGCTCACAGCAACGTGAGGAAATTGTAATGCCTGATGTTGATGGTATAGGTAACATCCGCGTTGACGGTGATTGGATTTATTTTACCGGTATTAATACTGAAAAATGGTTTGCTTCGCACATTTCTAATACCCTTTACAAAATTAATATCAACACACGGGAGGTTGTTGAACTTATCGCGCAGGATTGCGACTGGTTTATAGTAAGTGACGGCTGGATTTATTATACATACACGGGTGCAACAAGTGATGATATAAGGCATGTTCTTCATAGAATAAGAACAGATGGCACAGGCAGAACGCATTTAGGCATCAATGAAAAAGTTAACTTGCATTTTAACGTTGTCGGTGACTGGATTTTCTATACGTTGCAATGGAATGAGAATTTCGACGGAATTCCTGTTTACAAGGCACGCATCGACGGCACGGGCAGCCCGGTGTTCATCGGCGTAGCGAATTGGTGATAGAATGGAATTCGGCGGTTGCGACACAACAGACAGAATATTCTTGCTTAGTATTGACGAATCAAATAATTACTTTGCAACTGAATCTGTAATTTTAAAAAGCGCGCAAAGTAACGTAATGTAACAAAAACAAAGGAAAACCTATGAACTATTACTTAAAAGAAATTGAATGTTCTCCACGCCATGAATTAGAATCACTGCAATCTTTCAGGTTGTCAAAGCAGATTCGGCACGTTTACGAAAATGTCGCGCCTTACCGCGCAAAGATGGACGAGGCGGGCATTAAGCCCGAGGACATAAAATCAATTGCGGACTTAGCAAGGCTTCCGTTCACGACAAAGCAGGATTTACGCGACAATTACCCCTATGGCATGTTTGCCGTGCCTATGAGCGATGTGGTGAGAATTCATGCATCCTCCGGCACAACAGGCAAGCAGACCGTTGTAGGCTATACTCAAAACGACATAGAGATTTGGGCTGAATGTGCCGCACGTTCTCTCGTACAAATCGGCGGTTCAAAGCATGACTACGTCCATGTTTCTTACGGTTACGGGCTTTTTACGGGCGGGCTCGGAATGCACTACGGCGCAGAAAAGCTCGGCGCTGTGACAATTCCTGCATCTGCCGGAAATTCCATGCGTCAGCTTGAAATGTTCCGCGACTTCGGCTCGTCCATAGTCTGTATGACGCCCTCGTATGCAATCAGCCTGATTGAATTTGCGCAGGAGAACGGCTTCAATAAAGATGATTTCAAACTTAAAGCCGGCGTTTTGGGAGCGGAACCGTGGTCGGAGGAAATGCGGCGCGAAATTGAAGACGGCTTCGGCATTAAAGCCTACGACATTTACGGGCTTTCAGAAATTTTGGGGCCTTCGGTATCCTGTGAGTGTATTTACCAGTGCGGAATGCATGTTTGTGAAGACCATTTCATCCCCGAAGTCATTGACCCCGACACGCTTGAACCCTTACCATCGGGAAAGCAGGGCGAGCTTGTTTTCACGTGTATAACCAAAGAAGCGTTACCTTTAATTCGCTACAGAACGAGAGATATTGCAACCCTTGTTTACGACAAATGCAGGTGCGGCAGAACATTGGCGCGTATGCTGAAGCCGCAGGGAAGAACCGATGATATGCTGATTATACGCGGTGTTAACGTCTTCCCGTCGCAGATTGAAGCCGCACTGCTGAGCTTCGACAACAAGGCAACGAATTATCTGCTTGTGGTTGACAAGGCGAACAACTTGGATACGCTTGAAGTGCAGATTGAAACGCCTCGGGGCATTATAAGCAGCATAGCCGACCTGCAAAAATATGAAAAGAAAGCGAAAGCCGTAATTGATTCTGCAATCGGCGTCGGCGTAACCATAAAGCTGAAAGAGCCGAAGTCGCTTGAACGCTCGATGGGTAAGGCTGTGAGGGTCGTGGATAACAGAAAGATTAAAAACAAGTTTGAGGGGTAAAAACATGCTGAAACAACTTTCGGTTTTCGTTGAAAACAAAGCCGGTCGCCTGTGCGCGATTGTGGAAGTCTTAAACGAAGCGGGAATAAACATCCGCGCCATGAATATAGCGGACACAGTGGATTACGGCATTATCCGGCTGATTGTCAGCGATACGGAAAAAGCGGTTGCGGCGCTTAGCGGAAATAACTTCACTGCCAACGTTTTCGATGTAACCGCGTTTACTATTCCCGACAGATTCGGCGCTTTGTACGAGGTAATAAAATTACTCGGGGACAGCGGTATAAACATAGAGTATTCCTACTCGCTTATGGGGAAAAATCATAGTGAGGCGGGTATTGTTGTTTATATCGAAGACGCAGAAAAAGCAACCGAAGCAGGCGAAATATTGAAGAAAGCGGGGGTCAATCTGATTACCCCCGAAGACATAGCTTAATTATGAACTGGAACAAAGCCGCGCTCTTCGCTTCCTACGGGCAGTTTCCGCAAATACCGCCAAAAGAAGCCGAAAGAGCCGAAATCGTTTTTTCGGGGCGCTCAAACGTAGGGAAGTCGTCGCTTATAAACAAATTGCTTAACCGAAAATCGCTCGCCCGTGTCAGTGCGAAGCCCGGCAAAACCGTAACCGTAAATTTTTATACTGTCGGTTGGTTAAAAACCGACAGTACACCCTCGCCAAGCGGTGTTTTTATCGTAGATTTACCGGGTTACGGCTACGCAAAAACCGCGAAGTCCGAGCGTGAGCGCTTCGGTGAACTTACCGAGCGGTATTTAGGTTCGGGCAGGATTAAACTGCTTGTGCAGTTGATTGACTTTCGCCACCCTCCGACCGACGATGACCTTATAATGCTCAAATTCTTAAAAGAAAGCGGGATTCCTTTTATAATCGCGCTGACCAAAGCCGATAAGCTCAGAAAAAAACAACGCAGCGAACGCCGCGCCGCTCTTGAAAAAGAACTGCCTTACGATGATTTGACGATTATTGAATTTTCTGCCGAAACGGGCGAAGGAGTACCCGAACTGCGTAAAATTATCGAAAGTGAAGCGTACAGAGACATTCAAACGGTCAGCGGGTAAAGAAGCCCGCAATCTGGTCGTTGAAGCCGTAGCATAACGCCGCAATTATAAGAGAAACCGCACCGATAATCCAGTTACGAGCGATTTGCTTTTTTCTTCTTTCTTCATCGAGCCTTCTCTGCTCCTCGCGCTGTTCGCGTTTATTCACAAAAATCACCCTTTCTTTGAATTAAAGTATATCACGTATACTTTAAATTGTCAATCAGCGGGTAAAAAAATAAACATTCACAAGGATTGCAAATATGAAATTATATGATACGATGTCGAAAACCAAAGAAGAACTTCTGCCAAATACCAAAAATAAAACCGTGCGTATTTATGCATGCGGGCCGACGGTGTATAACCTGTTTCATGTAGGAAATGCGCGTCCGCTCTGTGTTTTTGATGTTTTACGAAGATATTTGAAGTATCGCGGTTATAATGTTAAATACGTTCAGAACTTCACTGATGTTGACGATAAGATTATAAAGAAAGCGGCAGAACTCGGCGTTCCGGCTTCGGAGGTATCCGAAAACGCTATTGAGGAATATTTTACGGACGCAAGAGGTCTTAATGTCGCCGATGCTGACATTCACCCGAAAGTCACCGATAATATGGATTTAATCATCAACTTTATAAAGACGCTCATAGATAAGGGTTTCGCATACGAAAAAGGCGGCGATGTGTATTTCAGTACGGAGAAGTTCGTTGAATACGGCAAGCTGTCGAAAATGCCGCTTGACGAACTGCGCGCAGGGGCAAGCGAGAGGGTTTCGGAATCGGAGCTAAAGCATGACCCTATGGATTTTGCGCTTTGGAAAGCCGCAAAAGAGGGTGAGCCTTACTGGGAATCACCGTTCGGGCAGGGAAGACCCGGCTGGCACATTGAATGTTCGGCTATGGCACGGGAGTATCTCGGCGATACGATTGATATTCACGGCGGGGGAGCGGACTTAATTTTTCCGCACCATGAGAATGAAATCGCGCAAAGCGAGGCGGCGACAGGGAAAATGCTGTCTAAAATTTGGATGCACAACGAAATGGTTAATGTCGTTGCGAATGATAATATCGCAAAAAAAATGGCAAAGTCAGCGGGAAATTTCTTCACAGTGCGTAATGCGGCGGAGGTTTACGGCTATGAACCCATACGTTTTATGTTGCTTGCCGCGCATTACCGCAGTAAAATGAATTACAGCGAAGAGGTTATAAAGAGCGCACAGGCTTCTCTTGAAAGGCTTTATAACTGTAAAAACACAATTAAACGTGTACTTGAAGCTAAGACGGACGATAATGCGGGAAGCGGTTTGAGTAAGTTCGCCGAAAATATTATCCAAACTTGCAAAAACCGTTTCATAAAAGTCATGGACGACGACCTCAACACAGCCGACGCGATAGCGGTTGTATTTGAACTGACGAGAGAAATAAACAAGGCACTGTCAGCCGTGGAAACAACCCAAGCCGACATAACCGCGCTCAGCGCACTTTTTAAGGAGCTGACGGGGGTTTTGGGACTGCTTTATGATAACGGAGATGAAGATATACCTGCCGAAATCCTCGAACTTGCCGACAGACGTCTTGCGGCGCGTAAGGAGAAAAATTTCGCGCTTGCCGACCAAATCAGGGAAGAAATTACAAACCTCGGGTTTACTATAGAAGAAACACGGCAAGGAGCGTTCATAAGGAGGGGTTAAGTGAAAAAAACATTGACGGCGGCGGTAATTATCGCAATCTTATTAATGGTAAGCGGTTGTTCTTTTTTTGATATGCCGCGAAATCCGATTTGGGACTACGATTACTCTGAAATGAGGCTGATTCAGCTTGAACCGCCGAAAGAAGGTCAGCCGATTGTCACGGTTTATACCGCTTTCGGCGAATTCACCGCCATGCTTTTCCCGGAATACGCGCCGAATACGGTAGAAAATTTCATAGCGAGGGTTAATGACGGCTTTTATGACAATAAACCGATTCTGACTTTAATTCAACATGAATTCTTTTTAACCGGCGCGCTTAACGACGAGGGAACGCAGGGTGTTACAAGCGACGGCAATTTAATTGAAAACGAGTATTCGGTGAATCTGTGGCCTTTTAAAGGCTCTTTGCTTGCTTTTTCAGGCAGACAGGGTTTCGGTGACAGCAGGTTTTTAATACTCGGAAGTGTGCCTTTTTCGGACGAGCTTGCCGAAGAAATGAGCGATGTAGCTATGTCGGACGGAACCGTGCTGTTTCCGCCCGAACTGATTTCGGCATTCAGCGAAAACGGAAACATAACGGGCGCTATAGGCTTATACACGATTTTCGGGCAGATTATTGACGGTTTAGATGTACTGGACGAGCTTTTATCGGCTGAAACTGACGAGGAAACAAAACGTCCGGTTGAGGAAATACTGATTGAGAAAATAATACTCTCAGAGTATTCGGAAAATAGAGCAGGGAACACGGAAGCAGAATAAAGGGTGAAGAAAGGACTTTATAAAAATATGATTAAACGTTTTTTATGCTTTTTTGCTGTGATTGCGATACTGCTGTCGTTTACGTCTTGCGGCGGCGACGCTTCAAAGAGCAGTCAGGGCAATATTTTGGATATAAGCGACCCGGAGCCGGGTGATATTTACGCCGAGATTAAGTTTCTCAATTATGATGAAAAGGTGATTTTTAAGTTGTTTCCGGGGATTGCGCCGGAAGGGGTTGAGGAGTTTACCACAAGAGCGGAACGCGGCTTTTATGATAACAGGAACATTCATCGTATTGTTCCCGATTTTATAATTCAGGGCGGCTCGATTAACTTTGACGGTAGTGACGGAAACATTCAGCCGGGGGAGCTTTTCCCGATTGAAACCTCGCCTTATGCAAGGAATTTTTATGGCGCCATTAGTTTGGTTGCGGACGCAAACATGCTTAATTACTGCCAGTTTTATATAGTGACTAATAAAAATCCGGTGGATATTAACGCTGAAATTCAAAAGGTTGAGGATTTACTTCGCGGCAATCAGGGTACGCTTACCGAGGAAGCGAGAACACGGCATCAAAAAAATCTGAATGTAATGCAGGCGATTCCCGAAAACGTCAGGCAATTGTATCTTACAAGGGGCGGCGCACCTCATCTTGACGATAATACAACGGTTTTCGGACAGCTTGTTTCGGGCGGTGAAGTGCTTGACGCCATAGCGAATGTTCATGTTGCCGCGGGAAACTTAGTGGACGATTATGCGGGCATAATGTCAAAGCCGACAGAGGAGATTATAATAGAGTCAATTACCATAATCAGATTTGCGCCGCTTGAGGACGATGCCGATATAACAACAACCCGCAGAGGCGGCGGAAACCGCCCGCCCGACCCTGATGACGATATATCAATTGATATTGATTTAAACGACCCTGTACTGCCGTCCGATGATGATGAAGACGAAGACGGCGAAGAACCCGAAGAATTTCAGGAGCCCGACGATGACGGGAACCAATCGGAATGAGATATTATTTTTATAAATGCAGTATTGATGATATAAAAAAACAGCGCGCTTTTGCGCGTTGTCTTTTTAAGTGTGCGCTTGAAAAGGAAACGGGAATTACGGGTGTTGATTATAAAAAAGACGAACGCGGGAAACCATATATCCCGATTGCAAACAAAAACCTTCATATGAGCATTTCTCACTGCAAGGCGGGAATCGCCTGTATTATTTCAGGCTTTCCCGTAGGTATTGACATTGAGGAAATATCGCGCATGAATATTAAAACAGCCCGCAGAATTTGCACTACGGGCGAGCTTGAACTGCTCGAAAAAGCAGAGGATAAGAAAGATTTGCTTTGCAGGTTCTGGGTTTTAAAGGAAGCGTATTCAAAGCTGACAGGGCAGGGGATTTCGGCGGGATTCGGCGGGATTGACACGATTGAAGGGGAGAAAAGCGGCAAACTGTACGCAAAAAGGAAAGACGGGGTTTATATCGGGATTGCGGCTAAAAACGTTATTGACTTTTCTTCTATTTCATGCTATAATATGGTAATAAATAATAAATAATAAATTATAAATTATAAATTGAGGTTTGCATTATGAAAAAGTTAGTTTCTCTCGCATTGATTATCACGATTGTCTTATCATTTTCGATTATTGCGGGCGCAACACAGGTCGAGCCGTATTCCTTGGGCGACGTTAACGGCGATGGTTTCATCGACAGTTCGGACGCGCTCGAAATCCTAAAATATGAAATAGGCTTGCCTAATGTCATTGAAGGAAATCCGCGCGCGTTGGCGGCGGCTGACATTTTCGGGAACGGCGTGGTTGATTCGCGTGTTGCGCTTGAAATACTTAAATTTGAAATAGGGCTGTCCAGCGTATTTGACAACAGAGGAAACGGCGACGGCGTTACGCCCTATAACCTTAGATGGTTAGATTTTTCAGAAGGGAGTATAAGCTTTAACATGCAGTCGCTCAGCATTGATGATGAAGAATTACTTTATATGATTAGGTTATATGGAGGTGTTGGCAACCACCTCGGTTTAATGCGTAGTTACGCTTATAACAGGTCTCAGTTTTTTGCCGATGGTTTGACTGTATCAGACAACATTCCCGACTGGAAAGAAAGCCCTATTCACATTAACGGTTATTATGAACATGATTATTATGTTTTTTCTGTTACGATTTACTATAAGTGGACGGCAGACGGGGGCGGTACCGCAACAAGATTAAGCGAGGAAATATTCTCCCCGCGTCACTATGTCAGAGCAGGAAGTTCAAGACCGCAGCCCCCCGCCCCGGAGGAGCTTATAGTTTATGATGTTCCTGTGGAGGTGTGGGTTGGATGAAAATGAAAAAAGCGCTTTCAATTACTACGGCAGGGATATGTTTTGTCAAGGTAGTAAACGAAAATAAAATAAAAAAGTTTTGCCGCACTTCAAAGTACGGCAAATTGCTTTTTATATCAATGATATAAAAAAACTTCATTCTAAAAAGATATTCCCATGTTTCACCGATGAAACGGTACTTCTATCGCGAAAGAATTGCTTCCAATTACCCGTTTGGTTTCGGCATCGTTCATATGAACAGGATAACGAGCAAAAATCGCAGGCTTGCTTTCTAACAGTTTTTTACTGTAAGTGTCCATATCGGCATATCCTGTTATAACAATAGCACCATTACGATTAATTGATAATTGTGCTAAATTCTGCGATTTTTCTTTTTCAAGCTGCGGGTCGGAAACAAATATTATACTTGTTTTAGAAAAGGCTTTATGGAGAGTGCGAATATGGATTTTTTGTAATTCTTCAATTGCTTCGGGTTTGAGCCATTCGCTTATTTGATGCAACTGACGGAGTTGACTGCGTAAATACTTATCACAGCATATTGGAACATGGGGGAGGTATTTATTAAACAACAGCATGAGTTCTAATCCACGCCCGTATTTAGGAACGGGGAACAGTAAGTTTTTTCCGATTTTCAACAGGGATTCGCTCAACCCGACAAGTTCTGTGCGGTATTGTTCCGGTGTTTGCTCGGCATCACCGTAAGCGTTATCTATAATAGCGACATCGACGCTCTGTTCACGAATATAATCGCAAGTATAAACAAGCGAAAATTCAACATAATCTCCGCTATATATAAGTGTTTTATCGTCTATTTTAACCTTGAACCAACAACTACCCGCACAATGCCCGCTTCTGCCCCATGTGACGGAAACGTTTTCAGAAAGCGAATATGCTTCAAGTGGGGGAGTAAGTTCGTCAATAAGAATGGGATTATCAACCTTAAAGGGAAGCTGTTGTGCCGTTTGAGCGGTCATAACAACTTTACCTTTGAACCCCTGCTCTAAAATCCAGGGATATGCTCCTGCATGGTCTTTATGAGAATGTGTGAGGAATAAGTATTCACATTCGGTTATCTGCTCAACGGAAAGCTGAGGGTATGGCTCTTTATCTCCCAGCATTATCCCGCAATCTAAAATAATTGATATTCCGAAATGATTTACCAAAAAGCAATTGCGCCCATGTTCTCCGCAACCGCCCGCAATAGTTAATTTCATTGTTTTGATTCCTTTTGTCTTAACATAAATTTGTTTATAATTATTAAAGAACCGGTTGTAAATATAACCGAGATAACTGCCATCGCCATTCCGACAGAAACGCTGCCCTGCTCAAATTCACGCATTATAAATGTAGAAACAACAGGAGTGTTAGGCGGTGCGATAATACTCGCCGTGACTAATTCACGGAAAGAAATCACAAAAATCATCATCCAACCGACAAAAATCCCGCGCAGTAAAAGCGGCAGGGTGATTCTGTGGAAAATATAAACAGGCTTACCGCCGAAAACCTTTCCGGCTTGGACAAGGTTGTCGCCGATTTGTGAATAAGACGAGGTTACATATTGAATCGAAAACGGCAGAAACAGCGTTACATAAGCAAGCACCATAATCCAAATGCTGTTATAAAGCGGAATTATATGATATATTGTATTCCAAAAAATCATAATCCCGATTACGAAAACAATGTTAGGCAGCATTTCCGGCATTAGCCCGATCACATGGATTAGTTTTAGGAATTTCCTTTTTGCGTAATGAATTACGGTTGCTACGGCAGTTCCGATTACAGTCGCGATTGTAGCCGAAATTACGGCTAAAAATATGCTGTTTTTGAACGCTGCCAACCCTCTCGGATTCGCTGTGAACAGAGCAACATAATGGTCAAAAGTATAATTCCCCGACTGCATACCGAACCCTCTCAGCTTAATAAGCGAGGATACAATCACGGAAAAATACGGAACTCCGATGGCGATAACCAGTAATATTACGATATATCCCCACGCGCCGATGAGTTTTCCTGTTTTTAGCTTATTGAAATAGCTGCGTGAGCCTTTTCCGCCTATTAATTTATAGCTTGTTTTGCTCGTTACATGATTTTGCACAAACCATACCATACAGCAAATGAAAATAAGCAGACTTGACAGGCTTGCCGCCTTGCCGAAGTCAATGGGTGCAATTGTCGCACTGTAATGAATCTCGGTGACAAAAACATTAAAACCGATTCTTCTGCCGAGTGTAGCGGGCGTTCCGAATTCCGACACAGCTTTCACAAAGACAAGCAACGCGCCGATTAAATAATTTCCGGTGATTAATGGAACTGTTACACGTCTGAGCCTGTACAAAGGCTTGCTCCCGAATACCGACGCGCTTTCCTCTAAACTCGCCCCAACATTGAGCAGAGCATTTTTCAATATGGTAAGTATAAACGGAAAAAGATGAAAACTCATAATCAGCACAATTCCCCAAAAGGAAATGAACCTTTCCGAAAACGCACCCGTAAACGGAAATAACTGTTGAAATAAGCCGCGCTTCTGCGTGAATAAAATCCACCCCATAGAAGCGATGTATGGCGGTGTCATAAACGGAATCATCAGCACTATGTCGAGCCATTTTTGACGTGCGATTTGTGTTCTGGCGGTCAGAAATGCAAGGGGTAATGCGATTAAGGTCGAGCATATAACCACAGAAAAACCCAAAACTAAGGTGTTCGTGATGGTTTTAATATTATTAGTGTCGGTTAATAATTGCCACGCCCTCGAAAAGTCAAGCGTATCGTCGTGAAGAACAGACCTCGAAAGAATAAATCCGAGCGGAATAATAATAAGTACAATCAGCGTTAGGCATATGAGGGTTATTCCCCCATATGCCCACGTCTTTTTTGCTTTATATGGCGTTATATTTCTCACCATATTTCTCCTGTTCTGTATTGTTCTAACCCATTAACGCATTAAAATTCTGTGATATTTCTGTTGCGTTTGACATCATCCAATCCCAATCAACATCAAGGACATTCATTTCAGCAATATTCGGGCGGAGTGTGCTTGTAATATCACTGCGTCCGGGGATAAGATATGCGGCGGCTATTAACTGCTGTGCTTCATCGGTAAGCAGATAATCCATGAAAGCCTTTGCGTTGTCAAGGTTACTGCTTGTTTCGAGAATCATCGCAGGACGGGGATTGATTACCGTGCCGCTTGCGGGATAGTAAAACGCTAACGGCTCGCCTCTGTTGATTGATGTATAAACGTTCCAGTCAACAGCACCGACTAATATGCTCTTTTCGCCTGTCGTAACAGCTTCCAAAGCGGCGGCGTTAGCACCGGGAACGGTCATTCCGTTAGCCGCTAACGCTTCCCAAGTAGCCCAGCCGTTTGTTTCGCCGTATTTATTAATGTAACCTGCGAGGAAGTCTTTTGCAGAACCCGAACGCTCGGGGTCGGGGAACGCTAACTCGCCCGCGTAATCTGCGTTTGCTAAATCATTCCAATCTGCCGAAAGAGCGGGGATTAATGTAGTGTTATAAACTACGCCGACAGCAGATGCGCTCATGCCGTAAAGGACATTTTGCGAATCAATCCAAGTTTTGTGCATTTTGTCCGCACCTCCGGGAGTGTAGGACAATAAACCGCCCTCTTCACGAAGCGCGAGTCCGTCCGACCAAGAAGCCAAAATTACAACGTCGGCAATGGGGTTCGCCGATTCTGCTTCAAGTCTTGCTAAAATTTCGCCTGTTGTTCCTTGAAACACCTCTACTTTAACGCCTGTCAATGCTTCAAAGCCTTCTGACAGCTTATCAGCAAGCGGAGCGGGGCTGGGCATATAAACGTAAACCACGCCGGAGAGCCCTTCAAACGGGTTTGTTTCTGCGGGGGTAGTCGGGTCGTTGTTTTCGGGAGCGGGGGTATTATTGTTTGCCGGAGTAGTGGTTCCGTTTGGCGTGTTATCATTCGCCAGAGTTTCCGTGGTTGTGTCGCCGCAAGCCGCGAAGCAGAAACACATTGCCATTGATAAGAGGATTGCTGTTAATTTCTTTTTCATTTGTTTTCTCCTGTTTTTATTTTAATTTTACTTAAAGTATCTTAAAGATACTCTTTGTAGATATATAAGACAAATTATTGTCCATATCTCTCTAAAACTTTTGTTGTTCTCAACCCGCTTTCGGGCAAAAGAATTCCTGCGTTTTCAAGTGTATTTTGAATTTGCGTCCGTCGTTCGGATATAAAGTCAAATCGTCCTTCGTTTTCAAATTCAAACGATGCTTCTACAATGTATTCCATCCCGGTACCACAAGCGGTCAGTATCGGCATTACTTCGATACGCAAAATGCGTTCTGATGTGCCGGGAAAATTAAATTCGTAACGTCTAAACTGTACAGCACCGTATATAATAACATCATCAAAAGCAGCAATCAATTCTGTTCCGTACAAATTAGACATATTGCCGGAAAGATTGTTTTTCAGTAAGTTTTTGGAAGTTGCGACATTGGGAAGTGAATTAGATGCAGAGCCGCCTGTTTCTACTGTGTGTGATAAAGTTAAAACTGCCGAATCGTAACTCCAATCAATAGTCATTTCCCAATTTCCAAATCCATCAGCATAGGCGTTATCAATAGCTTCTTTAATGGTCGCATAATTTACCGTTTCTATCGGTATTCTCTTTCTATATGTTATTTGATAGCCTTCCCCCGGTTGATTCCAAGGTCTGCAACGGATACGATTAATCCACCCTTCGTTATTAAAATCTCTATCGGGAGTATCCATAAACTGCATAGTAACACTTCGCCCTCTGTCTCTGCCTAAACCTCCAAACAAATTAGAAACACTCGATAATAAATTACCGTTTGAATCAAGTACCAAAGCAGGGTCAAGCAAGAATTTTACCTCAGTATCCGGAATACTAAAAGGTAACACTCGCACTAATGCTGCAATCGCCGTATTAAGTGCATTTTTTGCTGCATTTATTTCGATTTGTGTCGCCATGCCGTCATCTTCAACTTCGATAGCTGAACTTAAAGCACCTGTCATAACTGCCCAAGACGAAAGAGTATAATCTCCATATTTTAATACTTGGGCTTGTTCAATTGCTTTTGTTAAGCTTGATTTATTAATGAAATACGGATTATTTAGTGCTAATAAATCAATCAGTTGTTCAGATGCTAAATCAACATCTGTTTGGTCGGCAAGAGTTACATTATTTGTATCACGAACAAATATTGCTTCCGCTAATGCACTCATCAAATCAGACCAATCGGTTATACCCCAATCGGTTTCGTTTTCTTGCTCAGCTAATGAGATTAACGAAATAAGTTCGCTTTTAACAATCGGATTATAAGCTCCCCATGAACCATTAGAAAGTGTGCGCGGGATACGATTCATGCCTCCCGCATCACTACCAACACCTCTTCGTTCAATAATATAAGTATCTGCTTTCAAGGTATGATTGTATAAAACATCATCATTATTACTACTATTACTTATTGCTGATGAAACTATAATTCCCATAGGGTCGTACAGATGAAGTTGGTTAGAACTGTTGCTGCTTCGTAATCCATTTTGGTTTTGTGGCGGTGTTTGTAAATCAAAAGGTGTATTACGATTGTCCCAACGCCCATCACCATTGTTGTTCGCACCTCTAATTAAAAACGAACCTCCCGGCAAAACCGTGGCATTTGTCGGCAAATTCCAAATCCAATTGTGGTTTGTGTCTTGATAGCTTATAGAATATCCGTCTAATTCAATACGCCGATTTGTTGGATTATATATTTCAAAAACTGCATGACGCGATGCCGGTGAACCATTCGAACCGGAAAATGACACTAAACGCCAAACTAAGTGGTCGGGATATATCTGTGCTGCTTGAACAACAATCTGCTGTACTCCCGGAAAAATTCCTGAAAACATGGAAATAACGAGTGTTAAGCATAGTAACAATTGTAAATATTTTCTTTTGAGATTTTTCATTTTTTGTTCCTTTCCTTTTCGATTGCTTAATTTTTTATTTTATTTAACAAACTTCACTTCTGTCAGCGGCGAAATTCAATATTGAATCATTCCGCACATAGACAGAAAGCCCCGTTTGTTCAATGCGCTTCGGGGATAATGCGAACCATGTTATTCCGTCCTGTTCAAAGCAGACTTCATAACCATTGCCGACGAATTGCGTGGATTTCACGCTGACTTTATATTCTACCGAATCGCTGTTCTGCTCTAACTGTAACGCTTCCGGTCGGAACATACGGTTTTCACCAATCCAGTTTGAGCGACCGACAAAACGTGCAACAAACGGTGTTACGGGGCTGTTGTAAATTTCTTCGGGCGTTCCTGTCTGCTCTATAACGCCTTTATTCATAACTACAATTGTGTCGCTCATGCTCATGGCTTCAATTTGGTCGTGGGTTACAAATACTGCGGTTATTTCTAACTGCTTAACAAGGGTTTTTAATTCTGAACGCATTTCTTCACGCAGTGCCGCATCCAATGCCGACAGCGGCTCATCAAATAAAATGCAGCTCGGTTCAGTTACTATCGCTCTTGCAAAAGCGACACGCTGTTGCTGTCCTCCCGAAAGCCGGTGTGGATACCTTTTTGAAAAATCTTCAAGATGTACTTTTTGGAGCGCGCTCATAACACGGTCTTTGAGGTTATCTGATTGTTTTCTTGCGCGAAGTCCAAAGGCTACATTTTCAAAAACCGTCATATGCGGCCAGAGTGCAAAATCTTGAAATACAAATCCCAGTTCCCGCTTGTCCGGTGAAAGATTTCTGCGTTCCTTTACTGAAAAAACACAAACATCATCAAACCGGATTTCGCCGGAATCCGGGATTTCAAGCCCCGCAATCATTCTGAGCAAAGTCGTCTTACCGCAACCGGAGGGACCGAGCAAAGTGGTTATTTTTCCGCTTTCAAAGACGAGTTTATCAACAGGCTCAATTACAAGTGTTGAACCGAATGATTTCTGAATACCTCTAAGCGTGATTTTCATGTGTTTATCTCTTTTCAATATGTTTTGGCAAAACAGATTACAATAAAAGCATATCAAGATTGGTGAAAAATGTCAATAAAGACAAGGTAATAATGGTGTAAAATTTTAGTAAAACTGCTACTTATGCCGCCGTTCTTTGCATTGTTTTTACATTCGAGTTGTTAAAATATGTGTTTGTCAACCTAAAAATACAGCATTTGTCAACGAAAAAGTACAGCACTCCCTCAGCACTGATTTTTCAATAACTTTAATCCGCAGTTGTTAATCGTTTTCTTTTGGTTCTTTTCTTTAGCCTTCATGGAGGCAAAAATCACAGCAACATATTATCGGGCAAAAGAAAAGAACGCCTGTTTGTTGATGCCGTATCAAATTGTTGTACAACATAGTTACCGAGTGCTGTATTTTGCATTGCCCCATGCTGTATTTGTCGTTGTCAAATGCTGTATTTTCGGTTGCCCTACGTTGCAATTCACGCGCTCCAACGCTGTAGTTATCGCGCCCCGCAAATTTTACGGATTTGCTCGGCAATATCTTGCTCCGACCAAGTGTGACCATCATCGGGTTCTGTACCGAATCGCTCGATAATAACTCGCTCTTGTTCTTTTGCAAAGCTGATTCTCATTGATTCGCCGTATTTCTGCAATGAAGTTTTCGTTAGTGTCATTTCTTGGTTTCTCCCTTCCGCTGACGTTTCATAGACTCTTCCAAGCGGTGTCCGGGACCGGAAAACACAACGATATGACTATGATGAATTAAACGGTCAACCAACGCGGCGGTGAGCTTTGAGTCCCCGAAGACCGTGTTCCAGTGGCTGAACTCCAAGTTAGATGTGATAATCAGGCTCTTTTGCTCGTAACAATCGGATACGACTTGAAACAGCAGCTCTGCGGCTTCTTTAGTAAATGCCGTTTCTCTATCGCCCACAGGTCGCTGATGAGTTCTCCGCGCACGTAATGCTCCCGTTCATGGTCTTTGTCGCAGAGTTTCAACAGCTTGGCGTTAAACGCTTCAAAATCGGTGATTGTCGGGACGGGAACAAGCATATTACGCCGTGTGTAGCCGACTTTGTTCTCGACATTGCCTTTCTCGTTCCCCTTAGCCGGAGTACAGAAGTCAGCCTCGAACCTGTGATGAAGCATGAAACGATAGAAACCGTCGGATATTATGCGGTCACTGCCTTTCAAAACCTGTGCCACTGCCGTAGTCATATTATCACACTTCAAGCGAACCGGAACGCCGTCAATATACTCGAAAATTCGCTTTAAGCCTGTCAGCAGACATTCCTGATTCTCAGCTTCAAACACCTGTACCCACCCTGTATTTGAACTCGGAAAAGACACAATGAGCGCGTGACCCTCGCAACCATTGCCTAACACATCGTAATACTTGAAACTACCGAAATCCACCTGTGCGTGTCCCGGCGGATGAGCGAGCGGAAGAAAGCCCTCGGTATATCTTTTCAGCTCCGCTTTCCGCAGTCCGACATATCGTTTAACGCTGCTGTAACTGCCTTTGTAACCGTGTTCGCTTTTCAAGCGGTCATAGATACGTTTTACACTGTGGCGTTGCTTTCGCGGCTCTCGCTCATCTTCTTCAAGCCACTGATTAACTACGGAAATGTATTTTCCCATTACAGGAAACTCTTCCGCTTCCAGTTTCTTCGCAGGTGGGTTCCAGTTCTCTTGGTACGCGTACTTCCGTACTGTGCGGAAATCCTTGCCTGTCCGACGTGCGATTTCTCGCAGCGACAGCCCCTCTTTTTCGTACAGGTCTTTGATGTAGTTTATTTGTGCCATTCTTAACACCTCTTTCTTGCCTCCTTTTACGGGTTTTCTCCGCTTTAAGGATAGCATATTTTTCAGTGTTGAGATAGATGGGGTTATGTCCCTTCCACGGGTGCTGGATTTTTCGTTGACTTTCGATGTACTTTTAGTTTACCATAAACATTAAAATATATATTTACATAAATCTTAGTAACTTAAAATGAGATTTCCAAAGAATCAGCTAAGCGGATATGAAACATTTTAACTTTGTGCAATATCCAAAAACCAAAGAGCGTAACCCGTGAAAGCCGATAACAGAAGAAAAAAATCCTCAACGGCGAATTTTCGCCAAACCTCAAACCCGCCCCTTTCGTCCGGCATGAAAACCTTGCAGGGAGCATTATTTTTTCGGCAGTTGTCAATGACGTATTTCGTCCCTCGACTTTCGCCGTCCCAAAAGGCTAAAACGGTCTGCGCGTTGGCGATTATGGCAAGATTACGTTTTAACGGAGCGGTTTTTCCGTATGTTTTATAGTCCGGTAGAAATTCTGTCAATTTTATACCGTGAGCCTGTGCGTACTCCCGCGCTGATGTGTCAACGCCTTTCGCCCCGCCCGATACTATTTCGGTGGTGTCGGGTGGTAGGAAATCGCCTAAATTCGGCACTACAAGCCCTCTTGAACCTATTACAGCAACTTTCATAATGAATACCTCTCAAATTATTGTGTACTCTACGAGAGTACATGTATAACATTATAACACACTTTGTACTTAAAATGGACTTATGAGAGGTAATTTTATGAAAAATTTCAAAAAACATATAGGAATACGGCTCGAAGATAGCGTTCTTCACTATAAACTGCATTATATATCAAAATATGAAGGTCGGTCAGCCAATGCACACATTTTGTATTTAATTAGGCAGGATATAGAAAAATTCGAGAAAAAGCATGGCAAGATTGAGGTTGAACCGGATAAATAAATTATAATTACCCCACAAAAGCATTGACATTTGAATGTTTGTGGGGTATAATATATGCGAGGTGATGTTATGCAAACTGTCGTATATGGAATGTTGCACGATGAAAAGCGACGCAATCTTGAAATGCAAGAAACCTATAAGCGTGAAATCTTGTCTTTGCCAAAAGGTACGATTATTATAAAAAACGTGTCCGGTAATAAATATTATTATTTGAAATATCGGCAGAACGAGAAAATCAAAACCGATTATCTCGGTAAAGACATTAAAGCTGTCCGGAGCGTTCAGCGTGAAATCGAAAAACGAAAGCATTTACAGGATGTTTTGAAAAGACTTCGTGCGGAATACAAGCAAATATGCAAGATTGTAAAGGATTGATAAAATGCTAAAAAAACAGGAAAATGCGTTTTGGGAAGCGATAGATGCCTTCGACAAAGAAGGCTTGCTTCCTTATGTCATGTTAATCGGCTCATGGGCTGAATATATTTATCAGTTTTATTTCAAATCCGAGTTTGCCCCAAACCTTAAAACCCGTGATGTCGATTTTCTGTACCTCAACCTTCGCCGTCCGAAAAATGATATAAATATTACAAGTGCTTTGCGTGAAAAGGGTTTTATTTATGCAGAGGACAGGTTATCCGGTGTCGGGAAGTTTATCAAGGAAGATTTATTGGAATTAGAGTTTATTACTCGTGTTATTGGCAAAGAAAAGCGTACATATAAAATTCCGAGCATCGGGATTGAAGCTGAAGCCCTACGGGTAGTTAATATGTTGGCTGATTATCCGTTGGAGCTTGAATGTAGAGATTATATTTTAATCGTACCCGAACCCGGAGCATACATCTTGCAGAAGTTGTTGACGAACCCTGTGCGAGTACCACCCTCAAAGAAAGAGAAAGACATACAAGCTGTGCGGGAATTATTGAAACACATAAATATTAAACGATTACATGAGATATTCGATAAGCTGACCGATAAAAATAAGAAAACTATAATGTCGGTCTGCGAGAAAAACTACATTGATTTAGAAAAGGCGTAAACTTGAAGTATAGCCGTGTCCGATTATCGGACACGGCATAACCTTAAAAAGTGGGCGGGGATTCCGCCTGCGGGCGGGGCTACTTGACGGAAAAGAAAAAAAGACGGCGGTAACTTCAACCTTACCAAACCCCTAAAACAAGCGAAAATATTTAACGTCTGGGCGGTTTCGGCGGCTGATATTGCACAATCGGTTCTTCGATTTTTTTCTCGACAGCTTCCACAACTTTCTCTACAACATCGTCAATTTTCTGCGACTCTGCCATACTCAAATCTGCAGATTTAATTCCGTTGCTGACTTTTTTCGCTTGTTTGCGGTTTTTCTCTGCTTCGAGTAACTTATTAACATAAGTCATGCTGAAAATATCCTCAAAAGCGGTCAGCGTTTCGGTGGTGTCTTTGATTTTCTCACGCTCATCGTAAATAGATTTTTCTATTTTCGCAACCTCTATTTCGTTATCAGCAATCGCTTTTTTATAACCGTAATATTTTTCAGAAGTGTATTCGTATCTTTCCAA
>JAITFZ010000023.1 GCA_031280965.1 Oscillospiraceae bacterium | reverse complement strand
TTTTTATAACGAAAGCCTTTTATACATAAAGATAAATAATCACGAAGATTTCGTGAAAGAAATGAAAAGAAACTATGATATAACAACTGGAGGTGTAACAAATGAAAAGATGTATAATTATTTTAATGAAAATAGACTGCTTCAAGTGACCCGTCGAGATAAAATATATAACAACGCCAAACTGTAAACAAAAGCTCTCGCAGAGTTAAAAACACAAAAAAAAATAAACATCGAAATTCTGCAAACTTATGGTTTGGAAATATAAAAAAGCAAACAAATGTGAAAGGACACAATGTTTTCCCTAAAGGAAAAGCACAAATCCGAACGTTTCACGATGATTATAACATCGGAGCGGTTCGGATTAGCTTTATCTGCCGCTGACCGGATTTGAACCGGTACAGTATTGCTACCGGTGGATTTTAAGTCCACTGCGTCTGCCTAATTCCGCCACAGCGGCGAAAAGTGACTAATATAGTATAGCACATAGCTTTCGGCTTGTCAACTATTTTTTAAATCCTCACAGTTACACTCGTACCTTTTCCCGCCCTGCTTGTTATATCAACGCTCCCACCATGATGCTCGGCTATATGCTTAACTATTGACAGTCCCAGCCCCGTCCCCCCCGTTTTCTTTGAACGCGATTTATCTACACGGTAAAACCTCTCGAAAATACGGCTTAAATGCTCCGGCTCTATACCTATGCCTGTGTCGGAAACAATGAATTTCACTCTGCTTTTCCTGACCGAAACAGTTATTTTAACTTCCCCGCCTGCCTTGTTATATTTAATGCCGTTATCTGTAAGGTTATAAAGCATTTCTTCTATGAAGCTTTTATTGGCTTTGATAACGCAGTTTTCGTCGGCTTCAACTATAATCTTTACTTCTTTTTCGGCGGCAAGCCCCGCAAGTCTTTCTGCCGCTTCTCTTGCGGCTAAGCCTGCGTCGAATTCTTCTTTCATGCTGATTCGGCTGCCTGAATTTCCCTCGTCAAGCTCTGAAAGCCTGATTATATCCTCAATAAGTTCAAGCAATCTTGACGCCTCGTTTCTTATCGCCGTAACGAAGCCGCCTGTATCATCTTTCTTTACCATGCCTTCGTCAAGCATTTCAGCCATTCCGAGAATTGAGGTGAGCGGGGTTCTAAGCTCATGAGAAACGTTCGCAGAGAATTCACGCCGCATTTTCTCGGCATTTTTCTTCTCGGTAACATCAAGGAAAAGTATAATCAGCCCGTCGGTTTTCTCGTTGCTTAAAACAGGGCTGAAAAAAACCTCTGTTGCGCGCCCATCATCGCTTATTGTAAGATTACACCGCTCGCCCGAAAGGGCTTTTTTCACACAATCAAGGAAGTCGAGGTCTCTGACGACTTCAAGGATATTTTTCCCCGTGCAGTCAAGGTTGTTTTTTATAAACTCCGAAACGCTTTTATTCGCCGCGAGGACAATTTGATTCCTGTCGAGAAGCAGAATACCCTCCCGCATATTGGTAATAATTGCGTCAATGGTGTCGGCTTTATCTTCAAGAGCCCTGAACTGTTCCTGTATTTGCTGTTCCTGATTTTTGATTTTACGCATGAACGGGGATAATTCTTCGTAAATTTCTGCGTCTTTGTTAAAATCAATGTCGTTAATAGGCTTTATTATTCTTCTTGTCAAACGCCCCGAAAGTATAAGACAGGCGATAAAGTTAATCACTATAACCAACAGCGACAAAGGCAATATGCTCATGACGGTAAAAACCGCGCTGCTCGTGGTTTTTGAAAGACGCAGCACTTCGCCGCTTTCAAGCCTTAAAGCATAATAAAACGTCTGCTGCGCCAGTGTCGATGAATAACGTTTGCTGCCGCCCTGTCCGTAATTGAAAGCGGCTATTATTTCGGGGCGGTCGGCATGATTTTCAAGATTCTCGGCATGGCTGTCGTACAGAACATCTCCGCTTTGAGAGATAATTGTGATTCTGATATTCCCGAGCGTTGTTTCATGTGCGGAAATATGGTTTAAATCCTGCCCGAAATAGTTCAGTGTTTTTCCAAGGGACAAAGTTCTGCTTCTCAAATCGTCTTCCGCTCTCGTATCGGACATGAAGGTCAGCACAAGCATCAAAAAAAGCACCGATAAAAAAACGCAAATCACATTCAGAAGAAACATGTTCAGTATAATTTTCATTTTCATTTTATTTTCATAAAGTCCTTTCTTCACCAAATTCGCTGATTTTGTATCCTATGCCGCGAACGGTTTCAATTAAGGCGCCGTTTTCGCCGAGCTTTTTACGAAGCGTCTTTATATGCATATCTACAGTGCGGCTTTCTCCCTCGAAATCGAAGCCCCAGATTTTTTCGGTGATTCTGTTCCGCGATAAAACTATGCCGCGGTTTTGAATCAGGTACTTTAAAAGCTCAAACTCCTTGAAAGTCAGGCTGATTGTTTCGCCGTCCGACTTTATAATGTGCCTCGGAATATCAAGCGTAATTCCTTTGCAGGTCAGAACATTGTCGGCATCGCTCATTTGTGCGCGTCTCAACACCGCCTTGACCCGCGAAATTAATTCAAGCACCGAAAAAGGCTTTGTCATATAATCATCGGCGCCGAGTTCAAACCCGGCGAGCTTGTCATACTCGCTTGCTTTGGCGGTCAGCATGATTATCGGAATTCGTGAGGTATACAGGTTTTTCCTAAGCTCTTTTAACATACTCAGTCCGTCCCCGCCGGGCAGCATTATATCAAGCAGAATTAAATCCGGTTTCTCCGCGCTTTGCATTTTGGCATGGAATTCCCCGCCGGTTTCAAAGCCGTACGCTTCAAAGCCGCCCGAATTCAGCGCATAAACCACAAGCTCTCTTATATTGGCGTCATCTTCAACAATGTAAATCGTTCCGGTCATGTTTATATTATTACTCCTGTATATTTCCGCTTTTGTGCATTCCCGTCAGCATAAATATAACCCACTCGGCTATATTTGCGGCATGGTCGCCGATTCTTTCCAAATACTTCGCGACCATAAGTAAATCCAGCGCCTGTTCCCCGTTTCCCGGATTTTCCCGAATAAGCGCGATAAGGTCACTTCTGATTGTAATAAACAACTCGTCAACCACATCGTCGTGTTCAAGCACCGCCCTCGCCAATTCCAAATCCCTGCTCACAAAGGAGTCGATGCTTTCTTTCAGCATCTTTTTAGTTTCCTTTGCCATTTTTGCTATATCTTCAGGCTGTTTTATAAACGTTCTGCCGGCAAGATACTTGGCAATTTCAGCAATATCTTCCGCCTGGTCAGCGATTCTCTCCATATCCGTAACCATTTTGAGCGCGGCTGAAATCACGCGCAAATCTCTTGCTACAGGTTGCTGACGCAAAAGCAAGTCATAGCAAAGCGTTTCAATTTCTCTTTCTTTCTTGTCGCTTTCTCTCTCGTCTTTAACAACCACAGCCGCAAGCTCAAGGTTCTGTGTAAGCAGTACCTCCACCGCGTTTGAAATGGAATGTTCTGTGAGCGCGCCCATTTCTATGAGTTTATTGCTGAGTTCCTGTAACTGCTCATCGAATTTACTCCGCATATTTAACCGAACCTCCCTGTAATGTAATCCTCGGTTTTCTTGTCTTTTGGCATGGAGAAGATTGTTTTCGTATCCCCGAACTCAACCATCTCGCCTAAAAGAAAAAATGCCGTATAGTCGGAAATGCGTGTCGCCTGCTGCATATTATGTGTAACAATAATAACAGTATAGCGCTTTTTAAGCTCCGACATCAAGTCCTCGATTTTAGATGTGGAAATAGGGTCGAGCGCACTTGTGGGTTCATCCATCAAAAGCACCTCGGGTTCAACCGCAAGCGCCCGCGCAATACAAAGCCGTTGCTGCTGACCTCCCGAAAGCGAGAGGGCTGATTTTTTCAGCCTGTCCTTTGTTTCTTCCCAAATTGCCGCGTCCTGCAAGGCTTTTTCAACAAGACCGTCAAGCTTATATCTGCTTTTAATCCCGTGTGTGCGCGGGCCGAAGGCGATGTTATCGTATATGCTCATGGGGAACGGATTCGGTTTTTGAAACACCATACCGACCTTTTTACGGAGCAGATTCACATCTATGTCTGCGTAGATGTCCTCGCCGTCAAGCAAAAACTTACCGGTAATCTTACAGCCCTCAACTAAATCATTCATGCGGTTCAGGCTTTTTATAAGGGTTGACTTGCCGCAACCCGACGGCCCGATGAAAGCTGTAATCTGATTAGCTTCAATGTCCATGCTCACATTCTTTAAAGCCTGAAAATCGCGATACCAGAGGTCAATGTTTTCTAATTTATATTTTATCATAAGTTTCCCCTTATTTCAACTTGTCAATAAACTTTTTCTCAACCCTTGACGCTAACAGGTTAATCCCGAACACAACCACAAGCAGGACAACGGCTGTAGCGTAGGCCTGGTCGTTATAAAGTCCTTCGGTGGCGAGATTATACACATGCAGGGCAAGCGTCCGCCCTTGCGAAAAAAGGTTCTTCGGAAGCTGTATAACACTGCCGATTGTATATAACAACGCAGCTGTTTCTCCGATGATACGCCCGACTGCAAGAATTACCCCGGCGAATATGCCGGGTGTTGCAGACGGCAGAATAACGCGGAATACTGTGCGAAGCCGCCCCGCACCCAGCCCGAACGAACCTTCGCGGTAGGCGTCCGGAATAGATTTAAGGCTTTCCTCCGTTGTCCGTATGATGAGCGGCAAAACCATAATCGCAAGGGTGAAGCACCCCGCAAGTATTGACTTACCCCAGCCTAACCAGCCGCAGAAAAATATGTATCCGAATAAACCGTATACAATTGAAGGTATGCCCGCAAGAGTTTCTGTCGTTGTGCGTATGACGCTCACCAAACGGCTTCCGCGGGATGCATACTCCACCAAATAAATCGCCGTGAAAACTCCGAGCGGCACGGCAATGGCAAGAGTAACCCCCACCATAAGCACCGTGGTAACAAGCGCGGGAAACAGCGACTGATTCTCGGGCGTATATGTAAGAGCAAATAAAGACGGCTTAATATGCGGTATACCTTTGAGCATTATAAACGCGACAAGGTAAAGCAGTACTGCAATAGTAACAATACCCGCCGCCCAAACTAAGATAAAGCGAACCCGGTCTCCCGGCTTTTTGCGTTTTATAAGCGTTGAGATTTTACTGTTCATATTTTCATAAAACCCTTTCTTCACCAACAGAGAACAGCTTCGTTTAAAACGAAGCGAAAACGACATTTTCCCCGTTTCAGTTTTAATTTATTTCAAATTTTGTCCCGGCTTTTTCGATTTCGCAGTTGTTTTTTTAACGTGCTTCTTTGTCCTGATTAAGGACAGAAAAGAGCAGGTTGATTATTAATATAAAAACAAAAAGCACAACACCCGTAGCGACTATTGCACCGAAATGCAGACTTTCGCGTTCGACGTAGCCCATTTCGAGAATTATGTTGGACGTCAGCGTGCGAACTCCGCTGAAAAACTCATATGGCATTCTGAGTACCGTTTGGTTGCCCGCGACCATTCTTACTGCCATTGTTTCGCCGATTGCCCGTCCGACGCCAAGCACCACAGCCGCCAATACGCCCGAGCGTGCGGCGGGGAGAATGACTTTAAAGACGGCGCGTTCGTGGCTTGCGCCGAGCGCGACCGCGCCCTCGTACAGTTCCCGCGGTACGGCGCGTATATTAGTTTCTGCGATACTGATTACAGTAGGCAGAATCATAATGCCGAGAAGAATTGACGCCGCCAGCATACTGTTGCCGCTCATCATGTCAAAGCGTTCGCCGAATATTTCGAAGATTGCCGGAACCAATACCATCATGCCGAAGAAGCCGTAAATAACCGACGGAATCCCCGCCATTAAATTAATCGCGGGTTTTAAAAAGCGGTAAATCGGTTTCGGGCACATCTTCGCCATAAATATAGCTGTTAAAATACCAACGGGAACACCTAAAATTATTGCGCCTCCTGTTATGTATACGCTTCCGAGTATCATCGGGAGAATCCCGAAACTCGGCTCTGCCGCTGTAGGGCGCCATCTGTCGCCCGTGAGAAAATCAAGAACGCCGATTCGCAGCATAGGCGGCAGACCCTGTGCAAATAAAAACACGCAAATAAGCGCAACCGCCAAAACGGAAGCCAGCGCGGCTATGAAAAACACGCCGCGCATTACTTTTTCTTTTGCTCTAACCATTAATTTGGCTCCATGTAGTTTTTTCACCCGTGAAAATGTCTTTTACAGTTTCAATTTCCATGTTAGTTACGGGATTATCTGTGTTAACGATTACCACAACACCGTCAAGCGCAACAGTGTATTCGTTCAGGGCTTCTTTTTCGGTGTCCCGAAGATTACGGCTTGACATTCCTATGTCAATCACGCTACTTGTGGCTTCGTTGATTCCTGTGCCGGAACCGCCGCCGGAGATTTCGATATTAACATTAGGGTTTAGTTCAATATAAGCCGCTCTTAGCAATGCCATAAGCGGGTCAACGGAAGTAGAGCCGCCGATTTTGAGTGTGCCGCTCAGTCCTGCGGGGGTGTAATCGCCTGTGTTACCGGCGCTGGTCCAGTTGGTTGACGAGTGTTCCTGACCCTGAGCGGAGAGCGCGAAAGCTATGAAGTCCTGTACTAACGGGTCGGCGTCTTTTTCGTCATTAGTAACGATAAGGAACGGACGCTGAATAGCGTAACTGCCGTCTATAATTGTTTCGGCGGAGGGTGTTACGCCGCCGATGGTGAGCGCTTTAACCGTATCGTTCAGTGAACCCAAGGAAACATAGCCTATTGCGTAAGGGTTGCCGGCAACGCTTGTGCGTATTTCAGACGTTGCGGTAAGTACAACGGCTTCTTCGTACATATCATCGCCTACACCGGTAATGCTTATGAAGGCATCTCTTGTTCCGCTGCCGTCTTCGCGGGTGAATACGCTAATCCTGCGGCTTGAATCAAAATCATCGGAAGGCGTCGGATTGTTATCTGGAGGTGCAGGGTTGTTGCCGTTGCCGGCGGGAGCGTTGCCGTTATCGCCGTTATCGTTGCTTTCGTTGCAGGCTGTAAGCATACCCGCAGACAAGCACAAAGCTAAGAGTATTGTTATTATAGATATAATGCGTTTGGTTTTCATTGTTTTCTCCTTAAAATTGTTTTGTTTTTTATTTCTTGCGGGGGACTCCCGCAGATTCTATAATAACCCGCGAATGTAAAATCTCAATAGGTATTAGTGTAAAATCTGTGTAAAATTTATTTGAAATAAATCATATTTATATTTAACATAGCTTTTCAAAAGGTTTGACATACCTGTAAAACGAAGGCGCAATAATACAAAACTTATCGTCAAATCCCCCGTTTTCATAAAACGGGGGATTTAATCTGTATCTGTTTAATTACTTTTTCTTCTTAGCCGATACAACGGCAAATATAATGACAAAAACCGCTATTACGCCACCCGCGACAGCCACGATGACTCCTAATCCTAAAATGTTATCATCATCGTCCTCGGTATCTGTGGAGGTTGTCGGAAGAGAGTCTTCCGGAGTCGTTTCGTCGGGTTCTTCGCTTCCGTTTTCATCGGATTCATCGTTTTCATCGGATTCGTCGCCGTTGTCATCGTCGTCGGAAGGGATATAAAGCGGCGGGTCTAAGTTATCCTTGTCGATAATCTTAAAGCTTGCCACACCCGACCTCATCATTCCCATAGAACTGCCTTCAAACACCTGCCCGTATTTGAGTTCCTGAATATTCTCGTCCTGCGACATACGGTATATTTCTACACCCTCGCCGTCTTGTCCGTCGGGGAAATGCTCGATGTAGATTTCCTTAACAACGAAGCAAAGCTCGGTGCCGTGGCTTTGAAGCCTCATGGCGTGGTCGTGGTCAGCCGCTTCAACAATAAATTCGGCGGGAAGCATACCTGACGTCGGCTGATTGTTATGGTCTGAAAGGCGGTCGTCCCAGTATGTAATTAACACGGCATCGCCTTCAACTGCCGCAAAGTCGGTGAAGCGCAGGCGCTTGAAGTCCTGAGTTTCCGAACCCCATGTCAGCACCTTCATATACTCATAACCGAGCAGGCTTATGCTTGTATCAACAACATACGTAAAGCGATAATAGCCCTCTTCGGCTCTGCCGAATTTTTCTTCGACCTCCTCAAGAAGCTCCGAAAGCACAAAGTCAATGCCTGTATGGTCGCCGCTTCTGTCCTGAAGCTGAATCCACTTGGCGTTTTCCCACGCACTCGGGTCAGCGAGAACGGCATCGCGCTCAGTCTGAAGTCTTTCCAACGCCTCTTCCGCGTCAACCTCCGCAGATACGCCGAACACACCTCCCGCAATCAGCGATAAGGCAATCACTGCCGTTAATAATCTTTTAAGTTTCACAAAAATAATCCTCCTTATTAAATATGATTTGGTATCAGTATAACATGAAAATGCCGACAAGTCAATAAATAATCAGACAACCGTCACCCCACTTTTACTTCTATCCACTTAGGTTCAATCGTTTCCAGCATAGGATAGTCATCCGGCACAACCTTATCTTCCTCATACCGCCAGCACGGGTGGTCGCCGCAAAGCCCGCAGTCTATGCTGTGCCTGTCGTTACGGCAGCAATTATAAATAGGGCAAATCACTTCATCAACGTATTGAAGCCAAAAAACGCGCCCCGCCTCCTCGTTGCACCCCAAACATTCGTGCGGGAAATGTCTGCACTCGTAACAGTCGCGCCCGCAACAGCTTATGTTTTCCTGCATATCTCCCATCCTTGCCTTTTTTACAATATATTGACATTTTTCTCTCTTACCATCTTATATATTGTAACAAATAATAAAACAATTGTCAACAATCCGGCAAAATATTTATTGCTCTTTTATAAAAAATATGGTATGATTATTAAAGAGCCGCGGTAAAACCGCGGGAACAGCGTCCTGACGCTGAAAACTCACGAGGAGGATAAGCATATGAAAGCCCGTGTCTCTCAAAGCACTGCAAAAACCCTGTCTTATACTTATGACAAAAAAATAATCGTTTCGGTCAGCATGATAGTCAAAAACGAGGAAAAAATGCTCGGCACCTGCCTTGACGGCTTGAAGCCGCTTTTAGATGCCGTTCCGAGCGAGCTTATTATCGTTGATACCGGTTCAACGGACAAAACTGTCGAAATTGCGCGCCGTTATACCGACAGGATTGAACACTTTGACTGGGTCAATGACTTTGCCGCAGCCCGCAACTTCGGGCTTGAAAAATGCAGGGGGCAGTGGTTCATGTTCCTTGACGCAGACGACCACTTCGAGGATATTAGTGATTTGATTGAGTTTTTCAGTAATGAGAACATTCACAGGAACTACAACACCGCTTATTATATCACCCGCAACTACACTACCATGCAGTATGATACGTACTTTAACTTCTGCGCTCACAGAATAAACCGCAAAACAGACGATTTGCGGTTCGAGGGCGCAATCCATGAGTATTTCAATAACTTTTACCTTCCAGCTTACTATTCAAATTCCTACGCCCTGCACTACGGCTACGCTTTTGAAACAGAGGAAAAGCTCATCGAAAAATCTAAGCGCAACCTTGTGCTGCTCGAAAAAGAACTCGAAAAAGACCCCGATAACCTGCGGAACATCTATCATACCGTTTCATCTATGCTTTTTTTAGACGACAGGAAACGTGAGCTTATAGAAAGGTCGCTTCCGCTCGCCGACAAGTCTGATGAACCTGTTTTGTTCACCGCTTATTTCAATGCTTTTGAAATGTATAAAAAAGAAGAACAAAACGAGAAAGCGCTCGATGTTATAGACAGAGCAATCTCAAAAGCAAATCCGGACAACGCCGTACTCGCCGAAGCCTATGCCTTTAAGGGCGGGCTTCTTAATGAACTCGGAAGGTTTTCCGAAGCGGAAGAAAGCATAAGAAATTTCCTTGAATACTATAAGAAATACGAAAATAACGAACTTGACAGAGGCGTACTGGGTTTTGTCGTTTCAAACTGGCTGATGCCCGAAAAGCGTGATTCCATGCAGAACACGCTTGCTCTTTGCATTTCCGGGCAGAACCGCCCCGCAGAGGCGTTCTCGGTTTATGCCGATACCGACTTCGGTTCCGTGAGCGCGGAAACTTTCGGCAAAATCATAAGCACCGTCATTGAAATCGCGGGGAACCAAGCCGCATTTGAAACAGATTCTTTCCGTAAAGAGCTTGTTAAGTTTTATGAGAAAATCATCGGAACAGGCGGGGAAGACAAGACGGCTTATTTTGTACAGGAGCTTGAAAAATTATATTACCGCGACCGGGAATTTGCAAAAAGCTTTGAACCCGAGGGGGAAGAAGCCGCCCCTAAAGGTAAGTTTGCCGAATTTATGCGAATTTGCGCGAACGGGGATAACGCAGGTTTAGAAGAATTCACAGAAAGCTTTGATGCGCTTCCCGCGGGTTATTCCGAGGCTGTTTATCTCGCTTTGATGAAACAGATTGATTTAAGCGGCGCAATCTCGAAAATGAACTTCGAGCTTATTATGGCGCATTTAACAACCATCGCACTTTATAATGATAATCTGCCGCTTTTGGCGCTTAATTACAAAAGCGATGAATTTTATTTTTCAAGCATTAAAAATCTGCTGTTCGGGACGTTGCTTTTTGAGGCGGCGTGCAGCAGAGCCGGCGCCTTGAATGACGTGCAGAAATCCGCGCTCTACAGGATTTATTTAAATTACAGCTCGCTTTACGTTGCGAATGTTTATAATGCCGATTTGCTTAATGAATCCGATGTCGGCGCGCTTCCTGAGTCGGACAGATTCGGTTATTATATGGGCGCGGCACAAAAAGAGCTTGACGCCGGAAACAAGCTCAGTTATGTCAGGGAACTCAAGAAAGCTTTAACTTCCTGCAATTCTAAGCAGGAAATCATAAAATTCATCATAAACGAATTCAGCGCGACGCTGTAAAACAAGGAGAATTTCAATGAAAGCTCGAATTATCGGAAATAACAGCGGCATTGTTTTATCTGTCGGCATGATAGTAAAAAATGAGGAAAAATACCTTGCTCAATGTCTTGACGCATTAAAGCCGCTTTTAGACGCGGTCCCGAGCGAGTTGGTAATAACGGATACCGGCTCAACGGATAAAACCGTTGAAATTGCACGGCGTTATACAGATAAGGTTTTTCACTTTGACTGGATTGGTGATTTTTCCGCTGCCCGCAACTTCGGGCTTAATAAATGCGTCGGAGAGTGGTTTATGTTCATTGACGCGGATGACATTCTCGATGAGGATTTAAGCGAAATCACCGCCTTTTTTACCGACGGGAAAATGCTTAATAAGTACAGAAGCGCCGTTTATATGACAAAAGACTACACAACGCCCGACGGCTCCGTGTGGTCAAAGTTCGCGGTACACCGCATAGCGAAGCGTGTTCCGGGGCTGTGCTTTAAAGGCGCCATACACGAACACCTGTCGCCATTCCCTGCGCCCACGCGGTATCTTAGTACATTCGCTAATCACTGGGGATACGCGCACGAAACCGCAGAACAAAAAGAAGCCAAAAAGCAGAGAAACCTTGTTCCGTTATACGAAGAACTGAAAAAGAACCCCGATGACTGCCGCGTCCGCTTCCATATTAACAAGGAGCTTTCGGGGGAGGAAGCAGAAACGTTTTTGCGCGAGTCGCTCGTTGTAGCGCGAAAACAGCCCAAAGACGATTACGCGGCATGTTTTTTAGTCCTTAATATACAAATTTGCTGCGAGAGGGAGGAATACGATAAGGCAAAAGCCTGTATCAACGAATTTCTCGGCATTTATAAAAGGCAGGCAAAAAGCAAAAGCGTACTTTGGCTTGACGTATACGCGGCTAAAGCTTTAACCTTACAAAAGCAGGGGGAATACGAAGAGGCTATAAAATCTTTCGAGGATTATTTCAGACTGTATGAAGCTTATATGCGCGGAAACCTGAGTGCCGTCGGCTTAGGCATGATGTCGATTACGTTCATTGAGCCCGAAAAGCATGACGCGGCAAAAGCCGAATACAACAGCCTTCTCTTTAAAACAGGCCGCAAGAAGGTGGCGTTTGATACAAGCATCGTGAACGCGGAAATACAGGTGGTTTCAAAAGGCGGCGCAGACGACGTTCCCGACGACAATGCGGCGCAGGACAGCGTTTCGGAGCAGGATTATGAAACGGTTTTAAATACATTGAAAAACAACGCCGATATAACAGACACAATCCTGAATATGAATGACGAATATTTAACCGCAATTTTAGCTAAAATCGCACAAAACAACTTAAATATGCCCCGTTTGGTGATGGGCTATAAAGACGAGCGGTTTTTCACCGAAAGCCCCGAAAACTTATCTTTCGGAATTAAGCTTTACGAGGCGGCGCTGGGCTACACGGGCAGAATCCCCTGGCATGAAAGGGCGGTGTTTTACGGGAGCTTCGCGAAATATGCGGCGCGTTACGCCGCCGATAACCGCAACTCAGGCGAACTTTCTGAAATTCATCGCTTCGGATTTTATGCCGGCGCGGCGCGGAAAGCGCTTGACAGCGGGAATAGGCAGGGTTATATTGACGAGTTTAAAAAGGTGTCGGATTCTTGCAGGTCAGAGCATATAAGATATGCGGCAGAGTTTTTATTAGAGGATTTTACGGGCGGCTGACAACCGCCCGTGCGTTTTGTAAAAAAATGTGACAAATCGCTCTTGTCAGTTGTGTATATAGCAGAACGTTCAATTTCAGGCGAAAGGGAGAGTTGTGTTGCTGTGGCGCAAGCCGCAATAATTCGACGATTTATGCTTATGCTGTATTTACAAGTTGAATATTCTCAAAATTTTTCAAACACTATTGCAATTCCGCGTAAAAAAGTATACAATGTTATTAGACAAACACAAAAACTTAGGGGGGTTTATGAAAAAATCAATCTTAATCATGGCTCTGCTGGTCATTTGCGGAACATTTGCGGGCTGTTCGCGAAGAAATGCCGCTATTGTAGTGGGCGCCAAGGATTTTACGGAGCAGTATATTTTAGGGTATATGCTCAAATTGCTTATTGAAGATAATACGAGTTTAAACGTTACGTATAAGAGCGACTTAGCGTCCGATGTTCTTTTTGCAGCCACAAGAACCGGTGCCGTTGATTTATATGTGGAGTATACCGGAACCGTATACGGCAGTTATCTTAAAATTTCCGATGAAAGAAGTGCTGATGAGGTTTATGAAATTTCCGCAAGAGAGCTTATGGAAAGGCACAATCTGCTTATGCTTGACCGGCTCGGCTTTAATAACACTTTCGCTTTGGCGGTGAGAGCCGACACCGCCAAAGAGTATAATCTCAAAACCATTTCGGATTTGGCGGAAGTTTCGGCGGACTTTATTTTCGGCGGTCACGCTGAAATCCTTAACAGATATGACGGTATTCCCAATCTGAAAATAACATATAATATGACTTTCAAGGAGGAAAGGGTGGTTGACCCTGTTTTGCGCTATGACGCCATCGCCAATGATGAAATTCAGGTGATTGAGGTTTTTTCCACCGACGGAATGTTAAACGAATCTAACCTCGTAGTATTGGAAGATGACAAACAATTTTTCCCGCCGTATCAAGGGATGGTCATAATCAGGGACGAAACAGCGGAAAAGCATCCCGAACTGTTAGAAATACTCGGCAAGCTCGCAGGTTTGCTGACCGATGAAGTTATGCAGGAGCTAAATTATATGGTCAACGTAGCGGGCGAACCTCCGAAAGATGTCGCGGAAGATTTTTTAAGGGCAAGCAATCTAATTAAATAGTATTTACGAGAGGGGCGAAGATGTCTTATGAACCAACCTGCAAAAGCGGACAACCCTGAGAGCAGAAAAAACAAAAGAGGAATAGCGGCGCGCTTCAGAAATTTTAATATACTCTTTATTGTTTTAATCATAACTGTTACTGTCGCGGTGTGCGGTTTTCTGATTAATAACTTAGTTGAAGCCGCCTCTGTTGATTATGTGCGTTTTTATACTCTTGATACGGTAAATACATTCAGCTCGCATTTAAGCAAAGAAATCTCGTTAGTTCAGCATATGTCGCGTTCCGAAAAAACAATCGAATGGTTTGCCGATGAGAAAAACCCCGAAAAAAAAGCCGCAGCTTTTCAGGAAATGATGCTTTATGTCAAAATGCTTCAAATCAACGGCTCGCATTTTGCTGTGCTGGAGTCAATGCACGAGTACTTGATTGCAGGCGACACCACGTTTGAGCAATTTTCACCCATACTTAAAGACGAAAACGACCCGAACAGCCCGCCTAATACACTTGACCGGAATCTCCCCTATGACCAGTGGTTCTTTAATACGATTGGCTCGGCTTTTGATTTTACCCTGAATACGGAAATTTGCAAATTTACTAATACCCGCCGTTTGTGGATAAACCATAAGGTAGAGCAAGACGGAAGAACCGTGGGCGTATTATGTTCGGCGGTGCAGTATGACGAAATCTTTAATGATTTGTTCAGCTTGTACGATGGTGAGAGAGCGCGCGGATTTGTCATAGACCACAGGGGAATCATTCAAATGGACAGCGCCACGCCGGAGCCTAACCTTGTGAATGCCGACAGCCACCACATAGGGGAAGAAAAACACATACTGACCATAAACTCGGACAGCGGCTTCATTTCTGCCATAAACAGGTATCAGCGAAACCCCGAGATTTTTTACGGGCGGACAGAACCGGAAGTTATTAAGCTCTCCGGCGGCGATTATCGGTATCTTTCGATTGCGCCTATTCCTAACACCAACTGGATGACGGTCACTTTCTACGGTTCAGGTGCGCTGTTTAATATCAGCAATATTCTGCCGTTAGTTATCGTTTTGGTTTTGGCGTTTTTCATTTATGTGGCGGCAAGCACACTATTAATGCGGCTGTTGGTTTTCAAACCTTTAGCTCAGCTTACTCACAGTGTTTCCATATCCGACCGTGACGAAAATAAAATTTACGGCATCACCCGCAACGACGAAATCGGCGAATTGGCGCGTACGACGCAAAACGCATGGACGCATCTTATTGATATGACGCTGAACCTGAAAGAAGCGCAGGTCACTGCCGAGCTTGCCAACCGTGCCAAATCCGAATTTTTGGCGACTATGAGCCACGAAATCCGCACCCCCATGAATAGTATTATGGGATTTGCGGAGCTTGCATTAGACTGCGGAACCATGCCTCAAATTAAAGATTATTTGGGAAAAATTACAAGCAGTACCGGTTGGCTGTTGCGGATTATAAACGACATCCTTGACATTTCAAAAATCGAATCGGGTAAAATGGAACTGGAGAATGTACCCTTTAATTTACATGATGTTTTCGCACGCTGTCAGTCGGTTGTACTGCCTGCCGTAAAAGACAAAGGCTTAGACCTTAGTGTTTATGCCGAGCAGGCGCCCGGCAAAAAATTAGTGGGCGACCAGGTACGGCTGTATCAGGCGCTTATGAACCTTTTATCCAACGCCGTAAAATTCACAGAAGCCGGAACTGTCAGGCTTTCATCGACTGTAAAAAAATCGGATAACGGCAATACGGTTGTGTATTTTGAGGTGAGAGATGAAGGAATAGGAATGAGTTGCGAACAGATTGATAAAATCTTTGAACCTTTCATTCAAGCTGATTCCAGTACAACGCGCAATTATGGCGGCAGCGGGCTCGGGCTTGCAATCACAAAAAATATAGTAGAGTTAATGGGCGGGAAATTAGCGGTGGAAAGCTCGCTCGGCGTCGGCAGTAAGTTCAACTTTGAAATAACGTTTGAAACTGTTGATTCCGACGACGGATTATTCAACCGCGAGGATTTTGCCCTTCTCAAGAAACCGTATTTCGATGCTTTCGTTTTGGTTTGCGACGACAACCCTATGAATCAGGAGGTAATCTGCGAGCATCTTACCCGTGTGGGAATCCGTGCGGAGGTAGCGGATAACGGAAAAGTGGGCGTGGATATGGTTCGGGAGCGTATGGAAAAAGGTAAAAAGCCTTTTGACATGATTTTCATGGATATGTTTATGCCGGTCATGGACGGAATTGAAGCCGCAACGAAAATAATAGCAACGGGCATAAAAACGCCTATAGTGGCTGTGACTGCCAATGTAATGAAAAGCGAGCTGGAGAAGTATAAAAAGCACGGAATGCCGGACTGCTTAGGCAAACCTTTTACATCGCAGGAATTATGGCGAGTCCTGTTGAAATACCTGAATCCCGTAAGCATCGTCCCCGTAGACGAGCATGAGGGCAACGGAGAACTGCAAAAGAATCTGCGCATCAATTTTGTGAAAAACAATCAGAAAGTATACAGTGAAATCGCCGAAGCGTTTGCCGCAGGGGATACAAAGCTTGCCCACAGGCTGGCGCACACCTTAAAAGGCAATGCGGGGCTGATTAACATGCCCGAATTGCAGAAAGCCGCCGCAGAGGTTGAATTCCTGCTTAAATTCGGAACCGCCTCAATTTGGGAAAGCAAAATGGGTCTGCTGAAGTCCGAGTTAGAGCGGGCGTTGTCCGAGCTAAAGCCATTGCTTAACAAGTCGGAAGCGGAGGGTCTTGCAGTGCAGACCTTGGATGCCGGAAAGATACGTGCGTTGTTTGAAAAATTAGAACCTATGCTTGAAAACATCAACCCTCAATGCGTAGACCTGTTAGATGAAATCCGCGCCGTGCCCGGAGCAGAGGAACTTGTACAGCAAATTGAGAATTATGATTTTGAAGCTGCGGCTGTAACGCTTACCGGGTTAAAGGAAAAACAAACAAAAGAATAAAACAAGAAAACCCGCATAAGAAGGCGGGTTTTCGCTTATAAGAATGTTATCGAGGTGACAGGATTTGAACCTGCGGCCTCTGCGTCCCGAACGCAGCGCTCTACCAAGCTGAGCCACACCTCGTCTTTTCGTCTGCGTGTGTCCGAAACTTGCCGCAACAGACAAGTTTATTTGACACAAAGCTTTTTCATTTGTGCTTATTTAAGCCATGCATTTTTACAGAATATCAATATTTTGCGCCGTGTTTCTCAATATAAGCTTTCATGGCGGGAAGATACTCCGCGCCGCTGACGACGCCTTTTTCGACAGCCGCTATTATATCCTTGAAATTTATAATCGAATATACCTTAATCCCGAATTCCCGCCCGATTTCCTGCACTGCCGAAAATTCGCCGTTCATCGTTTTTTCCATGCGGTCGGCGGTAATCAGGAACGAAGTCACGTTTACATCGGCGGCTTTTTTGAGTTTCGGCATTACCTCGCGTATAGCTTTGCCTGATGTTGAAACATCATCAATAATGGCGATTTTCTCGCCGTTTTCCGGCTGTTTCCCAACGAACCAACCGCCTTCGCCGTGGTCTTTTTCCTCCTTGCGGTCGAAGCAGTAGTTTATGTCAATATCAAACTTGTTTTTTAGCGTCACGGCTGTCGCAACGGCAAGCGGTATACCCTTGTACGCAGGCCCGAACAGCGTTTCCGCCTGCACTTTATTTTCCGCAAAACACTCGGCGTAAAATTCGCCGAGCTTTGCGAGGGCGGCACCGGTGTTATAGTTCCCGGCGTTAAGGAAATAAGGGGATTTTCTGCCGCTTTTGAGGGTGAAATCCCCGAAAGTCAAAACGCCGCAGTCAGCCATAAATTTGATGAATTGTTCTTTGTAAGTCATGTTAAAGTCCTCTTTTTTGAAATGCGCTTTTATATTTTAACATATTACGGGGGAAAAAGCAATAGTTTTTTTCATTTCGTTTTTTGGATTTCTAAAATTTTTCTCAAAAAATCCTTGACTTGCCCTCTAAAATCTGCTATAATGTTAAAGCGTGTCATTATCAAAGAATAATTAATTAGCAAAAAGGAGGTGCAAGACAATGGCAAAATGCGGAATCTGCGGTAAAGGCGTATCTTTCGGGATAAAACTTTCGCACTCGCACAGACGTACCAACAGGTCGTTTAAACCTAATGTTCAAAAGGTTAAAGCTGTTGTCAACGGGACACCGTGCCGCGTTCACGCCTGTACAAGATGCCTGCGTTCGGGTAAAGTAACAAGAGCGCAAAGAACGTACAGTCAGGCGGAGCCGATGCCGGAAGCACAGGCGGGCTTGCAGGAACTCGCGGTTGAAAGCGTTTCTATGGAAAACGCAACGCTTTAGGCTTTGGTCAAAGGCGTAAAAAATAAGGCGGTGAAAAAATGAAACAGGATATACATCCGAATTATGAGGAAACAACCATAAAGTGTCTGTGCGGCGAACTTATTCCCACTAAATCCACCCGTAAGGAAATCAAGGTGGAAATCTGCTCAAAATGCCACCCTTTCTTCACGGGTAAGCAGAAATTAGTAGACAGCGGCGGTCGCGTTTCCAAGTTCAACAAGAAATATAATATTGACAAACAATAATTCTCCGGTTAACTTTCTCAATTTTAGCCGCCCTGAAACGGGCGGTTTCTTGCCGTGCGGAACTCTGCCGTGCGGCGCGGTCGTTGTGATGCTTGCACAAATTGAGCGCCTTTGTTTTGGTTAAATTCACGGTTTTTATAAGAAAAAAAGGTATACCGCGTAGAATATTGTAGTAATAAATATGAGAGAAATTACTTTTGAGAATGAAAAGCTGATGTTTTCCGAGCGCGCCTGTTTTTCCGATAACAGCCGGAATCATCCGAGTCAAAAGCGGCGCGAGCGCGAAGAAACGCCGTGTCCGCTCCGAACCGACTTTCAGCGCGACCGTGACAGAATCATTCACTGCAACTCATTCCGCAGACTCAAGCATAAAACGCAGGTGTTTCTTATGCCGAAGTCGGAGCATTACCGAACGCGGCTGACCCACACGCTTGAAGTTTCGCAAATAGCGCGGACAATCGCAAGGGCTTTGCACCTTAACGAGGACTTGGCGGAAGCGATTGCCTTAGGGCATGACCTCGGACACACGCCTTTCGGGCATGACGGCGAACGGGCGTTAAATGCGGTTTTCGGCGGTTTTCACCATAACGAGCAGAGCTTGAGGGTTGTTGAAATCATTGAGAAGAACGGCGGGGGCTTAAATCTGACCGCAGAAGTCCGCGACGGCATCCTTAACCACACCTCGGGGGGCAGACCAAAGACGCTGGAAGGGCAGGCTGTGCGCTTTGCGGACAAAATCGCTTATATTAATCACGACATAGAGGACGCCATACGTGCGGGGGTTTTGACCGAGCGGGAACTGCCGGAATTTCCGGTGCGCGTTTTGGGCGACAGTAAAACCAAACGTATAACCGCGCTGATTAACTCGGTTCTCGAAAACTCACGTTCCGGAGCGGAAATCCGCTATGACAACGAAACCAAAAAGGCGCATGACGAACTGCGGGCGTTTATGTTTGAGAAGGTGTATTTCAAGCAGGAAATCAACACCGAGAAGGACAAGGCGGGGTTTGTAATTGAGGTTTTGTTTAATTATTACGTAAAAAACCCCGGAGAAATGCCGCAGTTATATCGGGAGCTTACGCTCGGACACGGGGAGAAAAGGGCGGCGGCGGATTTTATATCGGGCATGACAGATGATTATGCGATTGATGTTTTTATGGAACTGTGTGTGCCGAAAGCGTTTTGAACAGTTGACCGTAAACAATTGCGGATTATTTGGTGGGACGGGAGTGGAAATCTAAAAAATGATTCCCGAAGATTTTATCGAACGCCTTAAATTAACCTTAGACATAGAAAGCATAATAACGCCCTATGCCGTTTTGAAGCGAGCGGGGCGCGACCATGTCTGTTTGTGTCCGTTTCATTCGGAGAAGACGCCTTCCTGCCACATCTACACCGAATCGCAGAGTTTCTATTGCTTCGGTTGCGGGGCGGGCGGCGATGCGATTACGTTCATAAGGTTAGTTGAAAATATTGATTACCCCGAAGCGGTGCGGTTTCTCGCCGACAAAGCCGGGCTTGCTGTTCCCGAGGACGGACAAAGTAATGAAGCGGCAAGCAAAAAAACGCTTATTCTTGAGATGAACCGTGAATCGGCGCGGTTTTACCGCGATGTGCTGAACTCACCGCAGGGTGCGGCGGGTCTTGATTATCTTTATTCAAGAGGATTAAACCCGAACACCATACGCAAGTACGGGCTCGGCTTTGCGCCGCCGGGCTGGAACGCCCTCAAAGACCATATGCACAGGAAGAATTACGGCGAAGATGATTTAACGGAAGCATCGCTTTTGGTTAGAGGGAGCAGGGGGAATACTTACGATAAATTCCGGAACCGCGTTATGTTTCCGATTATTGACCGCAGAGGTAACGTGATTGCTTTCGGCGGACGGGCGGTTGACCCGGCGGAAGAACCGAAATACCTGAACTCGTCGGAAACGCCGGTGTTTCAAAAACGCTCGAATCTGTTTTCAATCAACTTCGCCAAGAACGCTCCCGATAAGCATATGTTTTTATGCGAGGGGAATATGGACGTGTTAATGCTCAATCAGGCGGGCTTCGCAAACACCGTGGCGACGCTCGGTACTGCGATTACGGCAGAGCAGGCGCGGCTAATGCGGCAATACTGCGAGCAGGTTATTATTGCCTACGACGCGGACAAGGCGGGTCAGAAAGCCGCCGAAAAAGCGGTTAATCTGCTCGGACAAGCCGGGCTTGCCGCAAAGGTGCTTGAACTCCCCGGCGACGCCAAAGACCCCGACGACTACATAAGAAAATACGGCGCGGAAGCGTTCGCGGGGCTTGCGGAGAAGTCGCGCTCGGTTATATCGTTCGAGTTGAAGAAAGCCTCGGACGGCATTGAAACCGAATCACCGGAAGGGCGCACCGAATACCTGAAAAAAGCAATTGTTGTGCTTGCGGGAATCGACAGTCCCGCCGAACGTGCGGTTTATATCAGTGAAACCGCAAGAGTATGCGGTGTTCCCGTGCAGGCTGTGGAAGACAGCGTGAACAGCCGCCGAAAAAGTAATCAGCGGCGCGAAACGAGCGAAGACAAACGTAAGTTAATCCGGGGCGAGTTTAAAAGAGACGAAATCAACCCCGATGAAGCTAAGTTCCCGCTTCAAGCCAAAGCCGAACGCGGCATAATCGCATACCTTTTTCACTCGCCTGACAAGCTTTCTCACGTGCTTTCAAGGCTGTCGCCGGACGATTTTCCGACTGTTTTTAATGCAAAAGTGTTGGAAATGCTCGTTTTAAGGCTCAACAAGGGACTTTCTGTGGATATATCGGTACTCGGAAGCGAATTTTCCCCGCGTGAAGTGGGCAGAATAGAAGCGATTAAGCGCGAAAATTCGGCTCTGCCCTTCACAATAGAGCGGTTGCGGGAGTACATAAAAATCATAGAAGACTTCAAGAAAACCGGAAATAAAAAAAGTCCCGCCGATATGACGGCAGAGGAGCTTATGGAATACAGTCAAACATTAAGAAACAAATAAAACTGAGGGGATAACTAAAATGGCGGAAAACACAAAAAGCGTGCTTAACGAACTGCTTGACCACGGCAAAAGCCAGGGCAAGCTCACAACCAAAGAAATAACCGATGTGCTTGAAGACCTTGATTTTAACGTAGAGCAAATAGACAAGCTTTACGAGGATTTCGAGAGCTTCAACATAGAAATCGTGGATGATTACACGATGGACGAGGATTTGGACACGGTGCTTGAATTCCAGGCCGAAGACGACTTCGACATAAACATAACATCGGAAGGTATGTCAAGCGACCCCGTAAAAATCTACCTGAAAGAAATAGGTCGTTTTCCGCTTCTTTCGGCGGAGGAGGAAATCGACCTTGCCACACGTATGGCGCAGGGTGATAATAATGCGAGAAGGCGACTTTCGGAAGCCAATCTGCGCCTTGTTGTCAGCATTGCGAAAAAGTACGTGGGGCGCGGTATGCAGTTCCTTGACCTGATTCAGGAAGGCAACCTCGGTTTAATCAAGGCGGTTGAAAAGTTCGATTATACCAAGGGTTACAAGTTCTCGACATACGCGACGTGGTGGATTCGGCAGGCGATTACACGCGCCATTGCCGATCAGGCGCGCACAATTCGTATACCTGTACACATGGTTGAAACAATAACCAAAGTCAAGAAAATATCAAGCCAGCTTCTCCACAGAAACGGTCACGAGCCGACTGCGGACGAGATTGCCAGGGAAATAAACCTGCCGGTTGACAGAGTGCGGGAGATTATACGTATTGCACAAGACCCCGTTTCGCTTGAAACGCCGATTGGCGAGGAAGAAGACTCGCACCTCGGCGATTTTATCCCCGATGAAGACGCGCCCGCACCCGCCGAAGCCGCCTCGCTGACGCTCTTAAAAGAACAGCTTTCGGACGTGCTTGCAACGCTGACCGACCGCGAAGAAAAGGTTCTGCGTCTGCGCTTCGGGCTGACTGACGGCAGACAGCGGACGTTGGAAGAAGTCGGCAGGGAATTCAACGTAACCCGCGAACGTATAAGGCAGATAGAAGCCAAGGCACTGCGTAAACTGCGCCACCCGTCAAGAAGCAAGAAGCTGAAGGATTTCTTAGATTGATTGCGGTTACGATGGCTTATAAGGCAGAAAAAGCTCAAAAAGCGAAAGGCTGAACTATGCACATCACACTCGAAACCGACTACGCCATAAGAATTGTGGATTTATTAGCAAGGAAAGCCGGGCGCAGCGAACCCCTTTTGGACGCTAAGTCCATTTCGGAGCAGACGGGGGTTTCGCACCGCTACGCACTGAAAATCCTGCGAAAGTTAGTCGCCGGAGAAATTGCCGGAAGCCACCGCGGCGTCTACGGCGGGTACAGACTGCTCAAAAAGCCGGAGGAAATCTCGCTTTATGACGTGGTTGAAATCATGGAGGGCGGTTATAAATTCAGCCGTTGCCTTGATAAAGGCTACGATTGCTCTTGTAATGATGGTTTGCCCTGCGAGTATCAGAATGTTTTCGGCGAAATAACCGAACAGGTAATTGATAAATTAAAACAATATAAATTTGGTTAACACAGCGAGAGGTAATCATGCAAAAAAATGCAAAAAAGCAGAATACTGACAGGTCGCCCGAAGAACAGGGCGACAGAATATTCGCGCTTGACATCGGAACCCGCACAGTTGTCGGAATCGTAGGCGAACAGAACGACGAAGAATTCACGCTGAGCGAGTATGTCGTTGAGCCGCATAATAAGCGCGCCATGAGCGACGGGCAGATTGAAGACGTGAAGCAGGTCGCCAAGGTTGTCGCCAAGGTTAAGCTTCAGCTTGAAGAACTGACCGGCATAAAGCTCACGAAAGTTTCGATTGCGGCGGCGGGGCGCGCCCTTAAAACCGCGCTGACTAAAATGGAATTTGACATTTCCGACCGTGATTATGTTACTGCTGACATGATTAAATCAATGGAAATCGAAACTATTCAAAAAGCGCAGAGCGAGCTTGACGCGGCGGGCGGAGATAATACCGCGTTTTACTGCGTCGGGTACTCGGTTATTAATTACATGCTTGATGATTATAAAATGCTCAGCCTTGAAACCCATAAGGGAAAGAAGGCGTCGCTTGAGCTTATTGCGACGTTTCTGCCGAGCGTGGTTGTGGACGGCTTGTATTCGGTTATGGCATTGAACGGCTTAGAAGTCGCGGGTATGACGCTGGAGCCGATTGCCGCTATGAACGTGATTGTCCCGCCCGAAATCAGGGCGATTAATATTGCGCTTGTGGACATAGGCGCGGGCACGTCGGACATCGCGGTTTCAAAAGACGGCAGTGTTGTGGCATATTCAATGGCGACGACGGCCGGCGATGAAATCACCGAGGAAATTATCAAGGCATACTTTGTTGATTTTGCGACAGCCGAGCAAATGAAGCTTATCAGCACTTCGGGCAAGAAAGAAATAGAATACCGCGACATCTTCGGAATCACACAAAAAGCCGAAACCAAAGACTTTAACAAAAAGCTTGACTCGGCAGTCGAAAATTTGTCAAACGCGGTTTGCGAGCATATTTTATCGGCGAACAAGGCATCACCGGCGGCGGTGTTCCTTGTCGGCGGCGGTTCGCTGATTAGCGGGCTTAACAAAAAAGTCGCGGCGAAACTCGGACTTGACGAGAATCGTGTGGCAATAGGCAACCACAAAACTCTCCGCTCGGTAGATACGGGAGGAAGAGAACTCGGCGCGGAATTCGTCACGCCTGTCGGAATTGCGCTGACCGCGATTCTGAACCGCGGCTACGACTTCTCGGTTATAACGCTGAACAACGAGAAAATCCGCGTATTCGACACTAAGAAGCTGTCGGTGTTTGAACTGCTGACTATTGCGGGGTATAAAACCACCGATATTATGGGACGTTCGGGACGGGCGCTCAACTTCACGGTCAACGGCAAGCGCAGAATCCTTAAAGGCGGTATTCAGACTATAGCGGTAATTATGGTTAATGACAAGCCGGCGTCTGTCAACACCAACGTTACGCAGGGCGACCGTGTGCAGTTCACGCCGGCTGTAAGCGGTGAAAACGCTAAGGCTGTTCTTGGTGAAATTGTCAGCGAATTCGGAGAGTTTGACGGGAGAATAGCGGTTCATGTCAACGGCGAAGTGCAAAAATCAAGCTATGAAATAGCACCTTTTGATAAAATCGAAATCACCGCTTCGGATTCTTCAGAGGAATCATACGAAGAGGTTCACCCCGACGATATTTACACCGATACCAAGCCCGAAGAATACGGCGAAATCATCGTGACGCTGAACGGCGGGCAGATTAGGCTTGAACCGACTGCCGACCGTTCTCCCCATAAGTTTTTGGAGCTTTTGAATTTTACGCAGTTAGACATGAGCAGCTCTGTCGGTGGGTACACATTGCTTTTGAACGGCAAAGAAGCCAGCTTCAACGACCCGATTAAAGACGGTGATGAAGCTGTGATTGAAATAATTGAGCAGGAAGCGGTTTAATATGCGGCGGAAAAATATAATCGTATTGCTTATGGCGCTGTTTATGCTTGCGGGCTGTTCGGCGATTAAGCAGAGCGGCGACGAGGAAACGGAAAATTCCCGTCCCGGCCCGATAAGGGAGCGCCCCGAATACAACGACCATCAGAGCCTCTTCTTTCCTATGTCAAGGCGGTCTTTTTCTGAAAAGCATCAGATGGAGGATATTACATCACAGGAGATTTATGACGCGCTCGAAGGCTTTGACGGGCGGGGTTATATCATGCTTGAGGAAAACCGACGCGCAGACTTTGAGCTTAATGTGCCCTCAACCCAGCACTACACAATCGGAATCAAGGCGTTGTCGGAAGGCGCCGTTGCGGTTTTAACGGCGGACGGTGTGCGGCAGGGTGCGTATTATATTAGCAGCGATGAATTTGCGATGCATGTGCTTTACGGCATTTACCTTGAAGCGGGCGTGAACCGAATGTCGCTTATTGTGCTTCGCGGCACTGCGTATATAGATTACATTACGGTGAATGACTTTGAGCTTCCTGAATCGCGGTTCAGCGTTTCAAGACTTCCCGCCAACGATAATGCATCGAACCCGGTCAGGTGGCTGATGGATTATTTCGGCGAAACATTCGGGAACAGAGTACTGCTTGCACAACATGTAACTCCCGGCACCAACACAGAAATAGGCGCGATTTTTGAAGCAACCGGCAGATTTCCCGCAATCAGAGTATCCGACCTTATGCATTATTCGCGTTCTTTTACGGGGGCGGTGCTGGAAAATGATGATATTGAACTTGCGCTCGAATGGGCGGAAAGCGGCGGAATTGTAAGCTACGACTGGACTTGGTACTCGCCTCCCGTGAACGGGGGGAGAAGCCATTTTAGCGCGGAAGCCGCCGACCTGAACCTAAATGATGCGTTCACAACCTCGCAAATAGCCGACCTTGACGCAGAAAGAGTAAAATCGCTGTATGAAGCCGGCGCGGTTTCGCAAACCTGCTATGAGCTTGTGCTTGATATTGACCACATGGCGGAGGTTTTAACACGGCTGCGTGACGAAAATGTAGTTGTACTCTGGCGGCCGCTTCATCAGGCGGGTACAAGATGGTTTTGGTGGGGCGACTGCGAACCGGAAGCGTACAGATGGCTCTGGCGGCTTATGTTCACGCGTTTCAGCGACTATCACGGACTTAATAATCTGATTTGGGTGTGGTCGGGGCAGGACGCCGAGTATTATCCCGGTGACAGATATGTAGATATTATCGGCGAGGATATTTATAACACGGATGAAACATCGAATCTGCCGCGCTTTATCGGCACAGCGGATTATTCCGGACGGCGAAAAATGGCGGCTATGACCGAGTGCGGGCTTCTTCCCTCCCCTGACCTGCTTAACAGAGACAGGGCTATGTGGCTGTGGACTGCGTTATACAGAGGCGATTATTTAACAGACCAGAGCGGGCAATTGAATTACGTGTTTAATCCGCAGGAAAGACTTGAGCGGGCGTATAACCACGAACTGACCGTTACTTTAGATAAATTACCGGAGGAATTTTAGTTCTATATATAAATTATATTAACATATTGTACATTATCAATAAAAATCTTTGTAAAAATTCTATAAATTTAACCTTGAAAACTCGTTAATTTTGTGATATAATTATTGTGCAGAAACATAAACAGACCCGAACGTATGTCCGTCTGTTAAAAAGCGGCGATTTATTACCGCCGATAAACGTGTGGAGGTTATATGGCTTTATTTTCTTATCAGGCGACCGACCTTACAGGAAAAGTCAGAAAAGGCACCGAAGTTGCCGAAAGCAATCAGCAGTTGGTTGAAATTCTGCGCGGCCGCGACCTTTTCGTAACTCGAAGCGAGGTAGTCAAGGAAAAAGAACAAACCTTGAAATACAAGTTCAAGACAGCCAAGCTTTCGATTTTCTGCCGTCAGCTCAGCGCAATGCTTTATTCGGGCATAAACTTAGTGCGCGCATTACACATTCTCATGACGCAGGAAGAAAACAAAAAAGCCAGAGAAGTTCTTCGCGATATTTATGAAGAGCTTCAAAGAGGGCGCTCCTTTACCGAAACACTTGAAATGAAGGAAGGCGTCTTCCCCGAATTATTTGTGGGAATGATGGCGGCGGGAGAGAGTTCGGGCAACTTAGACATGATTGTTGACAGGGTTGCCGACCACTACGCCAAAGAAAACAAACTCAAGAACGTTGTTAAAAAATCGCTTACATATCCGATTATCCTCGGCGTACTGATGGTAATTATTGTTATTGCGCTGTTCACTTTTATACTTCCGATGTTTATAACCATGTATCCCGAAGGCGAAGAGCTTCCGGGGCTGTCGGGTCAGATGATGGCTTTCAGTGATTTTCTGACCAGTCGGTGGTATATAATCTTAGTTATAATTCTCGTGTTGGCGCTTATAATCAGAGCGGTTATGAGAGTGTCGGGTGTCAGGTTGGCGCTTGACAAATTTAAAGTTTCCATGCCTAAGGTAGGCAAGTTAGTTAAAATAATATACACGGCGCGTTTCGGCAGAACAATGGCGAACCTCTTTGCGTCGGGTATGCAGATGGTTGAGTGTATTGAAAAGTCGGTAGGCACACTTAATAACAGGTATCTGCTGGTGTTGTTTGAAGATGTGCTGAATGACATTAAACGCGGCGAGCCGCTTTCGGCCGCAATCGCTAAAATCAACATTTTCGACGGTATGTTTACATCCACTATTTACATAGGCGAGGAATCCGGAAGACTTGATGAAATCTTGTCTAAGTCTGCCGACTTTTACGATGAGGAAGCCGATACGGCACTGCAAAAGCTGACGACCATGATAGAGCCGATAATGATTATCTTCATGGGCGGCATAGTGGCGTTAGTGCTGGCGACAATTTTCCCGCTGATGTACGGTTCGTTCGAGAATGTTGCGTAACTTATTCAAATAAAATTATAAAGGCAGGTGGGCGATTAATGATATCAATCGATATTACCGATACCCAAATAAAGCTGTTGGAAGCAACCGTTGCCGCGAAAATTTCCGTAAAGAAAGCCATAATGCGGGATTTACCCGTTGGCTGTATTGAAAACGGAAGAATCTTAGACATGCATATAGTCGCGGGTGAAATCACCGACATTCTCGTCACCGAGAAAATCTCGGACAGAGAAGCGATTATGTGTATCAACTCCGGTATGATTCTTTATAAGGAAATTGAAATCCCTAAGCCGAAATCCGGCAGCGAAAACTTCGTGGTTGAATCCATAATTCAAAACGAAATGTCGCTCGGCGATGAATATAATATTACATACAGCATATCGGAGGAAATAGTCACCGACGAGGGTCCGAAGCTCAAGGTTATCGCCGCCGCCTGTCCGCAGAACATGATAGACATTTATCTTGAACTGTCGCGACAGATTGGGTTGAAAACCAAGCTTGTCATGGTCAGTAACACCTGTATTACAAGGCTTGTCAGAAAGTCGTCGGTTTATAAAAACTTTTCGCCGCTTCTGTTGCTTCAGATTGATAAAAACTTTATCAGTATAAACCTTTATAACAAGGGCGCCGTGGTCTTCTCGCGTCACACCAAAATCGACGCATCGGACTACGAGAACAGCCCCGATTATATAAACCTCGCGGTTTTCGACAACCTTTTCAGAACCATGCACCTGCTCGACCAAAACGAGCTGTCGGGGGAAATAAAGGAAATCCAGTACTTCGGCGCAATCAAAGACGAAAAGGCGCTCCACGCGACAATCAAACAGCTTAATCTTGAAGCGCGTGAGTTTGAGTATCCGAGCGATATTGTAAAATCGAAGCGGAATTATAACTTCATTGAATTCGCGAACGTTATCGGCTCGTTAATTAAAGTTGATGTTAAAACCGAGAACATAAACCTCCTCAATACTAAGGAAAAGAGAATCAAGACGCTGAACATGAGGTTCAGCCTTGTCGCACTGCTTTTTGCGGCGGTGTGCGCCGTAATTGTTTTGGGTGTTTGGGCTACTTTAACCTTCATAACGGGCGGTAAGGAAAGAACGCTTGAAAACCTTGAATCGGAATTCCTCACACTGCGCTACTCGGAAACATTGGCGAGCGTCAACGAGAAAGAGGACGCAATTCAAAAATTCGGTAATTACTCGGATGCCGTAGACACCGCTAAAGTATTATTTGATTTTCAGCCTAAGATGACACGCAATATAGCGGAGCGGCTTGTAGCGGTAATGGAACCGTTCGACGGATTAGAGATATTCGGGCCGTTTACAGTCACCGGCTATACAACAACTGTAAACTTTATCTGTACTGACGATGCACACCCTGCGGCGTTTACCGAAGCGCTTATTGAGAACGGATACTTCCAGAATATAACTTTCTACGGATACACGAGGGTATCTATTGAGGAAACAGAAGACGAATTCTTATTGTTCACCTTAGGAATGAGAGTGAAAGGGGGGAACATCCTTGAGCCGTAATATAAGCGGGATTGAAAAAATCATAATCTTAATCGTTATATCAGGTATAGTTCTCGGCTTAGGCGGTTATTTCATCGCTTATCCCGCATATCAGGGAATAGGCGAGGTTGAAACCAAAATCGAGCAAAAAGAAAGTCAGATTGTATCTGCCCACGAACTCAGAAGACGGGACATTGAGCTGAGCGCTACCTATGTTGAAGCCCGCGAAAAAGCCTTAGTTGTACACGAAGGGTTTTTCGAGGAAATGACAAACACCGAAGCTGTTACAATGGTACAGGAAATCCTGAACGGCGCCAATAACGGCAACGGTTTTACCGACCACGCAGGAATATTCATAACTGATATAGGTGAAGCGTCGCTTTCACTGCAACTGTTCAGGGGCGGAAGAGACGTAAGATATTCGCTCAGGGAGTACGCTTTCCTTTTCGTCAGCCAGGAAGAGGTTGACGCCGCCGCTGTTGACGAGGAGGAGGTATGGGACCCGATTTTTGAAATAGTCAGGTACATTCTCGACTCAAGCGAGGACTCGGATGAATTTGCGGAAAAAATAGCCGAGCTTACGGAATCAACCACAACTTTCATGAGGGTTGTTTCAGAAATACTCAAGGACAGGGACAGCGGTATTTCCGATGAAAGCAGGTCAATGTTCCTCGACATTCTCCGCATAGGTCTTGCAACGGAAAGTATCGGCGCGGGGCTTATAACAGCAACCTTTGTACTGGAGATGACCTACGCGCAGTACTTAGACTTTTTAGACTATCTGCATGAATACCCGCTGCGTATGGGCATAAACACCGCTACGCTGTTCCAGAGCGTAGAATCGCAAGCCGAAGCTTTCGGCGATGAAGATGACGGAGGTTTAATCCTTTATTCGTTCAACCTCAGTCTTTATGTAGTAAGACCTATGGAAATACCGGAATCAAGGTTCTCCCCGTCGGATGAACAATCGGAAGATGAATCCGAAGAATCAGAAAAAGCCGAAGAAGAATAGAATATATATAGTATAGTATAAGTCACGGCAACCACACCAATCCATCCACCCGACAGCCGCTTTGCATGTACAGACAGGAGGTACAGCTATGTTACAGAAAATAACAGGAAAGAAAACCAACAGCTTAATAAGGAAGGACGGCGCGATTTTGATTACCGTTCTTGCGACCATGACGCTGTTGCTTATGCTCGCTATGGCGCTGTTTCTTACAATAGCCGCCGAGAGAGGGGAGGTTTTCGAGGACGCTAAAAGCGAACAGCTTTATCAAACAGCGACCTCGGTAAACGACTGGGTTTTCGATTACCTTGACCGATACATCACCACTTTGCCGAGTGGTGCGAGGACTGATGAAATCGATGACGGGTTTATCAGGGCGTTTTTAGAGTTGCCGCCGTTTGACCCGTTGGACCCCGATGCCAGCGTTATGAGGACAGGTGCGCGGATTCCTCTTTCTGTCGGCGGGTCGATGGGCGAGTATGAAATCATCATAAGACGCTTAGAGGATTTATTCATACCGTCTGAAGGCAGAACTATAGCAAGGTTCGAGTTTGAAACCATTATCAGAAACGACAACGATGAGCAGAGCTTTATCAGGCTGATTGAGTATGAACTCGACCATATACCCGCGCAGATAGGGTCTTTTCAGCAGCATGACGATTTCGACCACGGCGATGTTTTCATATGGGAGCTTCCTGCTTGGGCGGCTCAGCCGCGTGATATTCCGGAAGCTGTAGAGGGCGTATGGGAGCCTCCGGGCGACCCCGGCACCTCTCCCGGCGGTCGTAATGAAGATGACGGCTTCTTTGAGGTTCCCGCGTCTTATCGCGGCAGACCGACGATAGCCGACAACCAGATGTCTTTCGACCAGATTAACTTAAACGCCCGCTCATATTTCGGCGGCTATTTCCCGAGACAGGGAAATAAGATAGTCACTCTTTCGCACCCGTTAATCAGCGCGGGCTTCAACTCTTTCGGCTGTATCAACGCGCAGGAAGCGCAGTTTATACCCCAGAACGAAGTCATTAATATAAATATATGGGGAGATTTTGAGTTCCGCAGAAGTCAGGGCGAAACACAGCAGTCGAATATAACCCCGAGCAGTGTGATTCGTGCGCGTTCTTTCAGCACATCGTCCGCGCACCACCTTATGAACGGAACGGTTATGTATATATTCGGCGACGCAAGCTTCGACGGTGCGCGTATTCCGAATAATATGACAATTTACGCTACCGGCAGGGTAACGATTAACACCTCGCAGGTAGGCAACAACGTAACTATTCACACCAACACGGGCGTTGCGTTTAATAACCCGAACAACGCCGGACAAATAGGCGCGAACCTTAACATCTATACAAGAGGGGGAGCAAACAGCATTACCGGCAGTAACAGAAACCTTGTGACAGGGAATGTCAGAAGCCTTCCCGCTGCATGGAACGGTATGGGTTGGCCCCTGTTCATGCATATTCCCGAAGGCATGACTCTTCCCGGAGTAACCGAAATCACTACCGGCATTAATAACGGCGCGATATTCCAGTTCTTAGAGCTTCAGGATAACGTGGGATATTATTTAGACGGCGTTATAATGAGAACAGAGTTTAATAGCAACGGTCAGATTATACAGAGCCGCGTAACCACGCCCGGCACGGAAGGACACGACCCCTCCGTTACGGACACCGCATTTAAGCAGTTTTGGGCGCCGCAGTGGAGACCGCAGACCAACCCGCAGACAGACCGCTTAGACCCGACAACGAGAAGCAAGCTGACCAACAACGCGAATAATGCAATCAATTTAACCGCTTCGACCGCCTCTACAACAAGACGGCGCCGCGGAGACCAACCGCCGCCCGGAGGAGGAAGCTGGGTCAACTACGGCGCGAACACTGTTGTAATAAGCGACAGCGGAAGAATAGCTTCGGGGCAGGTGCCGACCACCGGCGCGAGCCCTATAAGAACCATAATAATCGACACCACGAACGGCTTCCCCGACGACCCGACGCAACACAAGGACATCTATCTTGTACTGCACGGAGCTTCGCAGGGTAATCAGTTTGCGTGGCAGAACAGCACAAACACCGACAGTTACCTTAATATCCTCGTAAAAGGCGCAGGGAGCGTAATTTTCGCGTTGGATAATAAGGACTACGCCCCCATGCAGCATATGTTCGTAGGGCATTTGGCGTGGGTTCAGGAATTTAACGCCGCATCGTCCTTTAACATCACGCACACCTCGGATTTAGCCGGTCTTTTCATAGGCACCAACGGAACCGGCGGGGTTAACGGCACTATAAACATTGCCAACCATAACTTAATGATGAACACCGTAAGAAACGCCCTTCACCCGCTTTATGACTGCGGAACCGAGAACGGCTTAAACTTCCAGATGTCGTGCAAGTATTGTAATCCGAGCAATAAGTTAGAATACGCTTATACCGAATACTTCGGGCGGTATATTTTAAGACAGGACAATGGTTCTAACCTGATTGAAAAGCACGGCGCAAGCGGCACACAGCTCTATATCCATAATAACATATTCTTCGTTACCGACATGGACAGCGAAAGCAACTCCACGGGGCCGGTCATCTACGGCAGAAGAAATGTAATAATGGGCTTTATCTACGCCCCCGGCGCGGGTGTTCCTGTAGGCAACTTTATAAATAATAACAACGATAACTCTTTCGGGTTCGGCGGATATATAATCGGCGACTTCCGCGGCTCAAGCCAGCTTAGAAGCAGAATAGCCATGACGCACATAATGCCCGTGGATTATTACCGTAATCCCGAAGGACGCACCGACAGAGGCGTAGTAAGCGAACTTGTCGGCGAATCGTTCAGAGGTATGCAGTTCAGACCGCCTACGCCGCTTAAATGCGGTCATGGTTGCGAAAGCAACCCCTGCATATGCGTCTGTCCTGATTGCTCGCAAAGACCCTGCATATGCCTGAAATGCGCCATATGCGAAAAACAGGTGGAAGACTGCGAAGCTGACGGCGGACGCTGTACAGTGTGCAGCTTCTGCGGCGAAGCGAATTGTACCGACTGTGAAGTTTGTCCCGACTGCGGCAAAAAGAAAGGCGCAGAAGGGGAAATGCCCGACTTCAATGAATGTGACTGTACCTGTCCCCGTTGCGGGGCGCTGTGGTGGCAGGATTGCGGAATTGAATGCAGGTGTGACTTCTGCGGGGAGTTTTGTACCCACGGCGAGGACTACTGCCTGTTATGTTACGAGAGGGCATCTAACTGCTACTGTCCCTGCGTCAAGTGCGGCGGTTGCCCCGGCTGCCCGAACGGCCCCCCCGGTCCCGGTAACCTCGACTGCCTGTGTGTATGTATAAACAAAGCGGAGGGCTGGTCGTTCAAGCCCGGAATGTTCAAAACTGCGGGCTACCGATAACGCCTAACCTACTTTAACTAAGAAAAGGAGTGAAACGCCATGAAAACCATAAAAATCGTAAAAACTTTATTTCAGCGCATAAAAAATAACAGCGGCTTCACTCTTACCGAGTGCATGATTGCGCTGACACTGTTTACTATTATGACGCTTATGCTTATGCAGCTTTTGATGTTCAGCATACAATTAAGGACAAAAAACGTAAAAGCTGCAGAAGGCATAGACAGTCAGGTTGAGGACATAGCCGCCGGCGGGTCGTTCTCTTTCGATGACATCGGAGCAAATTCGCACATACTGTTTGCGCCGGCCGGAGATGGTGACATCATTTTTGTCGACGCTGACGGAAACCCGTTTACAATTAACGTAATATTAGAATGTTCCGTTACCTCGCCCTGCGGCATGTGCGGACTCCCTCCCGACCCTTCCTGCGTGATTGAAACTACGATTGACCTTCCTGTTGAAATAGCGGGGCAAATCGGCGGCTTCTTTAACGAGGGTTCACCGCTTCAGATTACAAAGCCGCAGTTCGGCGCGGCATGGGACGAATTCGGAACCATCGTAACGCATAACGGCGCGCCTGCCATGAAATTCTTCTCGAATTTAGACAAAGACGCAATCCCGCATATAAGGCAGTACGTGTGTGAATCGGAAGGCTGCTTTAACTCCGCCTGTCAGGATATGGCGCATAACAATACCGGCATTATAAGGTGGACGGTTGACATTGAGTATTCGCCGCCGAAAGGAAATTATATCATATACATGATTCTGCCGGACGACTCGGAAAACATAAGAGTCGGCGCGGGAATGAGGCACTGCACGGCACACGTCATGAGTTCAGCCGCGCACGGAACCGCAGTAAGGATTATGAACGTGGAAAGCGACGAAACCAACTGCATTGCCGATGCTTGTATTCATGACAACCCTCTTAACTGTATTCATTGGGCGCGGGTAGATGTTTTGTTCGCGCCGCCGGAGGACTGGGCGACTATGGGAGGGGGCAGTTTGCTTGAACACTTCTGCTCCGCAGTAAACTTTTTTTCCCAAGCTAACCCTATAAGGTTATTTCTCGGCAACCCCGCCAACCCGTTTGACGTCGGTGACGGCATGAATTTCATGTTTGCGGAAGCCGTCGGTACGCTTCCGAGCAGACCCGGTTGGGATTAACTCTTGCAACCGCGCAGGGGAGTTTAATTCTGAAGCAAAATACAACTTAAATGGAGGAAATGTCGTTTTCGCTTCGTTTTAAAACGAAGCCATCCTCCGTTGGTGAAGAAAGGACTTTATGAAAATATGATTATAAAGTATCTGCAAAGGCTTAAAAGCAAAAAAGGCTTCACCATGGTAGAACTGATGATATGTATCGGTATTTTCGCAATACTTATTGCGGCTATGGCGATGCTGTTTAACCCTGTGAACGCGATTATACAAAGTACGCGCCGTAATGCGCGTGTGGACGGCGTTCTCGAAACGATTGGCAGTTATATAAAAGTAAATACCGATACAACCTCACGGATTGAAATAATGGACTGGGCTACATTTCATAAACCGCTCTTCATTACAGAGGCAGACGATTTTTTAGCAAATTTCAGCGAAGGCGACATGAAAGCTCATTTGTTATACCTTAACGGGCAGGGCGTTCTTTTTGACTTCGGCGACATAAGCGAAACAGATACTCTTATCGAACTGCTCACGCATATGGCAACAATGTTGAGCGGAAACGCTCCGGCAATTGTTTTTCCGCCTAAGTATTATAATTTGAGGTGCGGCGGTAATGTGTGCGGCGACTGCGATAAGGTTTTAGATTGCGGATTGCCGTACAGGAGATGCGGAAACCCGTCTCCGCCATGCGGCGGCGCATGTGCGGGTCTTTCGGAATGTGATACTCTTGTGTGTCCGGCGTTTCCGAACAACACATGTGCAAGAACATGCGAGTGCGGCATCGAATTTACATTAGAGGTTTTAAAGTCCGGCGGGCTTAGAATATCTATGAACGCCTTCCGTGACGGCAACCGGGTAACACAAAGAAGAGTTACAACGTTTAATTTCATGAACCCTCTGCTTCGCGAGGTCGGCTTGAACTACGGTCTGGACGGGGACATTTCGGGAATAGGTATGAGCATAGACCAAGACAACGGCATTTTGATATTCTACACTAAATATGTAGAGCCTACTCCGTAATCAGCCGAGAAAACCGGAATAAACCTGAATTAATTTATAGCCGTAAAGATAACCTGCGGCGATTCCAAGCGCAAGAAACGGGCCGAAACAAATCGTGGCGCGTTTCTTTGTGAGTTTTACGGTTATACCGAAAACCGAACCCACAACAAGCGCAATCAGCACCGACGGCACAATTGCAAAACCGAGCAGCAAACCCGCCGCCGCGACAAGCTGAACATCGCCGCCGCCCATCGCGCCGAGCAGGGTGAAAACCGTGAAAGGCACCGATATAATGAACATGCCGATTAAATGCTCGTACCATAAAGCGTCAGACGGCAGAAAGATTGACAGCACCGTGGCGATTATGCCGAGTACGGCGATTGTTCCCGTACACCAGTAAGGTATCTCGGTTTTCTTAATATCCTCCGCACTGAGAGAAACCAGGACAGGAAACAGGATAAACGCAATTATAGCTTCGTAAGGGCGGCTTTGCAAGCCGCCGAGCGCGAGAAAAGCCCAAAGGTTTCCGCCGCCGCACAAAAGCTCCATAATTAAATATTGCGCCTTTATATGTGTCATACACTTTCGGCAACGACCGCGCTGAATTATGTAGCTGAACACAGGAATAAGCTCGTACCATTTCAGGACGTGCCCGCATTCGGGGCAGTGAGAGCGGGTTTTTATAAACTCTTCTTTCTTGGGCAGACGATAAAGAACGACGTTAAAGAAGCTCCCGAAGCACCCCCCCAGCATAAAAATCATAAAACAGATTAATACGTAAATAATAAATTCCATAAAACCTCCCGTTAATGCCCGGGCGATTGCCATCGTCCGCGCGGCATATATATATAATAAATTAAAAACTGTTAATTGTCAATTGTAAAATTGCCAATTGACAAAAGGCAGGTTACGATTATATGAAAAACATTCCGATTGGGCAACTATTAGTTGAAAGCGGGTTTATTACTGAACAACAGCTTGACGCCGCACTAAAAAAGCAGAAAGACCCCAAGGAGAACCCGGACGGCTTAAAGCTCGGCGATATGGTGCTGAAGCTTGGCTATGTTTCAGAAACCCAACTTGTTCACGCGCTTTCTACGCGCCTGAAAGTACCGTTCGTAGACCTTACCACGACGAAAATTGATATTGACGCCGTTAAGAAAATTCCGGAATCAATCGCGAAAAAGCACGTCTGCGTTGCCTACAGAGTAGGCGCGGGCAGGCTTTATGTCGCGACCAACGACCCGATTAACTTTTTTATATTTGATGAGCTTAAAGTCACTACAGGCATGGAAATTCACCCTATGCTTGCGACTAAGTCCTCAATCATGGACACAATCAACCGCATGTATTCGCAGTCCGCGACTACAAGCGTTATTGACGACCTGGACAAGGAATACAGCACCGAGGAAGAAGCGCAGGCGGCGATGGAATCGCAGGACCGCGTAGATAACGCACCGATAGTAAAGCTTTGTAACTCGCTTGTTGAAACTGCGTTCAGGCGCAAGGCTTCGGATATACACATAGAGCCGTTCAGGGACAGAACCCGCGTGAGAATCCGTATTGACGGCGACCTCATAGAGCAGATGGCGGTAAAGCCCGCGGTGCATAATTCGCTTGTTACCCGCCTTAAAATTCTCGGCGGCATGAACATTGCCGAAAGGCGCATACCGCTTGACGGACGCTTCGGCATGATTATAGACGGCATAAACCTTGACGTGCGTGTTTCGAGCATCCCGACCGTATTCGGCGAAAAGGTGGTTATACGTCTTCTTGCTTCCGGCGAATCAAAGACCATGCGAGTTACGGAACTGGGCATGACCGAGCATAATTACGAGATGTTTAAAATGATTATACGCTGTCCTCACGGCGTTATGCTTGTAACAGGTCCGACCGGTTCGGGTAAATCTACCACGCTTTACGCGACGCTCGGCGAACTTTCGCGACCCAACGTAAACATAGTTACGGTTGAAGACCCGGTGGAAAAGAAAATCGACGGCGTAAACCAGGTGCAAATCAATGCAAAAGCAGGCATGACCTTCTCTGCCGCGCTCCGTTCAATTCTGCGTCAGGACCCGGACATCGTAATGGTAGGTGAAATGCGTGACAACGAGACGGCAGATATAGCAATCCGCGCCGCAATCACGGGACACCTTGTACTATCAACCCTGCACACCAACGATGCGTCAAGCACAATTCTGCGCCTTGTTGATATGGGTGTCGCGCCGTACATGGTGGCAAGTTCATTAGTCGGCGTTATAGCACAGCGTCTTGTCAAAAAGCTCTGCGAGCAATGCAAAGAGCAGATTGTGCTGAACGACCCCGCAGATTTACGGCTTGTCGGCGTTAAAGCACCCATATCTATATATCAGCAAAAGATTGGCGGTTGCCGCGACTGCGGAAACACCGGCTTCGCGGGGAGAACAGCGATTCATGAAGTAATTGTTCCGACTTCGGCACTGCGCGAAATTATCTCCAACAACGGCACAGCCGAGCAAATCGAACGCAAAGCCATCGAGGAGGGAACGCGGCTGTTGCGGCACAACGTAGCGGAGATGGTTCGAGCGGGAAAAACAACGATGGACGAGTTAGTTAAAGCGACATATTCAGTATAAAAATCAAAGCCGGAAATGTTGAGTTTCCGGCTTTTGACACCATGTTTTTATATTTCGTTCCCCAAAACATGCCTTTCGTTCCCCAAATTGACACTTTATCGAAAAATTCTGCTATAATTTAAGAAAATATAGGAGAAACTTTTCCATAAAAACAAGGGGTGATTCTGATGGTTTATTGAAACATTCGCACACACAGCCACGCAAAGCAACAAAAATCACCGAAAATTAATTTGGGGAGGAAAAAACATGTTAAAAAAAGCAAAGTTTAAGAAAATCATCAGTTTGGTGCTGTCGATAGTGTTCGTGCTATCACTGCTCACCATGCCGAGTAGTGCAAATCCATCATCGTGGTGTTTAATGCACAAGAAAACAGGGTGTACCCATTGTGTAAATCATACAATAATGGGTGTTGGTTCAGCAACCGCAAATTGCGTAGACCCCGGAGGAGGGATTGGGTCTTGTATAACCTTGGGTTGCGGACATACATTTTATCAAACTGCGCCAACAAATGTTCATTCATATACAAATAATATTTGTACTATTCTTAAATGCGGAAAAGTTAACGGAGGTAGTTTGAATTATATGTTTAGAGGTAGTACAGCACCTATCCATGTTGCCTCTAATGGTGGAGGTTACGGCTACCGTGGTGACCATATGCCAAGCTATCCTCAACACACCGGTGTTGATATTGGAAATGTTGCCGGTGTAAACCTTTATAGCGTAGGCACGGGAATAGTAACAGAAAAAAGACCCAATAACAGTAGCCTTGGGCATTACGTTGTAATTGAATTAGATTTTACTCACGAGGGAACAAAACTTCGTGTAGGGTATGCACATATGCAAAGTGCTTCAAGTTTCAATAAAGACGATATCGTGAATACACAAAGTATAGTCGGCAGAGTAGGCGGTACTGGCGGTAGCACTACATTTCCTCCCCATTTACACTTTGTTGCCATAACAAACGGTACAAACGATGCTGTCGCTTACACAAACATTACAAATCCGTTGCGCTTTTTCCCACCGATACCATTTACGGGAGATAATTGGAAAACTACGAGACGGGTATTAAATTCAAACGGAACAATTGATTTTGTTCCTGCTTAAATCAAAAAATCTATTAATCTTTAAGAAATGAGGTCGTTTTATGAAAAAATTAATCATACTTCCTATGCTATGTGTGCTTTTCTTAGCATTAACAGCTTGCGGTGGACAAATAGTAAATCAACCGTTAGACAACGTATCGGAAATAACAACAAAAAAAGAAGCAACAGAGACATCGTCTTTTGAAAATGATTCGCCAATTGATGAACAATCCGGCGATAGCGCGTTAGGCGGATATATTGATTTCAATGAAGTCTTTGATTACTTATGGATTAATGCTTCAGTGCAATGTATGTACATATTACAAGAACGCGAATGGATAAAAAACTATGAGCAACAATTCGGAATGACTTTTGAGGAGTTAATGTCAGAGCGGTTTCAATGGGGTCAAACTGACCGCAGTGTAACAAGTGAGAGTTTAAGAATACTCCGAAGACTACAACTTGAATCCGAAGATAGATTGCAAGAGTTTTATGACTCGATTCCACGCGAAGACTGGTATCACGTTCCTTGGTTTCTCGATGCTCTTTCTTATTTTTCCGTCAGCGAAGAAGAATTAATACGGCAGAATAACAGAGAAAAAGCCGCGCTTGTCAGATGTGAAGAAACTCATGGTATAGACTGTTCAACGTCATTCTACATTTTTGCTGACGAAGAAATTAACTTATTATTTTCCAGTGATATTGAAAAAATAATAAAAAGCGCGATTAACGATTATTCTGTTATTGGTGATAATAATAGAGTATACAGTTTGGCGTGGTTGATAGAACACTCGGTTGAAGATTATTTGACCGTCGGCATAACCCCCGAAATGATAGAGGAACGGCTTGAATTGTTCAATGAGTTTTATTTTACCCCGGAAGAAGCCCGAGCATTTGGAAGCAAGTTATCAGATTTCACGGGGAGAGATGTAGTGTTTAACGCAGTATCATAGATTTATTCCGGCGCGAGTTTTTTACTCTCGCCGGAATAAAAATCATTAAATAAAAGGAGGAATTGATATGAAAAAAATAATTATAACGTTCTTATCAATAATTATATTGATTGCGATTAGCGCATGTTCAGGCACGACTTCACCGCAAGAGCAGGAAAGAGAACCTGTTATATATGACCCCAATGAAATGCCAGAACCTTTTACTTTGACTCAAAACGGCGGAGGCAATCTACATTTAATGCGTTTTCTTTCACCAACATTTAACGACCTTGATGACGCAAAGTTAGATTTCATCGATTTAAGTTTTGTTGAACCGTTCGTTGAATTGAGTAAGTTTTATGATTGGTTTAACCACCTTCAAGCAAGCACCCTTACAAATGAACCTCAAACAAACCTTATGGGATACCCAAATATGTACTCATTCGTTAAGACATTTGATGTGCCTGTTGATGAATTAAGAGGAATAATGGAGCAGTTTGCTGAGTTGGCTTTAACAGAAAATATTGACCATTATACGCTTGAAGAAATAGATATAATCTTATCTCTTAACGAATCAATGATAATGGAGTATTTCGTATCTGATTTTTCTATTTATGTTGACGGTATGATTTTCAGCCCTCAATGGATTTATTGGAACTCTATTAAAGATTACGAAGTTGTCGGCATAACCCCCGAAATGGTTGAGGAACGGCTTGAATTGTTCAGTGAGTTTTATTTTACCCCGGAAGCCGCCGAAGCTTTCGGAAAAAAACTTGCGGAGTTTATAGGCGCGGAATCATCGGAAGTAATTAAGGCATTAAATAGTTAATTATGTCTTTCGTTCCCCAAAACATGCCTTTCGTTCCCCAAATTGACACT
>JAITFZ010000032.1 GCA_031280965.1 Oscillospiraceae bacterium | reverse complement strand
TTGCGACCGCCGCCGGGCTTGCGTTTGTATTCTTTTTCAGGGTCTCTCCTGTGCGTGGGAAGCTCACCTTTAATTGCTTCCCAAAATTCATCCGATATTGTCCACGATTTATAGCTTTTAGATTTTTCCATATTTTTTCACCCCGTTGTTATATCGGATGATTTATGATAAAACTTTAATGTTGGATAGGTTCTAAGCCCTTGGATATTACTGCGATTCCAAAGGCAACCCGGCAATTTTAGTTGGTTCGGGTCTTTATCAATCAGACATTTCTGTATTTGTTTTTGTTGCTCAAGCGACAAATCGCCGCTATCAGACGGTCGCCCAACTTTTTTCAACGTAACTTGCTTCAACGCCTTTCTCGTTGTAGTTTTTCCATACGTTTTGAACGTGTCTTAAGCTACATTCGCACATCGCTTTAACAATTTTCGTATCGTTGTGTTTTTTCATTAAGCGGATTATCTTTTTTCGCAGAGTCGCTTTTTCTTGCGGCGATAATTTTCGCACATCAAATTCAAGTTCTTTTTCCATATTTATATTGTAACATATTTATTCATTAAACGCAATAGTTTTGTTGCGGGTTAATACCACGAATTGCACGATGTGTCAACACTATTTCCGACTATCACGAAATTTATTCAATGAGAGTAAATTTGCAGAAGCGATTGAACATGCTTTAACAACGGATTAGCAATCACAAAATACGCTTTAAATCGGATACATTTTCCTCGTCTCGCAATACTCACACGTCAGTACGCCGTCACACTCAATGAAACTATGCTCAAGGTGAGTTTCTGTCTGCAATATACATTTAGGATTTTCGCACCTGATGCCTGCGCGAACCCCGCCCCTCAGCAAAACCGGCGGTTTTATGTCATAATTCAAAATAATAAGAATCAGCGCCATTCTTACATACATGCCGTAATTTGCTTGCTTAAAATACAGTGAGCGCGGGTCATCGTCCACTTCAATCGCGATTTCGTTAAGTCTCGGCAGAGGATGCAGAACAATCAGGTCGCGCTTGCCTTTACTTAATTTTTCCATGTCGAGAATATAGCGCGATGCCTGCTTTTCATACTCATCCACGCTCGTAAAACGCTCTTTTTGAATCCGCGTCATATAAAGTACGTCAAGCTCTCCGATTATCTCGTCTAACGAATCGGCTTTGTGCCATTTTTCAAGAGATTCGGTTATGTATGACGGCATTTGAAGTTCTTCGGTTGAGATGAAAACGAAGCTGTTCCCTTCGTAACACGACAGCGCCTTAACAAGCGAGTGAACAGTCCTGCCATACTTCAAATCGCCGCAAATTCCGATTTTCAATGTCGTTAAGCGCCCTTTTTCTTTTTGCAGTGTCAGCATATCGGTCAGTGTCTGAGTAGGGTGCAAATGCCCGCCGTCGCCCGCGTTTATAATGGGGCAATCGGCAGTCAGCGCCGCCGCCTTAACCGAGCCGGCGACAGGATGCCGCATAACCATTATATCGGAGTAACCCGAAACAGTTTTTGTGGTGTCTTTAAGGCTTTCGCCCTTCATAACGCTCGAAGCCGTAGGGTTATCGAAGCCGATAATCCCGCCGCCGAGACGGAGCATAGCGCTCTGGAAGCTCATCTGCGTTCTCGTACTCGGTTCATAGAACAGCGTTCCCATTATTTTACCGCGGCATGAAGCTTCATAAATATGCGGGTTGTCCATAATTTTTTCGCCAAGATTAATAATCTCGTCCCATTGTGATTTTGAGAAATCGTTGAGGTCAATAAGGTGATTTTTCATAAAAATTATTCCTTTCGGTAAAACAAAAAGATATTTTATAACGGTCAAATCAATTATAGCATTGCCATGCTTAGTTGTCAATAATATTCCAATAAAGGCAAAAAAAGCCGTAAAAAATTTACGGCTTTAGTATGAAGTTTGAAGTTCCAAAATCAAAATTAAAAAAATACCTCTTATAAAAATCACGATTCTGCTAATATTAAAAATATGCAAAAGCTTTGACGGGCTTGCATGTATTAAGGAAAACGGAGATGTTTTATGAGGAAAATTTTTAAAGCGGCGTATGGAACGCTTTCATTTTGTGTGTTACTATTATGCGTAATATTTTGCTTCTATTACACAAAGTTACCTGACAAGTTTTACCTTTCGGGTTCTGCACCCTTGAATATACGAACCTTCTTTAAAATAACAGCCGACTATGATGAAGAATACGCACTTCAGGCGCTTTCAAGCGCGGATATGTGCAGAGCTTATGAAACGGCGAATTTAAAGCTATTCGGGATTATACCGATTAAAGAAGTCAAACTGGAAAGAATTGACCGCCCTGTTTTAGTCCCCTGCGGGTCGCCGTTCGGGATAAAAATAAGAACTGACGGCGCGGTTGTCACAGGGCTTGGAGATATTGACGGAAACCCTTCTCCTGCACGAATTGCGGGTATAAGAAAAGGCGATGTAATCAGAGCGGTTAACGGCATTTCAATAGAAAAGAGCAGTGATATAACAGAAGCCGTTCAGCTTGCCACCTGCACAACGGAAGTAATTCTAATCAGAGACGGCAGAGAATTATCGCTTGATATAAGCCCGGTAAAATCAAGACGTGATAACCTTTACAGGCTCGGCGTTTGGGTCAGAGCCAGTTCAGCGGGAATCGGAACGCTGACTTTCTATGACCCGGAAAGAGGCGTGTTCGGAGGATTGGGGCATGGCGTAACAGACGTGGATACAGGGAAAATATTGCCGCTTTCAAGCGGCGAGGCGGTTTCGGTAACTATCAGCGGGATTGTAAAAGGTCGTCCCGGAGAACCGGGCGAGCTTTCCGGCACATTTATGTCAAGAGTGCCGATTGGAACAATTGAGCAGAACACAGAACTCGGTGTATTCGGGACGATGAATTACGCGCCGTCGCTTGAATCGGGAATACCGATGGCTTTCAAACAGGAAATAAAAGCAGGACCGGCGACAATTCTTGCGACAATAGGCGGCAGCAATCCGAAAGAGTACGACATTCTTATAGAACGAATAGACTTCAACGAGAACAATCATGTCAAAAACATGATTATCAGAATTACCGACATCGAACTCATCAGCAGAACAGGCGGCATAGTGCAGGGAATGAGCGGAAGCCCCATAATGCAAAACGGTATGTTAATCGGCGCGGTAACGCATGTGTTTATCAATGATTCGACGCGGGGTTACGCGATTTTTGCGGAAAACATGTTTAGGAAGATGAGCGAGGTTATGGTGAGTAGTTCAGAGAGTTTTCTTGAAGCGGCGTAAGAATACCGGGGCGGTTGGTGTGATAACTGACCGCCCTTATGCTTATCTTTTTTTAGCAGTAAGCGCAATTCCTGCAATAACAAAAGGAATTAAACCGAACACAGCAGCGCCTGTACGCGGATTAGATTCGGATTCCGGCTCAGGTTCGTGTTCAGGCCGGTATTGCGGCTCAGGTTCCGGCTCAGGTTCCGGCTCAGGTTCTGCCGAAACCAACGCTCTTACTGTATCAAGTGAAGTCATTCCCATATATTCATATTCGCCGTTTTCAATGATACCGTCATTGCTAAGAGCATATGCCCCTTGATTCGCACCGCCAAAATTATAATAACTTTCTACGCTGCTGTTTTCCCACAGGAACAAAAGGTAATCCCGCTCTATATCAAGAAAAGGTCCGTCGACAGAAGATGAATTCATACTTCCGTCTTCATTGGGTTCGGCAAATCTCCAGTCATGACCTGTTGATATTGTTTTGATTATATCTCCTGCACCGACATCACCCTTTATAACTTCTGTAACTTCTATAAATGTTATGGTTACAGGACTAAGGGCAGTCCACGGGCTCCATGTAAGGTGTGAAAGTTCAATGTCAATGACAGTACCTGCAACGATAATATCTGCGCCGGAGGCGTTTTCGCTTTCTTTTCCGTTGATTAACTCATTGACATCTTCAAACCCCCACGCCCAACAAGCACTTACAGGGATTACCGATACACATACCATAACCGCCGTGCAGATTAATATTAAAGCTTTTTTTGTCATGATGATTTCTCCTTTTTAATTTGCTTATTTATTATAACACAATACATGAGATAAAAAGGTTGCATGAAAATTCAATTTTACTTATATGTTATGACACGCTTTCAAACTGGCTGTTGTAAAGCTCGGCGTAAAACCCGTTTTGCAAAAGCAGTTCTCCGTGCCTGCCGCTCTCGATTATATCGCCGTCTTTCATAACAAGGATTAAATCGGCGTTTTTAATTGTAGAAAGCCTGTGTGCAATAACAAAAGAAGTCCGCCCTTTCATAAGCTTATCCATAGCTTCCTGAATTAATATTTCCGTGCGCGTATCGACCGAACTCGTCGCTTCGTCCAAAATTAAAAGCGGCGCGTTTCTGACCATTGCGCGGGCGATTGTAAGAAGCTGTCTTTGCCCCGCAGAAAGGCTTGATTTATCACTGAGTACGGTATCGTAACCGTCAGGAAGCGTCTTTATGAAACGGTGAAGCCCTGCCGCCTTGCACGCACCGACAACTTCTTCTTCGGTAACGTTTTCTTTGCTGTAAACAATATTTTCTCTGATTGTCCCCTCGAAAAGCCAGGTGTCCTGCAAAACCATGCAAAACTGCTCGTGAACCTCTTCCCGTTTCGCTTCGCCCAGCGGAACACCATCAAGCAGAATTTCCCCTTCGTCAAGTTCATAAAATCTCATCAGCAGATTTACAATTGTAGTTTTTCCCGCGCCTGTCGGTCCGACAACAGCGATTTTCTGCCCCGCTTCGGCTTTAGCCGAGAAGTTGTGAATAATTGTTCTTTCCTGATTGTAACCGAATCTCACATTCCTGAATTCAACTGCGCCTTTTACGTTTTCGAGCAGTTTCTCTTTCTTGCTTTCGTCCTCAAGTTCATCTTCGCTTAAAAACTCGAAAACCCTTTCGCCCGCCGCCGCTGTCCGTTGCAGGTTTTGTGCGGCTTGCGCGAATTGCGACAACGGCTGGGTGAACAACTGCACGTAAAGCATGAAAGCGACGATTACGCCGAAGCTGATGGCGCCGTTCACGGCCAGCGCCGCCCCGACCACGCAAACCACGACAAATCCTAAATTCCCCGTGAAATGCATAACAGGCATCATCAGCCCGGATATAAACTGCGATTTCCAGCCGCTACGGTAGAGTTTTTCGTTGATTTCCCCAAAGGTTTTGCGGGCGGCTTCACCGCCGTTATAGGCTTTTACGATATTATGTCCGGAGTAAATTTCCTCAATATGTCCGTTAATCAAACCGAGTTCTTCCTGTTGCCGCGTGAAGTGTTTCTGCGATTTTTTCATAATCAGCATCATGAGGATGAAGCCGAGCAGGGAAGAGGCAATCGCCGAAAACGCCAAAATACGGCTATTGTAAAACATCATAATAAGCGCACCGCAGAACATCGTAAAAGAAGTAACTATCATGCCGATGCTTTGGTTCAGCGTCTGACCGATGGTGTCAACATCGTTTGTGACGCGGCTAAGCGCATCTCCGAAGCTGACTTTATCGAAATACTTGAAAGGCAGGCGATTGATTTTACGGGAGATTTCTGTGCGTAGATTTTTCGATATTCTTTGTGTTATCGTTGCCATAATAAACTGCTGGATAAAATTCAGAATTACCGCGCCGCCATAGAAGAATACAAGCAGAATGGCGATTTTTGTAACAGCATCCATGTTGATTTTAAAGTCAAGAAGCGGATTTAAAGCGGCAGTAATTTCGTCGGTGAGCTTCTTCATCTGATTCGGCCCGATAATCTGCAAAACCGTGCCGGCTGTTGCAAGAACAAGCGAAACAATAATCGCGGGAATATAAACGCGGCAGTAATCTGCGAGCTTTTTGAGCGTCTTTTTGAAGTCTTTGGGTTTTTCTGCGGGAATTGTCAGGCTCATAGGACCGCCCGGTCGCCCGGCATGTTTTATCGGCTTGTTATTATTCATCTCGATAATTCCTCCTCGCTTAGCTGTGAGGCGGCTATTTCACGGTAAATCCCGCAGGTCTGCAATAATTCCCTGTGAGTACCCGCTCCGGCGATTCTGCCCTCGTCAAGCACTATGATTTGGTCGGCGTCCATGACCGTGCCGATTCTTTGGGCTACAATAAGGCAGGTTACATCCGATGTTTCCTTTTTCAGCGCGCTTCTTAAAACTCTGTCGGTTTTATAATCAAGCGCCGAGAATGAATCATCGAATATATAAATCTCCGGCTTGCGGCAGATTGCGCGGGCGATAGCAAGCCGTTGTTTCTGCCCGCCCGAGATATTCGTGCCGCCCTGAGCGATTTCAGCATTAAAGCCGCCGTCCATATTCTCTGTGAACTCCAAAGCTTCGGAAATTCGTGCCGCGTTTTTAATATCACCTTCTGTGTAGGCGTTTCGTCCGTTGTCGCCGTAAGCTATGTTGGAACTTACAGTACCGGAAAACATCACGGCTTTCTGCGGAACGTAGCCGATTTTGCTGTTAAGCGCTTCAAGCGTAAAATGCTTTATATTTATCCCGCTTATTGTAATATCACCCTGCGTTGAATCAAAGAAGCGCGGGATAAGATTAATGAGCGTACTTTTTCCGCTGCCTGTCGAACCGATAAGCGCAATGGTTTCGCCCCGTTTCGCCGTGAAGCTTATATCCTGAAGCACATAATCTGCGGCATCGGGATATTTGAAGCTGACGTTATTAAATACAATCTCACCTTTTTTATCCGGGTCGCTTTCGGTGATGTTCCCGCCGATAATACACGGCTTTGTTTCAAGCACCTCGTTAATACGTTTTGCAGAAACCGAAGCTCTCGGAAGCAGGAAAAACACCATTACGAGAAGTAAAAACGACATAATTATTCGTGTCGCGTATGATGAGAACACAACCATATCGGAGAAGATGTCGAGCCTTTCGGGAATGTCAGCCGCATTTATCAAATACGCGCCCACCCAGTAAATCGCAAGAGAAAGCCCGCTCATTATAAAAGTAATCATCGGCATCATAACGGACATTGCGCGGCTTGTAAACAGATGAACATTCGTGAGTTCGGTATTGGCTTTCTCAAATTTTGCATCCTGATAATCCTCGGCATTATAAGCGCGTATAACCCTAAGACCGGACAGATGCTCCCTTGCAATCAACGTAAGATTGTCGGTAAGGATTTGCATCATTTTAAATTTCGGCACTACGAAAACAAGAATCACAAGCACCATTATAATCAGAATTAAAACCGCGCCTGCCGTTACCATGCTCCACTCAATTCCTTTGCCGGCGATTTTGGTTATAGCCCAAGCCGCCATTATCGGCGAACGCGTAACAAGCTGAAAACCCATAACTAAAAACATTTGAACTTGTGTAATATCGTTGGTTGAGCGGGTAATAAGGCTGGCGGTTGAGAAGCGGTTGATTTCCTCCATCGAAAAAGCTCCGACTTTATTAAAAAGCCCGCTTCGCAGTTCTTTCGCGAACGACGAGGATATGCGCGACGCGAACAGGCATATAATAATCGCGGCGGTAATGCTTCCGAGCGCGCAGAGAAGCATTAGTCCGCCCGCAAGCCAGATGTCGCGCTGAGGGCTTCCCGCAGTCTGAACAAGCAGTGTGATTTCTTTCATATACTCGATAAGCCGCAGGTCGAGCCAAACCTGCGTAAGCGTAAAACCGAGAATTACAAGGGCAAGAAGCCGCCCGGAAGGGGTAAGGCGTTTCAATAGTTTCAGCATTAAGTCAGTTCCTTATTTTTTATTAATAGGTAATTGCGAAATGCGAAAATAACGGCGCACCGAAAAATGAATTTCGCAATTACCTATATATAAGATTAATATAACACAGAATAGCAAAAAAGGCAAATTATTACAATCCGGTGTCAATCCGATTACAATTTGGTAAAGTTGTTGACAATGCAACTATTTGCGCGTTATAATAGTGTTAGTATAAAAGGAGGGTTATTCCATGAAAAAGATTTTTACGGCTCTTATAATAAGCTCATGCATCCTCGGGCTTGCGGCGTGCAGCTCAAGCGACAATTACCGACCCGCAGACAGTGGCGCATCGGTCGGCGCGGGCGGGGAAGAGCTTGATTTTAAAAGTGCGCCGGCGGCGAGCGTATACAGCGGTATATCCAACATCGAAAGGGAGTCAGCGGATTATACTGATGAAAGCCATAATGGCGGAAACACCGCATTACCGGAAGAGCAAACCCGCATGATTATCCGAGATGCGTGGATGACAATAGAAGCGGAAAACGCTGTTGAATTGTACAATAATCTGTCTGCATTCAACCGTTCGCTCGGCGGATTTGAGTTTTCAAGCTCAACACAGCATCATGAAACTTTCTCGTCAGTAGACGCAGTCTTTAAAGTGCCGCCGGAAAGGCTTGACGAATTCATGAGCTATGCGGGAGAAAGCGGCAGAATCGTAAGGTCAAGCACTACATCTGATGATGTAACCGACAGATACTACGATATGAAAACGCGTGTGGAATCTAAACGCAGGTCGCTTGAGAGTTATTACAGCCTTCTCGAAAAGGCAGAGAGCATAAGCGAAATAGTCAGTCTTCAGCGAACGATTGACAACATTATTGAGGAAATCGAAGCTTTCGAGGGAAGACTGCGGGTTATGGAAAACTTAGTCAGTATGGCGACGGTTACGTTATACATAAGTCATGAGAACGACCCTGTTCTCGAAGAAAGACGGGAAATTGACTGGAACGCGCTCGACCTTGAAGATATGGGATATTTTATAAGAAATGGCTTTATTTCAGTAGTAAATTTCATAACAACGATTTTTAAATGGGTAATAATTGCGGTTATTGTAATCTCGCCGCTTTGGGTAATACCGGTAATTATTGCGGTAATTGCATTAAGTCGCAGGAAAAAGAATAAAACGAAAATTATCGGGCGGGCACAGGAGATAACGGAAAACACTGCTTCTTCCGCCGAGGACGCTTCTCCCGCAGAGGACGCTCCTCCCGCAGAGGACGTTCCTCAAAAGCGGTAATGCTTACGTATGCCGGCTATATCGTGTCCCCGCATTTTTTCGGTTAATTTTTCATTTGACTTGAAAAAATATTTATGTTATAATAAATAAAAATAAACGAAAGGTATATGACTTATGACAATCGGTGATATTGCAAAGCTTCTTGAATGTGAGGTTCTCTGTTGTGCAGACAGGCTTCAAAGCGAAGTACATACCGCATGCGGCTCTGATATGATGAGCGATGTGCTGGCGTTTGTAAAAGACCAGGCTGTTCTGCTTACGGGGCTTTTGAATCCGCAGGTAGTCAGGACATCGGAGATGATGGATATCATCTGCATCGTGTTTGTAAGGGGAAAGAAACCCGATGAGAGCGTTGTTGCGCTGGCTTCACAGAAAAACATCGCGATTCTTTCAACCTCAAGCCGTATGTTTGAGGCTTGCGGTATACTTTATGAAAACGGTTTGCGCGGCGGCGCGTCCTCAGGCGGGGTGTCCGTTTCAGCGGGAGGTGCTTAGATGAGCGTACTTGAACTGCATTATGATGTTCCGGGCGATGACTTCACCCGTGCGGGAGAGGCAAGCTCCGCTATTAAGAACAAGCTGAAGCAAATCGGAATTGCGCCCGATATAATACGCAATGTCGCAATCGCTACCTATGAGGGCGAAATCAATATGGTAATCCACGCCAACGGCGGAACCATTGACGCTACTGTTGACGCGAACGCAATTGCGCTTGTCCTTAAAGATACAGGCGCAGGTATACCCGACGTTGAACTCGCCATGCAGGAGGGTTACACGACAGCGCAGGAACATATACGCGCACTCGGATTCGGAGCGGGCATGGGTCTGCCGAATATGAGGAGATATACCGATGAGTTCGAGCTAAAATCCGAGGTAGGGAAAGGCACCGAGGTCAGAATGAAGGTTTATATTAAAAAATAGTAATTTATTTCAGGAAGAAGATGATTACTCTGGTTAAACAAAGCGAAAAACAATATGACAGCTTTTTTCATTCAATAAGCCTTGACGAGGAATCGTGCAAAGGCTGTATTAACTGTCTGAAGCGCTGTCCTACCGAGGCGATTCGTATTCGCAGGGGGAAGTCGCTAATCATCAAGGAATACTGCACCGACTGCGCCGCATGTATACGGGTATGTCCGCACCATGCGAAGAAATCGACATTTGATTCGTTCGATTCTGTTTTCGGCGGTGACGGTTCACAGGAATATGAGTATAAAATCGCGCTCCCTCCGCCTGAATTATACGCACAGTTCAACAACCTTGACGAGAAATCGTTAGTTTTGAACGCGCTACTCGGTCTTGGTTTCGATGATGTTTATGAAGTTGCGGCGGCGGCGGAATTAGTTTCGGAAATTACAAGAAAACTGCTTAAAAACGAGAAGGCGTTGCTTCCGGTAATTTCGTCGGCATGTCCTTCTGTAATTCGCCTTATCCGCGTGAAGTTTCCGAATTTAGTCGAGAATATCTCTCCTTTGGTTTCACCGGCGGAAATGGCGGCGAACGCCGCGGTCAGACGCGCAATGCTCAGAACGCGGCTTCCGCGTGAGAAAATCGGCGTGTTTTTCATCACGCCCTGTCCCGCAAAGGTTACGGAGGTTTACGCGCCGCTCGGTGTTAAGAAGTCGCAAATCGACAAAGCAATCGCGCTTAGCGATGTTTATCCGAGGTTATTGCCGCTGATGAAGGATATTGCGGCAAGAGGGTTGGAAAGCGAAGCTTCAAAAGAAATCAACAAAGCGGGCAGAATCGGCGTGAGTTGGGGCGGTCACGGCGGGGAAGCCGGCGGCTTGCTTACAGACAATTATCTTGCCGTAGACGGCATCGAAAATGTAATTAAAGCGCTTGAGGATTTAGAGGATTCAAAGTTCAAAGACCTTGAGTTCATAGAACTCAACGCATGCAGCGGTGGTTGTGTCGGCGGTGTTTTGGCTGTTGAGAACCCTTATATGGCGAAGGTTAAACTCAACATACTGCGAAAATACCTGCCTGTTTCCGGTACGCGTATGGATGAAGCTATACCGCCTTATGCCTATCATGACGAGAAAATCGAATTTCAGCCGGTTTACCGCCTTGGCGAAACACTTGAAGAATCCATTAACCTGATGATGACGGTTGATGAGTTGGTTAAGAAATTCCCGGGACTTGACTGCGGTTGCTGTGGTGCGCCGACTTGCCGCGCACATGCCGAGGATACCGCTAGAAACCTGGCGAGCGAAAAGGATTGCATACATATTATGAGGAAGTATTTGCATAAAGCGGAAGGGTTGGAAATACATGAAAGTTAAGGATTTAGTACAAAAAACAAACTGCGAGGTTATAAACGAAGGGGACTTCGAGCGGGAAGTCGGGAGTGTTTACTGCTGTGACCTTTTAAGTTGGGTAATGGGGCGCGCCCCCGCCGACAGCGCCTGGTTCACGGTAATGGGAAACATGAACGCCATAGCCGTGGCTGTTTTAGCGGATATTTCAGCTGTTATTCTCGTTGAGGGCGCGGCGGTTGACCAGCCCGCAATCGCAAAAGCAATCCAACAGAACATAAACATACTCAGAACAAACAAAACCGCTTTTGAAGCGGCATTGCAAGTACACGAATGTATAAATTAACTTACGACTTACATATTCACTCCTGCCTTTCGCCGTGCGGAAGCGATGAATCCACACCGGCGAACATAGCGGGACTGGCTGAAATCCTTGAATTAAATATTGTCGCGCTCACAGACCACAATTCATGCAAAAACTGCCCCGCTTTTTTTAAGGCGGCAGAGAATTACAATTTTATTCCCATTGCGGGAATGGAGCTTATGACGGAAGAAGAAATACATGTACTGTGCCTTTTTCCGGAACTTGAAGCGGCGATGGATTTTGACGAATACGTATATTCGTTGTTGTTTCCTATGAAAAATGACGTTAATGTTTTCGGAAAACAGATTATTATGGACGAAACTGATAAAATAATCGGCGAGGTTGAAAACTGCCTTATCAACTCTGTTTCAATAGGCTTTCATTCGCTTTCGGGCGAGGTGAAGAGCAGGGGAGGGCTGATTATTCCCGCACATATAGAACGTGCGGCGTTCAGCCTAATCTCATCGCTTGGCTTTGTTCCCGACGACTGCGGCTTTGACTGTGTTGAAATCCGCTCGAAGGAAGCGGTTGATAACTTGAAAAAACAGCATGAATACCTGCAAAAGTGCAGGGTTGTGCATAACAGCGACGCTCATGTTTTAGAGGATATGTCGTTGCCGGAGAATAGACTTGTTGTCGCGCAGAGGAATGCGGGGGGAGTGCTGAGCGCGTTGAAAACCTGAGGTTGTTTAATTTTAAAATTAAACGACTATAAAGCATTAACGTTATTTATAAATACAGGGCTTTTAAAAGCCCTGTATTTAATGAAAAAAAAGCTCGCCCTAAGGCGAACTGTAACTGAGATAATAACAAAAGAAGTAAGAGTAAAAATGAAAAAATACTAAGAACTTGGCATTATGTAATAAATTCTCTCCCTTGGGTGCGCGTAGGAGAGTTTTCCGCGCGCTATACTTTCCATGTACTCGGCGATATACTCGTCGGTTTTGAGATAGCGTTCAAGCTGTTCGTTCGCGGCACGAACTTCGGTTAGCCTTACGTTGAGTACTTCATACTCGTTTCTTTTTTCCTGTATTTCAACATGAGTTGAGATTAACAGAAAAACAGCATAAGCGGCTATTATTAATAATATAAGATAAGGAACAAAAGATTCACGTTTTCCTGAACGTAACTGACGCATTCCTGATTTTACCCTTGATGACATTTCTCTTATCACCCCGCAGAGAATTCTCTGAACTTTTTACCTGCTTCACGCGGGCAACCCGCGCTGTCCTTTTATTATATAACACTTTGAACCTGCTTTTCAAGTGGTTTAACACATTTTTAGCACTTTTTCTGAGAAAAACGGAAATATTACCAATTTTTGACTGCAAAAACTGTATAAACACACAAACTTTTCTGTAGGCGGGTAGCAAAAGGAACTCAATAATAACCGCGAGAGTTCGTTTTGAGTATTTTACGGCAAGCGAAAGTATACGTTTAACAAACCTTACAATCAAATTTGAGGCGAGTGAAACCAACTGTCCGATTGTCAGAAAATAAACAGCCGCGCCGAAAGTTAGTCCCGCTATGTAGAACCAGCGAAAATATCCGCTTCCCAATTCTAAAGCGTAAGCGAACGTAATTAATCCGCTGACGGACAGAAACAAAAAGTCGGTAATACCTACAGCGAGGTCGCTTTGCTTCCTAAAAAGGCGGACTATTCTGATTATTTCGTAGAATACGGCAAGAAAGAAACCTAAAACTGCAAAAGAGGACAACTGCGAAAGGCTGTCGTAAATTGGCTCGTGCATTAAAATCACCTTATTTAAACAATTTCGTTATAAAATTATTCGGGATGCGCTCGGTGTTATCGGAATAAATCGCGCTGTATATTTTACCTGCGATTTCCATATCGCCGCTTTCGACATTGACCATGACAATTTGCAATTCTTTGCCTTTAATTCTGAGTTCGCCCTGCGTTGTGTAGGTGACGACTTCGGTATCGTTGAAGCTTCCGACTTCATGAACGCCGCTGAGAACGAGCTTTGAGCGGTTTTCGAGTATGAAGTTGTGGGCTTTTGGCTTATTCTGCATAAGAATTCCCCCTGCATGTCCGAATAATTAATTTTATTCGGAGCAGGGGGGATTTATGCGTTTTTTCGGGCGGGTATAGAATCCGCCTCTACAAAGCCTCATACATGAAGCCCGCTTCGTCCTTGCCGATGGTTTCTTTTATTGTCAAAACTTTCACTTTAAGCGGGGTTCTGCCCATATTTATTTCGATTATGTCGCCGGTTTTAACTTCGTAGGAAGCGCGGGCGGGTTTATCGTTCACCGCAACTTTTCCGGCATCACAGGCTTCATTCGCAATTGTGCGCCGTTTAATAAGGCGCGAAACCTTTAAATATTTATCAAGCCGCATTTTTATATGTCCTTTCTGTTTAGTTTAAACAACGGCATCGAACATCAGAAATTCCCTCCGTGCAGTAAATTACGTATTCCCTGTAAAGTCTGCTCCTTTAACATACCGCCGTTACGAAACACCGGAGCAAGCAGATTTTCACCCGTGAATTCATTAACAGTATTTGCGTCAAAGCTGTCTTTATAATCCAAATTACCATTTTCATCACGATACACCACGCACATACCGCGCTGAGATTTTTTAAAGTTTGCGGTGTCTGTTTTCGGGTCTTTATAAATCTGAACAGGTTTGCCGTTGATTTCGCAGTAGGTTGCTTTAATAGCAATCCCGAATGTATCGCGTGTATACGGCTTGGTTTTGCCGTTTTGCTCATAACTCTGCATTGAAAGACTGCCGGAAGCCAAAATGACATTGTTACATGCAAAACCGCTTTCAATGAGAATCTTATAAATACTTTCGGTTCTTTGCGGTGTTATACTGTCGCCGTAAATCACTTTTATGTGCGGGTTTAAAACCTTGAAACCCTTACTGTTCACGCTTCCGTCAAAGCTGTTCCAAAGCCGCTTTACAGTTTCGGTTGTAATTTCCACGGGGTCGCCGCTGTCGCCTCTGATTCCGATATAACCGCCATGCTTCAAAATCTCGTCCCTGCAATCGGGTAAAATATTATCAACCATATTCCAGTAGTCGTAACTGTCTGACACCATTGAAAAGCTGTTGTGCGGGTAAATGTCGTTCAGCAGGCGCTTTACCATAACGGATTCATCGCCGTCAACAGCGTAGTTGCTGTTCATAACAGAATGTTCGGTTGAAATTGCGCCGAACGCGACCGGCTCATATTCGCAGTTGCAATTATAGTAATTTTCAAGATATAAAATCGCCGGAACTGTTGCGGTATTAACAAAAGACAAACACCACCCCGCACTGCACTTAATAGCACTTTCACAGCTATCCTGTCCCCTCATGCTGAAATCGCCGAGTGCGCGGTTTCTCGGAATATCATCGTCAACGCTAAGCTCATAGTACTTATTAACGATTTGCCTGTAACGGAAGCCGACATTCGCGGAAATCTGAGTGTGCCACAGTGAGCAGGAAAGCGCGGATTCAAGCGTGTTTACAAGCCATGCAAAGTCGGGGTGGGTATTAGATATTTCAAACATCGGGACTTTAACCGGAACTCTCGTACCCTCGTCTACCGCCTTAATCTCAATCGGCAGATACCCTAAGTCGTGCAGTTTCGCGATTTTTTCGTAATTTACTTTATTAAAGCCGAGTGTGTAGTTAATTACACGTTTGTATTCGTTTAATACTTCCTCTTTAGGTCTGCTGAAAAAGTTATCGTTGAAATTGTGAATCAGATATTTCTTTATGAACCCCTGCAATCCGAACATAATAAGCGTGTTATCGCCGTTAATGCGGGTCATGCGCGGCGTGTAATACGACACGATTTTAGTTAAACCTGCCGGATATTGCTCATGGTGCGTGGTTTTATAAAAGTCGCATAAAAGCAAAGGATTAATCTTCATCAGTTAATAACCTCAATCATTGCTTCCGTAAACAACACCTCTACATGACACATTTTCATAACAAGGAGAGCGGCGTTATGGCTTTCTGCGGACACGCCCGCACAACAGCCGGCGTCAACTTTAATTTTAACCTCGGGAAGCCGCGCTCTTAGAATCAGCGCGTTCGATACCACACAAACATCGGTACAAAGCCCGCAAAGCTCGATTTCGTCATAATTGCCGTCTGTTGCTTTTTGCGCTAATTCAAGCGAACCGAAATTCGGTTTATCGAAAACTTCACAGTCGTTTGTATTAAGCTCGGCTGTGATTAAATGACCTTCTGTGCCTTCAATGCAGTGCGGGACAGGCAGAAACTTCCCTTCCTGTGTTGACAGATAATCAGCGCCGTGGGTATCGCGGGTGAATATAATCTTGCCGCCGTTTCGCCTGTACTCTTCAATTTTTGCGCTGACAGCCGGTACAATCTTTTGTGCCTGCGAAGAGCCGAGCGCGCCTGTAATAAAGTCGTTTTGCATATCTATAACAAGCAAAAGCTTTTTCATAAAGTCCTTTCTTCACCAACGAGAAATGAAAATAACATTTTCCCTGTTTCAGTGAGTGATTGTTTTTTATAGTTTGACCTTAATTATATAATATATTTCACAAAAAGTCAAGCTCAAAACTACTCTGTAGCACGGAAATTTAGTTTTACCGCCAAAAAGCCGATATAAAAAATATGAGAATAAAAATAGAGGAATATTTTGAAGAAGTAGCGACAGAAAACAATTATAACGGCTACTTCTACAGCGTAAGCGAAGCAATCACAATTGCAATACTCGGCACATTTTGCGGACTCCGTATGTTATTGAGTTGGATATAAACGAATAGGAGGCAATATCCCATACTCTGTGTAAACTCTTTTTCATGGCATACAACAATTCGATTTTGTTAAGGCGGTTAAGTTGATATTCGGCTTAACTGCCTGTTTCCATCATAGCGAAAAAACGT
>JAITFZ010000031.1 GCA_031280965.1 Oscillospiraceae bacterium | reverse complement strand
CGCGATACCGACATGGCAAAAGAAATGATTGAATACACAAAGTACTCAATTCTTCAGCAAGCGGCACAAGCCATGCTCGCACAAGCCAATCAGGCTCCCCAAGCAATACTTCAATTACTTGGATAGTAATTTCTGCATCGCCGAAGACGGCACGAAAAGCCCCCTCAAAAGAGGGGGCTTTTCGATGGTGCTTTTTTAATTTCACGTTGCTTTCCGCCGCCAATAAATCTTCATTATTTCAATCATAATCAGCGGCGTGACTGCCAGCCCTGCCATAATTAACCAGTGGTTTATGCTAAGCGGTACACAGTGAAAAATTTCGCGGATTCCCGGTAACGCCGCCGTCGCCGCCAACAGCGTAAGCGACAGACAAATCCCGAAGGTAAGCAGCTTGTTAGACATTAAGCCTATTGTAAATATAGATTTTTTAAAGCTTCTTACATTTATAATGTTGACAACCGACGCCCATCCGAGCGTAACATAAGCCATAGTACGCCCGACTTCATGTGATGGTTCAAAACCGTCAATCGTTATATGCGAGCCTATAAAATATCCTGTCATTGCAAGCGTGGTAAAAAGTATCGCGACAATTATTACCCTAAATCCGAGCCCGAAAGCGAAAACGCTCTTATCCTTGCTGATTGGCTTACGCTTCATTGCCTCGTCTTCAAGCGGTTCCTTACACATGCAAAGGTCGGGGATTCCGTCGGCTACTACGTTTATAAACAACAGTTGAATCGCCGCGAACGGCGTTGCCCGCCAAACAATAAACCCGAGAATCATCGCAAGTATTTCTGAAATATTACTTGGAATAAGCGAGATGATAACCTTTCGGATATTGTCGTAAACCCTGCGTCCTTCCGCGACCGCCGTAACTATAGACGCAAAGTTGTCGTCGGTTAATATCATATCGCTTGCGTTTTTTGAAACATCAGTTCCCGAACCCATCGCAACGCCTATGTCAGCGGCTTTGAGGGCGGGCGCATCGTTCACGCCGTCGCCCGTCATCGCGACAATCTCACGGTGCGACTGCCACGCCTGAACTATTCGGATTTTATCCTCGGGCGTAACTCTCGCATATACAGAACATTCTTTCACTGACGCGGTCAGCTCTTCCTGAGTCATTTCGGCAAGCTCGGCGCCTGTTATTACTTTCTCGCCCTCACACAAAATCCCGATTTCCCGCGCTATGGCAGAAGCCGTTGCCGCATGGTCGCCGGTTATCATAACGGTTTTTATGCCCGCCTCTTTGGCAATCCGTACTGATTCTATGCTTTCGGGGCGCGGCGGGTCAATCATTCCGACAAGCCCCGCGAAAGTCAGTCCGCGCTCAAGCTCGTCCACATCTAAGTTGTTGGGCAGTTTGTCGTAATACTTATAAGCAACCGCCAAAACCCTAAGCGCCTCGTCCGCAAAGCTGTCGTGAATTTTCTTCGCCGTATCAAAGCACACGGTCGTTGCGTCAACCGGAATCCGGTCGAATGCGCCTTTGGTAATTGACAGATAGCGTCCTTCTTCCTCCAGTTCATGCACGGTGGTCATTAGCTTGCGCGCCGAATCAAACGGGATTTCATGAACCCGCGGGTGTATTGAATCAAGGCTTTCCTTTTCAATATGCTTATCCCTGAGCAAACGTATAATCGCAGTTTCGGTCGGGTCGCCGACTTCTTTTTCGGCGGAAGCCCCTTCCGCTCCGTCGCGCTGCAAACCTATCGAGGCGTTACTGCAAAGCCCCATCATTTCAATCATAACCCGCTCATCATGAGAAAATTCATCTTTAGTGTTCACAGGCTCGTGATTAACACACCAGACTTTCTTGATGGTCATTTTGTTCATGGTAAGTGTTCCGGTTTTATCCGAGCAAATTACCGACGCACTGCCGAGCGATTCAACCGCGGGTATTTTACGTATAATCGCGTTCTTCTTTGCCATCGTAAGCACGCCGTAAGCAAGTGTGATTGTAACAACTATCGGCAGTCCCTCGGGAATTGCCGCAACCGCCAAAGCAACCGCTGTAAGCATTTTTTCCCATATGCTTATATTTGTAAGCAGGCTTTGCAAAAGGAACAGAACCGCGCCCGAAGTGAGCGCCATAATACAGATAAGCTTACACAGTTTATCCATTTTCTTTTGAAGCGGCGTTCTTACTTTTTTAGTGTTGTTGAGCAGTCCCGCAATTTTACCCATCTCGGTATTCATGCCTGTTGCGGAAACAACCGCTCTCGCCCTGCCGTTAGTGACAAGACAGCCGGAGAAGAGCATGTTGAACTGGTCGCCGAGCGGCGCCTTGTCGTCAACTGCGGCGTTCGCGTCCTTCTCTACCGAAACGCTTTCCCCCGTGAGTACGGCTTCCTCGACCTTTAAGTTCACGCTTTCTATAATTCGCGCATCGGCGGGAATCATATCGCCCGCCTCAAGGACTATAATATCCCCCGGCACAAGTTCTGCCGCGTCTACAGTCTGCTTCTGCCCGTCGCGGATTACCACGGTCATCTGCGCGTTCATGCGCTTGAGCGCCTCCAATGCCTTTTCCGCTCCCATTTCCTGCCTAACCGCAAGCGTGACGTTCAGCACGACAATCGCGAAGATAACGATAGCGTCGGTATAGCTTTTTCCGTCGCCTTCGTCAGGCGCGAACATCGCCGAACAAAACGCAATAATCGCCGCCGCAAGCAAAATCAGTGTCGTGAAGTCCCGCATGTGGTGAACGATTTTTTGCAGTGCCGTTTCTTTCTTCTCTTCATCGAACTTATTAAGCCCTTTTTCTTTTTGAATTGCGATAATTTCTGAGCCGCCAAGCCCTGAATTCGGGTCTGTCTGCAATGCCGTGTAAATGTTTTCAAGTTTTTCCGAGGTATACTTCATCGTTTCACTCCTGTTCTAAAAATATGTCTTAACAATAGTATAACAATTTTTTACTTCTTAGTCAACTTTTTACTAAAGTTTTTATGCCGTCCTGCCGATATTATATTTGAAGTATTTTTCTTTGAAAGGAAGTGCCATTATGGCTGTTAATTCTGTATTTTCCGGCTTCACTGCCAACCAGATTAAAAATAACGCGCTTTTCAACAAGGCTAAAGATAATATAAAGTCCAAAGCCGACAACGCAAAAACCGATAAAACCGAAAAAAACAACAGTGTTTTCAGTATTCATAAAAAAGAAACACTAAAAACAGAGGGATTAAGCGAAAAAGCGCAAGCCTATCTCGCCAAGCTCACCGAAAAATATGGTGATATTAACTTTATTATAACACAAGGCGACGTTGACGGCAGTGAAAAATCCGGCGCGGGTGCGGGTAGCGGCAAGAGCTACAACTGCTTCATCAGCGCGGAATTGCTCGAAAAGATGGCGGCTGACGAAAGTGTTGCCCAAAAATACGAGGGTATTATTGACGATGCGGTAAAACAGGTTGACGACCTCAAACAGCAGACAGAGGCAAAAGGGCTGGGTCATCTTGTCGCGAGTTACGGCATCAGAATCAACGAAGACGGAACCACCACTTTTATGGCGATGCTCAAAGAAGGCGCAAGAGATTTGAGCGGCAAAATGGTTGATGAAAAACACCGGGGGCTCAACAGCAATTCCAAGGAAGGCATTTTGCAGTATCTTGAGAAATGGGAGTATCAGCGGATTAACAACCCCGGCATGTTCGACAGTCTTGACAAAGCTGCAGAAATCGGAAAAGAAGCCGCCGAGAAAAACGCCGCCGCTAAAAAAGCTGCGAAAAGTGCCGCGAAAAACTCCGATGTGCTTGAAAAAGACATAACGGTCAACACCGCTTTTAAGTCCGTTAAGGGCAGAAAAGACGGGTTTGACACAAGCTCAATGTTGCCCAAAAGCAATTCCGTTCACAATAATAACGGCAGAAGCTTCAGCGGAACCGGTGAATTCCGGGCGTGACGACAAAGTACAAAACGGCTGATTAACACGAGCAATTCGTATTAATCAGCCGTTAATTTTTTACTCGAATTTAAAGTCCTCCGCGCTTTCCGATACTGCCGAATCTTTTTTGGCTTTTGCTTTAGGTGTTTCGATTTCCGCCGTCATATCCTCCGTGTTTTCCTGCATGACAACATTAAGTCTTTGCTTTCTTTCCCTAAATACCGTCACCCCGAAAAGCTCCTCTCCGACGTCCATTATAAGATTATAATACTGGATTTTTTTAATCCAGCGCTTCGGGATAACCCCGCTCCCTCTGTACGCGCCGAAAATCCCGCCGCACAGTGCCGCCGTAACATCGCTGTCGCCGTCATGATTAGCGGCGAGCCTTACGGCGTTGCCGAAGTCCTCGGAGTGCAGTGACGCGCAAAACACTGCAATCGCCAAAGCTTCCTCTGCGTTTTTGCCGCCGCCGAGTTTGTTTATGGCAATACGGGGTGAAACAGATTCATCTCTGACTAACTCAAGCGCGGTATCAAGCGCAAGCAGTGTCTGCTCGTGACCCTCGTACTCTTTAAGTATGCGGGTGGATATATTGATGGCGTTTTCAAGGGTTTCGCCGTTCATCAGTTCTGCGATTACGGCGCAGTAACAGCCTGCCGGCAGATAACCGGTCGGCGCGGAATGGGTAATCGCCGCGAAGTCTGCCCCTGCCCGAAACGCAATCTCGGAATCGTAGTTAAAATACAGCCCTGCCGCCAGAACCCGCTTTATGCCGCCGTTGTCGGTGTTATCGTTGACTTTGTTAATCAATCTGCCGTATTGATTATCCCGCGCACTAAGCAGTGCGTCTATGTTAACGCGGTCAATATAACGGTTCTTATAAAGCCCTTTTGCTTTTAACAAGCGGCACTGACGCCGATTTTTCTCTGTATCGAAAAGCCAGGCGTATTCTTTCCCCGCAATCGTGTTAGTCTGCGTGAAAAGCCAGTATTGATACGCATAAAACACATAGGTCGTGTAATTAATTTCATCGCCTCTTGCTTCTCTGTCTGCCCAGGTTATACCGTCTGCCGTGAAAAGCGCCATCTGCGTAGCGTCGGTGAAGAGCGCGGTTTCGGTTTGCTTGCTGACCGCGAGTTCAAGACAGCCGTGCTTCTCAAACCGCTGACAAATTTCGCTGAATTCCATCGTCCTAATCGGATACCCGAAAGCGTCCCCAATCGCAAATCCGAGCAATGCGCCCTCGTACCTCTCTCTTGCCGTAATATCTCGTGCCATGTTTTTTGTCCTCTTCATTTAATTTTATTATAGCAGGTAATGTTTATACTGCGGGGGATTGTACTTTTTGCACGGGCAAAAAGTGACGACCTTCGTTCGAGAAGCGGAGTTTCGCATTACATAAATATCCCGCCGGCATCATCATTTATGATATTTACCGTTATTATTTATGGAAAACGCACGATAAAGCTGTTCCGTCAGCACGATTCGCGCTAACTGATAGGGAAGCGTCATGTCCGAAAGCGAAAGCTTCATATCTGCACTGTTTTTCACGCTTTCAGCCAACCCGCCCGAACTGCCTGTAACGAAGCTTAAATCCGCGCCTGCTTTTAAAAGCAGTTTCGCGAATTGTTCGCTTGTAAGTCTCTCTCCCTCGGAACACAGCGCGACTTTAAATGATTTCGGAGTACTGCGGCTTATCAGCTCCGCTTCGCGGATGAGCGCGGCTTTGACTTCGGCTTCCGACGGATTTTGGCTCAGCTTTACGGGCACAAGTTCAATCACTTTCAGTTTGCAGTACGCCGAAAGCCTTTTTTCATATTCGGTCGAAGCTTCCTTGAAACAACTTTCTTTCAGTTTGCCGAGCGTTATTATTGTAACGTTCATTTCCGTGTGTTTCTGCGGTTTTGCCCGCGGTTAACCGGCTGACCGCGATTTCTGCGTAATTTTGCCCGCTGACCGTTAATCAGGCGCAGAATTACCACAAAGATTGTCATAGCCGCCACAAGCGCAATACCGGTTTGGAACCACCATTCGCTGAAAATCCCCGTGACATTGCCTAAAATCCGCGACTCGAACGATGGCTGTACCTCATTAAACGCGAGCAGGTCTATCTTCGCCAGCACCTTCCCCGCTAACATCATTTCAACATAACCGAGTACTTCCCCCCTTAAAATCGGGCCCTCCGATGCGTCTATCACCTGATGAAACAGCGTTCTTTCCCGATGAATGGCGGTATGGTCAAGTCCGGCGGGCAACATATAACTGAAATCAGTGGCGGGACGCAACTGTACGCGGCTTTCTGTGCCGTTTTCCACCTCAATTTGCGCTATAATATCATTCGCCGACATCACCATCTTATATTCAAGCGAGCTGAACGCCCACCGATAAAGCGCAAGGTGGTCATCATAGGCATAAAAGCCCCTTACACCCGGGTTTTCCAAATCGTGAAAAGGCGCGCCGAGCGTAACAAGCATGTACGTATTGTTTCCCTGCTGTGCGAGGGAAACAAGGCTGAAGTGTCCGGGGTGGTATTCACCGGTGTCGGTATCTAAATACCGGTCGAAGCTTCCGGTTTTGATTCCGCGGGCGAATTCATAATACTGACCCTCGAATTCCCGCCGTATAAGTCTGTTGGTGTTCGGAAGAACCACGCCTTCGGGATGTCTGCCGTTTGCGGGCATACGGTAGCTTGTTAAGTTGGCGATGTCCATGAAGCGCGGATACTTGTCATGAACATATCTGCTAATCAGAAACATATCCCAGGCGCAGGAGTAATTATCGTTTTGGTGAAGTCCGTGCGGATTTGCGAAGTTGGTGTTAATACAACCAAGCTCCGCCGCTTTCTGATTCATCATAACAACAAAGTTAGCAATCGTGCCGCCGACGCTGTACGCCAAAATGTTCGCCGCGTCGCAAGCCGAATAAATCATCAGCGCGTGAAGCAGGTCGTTATAAGTCAGGTTGGTTTGTCCCACTACGATGTCAGCTACCTGTGCATCGGTAAAGTTATAATTGGAGAGAAAGCCGAAGTTCATGTTATCGGTCACGGTCACGAAGTCGTTTAAATTTTCAACATTTTCAAGCACAACCAAAGCGGTCATGATTTTAGTAGTGGACGCAGGGAAGCGCCGCTCGAACTCATTCTTCGAGAAAACCGTAATATCGGTGTCCAAATGAACCATAATAACGCTTTCAGAATAAATTGTTTCGATTCCCGGGTCGAAAGCCGAAGCCGGGAAAATAGCGATGTATTCTATGTTTAGGGCGAGCGCTAATACTATGGTCAGAAAAATTACTGCTTTTTTTACGCCTTGCATATTTGACAAAACCCCCGGTTGTATATTATAATAGATTGCAGGGGTGAATCCGCAGTTGTCCGCGCAGACTACCCGCTATATTTTATTCTAACACAAATCTTTTGTAAATAAAAGTCTTTTTTGGAAATTTTAACCAAATTTTCATATATTAACGATTACTCCCTGATAAAATAAATAAACATGTGCAAAAGGACGACAATCGTCCCGCAAAGAAAGGAAACCTATGGAAAAGAAAAACTACGGATTTGAAACAAACATGATTCACGCGGGCTATCATGGCGACGAAGCGACACATTCGGTCACTCCGCCGTTATATCAGACCAACGCCTACTACTTCGATAACGTTGAACACGCGAAGAGCCTGTTTGAGCTTTCGCAGGCGGGCAACATCTACTCCCGCCTGATGAACCCCACCAACGGCTTCTTGGAAGAGCGCATAACCGCGCTTGAGGGCGGCGTGGGCGCGCTCGCGTTTTCGTCGGGACACGCCGCGATGTTCAATGCGTTCGTGAACCTGTGTCAGGTCGGCGATGAAATCGTTTCATCCGCCAATATTTACGGCGGCGCAATTAACATGATGAATGTAAGTCTGAAAAGACTCGGAATAACCGTAAAATTCGTAGACCCCGACGACTTTTCGGCGTGGGAAAGCGCAGTAACCGACAAAACCCGCCTTTTCTTCACAGAGCTTATCGGCAACCCGAACGCAAATATCAGCGACATTGAAAAAATCGCTGAAATAGCGCACAGACACGGGATTCCTTTCATGGTGGACGGTACGTTCAACACGCCGTACCTTTGCCGCCCGTTAGAACACGGTGCGGATATAGTCGTTCACAGCGCAACGAAACTGCTTTCCGGTCACGGACAGGTTATGGCGGGTATAATTGTGGACGGCGGTTTCAATTATAAGGACAATCCCCGTTTCCCGCTGTTCAACGAACCCGATGTTTCATATCATGGAGTCGTGTTTGCGGATTTAGGGAAAATGGCGTTTATTCTGCGTCTGCGCGCACTTATTATGCGCGATTTCGGCTCGTGTCTTGCGCCTTTTAACGCCTTTATGACTACGCTCGGCGTGGAAACGCTTTCGATGCGCGTTGAACGCGCCTGCGCCAATGCGCTCACTGTTGCAGGGTTCCTGGAAGCCCATCCCGAAATAGAGGCGGTTAACTACCCCGGACTTGAAAGCAACAAGTATCATGCTCTTGCTAAAAAGTACCTCCCGAAAGGTACGGGCAGTGTAATGACGTTCAATATCAAGGGCGACCGCGCTCGTGCGGCGCGCTTTATGGACGCGCTGAATTTAATTCAAAACGTTGCGAATTTAGGTGACATAAGAACGCAGGTTGTACACCCGGCGACCACCACGCACAGCCAGCTTACGGCGCAGCAGCTCGCGGCTATGGATATAACCGAGGGAACGGTGCGGATTTCTGTGGGGCTTGAAACCATTGAAGATATAATCGGCGACCTTGAACAGGCTTTGGCAAAATGAAAAAACACGAGAACACAATCTATATCACCGGCGATACCCACGGCGATTTAGAGCGCTTCAAGAAGATGAAGCGGCTTAAAAAGGGCGACTTTCTGATTATTTGTGGCGACTTCGGTTTCATCTGGGACGGCTCAAAAAGCGAGAAACGCCTTTTAAAGCGGCTCGGCAGAAGAAAGTATCACATTCTTTTCGTGGACGGTCTTCATGAAAATTTCGATGAGCTGAATTCCTACCCCGAAGAAGAATGGAATGGCGGCAAAATTCGCCATATAAGCGGGAATCTGCGCTACCTTATGCGCGGTGAAATTTTCACGCTCGGCAAAAAAACCGCACTTACGTTCGGCGGCGGACGGGTTGAAAAAGTTGAGCCGGGAAGCGAAGGAGCCGCCGATGTTCAGAGCCGGGAGGAAGAAATTGCAAAATCCCCCGAAATCCCGAAAGAAGCCGAATACAGGAACGGTCTTCGGTCGATTGCGCGGCATAACGGCAGGGTTGACTATATAATCAGCCACGAAGCGCCGAGCATGATTGCGGAGTTCCTTGAACTGTCCAATTCCGGCAAGAGCCGCCCCAACGCTTATCTTGATATACTCGGCGAAAGCTGTACGTTTGAGCGCTGGTTTTTCGGGCATCATCACATAAACAGAGTTGTGACACCTAAGTATTATGCTCTGTTCGACAGGGTGATGAGTGCGGATGAAATAATTAAATACAATTAAAGGAGAAACAACATGGCAGAAATTAAGTATGAAATCACAAAGGAACTCGGAGTTATTTCCGAAAACACAAAGGGCTGGAAAGTTGAGCTGAACATGGTTAGCTGGAACGAAAACCCGCCTAAGTACGACATTCGCAACTGGTCGCCGGACCGCGAACGAATGGGCAAGGGTATAACGCTGACCGAGGAGGAAATGATTGCATTGATGCAGTTGTTTAACGAGCGTGACGAAGAAGACACGTTTGAGTAAAAGACTTAACAAACACGAATGAAACAGCGGGTATAATTTTCATGAATTATACCCGCTGTTTTGTTTTATGTGGTCACTAAACTATCTTCCTCAAGTCTCCAGTTTATCTGCTCCCGCTTATTCTCCTCAAGAAAAATATTCGCCTTTGAAAAGTGCCGGCAGCCGAAAAAGCCGTTATACGCCGAAAGCGGGCTCGGATGCGCGCTGGTTAACACCATATGTATCGGATTCGTCAGAAGCTGTGACTTGGCTCTCGCGTTCATTCCCCACAAGATGAAAACAATAGGCTTGTCGCGGTTGTTTAAAAGCTCGATGATTTTATCGGTGAAAATTTCCCAGCCCTGCCCCCTGTGACTGTTCGCCATGCCCTGCCGCACCGTCAGAACGGTATTTAAAAGAAGTACGCCATTCTTCGCCCAACCCGTTAAATCCCCGTGCGGCGGCGGAATTATGCCCATATCGTCAATCAGTTCCTTGAAGATGTTTTCAAGCGAGGGCGGACGACGCGTACCGCCCTGCACCGAGAAGCATAAGCCGTGTGCCTGCCCCGGTTCATGATACGGGTCCTGCCCTAAGATTACCGCCTTTACATCGTTATAAGCGGTCAGCTTCAGCGCGTTGAATATGTCGTTCATGTCAGGGTATATCGTGAACGTTTGATATTCCTTTTTTAAAAATTCACGTAAATTTACATAATACCTTTTTTTGAACTCGTCTTGCAAAAGGTCGTTCCAATCGTTTCCAAAGTTTATCATAGCTTAAAATCCTCCGAAATACAATATTCCCAAAACACCGCATGCAACCGACAGCACTCCGATAATAACAAGGCAGAAAACAAGTCCGGCGGTGCCGAAATCGGCTTTTTCTTTTTTTGTTTCAGACACTGCGGGAGCTTCCGGTGTTTTTATCAGTTCGGGGGGGAGAACGTCACCCGCTTCTGAAAGAGAAGTGATTTTCGCCGTTAAATCCTGTTCCGGTTCCCGAACAGGTTCATTTTCGGGGAAGAGCGAAGCCTGTTCCGGCGCTATGCCCGAAGAAGCGGTTCCCGCCGCCGTAACAGGCAAAACGGGGCTCGTTTCGGGAGTAACCGGATAAACAGGAATCGGGTTTTCGGAAAAATCCGGCATATGAACATCGGGAACAATCGGCAGCGGTATTTCCGCCGGCACCCTCATTCCGCATGAGTGGCAAAAAACACTGCCGCCGTTTAACCTGCATCCGCATTTTGAACAGAACATAAATTTTCCTCCGTGTTTTTATTCTTAGCATGGTTGCGAATATATTCAAATAAGTACTGCTGGGCTATTCCCTCATATCCTGCCGTACATTCCGGCAAACCGGCGGGGTAATAATTTTCAAGAACCCGCTTTATATGAACATCTTTAGGGAACGCGCCGCTCTTTCTGTACGCGAACAACAGTATACAATCCGCGACCTTACCGCCTACGCCCTTGATTTTCATAAGTTCGCGGCGCGCTTCTTCCGTCTGCATTTTATAAAGCGCGTTCAGGTTGATTTCGCCGCTTAGTGTTTTTCTTGCCGCGTCGGTTATATACCTTGCGCGATAGCCTGCGCCGATTGCCGACAAGTCCGCTTCGTCAAGCTCTGCCAAAACCTCCGCTTCCGGAAACGCAAAGCGGTCTTTTTCAATTACCGCGCCGAAAGTCATGCATAATCGTTCTATTATTCCCGTTATGCGCGGGATGTTGTTGTTTTGCGAGATTATGAAGCTAATCAGCGTTTCAAAAGGCTCCTGCCTTAAAAGCCGTAACCCGTGCGCGAACCTACACGCTTTACGCAGCGTTGTGTCTTCGGACAAGCGGCGGATTATGCTTTCATAATCGGTGCTTATATCAAGATATTCTAACCAAAAAGGAAGTTCTTTATCCGATATGCCGAGAAGCCTGACGCCGTTTGTTTCCCGCCTGATTGTAAGCGTTCGCCTGCCTGCGATTCCGAAGTAACATCTGCTCTCAATACGCCGCCAGCGAAACGCCTGACCGCCGGTTAAAGTCAGTTCGGGATTAAAAAAATCGGTTTTAATTAAAAATTCCATAAAAAACCCTTGATTATTTATTTATATTGTACTACAATTAAAGTATAATTTCAACATAAATTTTTGCATACCGGAAGGAGCCGTCATGAGAGAGAGTTTACTTACCATACCTGTAAACGAAGTTTTCGAGCCGAGGGAGGGCTGTCCGATTTGCCGTATGCGCGATACGGTTGAGGAACATATCAGCGAGTACATAATGGGCGCGGCAATGATGGAACCTGACGTTCGCACGGAAACCAACAAACTCGGCTTTTGTGTTGTGCATTATCCCATGCTTGCCAAACAGGGAAACCGCCTGTCGCTTGCGCTGACGCTCAACACCCACTTAGCCGCGGTCAGAGGAAACGTCTTTGAAACCAGGAACATCTTCGCATCTAAGACAAAGCGCGCCGACAAGGTAGAGCATACCTGCTTCGTCTGCTCAAAGGTGGACTGGGGAATCAATCATATGCTTAAAACCGTGTTTTCGCTTTTCGAGAAGGAGCGTAAGTTCCGGGATATTTTCAGGGAGCAGGAATTTTTCTGTCTGCCGCATTATCATCTGCTGATGGCAAAGTCCGAGCAGTTGCCTAAGAACAGCCGCGCCGAGTTTATGAAAGCGCTCAATCTGGTGGTGTCGGAATACGCGAAGGTTTTAAATTACAATGTCAGCGAATTCTGCGACAGCTTTGATTATCGGAATGCCGGCAAACTTCACTCGCCCGAAATGGAGCATGTCAGAACCTCGCCGCAAAAAGCCGTGCAGTTTTTAACAGGTAGGAACATAATCTAAATTTTCCAGATATTCTCCGCATAGTCTTTAATTGTCCTGTCCGAGCTGAATTTACCTGCGCCCGCTGTATTAAGCCAGCATTTCCTGAAAAATTCTTCTCTGTCGTCGCGGTAATCTGCATTGATTTGCAGTTTCGCGTTAACGTAGGAATTCAAGTCCCCGAGCAGATAATAATGGTCGGGGACATGCCACGAAGCCCCGTCGGTAAGCGCGAAGTACAATTCACTGAAAAGCCCCGTGCCGTTATCCGAAACAGTGCCGTCGATAAGCGTTTGTAAAACCCTGCGAATCTGCGGGTCTGCGGCGGCGATTCTTCTCGGCTCGTAAGTTTGCATAATTCTGCCGAGTTCCTTCGCTTCCGCCCCGAAAAAATAATTGTTTTCCGCGCCCGCTTCCTCTGCTATTTCAACGTTCGCGCCGTCCATGGTGCCGAGCGTCACAGTGCCGTTGAGCATAAATTTCATGTTCCCTGTACCGGATGCTTCCGTCCCTGCGGTCGAAATCTGCTCTGACACATCAGCGGCGACAACAAGCTTTTCGGCATAGGAAACGTTGTAGTTCTGCACGAACACTACTTTTATAAGCTCTCTGACTTGTTTGTCGCCGTCTATTAAAGCGGCGATTTCGTTAATATACTTAATTATACCTTTCGCCCTCATGTAAGCGGGGGCGCTTTTCGCGCCGAAAATAAAGGTCATAGGCTCGAAATTCACGAACCTGCCGTCTTTAATCCCAAAATAAAGATATAAAATCGAAAACGCATTCAGCAACTGCCGCTTGTATTCATGAAGCCGCTTAATCTGTATGTCGAAAATACTGTCAGGGTTGATTACAACACCCTCGTGCGCTTTAATGTAATCCGCGAGTTTGATTTTATTCTGCCGCTTGATTTCCGAGAAGCGGGAAATAACCGTTTTGTCATCGGCGTATTTTTTCAAGCCGTTAAGCCGACTTAAATCATAGACCCAGCAATCATCGCCGAGAAGCTCGGTTATAAGCCCGGAAAGCCCGGGGTTGCAAAGCTTGAGCCAGCGGCGCGGAGTTATGCCGTTGGTTTTGTTCCGGAATTTAGCGGGGTATAATTCATACCATTCTTTCAGGGTATCGGCTTTAAGAATGTCTGTGTGAAGCTGTGCCACGCCGTTGACTGCGGACGCGCAGTAAATCGCCATTCGCGCCATGTGAAGCGTATCGTCCTCAATAATTCGCAGATGATTTATTTTATTCGCAGAAAGCCCCTGAACATACAGAGAATCAATAAACGCTTCGTTTATTTGCAGGCAGATTTCATAAATACGCGGCAGAATATCCTTAACAAGTCCGATGTTCCACTTTTCAAGCGCCTCCGCCATAATCGTATGATTGGTATAATTAAATATTTTACGGGAAATAACCAGTGCATCGGAGAATTTTAACCCTTCCCCGTCCACAAGAATCCTAATCATTTCGGGAATTGCGATGACGGGATGGGTGTCGTTAAGCTGTATGCTGATATATTCGGGCAGTTCCTGCATTGTTTTGCCGCTTTGCTTGTGCTTTTTCAATATGTCCCGCATTGAAGCCGCGCTGAAAAAATATTCCTGCCTGAGCCTAAGCTTCAAGCCCTCGTAAGTGCTGTCGTTCGGATACAGGCAACGTGATATATTTTCCGCAAACACGGCGTTCTCGGAAGCGCGCAAATACTCGCCCTTATCAAAAGCGGCAAAGTCGAATTCACCCTCCCGCACAGGCTCTGCCTGCCAAAGGCGTAAAGTTCTGATATTCTCCTTACCCCTGCCGATTATCGGCATATCGTAAGGTACGGCTTTTACGCTCAAATCTGCATATTCGAGAAACACGGAGTCTTCTTCGCGCCGCACACTCCACGGGTCGCCGAAACGTGTCCAGTCGTCGGGCGCTTCTTTCTGAAAACCGTCCGAAATGCTCTGCTTGAAAAGCCCGTATTTATAGCGGATTCCGTAACCGTCAAGCGCGTAACCCTGTGCCGCCGCGCTGTCTAAGAAACATGCCGCGAGCCGCCCCAAGCCGCCGTTACCGAGTGCGGCGTCTTCGATTTCTTCAAGTACGGCAAAATCAGCGCCCGCTTCCCCGAAAGCCTTTTTTGCTTCATCAGTTAAGCCAAGGCACAGCAAATTATTATATACCGCCCGCCCCATAAGAAACTCCATTGAAAGATATGCCGCCCGGCGAGTATCTTTAATCGCGCTTCTGCGCCAGTCAACAGCGATTTCGCTCATGACGGCTTCAGATAAAATCTTATGGATTTCGTGAGGGGGGGAGACGGGGGAAATGGTTTTGAGAATTTCGATGAAGTTCATATTTCATAGCCTTTCTGTCTTATACCTTGAATTCTATCATAAATAATGATATATGTCAATCAAAAATCTTGACAATCACCCCTAAAACATGATATTATGTTTCTGATATACTTTAAATGGAACAAGGAAGGACATAAAAATGAAAATCAGCTTTTCAACACTCGCCTGCCCCGAATTTTCGTGGTCTGACATCTACACAATGGCAGCCGACCTCGGCTTTAACGGCATCGAAATCCGCGGGCTCGGCGACAATATCTTCGCCGTAAAAGCCAAGCCGTTCTCGAAAGACATTGAAAAAACCAAGGAGACTTTAAAGCGTACCGGGCTTGAAATCCCCTGCCTTTCTTCCGGCTGTCCGCTTAAATATAAGGGGAAAAGCACCGAAAACCGTGCAGAAATCGAGCAGTATGTGCAATTGGCGGCAAAACTCAATACGCCTTTTATTCGTATACTGGCAGATGCCGAACCGCACGTCACGGGTGAGGTTGACGATGATTTTATTATAAGTGAGCTTGGTGTCCTTTCCGAAACCGCGAAAGTCGGCGGCGTAGTGCTTTTAGTGGAAACAAACGGTGTTTACGCCGACACGAAGCGGCTGAGAAGAGTGCTTGACGCGGTGAATTCGCCTTATGTCGCGGCTTTGTGGGATATGCACCACCCTTATCGTTATTTCGGCGAAAGAGCCGAAGAATCTATTAAAAATCTCGGTAAATATTTAAAATATGTCCATACCAAGGACAGCGTTATGAGCGGGAATATGCCTAATTACCGTTTAATGGGCGAAGGCGATTTGCCTATACCCGATATGCTTCGCGCACTTGAAAAAAGCGGCTATGACGGCTATATTTCGCTTGAGTGGGTTAAGCGCTGGGCGGGCAACTTAGAGGACGCCGGCATAGTTTTCCCGCACTTTGCACGGTATATGGAGCCGTGGATTATTAATAAAAAAACGCTTTATGCCGATGAACGCGGCACCGGCTTTTATCCGTGGAAAAAAGAAGCCTTTATAAATGAAACCTTTCCCGATGTTCTTGACAGAATCTGCGAGGAATTTCCGGACCAGCTTGCTTATAAATACGTAGAGCTTGATTACACCCGCACTTACAGGGAATTTCGCGATGATGTTGACAAGTTTGCCGCCGCGCTTATCAGGATGGGTGTCGAAAAAGGCTCGCACGTGGCTATTTGGGCGACCAACGTACCGCAGTGGTTTATCACGTTTTGGGCGGCTACGAAAATAGGAGCAGTACTTGTCACGGTCAACACGTCTTATAAAATCCATGAAGCCGAATATCTTCTGCGCCAGTCTGACACGCATACGCTTGTTATGATTGACGGGTTCAGAGATTCTGATTATGTCGGTATTATAAAGGAAATCTGCCCCGAGCTTGCAGCGTCTAAACCCGGCGGGCTTAACAGCAAGCGCCTGCCGATTCTCAAAAACATAGTCACAATTGATTCAAAGCAGGACGGCTGCTTTACGTGGGACGAAGCGTTCAATTTAGCGGGGGACGGCGAAGCCGAGGCGGCGCAGGTGCGCTCGCGGCGGCTGTCGCTTGATAAAAACGAGGTTTGCAACATGCAGTATACCAGCGGAACCACCGGCTTCCCGAAAGGCGTTATGCTGACGCACTACAACGTAGTCAACAACGGCAAGGCAATCGGCGACTGCCTTGATTTTTCAAACAACGATAAGCTTATGGTTCACGTGCCGATGTTCCACTGTTTCGGAATGGTTCTCGGCATGACCGCCGCAATGACCCACGGCGCAACGATTTATCCTATTACTGCGTTTTCGCCCGCTAAAGGCTTAAAGTGCGTCCATGAAAACGCTATTACCGCATTCCACGGCGTCCCGACTATGTTTATCGCGATGCTGGAGCATGAGGATTTCGCAAAAACCGACTTTTCGTACGCGAGAACCGGTATAATGGCAGGCTCGCCCTGTCCCGTCAAGGTCATGGAAGATGTGCTTAACAAGATGAATATGAGCGAAATCTGCATAACTTACGGGCAGACCGAGAGTTCTCCCGCCATAACGATGAGCAAGACTTCGGACAGCGTGGAACAGCGCGTTAACACAGTCGGCGGACCTATTTTCGGCGTTGAGGTGAAAATCACTGACCCCGTAACCGGCGAAGAACTCCCCGACGATACCGACGGCGAGCTTTGCGCCCGCGGCTATAATATCATGAAAGGCTACTATAAAATGCCGGAAGCGACCGCGGCGGCGATTGACGAAGACGGCTGGCTTCATACCGGCGACCTTGCCCGCAGGCGCAAAGAAGACGGCTACTATAAAATCACGGGCAGAATAAGGGATATGATTATACGCGGCGGCGAGAATATTTATCCTAAAGAAATCGAAGACTTCCTTTACACGAACCCGAAAATCCGCGATGTTCAGGTAATCGGCGTACCTTCAAAGGATTACGGTGAGGAGATTATGGCGTGTATAATCCTCAAAGACGGCACAGAGGAAAGCGAGGAGCTTAAAGAAGAAATCAAAGCTTTCACCGTTGAGCGTATAGCAAAGCATAAAGTCCCCAAATATATTGACTTTGTAACCGAGTTCCCCATGAACGCGGCGGGAAAAATCCTGAAGTATAAAATGCGGGAAGCGGCGGTGGAGAAGTTGAATCTTCAGGCGGAGTCTCAAATTGTTACGGCGTGAAAAATAAAAAATTGTAACCGTTTTGTTATTGTATTTTTAATCTCCTTGTGCTAAAATTAAATTAACACAAGGAGATTTATTATGACGAATTTTATTAAAAAACATAAACAGTTCTCAATCACCGCTACGCTCACGCTTATTGCGCTGTTGGTGTTCGGCGCGTTTCAGCTTGCCGATTACATCAGAGACGGCGACAAAAGCCGTGCAGAACTGCTCAAAGAACGCGCCGATAAGTATTTCGTGACAATGGATTACAGGAACGCCGTGAACTTCTATAACATGGCGCTTGAAGCCGACCCGGCTTTCGAGGAAATTTACATAATTCTGCACGATTATTATATCGGGGACGGCAACAGACTTGCGGCGTGGGAAATTCTCGTGCGCGCTGTGGAAAACACCGACAGCGAACGGCTTCGTCTTATGCTTGCGGATGCGGATTACATCGTTGTTTTTGAGAGTGAAGAACTCAAGTCATTTGTTTTTAGAAGGCTCAATCTCGAAGCCGATGACGAATTATGGCGCAGTGACCTTGATATATTCCTTGAACTGCACTGGCGCCATACGTTCGGCGACCTGTCACAGCTACGGCATTTTCGGAATATTTCGACACTTTGGGCTAATGGCTTAGGTATATCCGATGTGACGATTTTCACGCAATTTACAGAACTTCGTGAGTTGAATCTGGATAATAATAAAATCACGGACATCTCGCCTTTGGCATCGTTGCCGAACCTTGAACAACTCAGCTTCAGTCATAATCTCGTCAGTGATTTAAGCCCGCTTAAAGATTTCAAAGCGCTTAATTACGTCTTACTCTCATTCAATCCGTTCCTGCGTATTGATTCTGAAGCAATCGCGCATATTGAAAAAATTCTCGGGTTGCCGACCGTCGAGCTTCAGGACGATGATGATTTTTACGTTTGGGACCTTAACGATGATATACGTCAGTCTCTTTTAAACACATACAGCCAAAACTTTTATATCCCGAACAGCTGGCTTGAGCATGTTGACTTTATCACCATATACCCGTCCGGCGAAATGACCGCGAGTACGGATTTGCGCGACTTAAAGCGCCTGCCGAACTTAAATCATTTATATTTTAATAATATTATCTTTGATGATTTTTCGGTGCTTGACGGATTAGATATAAAAGGTATAGGCTTTTATAATTGTAAAATCACGGATACCTTGCCGCTTTCCGAATTTAAAAACCTCCATAATATCAACTTTTACAACTGTGAAATAATCAGGCTTACGCTTGACGACCTGCCTTTGCTTTACTCCTTTAGCATCGAAAACAGCGATGTGCAACTGCTTGAGCTTTCTAACCTGCCGAACCTTAACCATGCTTTCTTTAATAGCGGTGTGTTTGCCAATATCTCGCCGCCAACGGGACTTGACAGCTTAACCATGCTTGATTTATACATCGACGATGAGCATATGCTTTCACAGTTATCGGTGTTTACGGAGGTTATAAGAATTCAAATTTTCGCCGATTTTACAATTGAGCCTTCACATGTAGCAAAATTCGGCAAACTGACGGAGCTTTCGCTCTCGGGTTCTTCTGCCGGCAACCTTTCATTCTTATCATCGTTGCCGAATCTCCGCTCGCTTACTCTTTCTACTTATGATGTTTATAATTCTTATGCGCTTTCGACTTTGCCGGCACTGCCGAATCTTGAAACGCTTAACATTTTTGGCACAGCCATCGGTGCTTACGAAAAGATTCCCGACTTAATAGGTTTTACAAACCTTAAAACCCTCCATCTCAACATTAACCGGGTAACAGACCTCTCGCCGCTCGCCGGGCTTGCAAACCTTACGTCGCTTGAACTTTACGGCGATTGGTACGACTCGACGGGACAGGGTGTTTTTGTAGACTTTGCGCCACTGTCCGGGCTTACGCGGCTTACCTCTCTGGAAATTTACATGGCTATATTCGACCTCTCGCCGCTCGCCGGGCTTATAAACCTTACGTCGCTTAAACTTAACGGCGATTGGTACGACTCGACGGGACGGGGTGTTTTTGTAGACCTTGCGCCACTGTTCGGGCTTACGCGGCTTACCTCTCTGGAAATTTACAACATGGCTATATTCGACCTCTCGCCGCTTTCTGCGCTTATCGATTTGACGCATCTTGCTCTTATTAATGGCTTCATTGAGGATATTTCGCCGCTCGCCGGGCTTGTTAATCTTATTTATCTTGGGTTAAGCAGAAACGCTATCAGCGATTTTTCACCGCTCGCCGGACTTACGAATCTGTTGCGGTTGGATGTTTGGGGAAACCCCGGCGAAAACGACTTAGATTCAATACAGCATATATTGGATAATTTAGAGTATTGGCTTTATTAAAAAAAGCAACCGTGCGGGCGCAGTGCGCCGCACGGTTGCTGCTCTTTGCGTTATTTTTACAGCACCCGCACACCCGTAAAGAAACTGCCGCGGTAATACTGTGTTGTTATATCAAACTCTCTGACCGTTTCGCCCGGCATACGACAGCTAATCATAATGCCGTCGCCTATATATATTCCACCGAACCCCGCCCTTTCGCCGTTATCCGAGAAGAAAACCAAGTCCCCCGATTTAAGCTCGGAAATCGAATTGATTTTATTACCCATATTTGATTGCTCGTGAAGCGCGCGCGGACAGTTTACATAGCCGTTTCGGCGCAGAACGTAGAAGATGAATCCCGAGTTGTCAAACCCCTCTTCCGGCGAGCTTCCGCCATCTCTGAACGGGATTCCTATAAGCGATTGCGCCGTCAGCACGATTGAATTCTCCTCAATCGGCGAAAGAATGATGTCGCCGTCTTCCTCCTCAACGGTTACGGGAGGTTTCGGAAACTCTTCAAGGTCAGGCGTTTTCGGATTTTCGTCAGGCTCGGGCGGCTCCTCGTCATTAGTGCCGCTTACTAAAGGCGGTTGCGGTTGCTCATACGGCTCGTTTCTGCTCTCCGTGCTTCTGCCGCACGCGCCGGCATTGACTGCCGCCGCTGTAATAAGCAGGACGAGAATCAGCAACGCCGCTCTGTCTTTTAATTTCTTCTTCATATAATTACCTGTTTACTGCTTCCGTATGGACATCTTTTATTTATTCTAACATAATTCCGCAGGTTTTTCAATACAAAAACTATTACAAATTTATTACAAAATTTTACAAAATTCTTCAATTAAACAGTCAATGTGCCGTTGTTGCTTATTTCAAGCAGAAGAATCCGTTCTTCCCTGCCCGTGTCCGCGTTAATATAAATAAGCACCTGCCGCCCTTTTTCGGTACTGCACCTGAACTCATAGCAAAACCTTTCTTTCATGCCGTCGGACGGAATTACGCACAGCTTTGCACCTTCGGCTGTAAGAAGCGGCGAAAGAAGCGCGGCGGCTTCCTGCTCGCTGAGAAGCGGTTCGCCGAGTTTGCGCTTGGTGTGATTAACTAACCAGCCTCTTGCGTCCACGCTTAAAATCTCGCCCGTGTCCATAGCTACGCCGACTTTAATTAAATCGGTGTAGAGCGTCACGTTTCCCTGTATTCCCGCGAAATTGATTATGCAAATCCCGTCCCGTGTTTCATAATAAGTCCCGGTTATATCGGTTATTCCGAGCTTTTCAAGGAACCGTCCCGCCGAATCTGCCGCCTGCTCTGCTGTTATGCGTTCGGATTCAACCGCACGGTAGCCGAGCATATAGCTTAAATACCCGCCTGCTTTTGTTACGGCTACGGTTGTATTGCCGTTCCCGAATATATAAGACGGCATCCTGCCCTCCTCCTCACCCATAAAAACAAGCGAGGAAATCCCCGAAGCAAAAACCGCAAACTGAAAAGCCTCATCGCCGCTGACCGGATTTGCGTTTTTCAGCATAAGCGGCTCTTTTTGCATTATATGGTCGGAGAAAGGCCCGTCGTATATAAGCATCGGGTAATCATCGAAGGTGTCCTCCATCTCCTTGAAGCCGTCGGTAATATCCGGCGGCGGCACAGCGCCGTCCCTCAGCAGTCTGCCGTTGTCCCACATGCTTTCGGACAGGACAGCGGCGTAATCGTAAAGCTTCACCAAGTTCCCGCGGTCTTCGGCTGTGAGTTCTTCATCGTTTGCCGCACGTTCGGATAACGCCTTTGAGTAATTCCCGACCTGCGACAAAAACCTGTTCGTGTTTATCAGGTTGAGGTCTGAAACCGGAAGCTGTGCCAGGTTTGCCTTTGCCGCCATTGCATCGTTGTTAAGCCGTATTGATAATTCGCTCATCATCGCCGGTGAATTGCTGTACATGCCTTTATTGAGCGTGTTTTTTATGTTTTCAAGACTTCGGCTGAGTTCGCCCGCGGCGCGCATGTAATTGTTTTCGAGAGCGCGTTTTGCATGTTCGGCTTCGGTGCCGTTCATGAACAGCATAATTGTCAGAGCCGCAATTATTGCCGTCGGAAACGCGATTAAATGCGTCAGTCGGCGCTTTGAAATATTAATCATATAAGCTTCTCCTTCGGGCGAACACAATTCACACCCCTACTTTTTACTATTTTTTCACAAAAATTTTAAAATATACTATTTCAAATGCACATGTTATGTGTTATAATATAACTATGATTTATTTTGATAACGCGGCGACAACCAAGCCGCACAAAGAAGCAATAGGCGTGTTGAACGCAGTTTTGCGCGATAATTACGCCAATCCGTCCTCGCTTCACAAGGGCGGGATAGAAGCCGAAAAAATTATCAGCGCCGCAAAAAAGACAATTCTGTCGAAATTGCCGGGCGGAGGGCGGCTGATTTTCACATCGGGCGGCACCGAAAGCAACAACCTCGCCTTATTCGGACTGCGCGAGCCGAAAGGTGAAAAGCAGCGCAAAATTATCACGACAACCATTGAACATCCGTCGGTTGCGGAACCGCTTGACGAGATTGAAAAGCACGGCTTTTCGGGAGGGTCGTCTACCAGTATTCTCAGGCTTTCGCCGGTCAAAGGCGAAAACTTCGAGGACAGAATTATCTCGGCGGTTGACCAGGACGTGATGCTGGTCAGCGTCATGGCGGTTAATAACGAAACGGGCTTCGTCATAGACACCCCGAAGATTTACAGTGCTGTTAAGAGCAGATTCCCTAATTGCACAGTGCATACGGACGCGGCGCAGGGGTTCATGAAAATCCCGGCGGACGGCGATTTGATTAGCCTTTCCGCGCATAAAGTTCACGGTGTTAAGGGTGTAGGCGCGCTTTTCATTAAAGACGGCGTTGCCCTGAAGCCGCGTATTCGCGGCGGGGGACAACAGGACGGACTGCGCTCGGGAACAGAACCGACAGAGCTTATTGCCGCTTTTGAAGCGGCGGTGCAAAACTTTAAATACGAACACAAACATTTCACAGAACTTTCAGAGTATTTATCGAAACTTTTAGAGGATTTCAACGGTGTTAATTATAGACTCAACAGCCGCGGTAATCTGCCCGGAATAGTCAACTTCACCGTAAATGGCGTGAAAAGCGAAATTCTTCTGCACTATTTTGCAGAAAATGATATTTATGTTTCAAGCGGCTCGGCTTGCGCGAAAAACAGTAAAAGTAAAGCTTTGCTTGCTTTCGGCGTGTCTGAAAGGGATGCGGATTCCGCGCTCAGGCTAAGTTTTTCTGAAGAAAACACAACAGCGGAAATAGACAGATTCGCCGAAGTTTTAAAGGCGGGAATACAGAGGTTCAAACGATAAATGGAAATTTTCATGGCGAAATACGGCGAAATCGCTTTAAAAGGGAACAACAAGCGGCTTTTTGAAGAACGCATGATTAAAAATATAAAACGGCGTTTATCTCCTCTCGGCGGCTTCACCTACGAACGCGCACAATCCACGCTTTACATCACGCCGGTTTCGGGAGCTTCGGAAAACGCAAACTTAAACGAAGCAGAAAGGCGCCTGTTGACTGTATTCGGGCTCGGCGCGGTACAGCGCTCGCTTTCTCTACCGAAAGATTATGGCGAAATTGTGCGGCTCGGCGTGCCTTATTTAGAAAATAAACTTGTTTCTGCAAAGAGCTTCAAGGTAGAGGCAAAGCGCGCCGACAAAGCTTTCCCTATGAATTCAATGGAGCTTATGCGGGAATTCGGCGGAGCTGTTCTCGAAGCCTTCCCGCATTTAAAGGTTGATTTGCACAGTCCCGATGTAACGGTACATCTTGAAATACGCGACAACAACGCCTTCGTCTGCCCTAACCGCTTACAGGGCGCGGGCGGAATTCCGGTCGGAACTTCAGGGAAAGCATTGGTTCTGCTCTCGGGCGGAATTGACAGCCCCGTCGCCGCCTACATGATGGCAAAGCGGGGACTGACAGTGGATATGCTGCACTTTCAAAGCCCGCCGTACACCTCGGAACGCGCACTTATAAAGGTTGAAAGCCTGTGTGAAAAATTATCAGAATACTGCGGCGAAATCAGGCTTTTTTGTATCAATCTTACCGAAGCGCAGGAAGACATCAGGGACAACTGCCCCGAGGAATTCATGACTGTTCTGCTTCGGCGTGCGATGATGAAGATTGCGATGAAGCTTTGCGGTGAGCGGCATTATTCAGCGGTAATTACAGGCGAAAGCGTCGGACAGGTAGCCAGCCAAACCCCCGCCGCCATAATCTGCACGGACGATGCGGCGAACCTGCCGGTCTACCGCCCTGTAATCGGCATGGATAAAATCGAAATAACCGCAATTGCCCGTAAAATCGGCACGTTTGAAATTTCAACACTGCCTTACGAGGACTGCTGTACGGTATTTACGCCGCGCCGCCCGAAGCTGAAACCGTTGCTTTCAGATGTTCAAAGGTTGGAAAAGCGCCTGAATCCCGCTTTTATTCAAGATTGCTCGGAAAATATTAACATAAAAATATTTGGTCAATTATAACAGGAAAGAAAATTATCGTAAAATTATGAATACACATATTAACAATATGCGCTTATCTATTGACAAAGCGGCACAAGATGTAGTACAATTATTACATCATAAGCAAATTATACTCAGCACAGCCGAGAGCTGTACGGGTGGACTGCTTTCGGGGGCGCTTACGGGAGTGAGCGGGTCTTCGCAGGTTTTCAATTTCGGAATCTGCGCTTACGCCAACGAAGTTAAACAGCACCTGCTCGGCGTGAACGCGCAGACATTGGCAAAATTCGGTGCTGTATCGGCGGAATGTGCCGCCGAAATGGCAGTCGGCGCAAGAAGAATTTCAAACGGAATCGCCGCTATTTCAGTCACAGGCATTGCGGGCCCCGGCGGCGGCACTGCGGAAAAGCCGACGGGAACAGTATATTTCGCATGTTCTTTCAGGAAAAAATTGAATGTTCTGCACCTTGAAATAAACCCTGATTACGGCAGAGAGTATATCCGTCTTGAATCGGTAAGGCAGGCATTGATTTTAATACTTAATACAATTTCATAAACAGAGGAAAAGTTATGGCGGCAGCATACAATACAAGACCGCGCACACGCGGTGTCTATATAAACGGCAAAAAGCGCAATCCTTTTGCGCGGTTTTCCATGCGCTTTATCCCCTGGAAAGGCGACAGCATATTTGAAATCATGAGGAAAATTATATTCCTCGGCGCACTCTCCGCGCTGATTTATTTCGGCGGGAGAGAAGCGTTCGTCTTTGGGAACGACCTTTATCAGCAATATAAAATCGACCAGAAAATGAGAGATTTCTGGAACGTTAATATTCCCGATGATATTCGCGATTCGGTTTTACGCGAGAAGCCCGAAATTCTACCCGAGTATATCATGCATTGGGATTTCAACAACGATTTAGTCGGGCATATTTTAATCCCCGACATGAACTCTTCTCTGCCTTACAGCGACCGCGACAGGTATATAGTCAATTATCTTGTTTATCAGACAAATGATAACAAGTATTATCTTGACCGTGCTTTTGACCACACAAAAAGCGAAGGCGGCACGATTTTCGCGGACTTTCGCAACAACTTCGCGGATGGCAATCTTTCCGGGAACACCATTCTCTACGGTCATAATATTTACACCGGCAACTATTTTCATCAGGTTGCGTCTTATTTTAAAGGCTTTGAGAAAAGGGACTTGTCTTTTTATCAGCGGCACCCCATAGTCCATTTCAACACGCTGTATGAGCGGCATGACTGGAAAATTTTTGCCACGGTTTTGTTCAACACGGATGAACAGCATGGTGAAGTCTTCCCTTATCTTTCTTTCCGTGAGTTTCGGGACAAGGAACACTTCCATGAATTTATCCTCGGCGTAATGGACAGGAGCGTACTTTTCACCGATGTTGATTTAATGTACGGCGACCATATTTTGACTTTGTCTACCTGCTACTGGCCTTACACCAGAAGCGTTGATACCCGCGCAGTTGTATTTGCGCGCAGGGTAAGAGAGGGCGAAAGCTCTTATGTAGACGTCAATAAAGCACAGCATAATGAAGCTTTCCTGCCGTTCGAGCTTCAAAGACGGCGGCTCGGCAGTAACTGGGCAGGCAGGGTTTGGGATTATGAAACATATCTTTTATGCTACAATCAGGACTAACTTACCGATAATGAAAGGTTGAGAATTATGGCTGACAGGCTTCAGGAAATCTTAGACGAAATAGAAACAAAAAAAGCGGCGACGGGCGGCGTTATAACGGAAGTTGCTGTTGAACCGGAATTACCCGAGCCGGAACAAGGCGGCGATGTTATACACGTTTTGCCTGTTCTGCCCGATTATGACGGGGAAACAATTGCGCAAACGGGCGGCATAACGGCGTTCGTAAGAGCCGTTATGCCTTTAAGGAGCGACAAGCCGCTTGAAATCGTTCGGAAAATCGTATTCATGGTTTCGCTTATGGTCGCAATTGTTTGCTTCGGTATGATTTTCAATAATATACGAAGCGGCGCAGCAGACGAAGCAAACTACAACAATCTCAGGCAGGGAATGGAACGGGCGCTTGAACAGTTTGAGATGTCAGGCAGTCTTTCGCTTCCCTCCGATAAAATCGAGGAAATGCTCGCCGACGACCCCGCCGCCCTTCTCGAATACGCACATGAGCTTGCCGAGTTTATCCCGCTTTCTCCCGAGCGGATTCTCGAAATACTTATGGAACGGCCGGGGATTAAACCGCAGTACATAGAAACTTATGACAGGAACAACGACTTAATCGGCTGGCTCAGAATACAGGACACGCGGCTTGATTATCCGGTACTGCAATATCGCAGATACGGGGAAGACGGCAGAGTTACGGGCGATAACCACTACTACCTGGACTACGACATTGACCACATTCGTTCAGCTTACGGCTCGATTTACGCCGAGTGGCGCTTCCCCTTTACCCCTACATACCGTCCGGATAATACCGTGCTTTACGGTCACAACATGAGAAACCGCTCAAGGTTTCATACTGTTTCGCTTTATTACCCGTATCACCACAATTATCCGCGTCCGAGCATAGAATTTTACCGCGAAAATCCGATTATTGAATTCAACACACTTTATACCGAAGGGCTTTACAAGGTATTCGCCGTTATATTTGTACATACGGAAGAAGATAAGTATGAAGATGTTTACGATTATTTCAGAAAGAGAGAATTCCCCGACAGGGCGTCGTTCTATGATTTTATGCAGAATATAATGGACAGAAGCGCGTTTTACACCGATGTAGACGTTATGTACGGAGATGAAATCCTGACGCTTTCCACCTGTCATTATCCGCTTGGCGAATCCGTGGATGCGCGTGTGGCAGTATTTGCGCGGCGGCTCCGCGAGGGTGAAACTATAGATGATTTTGATTTAGACGCCGCCTACGTAAATTCCAGCCCGCTTTTTTTCAATCTTTTCTATGAGCGCAGAGGCGGCATGTGGCAGGGCAGGAATTGGGACACAAGCAAGATTATCGGGCTTGACGAGTTCCTGCTTGAAAATCCGGATGCGGATACACGTTTAAACTATATTACAAGAATGGTAGATTTTTAATTTAATTTAGTTGTTGAAAGGAATGGGAAAAATTGCCTGAATTTGATAAAAGACCTGTTAAAAAACCCGTTAGTCAGAGAAGTCCCGCCGGGCAGGTGCGTTCGGACGGAAACATACGTATATTAAGACGCAAGGAGAATATTGCCGTCTCGATTTTCCGCGGGCTTTTGCCGTGGAAGGGCGATGCGCCCGGAGATATAGTAAGGAAGCTGATTTTCATCGGCTCGCTTGCTTTGATTATATGGGCGGCGGGGCATATTATAGATTTTTACGTGCTTCGCGAGGCAAGAAGCGCCCGCGAATGGCGGGAAATTATGGAAATCAGGGACAGTTATACCGGCGAGGAATTCATAGGCGTACATTTCCCGCAGCACATGGGTTCGGACGGTACAGGGGGTGAGCCGGTTAATGTTATAGGCATGTATTACGACTGGTACAACAAAAATAATGACTTCGTGGGCTATCTTGAAATATACCCGATAATCCAGCATCCGGTTTATCAGTACGCATATTATGATGAAAACGGCGCGTGGGTAGGCGATAACGAGTTCTATTTGAAGCACAACCACGACAGAATACCCACCACGAACGGCACTGTTTTCGCGGACTGGGAGGGAAGATTCACTCCTACCGAACGCCCGCACAATATAATTATTTACGGGCACAACCTTCAAAATAAAGACCTCTTTCAGCCGCTCATGAATTACCGCCCGAACAGAACATCGGGCGTGGATTCGTTTGAGTTTTTAAAGCAGAACCCCGTTATCACATTCGATACGCTTTATGAATACGGAACTTATAAAATCTTCGCGGTTTTTCAGTCTAATATACGTCCCACGCAGGGTGAAGTCTTTGATTACTGGAGGCATGTTTACTTCAGAAGCAAATCGCACTTTGATAATTTTGTAGCCGGTATTCTTGACAGAAGCATGTATTATACCAACGTTGACCTGCAGTACGGCGATGAACTTCTGATGCTTTCAACCTGCGACTTTGAAATCTTTGCGAACGGCGCGGATTCAAGCGTAAGGCTTGTTATTGTGGCGCGGCGCGTAAGGGATAACGAATACGCCGCTTTCACACAGGCGGAAATTGACGCTTTTATTGATAACCGCGGCGTTAACGAAAACGGGCAACTCAGGCGCAGAATGTTCGAGGAATACTACAGAGTTCGCTTTCCTTCCGGCTGGGGCGGCAGAAATTGGGATTTAAACTATATAAAGGATTTTGAAAGATGACAAACACATCATTATTACGTTGCGCGACGGCATTTTTGGTACTGTCGTGCTATATATGGCTGTTTGGAATCACCGGCGTGATTGAAGGCGAGCAAAGGACGGCTTATGCCGACGAAGGGCTCGAATTTGTTCCGCCGGTCGGAAGTATTTCCGGCAGTGATAATAACAGCGAGGGTGAAGAGCGAATTTTTTCAGCGTTAAATGCGAACATTAATCCGCTGAACAACCCGAAACCCGGCTTTGTTGACTTGCCGGGCGGGAACACGCCTGCCGGCCGCAATAATCCGGCAAGCGATGATTCGCAGTCGGACAGTCAATCGGACACCGAGCCTTTACCCCCTCCCGAGGTTCCCGATATCCCGACCCCGACGACTGCTTCGCCACCCACAAATACAACAACTACCCCCGCACCGACCGCAGCGCCCGAGCCGACAACCACCACAACCCCGACACAGACCACAACAGCTCCGCCGCCTCCGACAACCACAACTACGCCGCGAGACAACGAAACCGTGATTGACCCTTCACTACTGCCGAGGCTTACGGTTCAGACGCCGAACGGTCAGGTTACGGACACCGCGCTTAATATCATTTCAAGGATAGTTCAGAACGAAGTGGGAAGCGCTTTCGATGTAGAAGCGATAAAGGCACAGGCTGTTGCGTCATACACCTATGTTATGCACTATCAAAGCCAGGGCAGGGCGGCGAATGCCGAGCTTTCTTCAATTGCTTCCGAGCGTGTAACCGAGAGCGTAAGAGAAGTTTTGGGACAGGCGCTTTATTTCAACGGGGATTACATAGCGGCGGTTTATTGCGCGTCAAGCGCAGGTTTCACCGCTTCTTCCGCAAATGTATGGGGCGGCGATATTCCGTATCTGCGGAGTGTGCGAACCGAATTCGACATAGAACACGACCCCAACTACGGGCTTACCGCGACTTTTTCCTCAAACGACGTAAGAGTAGCGGTACTCGAAAGAACGGGGATTCAGCTTACGGGCGCTCCGGGGCAGTGGCTTGAAATCGTAGGGCGTGTTGACACTGTATATGTCGGCGCAATGACTGTAGGCGGGCGCTCTTCCTACACTGCAAGCGACGGCAGGGAGGTGCAGTTTACAGGCAGGCATTTCCGCGACATAATGGGCGGCGGGCGGATTTTCAGGTCGGCGGCTTTTGAATTTTCATACAACCCTTCAACAGACTTCTTTACCTTCATAACTTATGGTTATGGTCACGGAGTCGGGCTTAGCCAAAACGGCGCGAATATTTTGGCAAGGCAGTTCGGGTATGATTATAAGCAGATACTGGCGTTCTACTATCCGGGAGCGGCGCTGAGGTAAAATAGAGTTACATAAAAACGCTTGACAAATCCGCTCCCCCTGTGATATAATTATGAAGTTGTCAAAAATCCGCACCTTTAGCTCAGTTGGTAGAGCAATTGACTCTTAATCAATGGGTCCAGGGTTCGAGTCCCTGAAGGTGTAGTTAAGGCTAACAAAGACGAACTCTGTTTAACCCCGTGTTGAACAGAGTTTTTCTTTTTTGAGAGAGCTTTGTCCGCTTCCTCGAATGATAAACACTTCTCGCCGTCCTTGTAGTTGAATGAAATTAGCATTTTATTGTCATATACATAAACGCTGTTCACGAACGCATTGAGGAATGGAAAGCGGGGCAGAATGTAGGAAAATAGGCGAAAATGCAGGGGCGGTGGTATTGTAACGATACCACCGCCCTTTTTTTATTATATTAAAATAATCAATGATTCGATAATACACTCTTTGTAAAAACTCCCATATTCAACAAATTTTGAAAGATAGTTTTATGCATATTGCCGAAAAACATCTTTTGGCTTAAAGTTATTGATAATTTAGACGATAATACGCATGGAAATCGCTATATAATCTTGCATTGCACTGCACGTATCTTTCTGATATAATAGAAATAGTAAAATTATTTTATTAAAATAGTAGACTTTACAATAATAATATGTTATTATATAAAGGGGAGGCGTCGTTATATTAAGTTAAACAACATGACAAAGAAGGGATATAACACCACATTTTGGGGTTAAACACACTTTGCTTACAACATTTTGCAAAAAACACGACAATATTTTACAAAACATATTGACTTTTTTATCAAAAAAGGTTATAATGTATTAAAGTATCGCTCGAATGTTTTATAGATGTAGGACTGCAAGTATAATAAGTGGCACTACTTTATATGTAAGGGGGCATTCTTTGGTTTTTCATAAATGACGTATAAAGGAGTTACCATTTTCCATGATTGTATCCGAAGTAGGCTTCTCGACTACAAAAAGAAATATAACCTTGTCTGGCGAAAAAGCGCATAATATATATGTAATATGCAAGAAAACAGAGCAAAAAATTTGTGAAGATAAAAGCAAAATGAAAGAAAAGGAGTTATCCAAGCTGTTGAATAACCCCGAATACGGGATAGATATGACCGAAACTGCCGAGCATAGATGGTTTTCCGTTAGCGAGGGGGTTGATTCTCTTGAGGGAGTAGTGTTATTTAAGGGAGCGACAGCACAAAGAAGGATTTATGATATAGATAGCGCGTGTACAGTTTTTGATGTGATTTCACACAAAGTAGTAAATATTAGTAAAGCAATTAAAGAGTTCAGGGTAAGAATAGATGAGTATTTAACTGTTTTTCATCCACATTTAAAGAAAACAATTTTTACGTATCACGATGTCGCGACCCTGCTGGCAAACGACTATATTCATGAGTTGTTTATAGATTCGGGTGATTATATTCAGATTTTCACCAAATCCCATGAAAATGAGAATAAAACGCTTACATTTGAAAATATCAAAAGCATTATGTTTGAAATAAACGCACGCTTTGCCAAAATTGCCGCAGAACGTCATGAGGAGTTTGACAAGATACTTAAAATGGGTACACAGGTTGAAATTGATAATTTTGCCGATGAAATCCACATGAGTGTTTTCGACGAATCATCTTTAAGCAGTTGTAAATTAGGATTCATTTACGACCATATTAACAAAAACGAACTGGAAAACTTTTTAAGAAGGAGGGGTTATATATGACCAGTACAGTAAAAGTTCATAAGACCGACGTGTACGAGGATTTCTGCGAAAATTACAAAATTGGTGACATCTCAGAGTATCCTGTTGATATTGCCGCCATTCATGCGTATGGTATAACTGTAGCCGAAATGGAGCCATACTATGACCCTAAGTATGCCAAAACGCATTGGTCTGTAATATTAAAGGAAATTCTGAGTAAAAGAGAAGAATAAACAAACAAAAAGGGCGAGAGAGATTACTCTCGCCCTTTTTATAAATTACAAAAATGATTGACAGACAGGAAAATATGTGCTACTATTGGAAATATACCACCATTCCAAAGGCATTTTTAAAAATACGAGTTCGTCTTTTTTATTGGGTGGTGTATAATCGTTTAATTTTAAAAACAGGAAAAAAACAGGCGCTTCAACAAAAAGTTGAAGCGCTTGTTTTAAATCTAAATTTGTGTTAAATCATAAGTAATCTTCATAGTGTTCAGGTTGTTCTTTTCGACCGGCGTGGAAAGATTATTGATTGTCGCCATGTACGGTGGTAAAAATCCTACAGTATTGCCGCCGTTAACGAAAAGCGGCAGTTTCACACTTGCGGAATTAATAACGGAGATTTCGTTACTGTCAACCGCAGCCGAGCTTGAATATGCCTGTGAGTTAATACCGTCTGTTATAAAGAATGTATTTGCAGTAAGCCCTCCGATTAAATATCCTCCGATACAGCTATGACGGCGCATTACGCCGGAAGTGGCATGTGTCGAAAGCACACGGACAAACTGCCCGTTTTCGTCATACATAGCAGTTTCTCCGCCTGTTCCCCTGCGTACAACAAGGCGCTCCTTAAAGAATGCGGCGGGGCTGGTGCTTACGTTTTCGCTGAGCGTAATCACTCGGTCGGAAGTTATTGTTTTTGTTATCAGATTAATTGTCCTGATTCGGGCGTTTCTGTTTCCGGTTCCCGATAAAGAAACATGAACTAAATTATCGCCCTCTATGATAAAGTTGGCTGTGAAATTGTCAAAGGGTGCGTTCGATTCAACTGTAAAGGTGGTTTCCGATGCGTTCGTGGCGGTGATGTTTCCCATTTTATTGAAAATTCCTATTTGCGCGGGGTTTGTGTATCTTTTTTCAATAATCGTCAGGTTGTTTCCGCTGACTGCAACAAAGGTGTAAATTCCGCGCCTTAATTCCCCTGCCAAATGAAATGTTCCCGTTGCTGTTAAAGACGTCGGAACTATTGTGACTGTGGACGGGTGGGCGGATGCAGCGTTAATATTAGGGCGAGTTATAACCACAGCCCCGCTTTCAAACGGCGTCATCCAACCCGCATCTCCGCCCTGAATAGACGAGAGCGAAACAGACCTGACAGTACCGTTGGCTTTATCCGTGCCGAAGTCCCATACTATTTTTGCGCCGTTCGGGGAAACACGGGTTTCGTTTGTGTTTAGCGTTCCGCGTGTCACTTTGCCGCCCGAATAAACGCCGCCCGCGTGACCTACGCACCGAACTCCCGGGGGTGCGTATATTATATTCGGGTTCTCGGGGATTGCGCTGTCCCAAAGCAGAATTCCGCGCAGATAATGAGGGTAAAGCGGCGATAATGAATCCAGGAGAATATCCATCCGCATTCCGGCCATCAGTTGTTCGCTTCCTATGTTCAGCAAGCTCTGAATTGCGTTTGTAGCAAGATTTTCATTGATATGCTCCTCAACTTTTTTACCGGTTATACCATCGAAAAGTTCTATTGTTGATTTTCCTTTTAACATGTGTTCATAAAGTCCTTTCTTCATCAACGGAGAACAGCTTCGTTTTAAAACGAAGCGAAAACGACATTTTCCCCGTTTCAGTTGTGTTTTGTTTTAAACTTAAATCCTCTAATTTAGTACATAATTGAAAGAGTTCACCGGACTTTCTGACGCTATGTTTATCAGGTTTCCGGTTGTGCTGTTATACACGATAATAATTATATCAAGCGCATTAAGATTTTCGGTAGTCAGAATAATACTGTTATTGTTTACAATTTCACCTGAATGAACAGCAACGGTATTGAATCCGTCACCCACATTGAAACCGTTCGGGTCAAGCGCTTCTCCCGTAAACAACACGATATTCGTGAAGCGGAGCAGAATTTGAGTGTCTGAAATTTTGCGACTTTCAACAAGAACAGCGTCCATAGACGGAGCTGCTTCTAAGGTGCGTGTTTTAAGGTTTAAAGGCGCTATTGAAAACAAACCTAAGTTTTCCGAAGCGGTTTCGTTTATCGGATTAAATATCGCAGGTTCCTCGGGTATTCCCGAGAATCCTCTCACCTTCAGACCTATTGGACTCAACTCGAATCTGCCTATTGACTGTTCAACGTTTATTTCCGGTTTCTGCATGACTTCGCTTAACATATACTGTCCGCTTACCGATGCAATCAGCCCGCCCGTTTCAATTACCGCGCTTCCCGAATTAAGGCTTGCCGTAACGGTCAGCGTGTTTCTTCCAAGACGTATTCTCTCAAAGCAATTATACAGGCAAATGCTCGCGGGACTGTTTTCGGAAAGGCTCAGCCGCGGTTCCTGCCCGACTTTAATGTTGTTGATATGATAGTTCAGCGTCATTATGCAATCGCTGTCCGACGTAATGTTAAACTGCGAGTTAAAAGCAATGAACGAGTTTGTTTCAAGATGAAAGTTAATGCTCAACATCGGAACTGTCGTCCGCGCAATCGTAATATTTCTTTCGTTGGTGTAATTGAAGAATCTTACACGCAGGCTTTCGTTTAAACTCTCCATCATTCTTTGCTGTGTCATAGGTTCATCGTAATCATCTATGGGGTTTTTCGACCGGGAAGTCAATCTGCCTCTAAGCCCGCCGTCATATTCAAGCGTATAGTCCGAAATTAATGCAAGATAATACTCGTTTTCAAAATCGTCCTGCACATAAATACTCTCGCCTGATTCCAAGAATGGCAAGCCCTGCATTTTCACCGTCATACCGTGATAAGCAAAACCGTTCCAATGGTTAAATACGCGCTCAGCCGCTTTCTTGTCCGCGAACGGGTTATGATGGCGGTAAGTTGTCAGCTTCGTACCCCTGCCTGCGGAAAAAGTTTCTTCGTCGGCAATAAAATCAATCTGTCGAATTTCAAGTTTATCAGCTTTAATCGACAGCTCGCTATAATGACTGCGGTTAAGCGTAAAGTCGCACAACTCAAGCTTTTTAAGCCGAAGAACACCGTCGCGGTCAAATTTTGCGAAGCCGCCGTTAATACCGGCTATGTATCCGATAACTTCGCGGCACGTTGCCATTCGCGGCACTGATTCAATAACATCCGCTTCGGGTTTGAACCCGGCTTCAAATCTGTACATTTCTGCTATATCCGAAAGCAGTTCGGCGGCGGAACAGGGAAACGAAACCGAAGGTCTGTAACGTGTGTCAAGGCGGTACATTCGGTCATAGCAGGTAACGCTGTACCGTTCACGTTTACGGTATCTCCGCGTTATATAGAATTCACCGAGCCGGCAATATTCTGCATTACCCTCATCAGACGATTCGCCTTTGAACCCGACAAACGGGCGTATAACGGCAGACAGCGGGATATTTCGGCGGCTCCAAAGCTCAACCTGAAAACGATTCGCGCAGGTCGTCCCGAAGTTCATGTCGTCGGGGTGTATCACGTCATTAAACTCAAACGACAGAATATCCGCATCGGTATAAATGAAATCATCAGCGAGAATTTTACACGCGACATTACGTCCGGGAGCGAGCGACTTTTCCATATATTCTCTTGAAACATCAATCATTTTATCGCTCCTCTAATATTAATCTTAACGCCTTATAATAGGTTACTCCCTGAAGCACAAAATCCGTTTCGGCGGCTTGCTCTTTCATGTGGAACAGGGCGTTCACCTGCCCTAAAACCGGGCTTTCAAACCTTACGGTGAAAAAGATGCTGTCGGTTATTGTCAGGAGGTGACGGAGTTCTTGTGACCGGAGCCCCCCTAAATAAACCGTTAGGATATGTTTTCTGTTTACCATATCTATAAGCATATCCCCCTCGGCATTATACTCTGTCTTAGTGTTGCGCGTTGAACGCTGCACCTGATACGATATAACGTTAGGGAGTTTGTAGTTATTAAAGTATATATCCACTTTACATTACACTTCCTTTCAATTCATTTAAGCGGATTCATTCCCCACTGCCTGTAAAGATTGTTCATCGTGTCGGCGATAATTTGTGTAAATTCATACTCGCCGATTTTGAGAGTAACTTCAACAGGTCTTTTGCCGAATTCTCCGAGCGCAGAAAAATCAGCATTGTTTTGCATAAGTACGGGTCGGGTAGCCGCACCGCGCATTGCATCGATTCCTCCCGCCGCTTTAAGCGCGGCGTTTTCGTTTGCGGTTAATACCGCCTCACCCTTATGCAGCAGCGCGGGGAAATCATCGTAAGGAATGTAGCTTGTCCCCGATGCGAACGAGGGAAAATGCTGTGCCATGACCGATACGTTCCCTCCGCTTTTATCCTTTGAGGCGGCTTTTGAAGCGGCTTTCCCCGTAACTTCGCCTACATTGGGCAGACTTAATTTAGATATTTTTTCAAGCTCTTTTGAAACAGGAGCAAGAGCGCTTGCGAGCGGAGCCGCTGAGTTTTTCAGTTTATCTAAACCTGTACCTAACTTTGAAATTGCGCGCCCTGCATAAGACGCGCTGTTTCCGAATACATCGCCTAATATTTTCCCGAAAACCTGTGCTGTATTTACTGCGAGGCGGTTAATTTCGTTCGTACCTCTTTCGAGAAGTGAGCCTGCTTTTGCAAGGTCGCCGCTTACGTTACCGCTGTCAACCCGCACTTCATATACAATACTGCCATCAGTCATTTTTATTTCCTCCAGTTAGTTTATTGAATAAAGTTTCGAGCCCCTCATTCATGCTCTCGGATGTTTCACACTGCCTTGCTCTCATGACACTAAAAAGCGCGGTATTCTCGGGTATGCAGGAAAGCAGGGCGCAAAAAGACCGCCAATCAAGGCGGTCTTTATAAAGGTCAATACCGTAAACCTGCATAAATGCGCTGTAAATTAAGACGCCGTCGTTTTCGAGGGAAAGTATAGAGTCAGAGCTCTTGTTTGTATTTGAATTTGTGACTAAGGTATCGAAAAGTGTTTTGAGCAGAACGGTTTTTTGCGAAAAAGAGAAGAAGCGGGTGCGGATATGTGAGACAGGAGTCAAAAGAAGCCTCAGTACAGTACTCACCCTCACCCTCTCGGAAATATCGCTATCTTTCAACAGCGCCGTCGCCTTCATTACATTATGAAAGCTTACATCAAGGCAATATTGTTTACCGCCTAAACTAATTTTATTTTCAAGCGAAAATCCAAGCTTCACAGGTATTTCCTCACCCCTCGTCTGTCGTCCTGCCTTCTTTGACGGACGCAAAGCGGATACAGTACGCGTCTAATCAGGCGCCCGTACTTCCTCATTGCTTTTTCGGGCTTTTTTTCGCAGTAAAGCAGCAACTTTTCTGTAATTTCTTCCCCGAAAAGATTCAAAAACATATTGATTGCCGCGTATCCCGCTTCGTTACTTTGCGTCCGGTCGCCGATGCTGTCAGTTAGGTTTTCGTAAAGCTCGCCGAGAGCGTTAATTGCATCCTTGCCGTTTACGGTTAATATAACTTTTTCGCCCTGAAGATTTAGGCGGATTTTCTTTTTAATCACAATGCTTATAACCCCGTAATATCAGGTCTGCCCGCGCCTTTCAGCTCTAACGTCACGCTGTTCGGCTCGTTTGCATCGCCGCCGGATTCCTGAATCTTTGTCATTGTTACGTCCCAAATAACTGCTCCTGTACCGCCTTCGGCAACCCCTGTTTTTTTAGTGAGCCTAAGCTTGGTTTTTCGTGCATCTCCAACACCGTAAAGCACATCTTTTGAAAAAATGTACTCAATCACGGGGTCGCCCGCGATGTAATCGCCGCGGAATGTCACCGTGAAATTAAGCCCTGTCACTTCGCTTGAAGAGAACCCGCCGTCCGATAAATAACTTGCCGTATAAACGTTTTCGCCGAGTGACCGGCTTATGCTCTTGAACGCTGTACACAGACTTCTCCATGTGCGTTGTGTTCCTCCCGGCGTGATGTCAAGTTCGGCGGTGATTTGATTGTTTAATTCTACCATTTTATAAGTTCCTTTCGTAAATAATATTACACCATGTAATCTATGTTAATTATAAGACTGTAGATATAATCCGCTCCGCTTCGCTGTACGAATTCGGGAGCGGAACCTACGCTGAGCCCCGCAACTTTGCTGTGAATATTTTGTTTGTTACGAGCAGCCTTTGCCAGCGTGAACGCTGTTTCCATTGCCGTTTGATGCCGCTGATGTTTGATTAACAGCAGAATCGGCAAACGTTGAAAAACCCCGCCGTCAAGGTAAGCCGATTTAGCGTGACCCGGCGCGATTTCCGCGCTGATTCCGTTGTTGTCAGGTGAAATCCCGCCCGTCGTCACCGAGCAAAAGGGCCGGCATGTTTCGTTTAAATAATCAATCACGGCAGTAAGAATTTGCGTTTCCAATATCATATTAAAACCCCCTTCGCAGCATGGAAGCGGCAAATCTGAACTTTGCCGCCCGCTTCCATCTGTCAGAATAAAGCGCCGCCGCCTTGTGCGCCCATAGTCTTGAAGCTAACGGGTTCTTAGACCTATCCGCTTCGCCCAAAAAATAAGCATGACGCGCATACTTAGCATTCCAAACTAATCTGCCTTTAAGTAAATTGCTCGCCCTGTAGCTTGAATCACGCAGCTCCCCGGTGTCAAGTTTGCAAAAACGATTGCAGTCTTCAAGCGCGGTTCTTGACAATTCGATTTGCGCCGCGGCGGCGGCAACGGTCAGTCTTAATCCGAGTTTAAGCATTTCAGCGGCTATGTTCATATTTTTATAAAGTCCTTTCTTTACCAACAGAGAATAGGTTCGTTTTAAAACGAAGCGAAAACGACATTTTCCCCGTTTCGGCTGTATTCTGTTTCAACAGCGCCATCCCTAAAATCCAATAAACGAGTTTATTGGATTTTAGTATTACTTCCCGCTAAATTAAATCAATCCGGTAATGATGAATTTTATCAACTGCCGCAACGGCTTTTACCGCTTCAATTTTATATGTTTCGCCGCAAAAAACAACAAGCTGTTCTGTTTTGAATTCCGCATTTAAGGGCGCGGAGTTGCTACAGTCAAAATACATCTTTGCGCCCCTTGTTCTTGTATCGCCCGACTTTGTTTGGCGAACCTTTTCATTCTGTTCAATGCGGACATTATAAAGTGTAATTTCGTCATAAGTGTCGCTGAAAATATTCGGCACGGGTGTTTTTAACACCGCGGTATGGGGGAGCAGTGCTTTTGGAATCGGTCTTGAAAGCGTCATCTACTTAACCTCCGTTCCTGAATATAACAATCCCGAAAGTTTTAATGTGCCCTCCGCTACAGGTGACAGGCTTTTAGTCACGCCGTTATTTCTGCTCTCGTAGGAAAAGTCGCCGAGCCTGACCTTGCAGTCAATTGTGTCGTCAGGGTTTCCGTAACCGTAAATCACATACCACTCGGCTTGAGCGCAGACAGCATATTTTAGCTGTTCCTGTGCCGCTTCGGGCAAGCTGTCTAATTCCCGGCATTTTCCTGAAGTAACAAGGTCAATCAGCCTTTCGGCGCGCGCAAGGGCTCTTTCAAGCCCCTGCGTATCACCTTTGTTTTCAAAACCTGAATTGTAATAATAATCGGTATTAACAATCATGTCGTTTATCCCTTTACGCTTACCGCGACTACGCTCTGCTTGTTTTTCGGCAGGAACAGGTCGTGGTATTTTCTGTAGTCGATGTCCCACGCATCAGCAAACTGGTTGCTTTCCGGCGCTATAATTTTTACGTTGTCTGTTTTTGAAACAGCAATCGGCGCGTTTTTAGGGCAAATAATCCAGTTGATGTCCTTTGCGTTATTGGCGGGAGTGAAACCGCCCTCATTGCCGGAGAGGAAGCTGTACGCAGTTTTCATTCTCGCGCTCGGCACGGGAATAAGACACGCGCCGTTTAAGTATTTAACCTCGAAATCAACTTCGCCCTGTTTAAAGCTTCCGACTTCAATGGTCTTGAGAATTTCCGGGGAAGAAAGCAGTGCGTCATAAACCGGTCTTGATATAACCACAACAATTTCTCCCTCGCCGCCTGTTATATCCATAACCTGCCCGAGTCCTGCCGTGAGTTCCGAAAACACATCATCGGCATTAGGGATATAATCACTTTTAATCCCTGCAAGCGATGCTAATTTCGAGTATCTGTAAGCATCGATTTCGGGAATAACACGAGTACGCTGAAACTCGCCCGCAACGTTTGCGGCAGACAGCGCGAATGCGGTTTCGTCCACATCGACTGCGTCTAATCTGAACCTTCTTCCTCTGTCCTGATTCATCTTATAAGTTTCGTAGGTAAAGGTTACTGCGCCCGATGAATAACCGGTGTCGCGGTCATAATCCGCGAGCCCTTGTGTTGAAACAAGCGGCAGTTTGATTTCCTTGCCGCCGCTGTAAATTACCTGTCCTGCGTTCTCTTCCATCCAGCCGGAGGTGGAACCCTCGAGAACCTGCTTGTCTAATTCTTTTTGGAATACTGCGCCGTATTCGATTGTGTTGATTGCCATAATAAAATTTCCTTTCTTAATTAAGTTTATTTCCGTTTAAAAAACGTGTTCGCGTTTTTGAACGCTTCCCGTACACCCGCGTACTTGTCGGAGTGTATTTCGGTGGGGATTGAGAATTCGGGCAGGGCCGCCCTTGCCTCGAGCAGAGCTTCCGTCTTTGCTCGAAGCGCCAGATTGTCAGTAATCAGCTCGGCATTGTCTTTGGTAAGCAGGGATATGCGGTTCCTCAAATTGTCAAGTTCATCTTTTAATTCATTTATATCGGCTTGACATTCACAAGGTTCAATTTCGCCTGTTTCTTCGGTGAATTCCATTTCATCTGTCATCTTATTCACCTCCTTTCGGTGTTAAAAATATTGGCTTGCAAAAATGGCAGTGATGGTATATAATGAGAAGGTACAAACAGAAGGAGTTTACATTAATGAAACTAAAATACAATTTATTCATTGCTGTTGCGCTTGCTCTTATGCTCATTCTCGGAGGGTGCGCGAAACCGGCTGTTACTGATGATGTTTTACAGCCCGAAGAACCGCCCGCAACTTCAGGCAAACCGGAAGAACCGCCCGAGCAGCCCGACGCGCCCGAAGAACCGCCGACAGATTTATCAAGGTTGAAACCGCTGGAGTTGTTGGGGTATTTCATAGATGAAAACGGTGATGTGTTAATTAATTTTCCGTCTGATGTTAGCAATAAACCTTTCAATGGCTACTATTTTGGCGAATTTGAACCCGAAACGTTCAGAAAATACTTTTTCGGAACATGGAGTTACTCACTTCGCCTCAATAACGGAGTAGCCGAAATTATCCCTTTAATTGTAGACGATTCCGAATTAAGCAACGCTTTTGCTCTTCTTACGGGCAGGGTCGGACGAATAGGTGAAAATGTAATTGCAACCGATTTTGTTAATGGAGGGCTTCATACTATTTATTGGATGGACACAAATGAGCCGGAAACATTGTATTCAATGCAGAATTTAAGTTATTTTGACGAAGGGTTATATGCAGGGAACATAGAGAATTCATGGATTCCCGACATCGGAATTCTGTCAAAAACGAACGCGTATATTAACGAACCTGAAAATAATTATTTAAGTCGCTTGCGGCTTTATGAAATTGCAAAGGAATATGAAATAGACCGAAAAATGCTTACCGAAATTTACTATGAAGCTGAAGACGGACAGCTATTTCTCATAGATGATTGGTTTTTCGCTAACAGCATCTATCTTATTTCCGAAGCTCCCAACAATCTTGTATTAAAGTCTAAATTGCGTAGTTATTATGATTTTGTTGAGATTGATGTAGTGTATACGATAGAAAAGATAAACGGCGAGTGGGAAAGGACTGTTGAAGCAGACAATGAGCAGTTTGAGGAATATATCTCATCACACGAAAGGAATTTGGAACAATGAAACTGAAATTATTTGTTGTTTTTGCAGTTATATTCGCGCTTATCGTTGAGGGTTGCACGGCGCCCGCGCCTGATTATAACATGCAACCAAACGAACCGTCCGCAACTTCAGGCAAACCGGAAGAACCGCCCGAGCAGCCCGACGCTCCCGAAGAACCGCCGACAGATTTATCAAGATTGAAACCGCTGGAGTTGTTGGGGTATTTCATAGATGAAAACGGTGATGTGTGGACAGACAGCAGCGATTGGGAAATCTGCGACCCCGATGTTTTCAGGCAGTATATGTTCGGGACGTGGGAGGGGTTAGATTGGTTTTATGGAGAATTGGAAAACGGGTTATTAATTTTAGACGATTCCGAAAAAACTTTCCGGCATAATTTAAACACCTCTTGGAATTATTACCGGAATGGAGACACGATTATTTTTTTGAGTTCAGATTACCAAACAGGTTCAAGTATTTTATGGCTTGATATTAACGTCCCATACATAATGTATGAAGGATTAATAACGGGCGGTTATAATAATCAGTTTTGGTTTCCTTTGCTTGGAGAAGGTTTTAGATTCCCCGATGACTCTGTTTGTGAAATCGGAACCTTAATAAAAACCGATGCGTTGATAAATGAACCCGAAAACGGATATATGAGCAGGCTTCGCTTGCATGAAATCATGCGTGATTACGACATTGATTTCGACACTATTTTTCTGATTGAAAATGAATTTTATGTAGGCGAAG
>JAITFZ010000018.1 GCA_031280965.1 Oscillospiraceae bacterium | reverse complement strand
AAGGAACGGCTTCTAAATGAGGTAGCGGAAAAGCCACTGCCGGAAAAAGCCAAAAAGCGTGATGAACAGGATATATGAAGCCTGTCCTTATTTACCCATTAATACCCAGTATAATGGGTACGGAAATTTACCCATTGACAAAAATTATCAACCCCGCAAAGCTAAACGCAATGCGGGGTTTCGTTCAGCTTCTAATCGGATTTGAACCGATGACCTCGTCCTTACCAAGGACGCGCTCTGCCGACTGAGCTATAGAAGCAAGCCAGTGTTCATGCGGGTTTGCGGGGTTGAGTTTCTCGTTTTATCTTACCCATTACGACTTGTCTGTGAAAAATCGACAAAAAAATTACTTTTTGAACTCAATGGGTAAGTTATTGGGTAAGGCGAAAATTTTCAAAAAATTAAAATTTATAAAACCGCTTCACAAAAGGATTTATGGGGTAGGTCTGCCAAATGGAGCACTTCCTTACCAAGGACACGCGCTGCCAACTGCGCCACAGAAGCAAGCCAGTGTTTATGCGGATTTACGGAGTTTTCTACTCCGGTAAAAATCATTAAAATTCACCAAGCCGGTGGACTGATTGTCAACCTCAAAAGGTTCGGGTTCATGCCTTACCAAGGACGCGCTCTGCCGACTGAGCTACAGAAGCAAGCCGGTATTCATGCGGGTTTACAGAGTTGAATTTCTCGATTTTCCTTCATCCATTACAACCTGTCTGAGGAAAATCACCAAAAATTTTACTTTTTATTTCAAATAATCTAAAATATATTCAATCATCTGTTAAAATAGCGGAAAATATCTCATAACCTCGTAAAATGCAAGTCGCGAAATAAATTATAACATAAACCTCACCTTATGTCAATAGATTTTTAATAAAATTTCACAAATTTAGAAAAATATGCTTGACAAATTAAAAATATTATAATATACTGATATAATGTCACAATGGATAATTATGCGCTTTTTATATATGAAAGTGCAATAAAGGGAGTGTAGGCCTATGGTGAATGTCAAACCGGTGCAGTTAGGCAGAGTTTCAAGGCATAGTTTCTCTAAAATTGAAGAAGTCCTCGAAATGCCGAACCTCATCGAGATTCAGAAAAATTCTTACAGATGGTTCGTTGAAGAAGGAATAAAGGAGGTTTTCAATGACGTTTCGCAAATAACCGACTCAAACGGAAAATTCATACTAACCTTTATTGACCACCGCTTGGATGACACGCCCAAGTATACCATTGCTCAATGCAAAGAGCGCGATGTCACCTATGCGGCACCGCTCAAGGTCAGAGCGCATCTTAAAAATGAAGTAACCGGCGAAGTTGTCGAGAGTGAAATCTTCATGGGCGATTTTCCGCTGATGACCGACAACGGTACCTTTATAATAAACGGCGCGGAACGTGTAATCGTTTCGCAATTAGTGCGTTCTCCCGGTGTTTATTACGGTTTTGATTATGATAAAACGGGGAAAAAGCTCTTCAAGACCACCGTGATTCCAAATCGCGGCGCATGGCTTGAATATGAAATGGACTCAAACGATGTCTTTTATGTGAGAATCGACAAGAACAGAAAAATCCCCGCAACCACACTGATTCGCGCACTCGGAAAAGGCACTGACGAGGATATATACGACCTGTTCGGCGAAGACGAGCGGATTAATCAGACGATTACGCAGAAGGATGTTACAAAAAACACCGAGGAAGCACTGCTTGAAGTGTACAAAAAACTCCGTCCGGGTGAACCTCCGACCGTGGAATCGGCTCAGAACCACATTAACTCACTCTTCTTTGATGCGAAAAGGTATGACCTCTCGCGCTTCGGCAGATATAAATATAATAAGAAGCTTGGTATTTCCGGAAGAATTGCCGGGCATAAATCCGCCGCGCCTGTCGTAAATCCGCTTACAGGCGAGCTTCTGCTTGAAGCGGGTTCGTACATTAAACTCGAAAAAGCGCAGGAAATTGAGCAGGCGGGCGTTATGGAAATGCTTCTGCTTATTGAAGACAGAGAAGTCAAGGTAGTCGGTAACGGCATGGTTGACATAAGACCTTATCTGCCCGAGGGAATCGACCCGCTGAAGTGCGGCGTAAACGAGAAGGTTTCTTTCCCGGTACTTCGGGAAATCCTTGAAAGCTGTGACGGAAAAGACGAAATCGAGGAAGCGATTAAGCAAAGAGCGGACAAGTTAGTTTCCAAACACGTTACACTTGACGACATCTACGCTTCAATCAGCTACTTTATAAATTTATGCGAAGACGTAGGTGATGTTGACGACATCGACCATCTCGGCAACCGCAGAATCCGTTCAGTCGGCGAACTGTTGCAAAACCAGTTCAGAATCGGCTTTGCGCGTATGGAGCGTGTAATCCGCGAGCGTATGGGCTTACAGGCGCAGGATATGGAAAAAGTATCTCCCAACTCACTCATCAACATTCGTCCGGTAGTCGCGGCAATTAAAGAGTTTTTTGGTTCTTCGCCGCTTTCACAGTTCATGGACCAGAATAATCCGCTTGCCGAGCTTACTCACAAGCGCAGGCTTTCGGCTTTGGGTCCCGGCGGGCTTTCAAGAGAACGTGCTGGCTTTGAAGTGCGTGACGTGCATTATTCCCACTACGGCAGAATGTGCCCGATTGAAACGCCGGAAGGTCCCAACATCGGTCTTATATCTTATCTCGCTTCATTTGCGAGAATAAACGAATACGGTTTTATTGAAGCGCCCTACCGTAAAGTTGAAAAAGGTACCGGAAAAGTGCTTGACGAAGTGGTTTACATGACCGCCGATGTTGAGGACGTTTATACAATTGCACAGGCGAACGAACCGCTTGACGCGCAGGGTTGCCTGCGCCCCCGTGTTACCGGAAGATGGAAGGACGAGATTATAGAAGTTGACCGCAAAGCGGTTGAGTTTATGGATATTTCGCCTAAAATGGTAGTTTCGGTAGCGACTTCGATGATACCGTTCCTTGAAAACGATGACGCCAACCGCGCACTGATGGGCGCAAACATGCAGCGTCAGGCTGTTCCGCTCATGATAACCGAAAGCCCCATAGTCGGCACGGGCATGGAATTCAAAGCCGCGGTAGACTCGGGCGTTGTTGTGCTTGCCGAACACGACGGAACAGTAACAAAAGTAACCGCTGATGAAATAGCCATAACCGATAAATACGGTCAGGAGCATCCTTATAGAATGGTTAAGTTCCGCCGTTCAAATCAGGGGACCTGTATTAACCAAAAACCGCTTGTAGAAAAAGGCACCGCTGTCAAAGTCGGCGACATCATTGCCGACGGTCCCGCAACTTCACAGGGCGAGATTTCACTCGGAAAAAACGTGTTAATCGGCTTCATGACGTGGGAGGGCTATAACTACGAGGACGCTGTTCTGATTAGCGAAAGGCTTGTTTACAACGATGTTTTCACATCTATACACATTGAGGAATACGAACTCGAATGTCGTGACACAAAACTCGGGCCCGAAGAAGTCACCCGCGACATTCCGAACCTTTCCGAGGACGCGCTCAAAGACCTTGACGAGCGCGGAATCATCAGAATAGGCGCGGAAGTCCGCTCCGGAGACATCATGGTAGGTAAAGTAACCCCTAAGGGCGAAACTGAACTTACCGCCGAAGAAAGACTGCTTAGAGCCATTTTCGGTGAAAAAGCGCGTGAAGTAAGGGATAACTCTCTTAAAGTTCCGCACGGCGAAAGCGGCATTGTGGTTGACGTAAAGGTATTTACCCGTGAAAACTGCGAAGAGCTTTCCCCCGGCGTTAACATGGTAGTGCGCTGTTATGTAGCGCAGAAGCGTAAAATTTCGGTAGGCGACAAGATGGCGGGACGTCACGGAAACAAAGGTGTTGTTTCGAGGATTCTGCCTGTTGAAGACATGCCGTTCATGCCTGACGGAACCCCGCTTGATATAGTTTTGAACCCGCTCGGCGTTCCTTCGCGTATGAATATCGGACAGGTATTGGAAGTCCACCTTGGTTACGCCGCCCGCGCACTCGGCTGGAACATCATGACCCCTGTTTTCGATGGAGTGCGTGAAGCCGATATAAAAGAAATGCTCAGCATGGCTGAACTCAGCACAGAAGCCAAAACCGAGCTTTATGACGGCAGAACGGGCGAAAAATTCGACAACCCCGTAACCGTTGGCTACATGTATTATTTAAAATTGCACCACTTGGTAGACGATAAAATCCACGCCCGCTCGACAGGTCCGTATTCATTGGTAACACAGCAGCCGCTCGGCGGTAAGGCGCAGTTCGGCGGACAGCGTTTCGGCGAAATGGAGGTTTGGGCGCTTGAGGCTTACGGCGCGGCGTACACCTTACAGGAAATTCTGACCGTTAAGTCCGACGATGTTGTAGGGCGCGTAAAAACGTATGAAGCCGTGGTAAAAGGCGACAATGTGCCGAAAGCCGGTGTCCCGGAAAGCTTTAAGGTTCTCATTAAAGAATTGCAGTCGCTCGGCTTAAATGTAAAAGTGCTTGACGAACAGAACAGCGAAATAGACCTCAAACAAACTTTCGATGAAGATGATGACGTCGGAATCGTGAGCGCTGAAGACTTTGAGTATGTAGCTGACGAAGACCTTGAAGCGGAATTCATAGTCGGCGAAATCGAAGGCAGTGACTTCGGATTTACAGGCGACGAAGACGATGATGAAGGCAGTCTTGAAGATGACGACGAAGATGATGAAGACGATGAAGAAAGCGAAAGCGGAGAAGTAGATATTTACGATGATGAGGAAGAAGAAGCCCCCGTTGAATCGTAAGAGCGAACGGCAGTTGCCTGCCCTGCAACACCTGCAAATTCCATATCACCCATAAAATTTAATAGAATCGAGGTATTACTTTGGGATTTAATACTTTTGAGTCAATGAAAATAGGTTTGGCTTCACCCAAACAAATTCGCGGATGGAGTTACGGCGCGGTTGAACGCCCCGAAACCATTAACTACAGAACCCAAAAACCTGAACGCGACGGTCTTTTCTGTGAAAAAATCTTCGGTCCGCAAAAGGACTGGGAGTGCAATTGCGGAAAGTACAAGCGCATCCGCTTCAAAGGCAAAATCTGTGAGCGGTGCGGTGTTGAAGTTACCCGCAATAAAGTTAGACGCGAGCGCATGGGTCACATTGAACTTGCGGCGCCTGTTTCGCATATCTGGTACTTCAAGGGTACACCTTCCCGAATCGGGCAGGTTTTAGACATTTCACCCAAGCGTCTTGAAGAAGTGCTGTACTTCACAAAGTACGTTGTGATTGACCCGGGCGACACTTCGCTGACGAAGTGTCAGCTTCTGTCCGAAAAAGAATTTTCGGACATGAAAGAACGGTACGAAGACGACTTCTTCGCCCGCATGGGCGCGGAAGCCGTCAAAGAACTGCTTTCCGAGTACGGCGCGAATATCTACGACCATTATATAATGGCGAATGCGGGCGATTTTTCTAAAATCACCGGTCTTAACAAGATGCAGATAGAAGACTATCTCGCTAAGCGTTATCGCTTTATAAGTGAGTTTCCGCAGGATATTTACGAACGCATGAGGGTTATCAACGAGAAGGAAGAACACGAGTATACCCAGAGGGAACGCGACTTTGAGCAGGGGCAGATTATCGCCCGCAAGCTCTATGAGGAAGTTATTATCCCGCTCAACCTCAAGCGTATGCGCGAGGGATTGTCGCTTGTTGAAACCAAAACAGGCTCGGCTTATATTGAGGAGCTTTTTGATGAAGCGGAATTAGGCGACCCCGATAACGAGTTCATCGCCCGTCATTCCAAAGACAACTGGGTCAGCAATATAGTTTGGGTATCTAACGATTTGAAGGAGCAGCTTTCCAACACACAGCAGGGGCAAAAGCGTCTGAAACTGCTCAAACGCCTTGACGTAATCGAAGCGTTCCGTCTTTCGGGCAACGCACCCGAATGGATGATTATGGACGTGATTCCGGTAATCCCGCCCGATATACGCCCGATGGTTCTGCTTGACGGCGGACGTTTCGCAACGTCCGACCTCAACGACCTTTACAGGCGTGTTATAAACCGCAACAACCGTTTAAACAAGATGATAGAACTCCGCGCTCCCGAAATCATCATACGCAACGAAAAGCGAATGCTTCAGGAAGCCGTTGACGCGCTTATTGACAACGGCAGACACGGAAAAGCCGTAACAGGCCCATCAAACAGACCGCTAAAATCTCTTTCGGACATGCTGAAAGGCAAGCAGGGACGTTTCCGTCAGAACCTGCTCGGTAAGCGCGTGGACTATTCCGGGCGTTCGGTTATAGTAGTCGGGCCCGACTTGAAATTAGACCAGTGCGGACTCCCCAACGAAATGGCAATAGAATTGTTCAAGCCGTTCGTAATGAAAGAGCTTGTAGCCCGCGGCTTGTCCAACAACATAAAATCAGCCCGTAAAATGGTTGAGCGCGCTAACGAAAACGTTTGGGACGTTCTTGAAGACGTCATTAAAAATCACCCCGTTCTGCTTAACCGCGCTCCCACGCTTCACAGGCTCGGAATACAGGCGTTTATGCCGGTTCTCGTTGAAGGCAGGGCGTTAAAACTGCATCCGCTTGTTTGTACTGCGTACAACGCGGACTTCGACGGCGACCAGATGGCGGTGCATCTGCCTTTATCGGTAGAAGCGCAGAACGAGGCGCACACGCTTATGCTTGCGGCGAAGAATCTTCTTAAACCCTCGGACGGTCGTCCCGTAACAGTGCCGACGCAGGACATGGTTCTCGGCGCGTATTACCTGACACTTGAAAAAGACGGCGAGTTGGGCGAGGGAAAGGTTTTCCGCGACATTAACGAAGCCGTTATGGCGTACTACGAAGGCATAATTACGCTCCACTCCAAAATAAAGGTGCGTATCACCCGTGACACGGGCGAAGAGAAAAAAGAGCGTATTATAAACACCACAGCCGGAAAGTTAATTTTTAACGAGCCGATTCCGCAGGATTTAGGCTTTGTTGACAGAACCAACCCCGAACATGAGCTTGAACCGGAAATTAACTTCAAAGTCGGCAATAAAGAACTCGGTAAAATCATCGACCGTTGCATTAAAATCCACGGTACGGCAGTAACGGCGGGAGTTCTTGATAAAGTTAAAGCGCTCGGCTTCAAGTATTCAACGAAATCGGCGATTACCGTTGCTGTTACGGACGCGACGATTCCGCCGCAGAAGAAAATCTACCTTGAAGAAGCTGACAAGCAGGTTGAAGAAATCAACGAATATTTCGACCAGGGCTTTATCTCGAACAACGAACGTAAGGAAGCAATTCTGAATATTTGGAATGAATCGACCGACAAGGTTTCAAAAGCGCTCATGGAAAACTTAGACCAGTACAACCCCATCTATATGATGGCAGATTCCGGCGCGCGCGGAAGTATTAACCAAATCAGACAGCTTGCGGGAATGAGAGGGCTGATTGCCAACACATCGGGCGAAACAATTGAAATCCCGATTCGCGCTAATTACCGCGAAGGGCTTAACGTTCTTGAATACTTTATTTCCTCCCGCGGCGCGAGAAAGGGGCTTGCGGATACGGCGCTCCGTACCGCCGACTCGGGTTATCTGACCCGCCGCCTTGTTGACGTATCGCAGGAAGTTATTATCAGAACAGACGACTGCCGCGCAAAGGGCGGTATAGAAGTCTACGAAATAAAAGAAGGAAAAGAACTGATTGAACCGCTTGCAGAGCGTCTTATGGGGCGTTATCTTGTTGATGATTTCACCGATAAAAGCGGCAATATCATAGTTTCAAAGAACCGGCTGATTGGCGATGAGGAAATTAAGAAAATAATGGACAGCGGCGCGCAAAAAGTTAACATCCGCTCGGTACTGACCTGCGACGCTAAGCACGGCGTCTGCGTTAAGTGCTACGGCGCGTCTCTTGCCAACGGTAATCCTATTTCAATAGGCGAAGCCGTCGGAATTATTGCCGCACAGTCAATCGGTGAACCGGGAACTCAGCTTACGATGAGAACATTCAGAACCGGCGGAATTATTTCGGCTGAAGATATTACGCAGGGTCTGCCGCGTGTCGAAGAGCTTTTCGAGTCGCGCAAACCTAAGTCCAGCGCAATCATGTCCCGCCTGACCGGTACGGTTAAAATTGAAGAAGTCAAGAAAACCCGCCATCTTACCGTAACAAGCGCGGACGGCGAAGCGGAAACCTACACGGTTCCTTTCGGCTACAGGCTTAAAGTTGAAGACGGCGATACAATCGAAGCCGGCGACCCGATTACAGAAGGAAGCGTAAACCCGCATGACGTACTTGCTGTCAAGGGCGAGCAGGCAGTGGAAAACTATATCATCGCCGAAGTGCAGAAAGTTTACCGCCTACAGGGCGTTGATATTAACGACAAGCACATTGAAGTAATTGTACGCCAAATGATGCGTAAGCTCAGAATCGAAAATCCGGGCGACAGCTATCTGCTTCCCGGCTCGGCGGTTGACAAGAATGAATTTGCCCGCGTTATTGATGAACTGAAAGCTCGGGAACGCGCCGGCGAAACCATTGAATTCCCGACAGCAAGCCCGCTCCTCCTCGGAATTACAAAGGCTTCGCTTGCAACCGACAGCTTTCTTTCCGCGGCGTCGTTCCAGGAAACCACAAGAGTGCTTACCGACGCGGCGATTCACGGCAAGGTTGACCCGCTTCTCGGTTTAAAGGAAAATGTCATCATAGGCAAGCTTATTCCCGCCGGAACGGGTATGCCTAAAAATGAATTAACGTGAATTTAAACAATTTGGTGCGTTAACTAACCGTTAAAACGGCAGAAGTCACAAATTTCAAGGTGAAATGTTGACTTTCGCCGTTTTCGGGGTTATAATAATTGGGTATGTATGGTGCTTCCGATTAAAACAGGAAACACAGCTCATACTATTTCTTAAAACAGGAGGTGAAATGAATTGCCGACCTTTAACCAGCTTGTCAGGAAGGGCAGGGATGTTTCGCAGAAGAAATCCAAGTCGCCGGCGTTACAAAAGGGACTTAACACTTTGAAGAAACAAGAAACAGATAACTCCTCGCCGCAAAAACGCGGAGTTTGCACCGCTGTCAGAACCCATACCCCTAAAAAGCCAAACTCAGCCATGCGTAAAATAGCGAGAGTAAGGCTTTCCAACAGCCATGAGGTTACAGCTTACATTCCCGGCATAGGTCACAAACTGCAGGAACACAGTGTTGTGTTGATTCGCGGCGGAAGAGTTAAAGACCTGCCCGGCGTACGCTATCATATCGTGCGCGGAACGCTCGATGCACAGGGCGTTGACGGAAGAATGCAGAGCAGAAGCAAGTACGGGGCAAAGCGCCCGAAGAAAACAACCGGGAAATAACAGTTGACAGTCAACGGAAAAGGTAAAAAAGAAAGTAAAATAACCGCATTTGCGGAGATATACATGTGTTATCTCTCTGCACGGCGGAAGATTCATGTACATTGTTAATTGTACACTGACTTTCGAGTACCTAAGATTTCATTTTTATGAAGGAGGGAAGTACGATGCCAAGACGAGGTAACGTACCCAAGCGCGAAGTATTGCCGGACCCTATGTACGGTTCCGAAATGGTTACGCGTTTGGTCAACAACATCATGCTTGACGGCAAAAAGGGCGTTGCTCAGAAGATTGTTTACGGAGCGTTCGAGATTGTCGGCGAAAAGACCGGCAAGGAACCTTTGGAATGTTTCGAGCAGGCTTTAGAAAACATCATGCCTCAGCTTGAGGTTAAAGCGCGCAGAGTAGGCGGAGCGACATATCAGGTTCCGATGGAAGTAAGACCCGCAAGGAGAAGAACCTTGGGGTTGCGCTGGCTCACGAATTACAGCAGAAACCGCGGCGAAAAAACAATGAGAGAGCGTCTCGCCGGTGAACTGCTCGATGCTTTAAAAGGACAGGGCGGCGCATGCAAAAAACGCGATGACACACACAGAATGGCAGAAGCAAACAAAGCATTTGCCCACTACAAGTGGTAAGGAGCGCTTAATAATGAATAAAATCATTCATTATTAATTATTAGTTATTATGGCAAGAGATGTATCTCTGGAAATGACCCGAAATATTGGTATCATGGCTCACATTGACGCGGGCAAGACTACGACATCGGAGCGGATTCTGTACTACACAGGCATTTCTCACAAGATGGGCGAAACGCATGACGGCACCGCAATCATGGACTGGATGGACCTTGAGCAGGAGAGAGGAATCACCATTACCTCAGCGGCAACAACCGCTTTCTGGAAAAATTACAGAATTAACTTAATTGATACCCCGGGTCACGTGGACTTTACGGTGGAAGTGGAACGTTCACTTCGAGTCCTTGACGGTTCCGTAACTGTATTCTGCGCTAAGGGCGGCGTAGAGCCGCAGTCAGAAACAGTATGGCGTCAGGCAGACAAATATCAGGTTCCCCGCATGGCTTATATCAACAAGATGGACATAATGGGGGCTGATTTCTTAAACGTGGTAGGCATGATGAGGGACAGGCTGAAAACCAACGCAATCCCGATTCAGCTTCCCATCGGCGCGGAAGACACTTTCCGCGGAATCGTAGACCTTATTGAAATGAACGCGGAAGTCTACGAAGGCGATATGGGTCAAAACAGAAAAACCGAGGAAATTCCCGCTGACATGCTTGAGGAAAGCCGGCGGCAAAGAGAAGTGCTGATTGAAGCAATCGCGGAGCAGGACGAGGAGGTTCTCGGCAAGTTCCTTAACGGTGAGGAAATCACCGTATCTGAAATCAAATCCTGTCTTAGAAAAGCCTGTGTCGCAAATGCGGTTGTTCCGGTAGTCTGCGGAACGTCCTACAAAAACAAGGGTGTGCAGAAACTCCTTGACGCAGTGATTGACTACATGCCGTCGCCGACAGATGTTCCGCCTGTTACGGGCGTCCATCCCGATAAAGGTACCGGGGAAACCCGCAATTCAACCGACGACGAACCGTTCGCGGCGTTAGCGTTTAAAATCGCGGCAGACCCGTTCGTAGGGAAGCTTTGCTTCTTTAGGGTCTATTCAGGTTCGGTAGCGGCGGGAGCGGCAGTGCTTAACGCAACCAAGGACAAAAAAGAGCGTTTAGGCAGAATTTTGCAAATGCACGCAAACCACAGGCAGGACTTAGATGTTTGCTACGCGGGCGATATAGCGGCGGCAGTAGGTCTAAAAAACACTACTACGGGCGATACTCTCTGCGATGAAAAGCATCCGGTCATATTAGAATCCATGGACTTTCCCGAACCGGTCATAAGTTTGGCTATTGAGCCGAAAACCAAAGCCGGTCAGGAGAAGATGGGAATTGCACTCGGAAGACTTGCGGAGGAAGACCCCACGTTTAAAATCCGGACGGACGAGGAAACGGGGCAGACAATTATCGCCGGAATGGGCGAGTTGCATCTTGAAATCATAGTTGACAGAATGTTGCGCGAATTCAAGGTGGAAGCTAACGTAGGCGCACCACAGGTAGCTTATAAGGAAACCATAACCGCTAAGGTTGAACAGGAAACCAAATACGCACGTCAATCGGGCGGGCGCGGACAATACGGTCACGTTAAAATCCGCTTGGAACCTAACGAATCGGGCAAAGGCTACGAGTTCATCAACGCTATTACGCAGGGTACGATTCCAAAAGAATACATTCCGGCGGTGGACGCGGGAATACAGGGCGCGATGATGGCGGGCGTTACAGCGGGTTATCCTGTGGTTGACGTAAAGGTAACTTTGTATGACGGCGGCTTCCATGAAGTTGACTCATCGGAAATGGCGTTCAAAATCGCAGGTTCAATCGCATTTAAGGAAGCCATGCTGAAAGCAAAACCCATCATACTCGAACCGATTATGAAAGTATCGGTGCTTGTTCCGGAGGATTACATGGGTGATGTAATAGGCGATTTAAGTTCGCGGCGCGGGAATATTCTCGGCATGGACGACAAAAATGGCATAAAACAGGTAGACGCAAACGTGCCGCTGTCAGAAATGTTCGGTTATTCAAACGACCTGCGCTCAAAAACGCAGGGTCGCGGTCAGTATACCATGGAACCCAGCCATTATATCGAAGTCCCGAAGACAATTACAGAGGGAATAGCGACAAAAAGAGTGCGCTAATTTCAAAATTTTCGGGCAAATCCACAAACAATAATTTTTTACAAAAAAGACTTGTTTTTTTAGTAAAAATTTGTTAAAATTAAAGTCGTAAACAACATCAAAATATTAGGAGGAATTGACCAATGGCAAAAGCAAAATTTGAACGTAACAAACCGCACGTTAATATCGGTACAATCGGTCACGTTGACCACGGCAAAACCACATTAACCGCCGCGATTACCAGGGTTCTGTCCCTGAAGGGATTCGCTAACTTCGCAGCTTACGACGCGATTGACAAAGCTCCCGAAGAAAAAGAACGCGGAATCACCATAAACACCGCGCACGTTGAGTATGAAACCGATAACCGCCACTACGCGCACGTTGACTGTCCGGGACACGCCGACTATATCAAGAACATGATTACCGGCGCGGCACAGATGGACGGAGCAATTCTTGTAGTTGCAGGTACAGACGGTCCCATGGCTCAAACCAAGGAGCATATACTTCTCGCTCGTCAGGTTAACGTACCTTCGCTGGTTGTTTTTATCAACAAGTGTGACGACGTTGACGACCCCGAGCTTTTAGACCTCGTTGAAATGGACATCAGAGACATTTTAAGCAAGAACGATTTCCCGGGCGATGACACTCCCGTAATACGCGGCTCGGCAAGAAACGCGCTTTTAAGCGAAAGCACCGACATAAGTTCGGATGAATACAAATGCATAGTTGAGCTTATGGACGCAGTTGACAATTTCATTCCGACACCCGAGCGTCAAGCCGACCTCCCGTTCCTTATGCCTGTTGAGCAGGTTATGACAATTTCGGGACGCGGCACGGTTGCTACCGGTCGTGTTGAGAGAGGCACAGTCAATCTTAACGATAAGGTTGAAATTGTCGGTTTAAAGGATGAAGCGAGAGAAACAGTTGTTACAGGTATCGAAATGTTCCGCAAACTGCTTGATTCAGCTCAGGCAGGCGATAATATCGGCGCACTGCTCCGCGGTGTTGCACGGGATGAAATTGAACGCGGGCAGGTTATTTGCAAACCCGGCTCTATTAAACCTCTCACTAAATTCGTAGGTCAGGTTTACGTGCTTAAAAAAGAAGAAGGCGGCCGTCACACCCCGTTCTTCACGAACTACAGACCGCAGTTCTTCTTCAGAACTACCGACGTTACCGGCGTAATTAAGCTTCCGGCTGATAAAGAAATGTGCATACCGGGCGACCACGTTGAAATTGACGTTGAACTTATTACCCCTATCGCAATTGAAGAAGGTCTTCGTTTTGCGATTCGCGAAGGCGGAAAAACAGTTGGTTCGGGCGTAGTAACTAAAATTAGCGGGTAAATTGAACCCATAATAAAGGCGCAGTTAATTAAACTGCGCCTTTAAATACTATTATAAACAATTTGAAAGGAAAAAAACAATGAAAAAAATAATTGCGCTTATCCTCGCTTTAATGATGATACTTACAATAATGGCAGCCTGCACCGACGAACCCGCAGAGCCTGTTCAGGGAACGCCTGCCGGGGAAGAATCGGCAAGCGAAGCCGATGATGATGAAGCAGATGAACCCGATTCGATTGTAACTGTAATTAAGCCTTCCGACGCTACACCGCTCATGTGGTTAGTTACGGCTCCCGACGGGCAGACGATGCACCTGTTTGGTTCAATGCATGTAGCCAAACCAACAATGTATCCGCTCCCCGAAACCATAATGGACGCTTTCTACGCCGCCGATTACTTAGCGGTTGAAATTGATATGCTCGCTTTCATAAACGATGAGGAAGCTTTTATGGCGTATGTATTAAGCAGAATGTATGACGACGGAATGACAATAATCGATGAAATCGGCGAAGAACTTCACGCAAGAGCGGTAGAAGTAATCAGCGGATTAGATATAGATTTAGACGGTATGCCGATTGAAATACTTGATATATTCAAACCCATCGTATGGTGGAATGAAATACTTACAGCAGAAGCTGTAGAATTATCAGAGCTTTCATCTGATTACGGCTTGGATATGTTCTTCCTTATGAAAGCCTATGAGCGCGGCATGAGTGTTTTGGAAGTCGAATCTATAACGGCTCAAATGGAAGTTCTGCTCGGCTTCTCGACTCCGTTGCAGATGATTTTGTTAGAAGGCGCGCTGGATATAGAACTCGCCGCGGAAGGAATAGTTGAACTCTACGAAATTTATAAGTACGGCGATATAGAAGCTATTATATTAATGCGTGAAGCTATCCTTGAAGAAATGCCTGAAGGGCTTGGCGAAGAGTATTATCAGGGCTTGCTTGCTAATCGCGACATAGGAATGACAGACGCGATTGAGGAGTATTTTGCAGAGGAAAAGAGCGTATTTTTCATTGTAGGTCTGCTTCACATGGTTGGCGAGGGAGGTATTGTTGACTTGCTTACCCAAAGAGGGTATGAGGTGGAACTCGTTGCGGTCAATTAAAGTGACGTTTTTGTTATGTTAAAGTCACCGGGGTGTCATTTTTATAGTTTAAAATAAAAGAAAACACCTTGGAAGGAAAACATTATGGAAATATTACGTGTTGAAAATCTGTGCAAAATCTATGGTAAAAATGAAAACCGGGTTTTTGCTTTAGACGATGTTTCATTGTCGATAAGCAAAGGCGAATTCATCGCTGTTATCGGACCCAGCGGCTCGGGAAAATCCACTCTTCTGCATATTCTCGGAGGTGTAGACACACCGACTTCCGGGAAAGTTTTCGTAGACGGCGCGGATGTTTACGCGCAGAATCAGGAACAGCTCGCTATATTCAGACGGCGGCAGGTTGGTTTGATTTATCAGTTTTACAATTTAATCCCCGTCCTGAGCGTTGCGGAAAACATCACGCTGCCGTTACTTATGGACGGGCGTAAAATCAACCGTGAGCGCCTTGATGAGCTTATGGAAACGCTTAGTCTCACAGACCGCGCCGCGCACCTGCCGAATCAGCTTTCGGGAGGGCAACAGCAACGGGTTTCAATCGGACGTGCGCTAATCAACGCGCCTGCGCTTGTTTTAGCTGACGAACCCACCGGAAACCTTGACAGCAAGAACGGCAGGCAAATCATCGAACTGCTTAAAGACAGCAATAAAAAATACGGACAGACTATTATTTTAATCACCCATGATGAAAATATCGCGCTTCAGGCAAACAGGATTATCGGCATTGAAGACGGTAAAATCTCGCGAGATGAGGTGATTAGGTCATGAACGTTTTTTCAAAAGTAACGCTTAAAGGACTGCTTAAAAACCGCACCCGCACGATTGTTACCATCATAGGCGTAATATTATCCGTGTCTATGATTACGGCGGTAACTGCATTTATTTCATCATTGCAGAATTATTTGATTGAAAATGCGATAGCAAGTGAAGGCAACTGGCACGTTGAATTTATAAATGTTGATTCCGATTTTTTAGATAGCATAAGCCAAAATCAAGCTGTAAACAACTTCGCCGTAACACAGCAATATGACCTTTCGGGTTTCCCTGATGAATCGGAGGAGCAAATATCACATCTTTATATTCAGGGGTTCGACGACGAAGCGTTTGAGATGTTTTTTATTAACGTAAAAGAGGGACGTTTACCGCAAAATGAAACCGAGTTGATTGTTTCTCAAGGCAACCATTTTAAATGTGAAATTGGCGAAGAGATGACTTTGCATTTTTATTACTATAATCATGAAGAAAACACGTATATAACCAATGAAACGCGAACATATACCATTGTCGGAGCTTACCATGGTCCGGAGCGGGCGGCTAAAACGAGAATCGAACCGCAGACTACGGGTTTTTCCGGTGAGTACAGCATTTTCATTGAATTAAAAAATCCGCGTAATGTCTATGAATTCGCGGAAAAAAACATCGATGCTTTCCGGGATGACGTATTCGGCAACAAATACGAATATAAATTGAACCGCGAGTTGTTGCGCGCTTTGGGTATTTTAAGCAATGAAAATTTCAACGCAGTGCTATACTCGTTAGCCTCCATATTAATTACTTTAATTATGTTCGGTTCGGTTTCATTGATTTACAACTCGTTCGCCATTTCCGTAAGCGAGCGGACGCGACAGTTCGGTATGCTTTCCTCGGTTGGCGCAACTAAAAAACAACTGCGAAAGTCTGTACTATTCGAGGGATTATGTATCGGAATTGTCGGTATACCTTTAGGCATTTTAGCAGGAATCACGGGGATTGCCGTAGTTTTAAAAATAATTGGCGATATTTTAAATAATATAATCTTTGGCAGCATCCCTATTTCTTTGAGTGTTTCAATAGAAGCGATTGCGATTGCGGCGCTGATTGGAATCTTAACTATCATGATTTCAGCTTATTTCCCTGCGAACAGAGCAACAAGAGTAACCGCAATCGAAAGCATAAGACAAAGCGCCGATATAAAAATAAAAGCAAATGAAGTAAGAACCTTTAAGCTGACCGAAAAATTGCTTGGCGTACCGGGAATGTTATCGTTCAAAAATTTCAAGCGCAATAAAAAGCGTTACAGAGCGACAATTTTATCTTTGTTTGTAAGTGTGGTGCTGTTTATTTCGGCGGGAGCGTTCGGAATGTATCTGCGGCAGATGAGTACACGATTGTTGGATGATTTTCCTTATGATGTTTTAATTCAAACACACAATAACCATCACGAGTTCGATGACTCGCAGTTTTTAAGTTTCTTTAATTTATTCAAAAATTATGACGATGTTTATGATGGCGCATACTGGAAAACCTTAATTGCCAACACCCGCATAGATGAAAACCTTTTAAGCGACAGATTTCTTAATCGCGGATTTTCTATTTCAAGCGTAGACCATGAGTATCCCGTTGTTTCGGTTCATTTAATAGATGACATGACCTATAAAAACTGGCTCAATGAACTTAGTCTGTCCCAGAGCGACTTTATGGAACAGACGGGCAGGTATTTGATGATTGCAAAGATTAACAGTTTTGAACGTGAACACGGGAACGATTACATGCGTGCTGTTTCTTACGATATATTAAATACTGCTCAACCAATGGAAATAACGCTTGGCTTTAGTGACTTTGGGAGAGCTGACGACACAAATGAGTATGAATCTAAGGCAGTTACCGTACACTTTGTTGACAGCTTCCCGCATCAGATGGGGCGCAATTCATTCACGGGGTATTTTCTGTTTGCACCTTATTCGCATAGTGAATACTTTGATTTCCAGATACCGGCTGATGCTCCCTCGACAGTGTCACATATAATGACATTCTTCTCTGACAATGCGCTCAAAATGCTTGAAGATATGCGGGATGCTTTAGGGGAACATTTAAATTTGCGCAATGACTCTACTCATAATTACTTTTTATCAAGCATAGCAGAGGAGCAGGAACAAAACCGCAGAATCATGCTTGTTATCAATGTTTTCGTCTATGGCTTTGTAATATTAATTTCGCTGATTACAATTGCAAACGTCTTCAATACCATTACAACCAATATCAACCTTCGCCGTCGTGAGTTCGCTATGTTAAAATCCGTTGGTATGACAGACGGCGGACTTAACAAGATGATAATTTATGAATGTATGTGTTACGGAGTCAATGCGCTGTTATTCGGGTTGCCGGTGTCTTTCGGTGTAACATGGTTAATTTACAACGGCGTAATGAAAGGCATAGATGTCCCCTTCACATTGCCGTGGAGCAGTATCGGCATAGCGGTATCGAGCGTATTCCTGATTGTGTTCGTGACGATGATGTACGCCGTAAGCAAAATCAAGAAAGAAAACACGATAGATGCGCTAAGGAACGAGGTTTTGTAGCCAAACTACAAAAGGGACGAGCCGAATCCGGCGAAATTGAAATGGAATTGTTGAGGGAGCGAAGCATAATGCAGTATGTTTTAATTCATGGTCTTGGGCAAAAGCCATCAAGCTGGGATAACGTAAAAAAAGAATATGCCGGAATCGTTTGAAGTGGTTTGCCCGGACTTGTTTTCGCTCGTAATAAACGATGAAATGAATTATCAGAACCTATACCGCGCCTTTTCGGATTTTTGCGATGAAATACCCGAATTGCTGAATCTCTGCGGGCTTTCGTTGGGCGGCGTTCTCGCATTGAATTACACAATAGATAATCCCGAAAAAATAAATTCGTTGGTGTTAATAGCCGCGCAATACAAAATGCCTAAAACACTACTCAAAATACAAACTGCCGTGTTCAAGGTTTTGCCGGGGTTTATTTTCAAAAAACAAGGAGTGCAAAAAGATGAATTTATGAAAACCTTTTTAGGCTTAATGAAAACAATGGCGGACTTGGATTTCAGCAACAAGCTAAAAGATATTGCCTGTCCTGTTCTGATTTTATGCGGGGATAAAGACCACGCAAACAAAAAGGCGGCAAAGTGTTTAGCAGAGAACATACCGCAGGCAACACTACGGTTTATTGAAAAGGCAGGTCACGAAGCAAATGTCGCAAGCCCAAAGGAATTAGCGGAACTGATTACAGAGCTTTACGAAGGAATAATACGGCATCCGATAAGGGAGAAGAATCAACAATGATTTTAACACCAATAAAACTGAATATCGCAGACTACCCTGCAGAACTTCGCCCGCTCTTATTTTTTCTATTAATAACAGAGCAGAAATTAAACCTTTTTTGAAATTGCGGGGTGCGGAACTTTGAAATATTTGATTTTTCTATTGACAAACCATGTTGAAAATGTTATAATGTCACTAAACAAGGCAATAATACTACCATTGCGAGGTGTTTCACACTTGAAAATAACACTTGTTTTTGTAGAAAACGAGTTTAGCGTTTATTTTCTGTTAGAAAGGAAAGGTGGAAATATGACTTTTAACGAGTATTTAATAGATAAATTCGGTATTAACGAGCCTATATATGCCGAAGAAATCAATTATGAAGATTATTCACGTCCGTGGATTTTACGAGAGTTAAAGAAATTAGTAGATAACGGTGAGTTAAAACGATATGAACGGGGAATTTATTATTTCCCCGAAAAATTGCCGTGGGGGAAAGACAGCACTCTTAGTCCAAGAAAAATAGCAATGAAACGATTTGTGACTGACGGTGACGAGGTTTATGGATATATAACGGGTCTTTCCCTTTGGAATATGTCGGGGTTATCTACGCAAGTGCCAAATCTTCTTGAAGTTGCAACAAACAAAGAAAGTACCCGTGTTCGTGATATTTACATCGGGTATCAGCGAGTTAGAGCGAGAAAAAGCCGCACAGAGATTTCAAAAGACAACGTGAGGACTTTACAGCTTCTTGATTTGATGAATGTAATGCAACCTCCGGCAAGTTTAGACGGTGCGGAAAGTTTTATGTTGAAAAAATTCGTTAAGAAAGTAAAAGAAGCGGGAGTTACAAAGGATTCTATATCGCAATATATAGGATTATATCCCGCAAAAGCAATGAAAAACTTGATAGAAAGCGGTGTAATATATGATTTTGCATAAGGACGTAAAAGTATTCCAAAGAATTATTGACGAATTAGCCGCACAAATGAATTTAGATGATGGAGTTATTATTGAAAAAGATTACTACGTCACTTATTTTCTGAGTGAAATAGCAAAAAGACAGCCGGGCATTATTTTCAAGGGCGGTACTTTTCTTTCAAAATGTCATAAAATCATAAACCGCTTTTCAGAAGATGTGGATTTAAGCGTAGAGCCAAAAACCGATAAAGTAACCGAAAGTCAACGAAAAAAACTTAAAGCAGATATATTGGAAATAATTGAGGAAGCGGGGTTTATTCTCGAAAATCCCGAAGATGTGCGTAGCCGCAGAGATTTTAACCAATATATCATAAATTATAATTCGGGGTTATTAAACGAAGAAAATAGTTTTTTAGAGCCTAATCTAATCGTTGAAACATCGGTGTTTATTAAAACATTTCCGAGCGAGGAAAAAGAAGTGTCAAGCCTAATTTACCATTACTTAAAGGCTGAAAATGCCGATGAACAAATCGAAATGTACGAATTGAAACCATTCAAAATGACTGTTCAAGCATTAGAACGCACATTCGTAGATAAAATATTCGCTATTGCAGATTATTACATGAGAAAAGAAAGTGCAGAGCGTTTGTCACGTCACATTTACGACCTTTACAAGATTTACCCCGAAATTAAGTTTGATGAAACCTTTGCAAAGTTAGTCGCAGAAGTGCGTGAGGTTTGTAAACCGTGGAATCTGTGTGTGTCGGCACAAGACGGAGTTGATATACAGGGTGTTTTAAGAAAAATCGTAAAAGAAGATTATTACAAACAAGACTACGAGCAAATCACACAAAATATGTTGTTTGAAGATGTGAAGTACGAATCAGTAATAAAAGCTGTAACCGATGTAATTAAGACGGGGTGCTTTAAGTAAACACCTAACAACCAAATACGAAAAATGCCGAATCTTCAACGATTCGGCATTGACTTTTCTAACGATTTATGATAACATGGAGGAAGACAAATATGCAATCAAAACTTAATGTTAAAATCCTCGAAAAATAATAAAAAAACAAGCTTTAAAACTCACGCTAAATAAGTATAATCTCATCAATTTGAATTTCCCAAAGTCAAATAACGTGGTAAAATGTACTCCTAAATA
>JAITFZ010000004.1 GCA_031280965.1 Oscillospiraceae bacterium | reverse complement strand
TTATCTGCGCTTACACTGCTTATATCAAAGATGAAAACCCTGTCGAGTGACACGGGTTCACCCTCGCCTAAGTCCGGATAGCCATAGCCGTAAAAGCTGATAGTCAGAGTTTCGTTTTTAACTGTTTCAACCTCAAAATCAAGCACAGCACAGTTTCTGTATTTGTCTATTATTTCTTGTGCATAATTCCATCCCGGAGTTGTAAGCACAGTGTGTACTAAAACAAATCTCTCTCTGTTTTGAGGAGAGCTTCCCTGAAACTCGGGGAAGCTAACGGCATATCCCCTATTGTCTAACTCGTTTCTGGTTAACCATCCGGGTTCGCCAAAAACAGCCACTCGTCTGTTCAAACCGGTATATTCATAGGATACTTGATTTACACCTGACGGCGGGATTACTGAGTTAAACCAACCGAGAGGCACCGTCCACTTTTGAGTTGCAACAAGCCATGTCGAGAAAGCAATTAAAACAGATATAAAAACTAAAACACCGCCGATAATCGCAAGACGTGGTTTGTTTATTTTTGATGATGTATTCATAAATTTATCCCTTTCATTAATTTTGTCGTGCTGTATAAGTAAATGTGGTTGGTCTGTCTGTCGTGGCGGTGGGAGTTTCGGCATATATAGCTTAATTATTGAATTTTGCTATATTCGACCAATCCAACATCAATCGAAATTTCAAATTCTCCTATAACCGTTTTACCATCAGATAAATATACAGGAATAGTTCTCGCAAATATTCCTTGTTCGTTTAACTCACGATAACGCTCCATAAGAGCGCCGGCTTCTTCGGGAGATTTAGGCTTCGGCGATTGTAAATCAGAATAATACGCATATCCCTCTAAGCCGTTTGATGCAAGCACCCGAACAAGTTCCGGGTATGCTTTGAATTCATTATCCATAGGACTCCCGTAAGTCTGTCCGTTTTCGTTTAAAGGAAATCCTGCATTTTCTTGGATTTCTTGTTTTTTAACCGATTCTTCTTTATCGGTTGCAAATGAAGGTATGAGGATTTGGGTTCCTATAAGTACGCCTAAAATTAAGGCAACCGAAACTAACGCAGAGGTTAGCATTTTTTTAGAATTTTTCATTGTTATAAACAATCCTTTCATAAATTAATGTGGTATAATGCAAGATTATACATCATTTATACCGACTCATAGGGCGAGACTTGGGGAGCGAACATTGAAAATTGAATTATGTGATAAATATAACAATGATTTATTACTTTTCATTATAGCATAGCATATGCATAATTTCAATACATAAGATACAACAAAAATAAATAAAAACGAAAAAAACGTGTAATTTAACAAAATCATAATAATATATTGGGTAGTTTTTGGATGGTTTTAACGAATGTTTCGAGGAAAAGGCTTCGTCATCGCGCTTGGTCTGTCTGTCGCGGCGGTGGGAGTTTCGACATACCATCTCCGTCTCCGTAGCCATAGCCGTGTCAGAGTTTCGTTTTTAACTGCTTCAACCTCAAAATCAAGCACAGCACAGTTTCTGTTTTTGAAAATTATTTTTTGGAAATGGTAAACCACTCCGAAAAAAATCGGAGCGGTTTACATCGTTTGAGAGTTTTGGTTTATGATTCAGAACGAGAATTTATACTTAGCGATACATCACTACCTATAAACTCTGAAAGTTTTTCTTCAAAAGCTTCTAACGCCACAGCGGATAAACTAAACTCGCTGAACAATTCAAGCCGTTCCTCAACCATTTCGGGTGTTATTCCCGCTATTATATAATCTTCAATTGAGCGTTCATAAATCCAAGCGGGGGGATATATCCGGGTTCCAATAATAATTGAATAATCAGAAACAAAGTATTCCGCTATTCTTGATTCATCAAGTGAACAGATAATATCTATTTCTTCATTTGTGTAGAATTGAGAATTTAACTCCATACCTAAGTGTTGTTGCTCTTCTAAAATTCTCCTTAATTCTTCTGCCGGTATATCAAATCCTAAAATGAAAGTAAAAAAATTCGGATAATCCAGCAGACTTGTCTGAGGCGTTCTTAAATACTCAAATCCATAACTTTCAATCCACACATAGAAATCATCTTTGCTAACAAATAAATCATAAGGCACATCATTTAAAGAGTTGTTTCCTCCATAACTGTTATCGGTTGGCAGGAAAAAAGGGGCTAAATAAGGATTACCGCCTTGTGTTAACGGAAAGGGTTCGGGCATTTTATCCGGGTCATGGGCAACGATTTCTCCTTTTTGCTCTTGCGAGATATTTGTATCAGCGCAAGCACTAATTGCAATCAATGCAATTAAAGACAAGAAAATTAATAATATTCTTCTCATTATAATTTCTCCTTTCTTAATTAAATACACCGGATGACGGATATCTATAATGATTTATTACTTTTTATTATAGCATAGCATATGCATAATTTCAATACTAAGATACAAATAAAATAAAAAAAGGCTTGAAAACCCGTGAAATATATGATAGAATACTATTATGTTTACAAAAATTTTACACAGAAGCCCTGCCGGCATTCGGCACGAGAATAAATACATGCTCAACCGCGGGGCTTATGAGATACTTAAAAGGCGTTGCGCCGCCGTTATGAAACGGGACGAAAACTCGCAGAGCGACAACGGTTACAGGGTCAGTACGCTTTACTTTGAGGATGTTTACAAGACGGCTTACAGGGATAAGCTCGGCGGCTTTTTAAAACGGAAAAAATTCAGAATCCGTGCTTATAACCTCTCGCCCGAACGAATCACGCTTGAATGTAAGTATAAGGACGGCGAGTATGTCAGGAAAAAGAGTGCGCTTGTGACCCTTGACGAATATAAGGCGGCGTTAAAGGGCGATTATTCGTTTTGTCCGACAAGGGGTGACTCGCAGATTCTGCAAGATTTTTACGTCAGCGCAAAAACAACCGGACTTAAGCCCGCTGTCATAACCGATTATTTTAGAGAAGCTTTTACCGCCGACACCGGGAACGTGAGAATAACGTTTGACAGGGAGCTTTCTGTGGGAATGGGTTCGCATAATATATTTGAAGCATCGTATTCACCTGTAGCCGGCTTCTTCGACGATGTGGTGCTTGAAATAAAATATGACAGGTTTTTGCCCTCGCATATACAGGAATTGTTTTCGGGAATCCCGCTTATGGGTGAACCGGTTTCAAAATACGTGCTTTGTTTCAATCAAATTTTGGAGGTTAATAAAATATGCTTACCATGAGTTTTGTGTCCGATGTGCGCTCTATAATTGAGGATAGCTTTGAGCTTGCACAAACCCACGTGAACCTTTCCCCCGCGAAGCTGCTTGCCGCGCTCGGAACGGCGGCTGTCTGCGGGCTTGTAATTTACTTAGTCTACCGCTTTTTTTACCGCGGAATTGTTTTCAGCGAAAACTATAACATTTTGCTCGTGCTTGTAACCGTTGTGACCGCGATGATTATTAACACTATCGCCGTGAACATCGTGCTTTCGCTCGGTATGGTGGGCGCGCTGTCGATTGTGCGTTTCCGCTCGGCTGTGAAAGACCCGCTTGATATAGGCTTTCTTTTTTGGGGGATTGCGGCGGGCGTAACGGCAGGCGCAGGATTATATCCGACCGCGCTCCTCGGCACGGCGTTCATAGCGGCGCTTTACATACTACTGACCTTCCTTAAAAAAGAAAAGAAAAGCTATCTTCTGATTATTAAATATGCACAAAGCGCGGAAGAAGGCGTGAATACCCTTCTCAAATCCACCCGCTACAAACTAAAAAACAAGACAAGAGCAGGCGAGAGCGTTGAACTCACGGTTGAAGTTAAGGTGAAGCGGAATAACGCGGAGGTTGTCGCGAAATATAATGAGGTGAGCGGGGTTGAAACGGTGACTCTGTTGGAATATAGCGGGGAGTATATGAATTGATGATAATTGATAATTAACATTGAACAGAAAACCAACGCCGCTTGTTTGAAACAGGCGGCGTCGGTTGTTTTATATTTCATGTCGGACATGCATTTAAAAAGAATAAATATGACACACAAGCTGTCTTATTCAAAATGTTATATTAAAAGAAAAAGGACGTGAAAATATGTTTAACGGCTTCTCCCCCAAAACTATCGACTTCATGTGGAACCTACGTCTGAATAACAACAAACCTTGGTTCGAGGCGCACAAAGACGAGTTTATCCGCGATTTTCAAACACCTTTGAAAGCGCTCGGACGCGAGGTGTTCGAGCGAGTAACTGCAAAACATGACCGTGGCTTCATTCACAAAGTTTCACGGATTTATAAAGACGCACGGCGGATTCGTGACGGCGAGCCGTATCGGGCGAATTTGTGGTTTTCGATAGAAAAGCCTGTCCCCGACAATGTTCAATGGACAGGAACGCCGGTGTTTTGGTTTGAACTCGCCCCTGATGAATGGAGCTACGGCATGGGGTATTACGCGGCGAAGGCGGAAACAATGGCGAATTTGCGGGCGAGGATTGACGAGGAACCGAAAAAATTCGAGAAGTTCATCACGCCTTTGAATAAACAAAATGAATTCGTTCTGGAGGGCGACGAATATAAGCGCCGGAAAGAGCCCGCCATGAAATTAAGCGAAACAGCGGCTTCATGGTACAATAAAAAATCGTTCTCGCTGATTCATAAGCAGAAGAACGGGAAAGAGCTGTATTCACGGGATTTGGCAGAGAGATTGGTAAAAGGGTATGAATTTTTGATGCCGTTTTACGATTATTTTATTGTGTTGTAATTCTTTTCCAAATCCAACAAATACCGCTTCGCGTCAAGTCCGCCCGCATACCCGCCCAAGCCGCCGCCATGTTCAACGACCCGATGACACGGAACGATTACAGCAAGCGGGTTTCGGTGATTCGCCATGCCGACGGCGCGGCAGGCGCGAGGGCTTCCGACAGATTCCGCAACTTCCTTATAACTTTGCGTTTCGCCGAACGGAATCGCCAACAAAGCGTTCCAAACCGAGCGTTGGAAGTCGGTACCGTCGTATTCGAGCGGTAAATCGAATTCTGTGCGTTTTCCGGCGAAATACTCGTTAAATTGCCCCGCCGTTTTGTTAATAAGCGGCGTTTCTTTTACAGTATAACCGGAAAATGTATCTTTCCCGAAGCAGATACGGCAGATTGCGTTGCCGGATTCGGCGATGCCGAGGGTTCCGATGGGGTATTTGTAGAAATATATGTACATGGTGTTCACCTCAAGACGGCTCATATATTCCCCTGTCCTCATCTCTCCTGCGCCGCTTGAAACAGGCGACGGAATTTTATAAAATTTTTAAAGCTTAACTATATGTTTATTTCAAGCTCTTCTATAATAACTATAAGAAGAGGCACCAAACGGGTCATCGCCGGGGTGATGGCGAACTAAACTGAATTCAGCCCATTTTGATTTCATTTCTTATCTTCCTATAATTGAAAATCTAATAATATCCTCGGTTTTTTCAACGAACGAATCATATTCATCTTCCGAAATCATTAAAAGTCCCGTTTCAAAAAAACTTTTAATTTGTTCATGTTCATCAACTATTTTTGCGAATTCAGGATTGTCAATTATTAATATTCTTCCCATGAGCAATAAAACAAAATTAACAGAAAAAACATCAGAGTGCTTTTCGGAAATTTCTACTATTCGATTTGTTGATATTTGGAAAAGCTCGCTTCTTTGTTTTTCTGTCATTTTATTGAGTATTTCATCTTGAGAAGAAAGCATTTGTATGAAATTGAATTTAAGAGCATGGCTCTTTTCGTTTGTTATTAACTTTTGAAGATTTAATGAAGTGTTAAGATTTAATATTATATCTGCAACATCATCTCTACTATACAATTCTTTTAATCCGTTAAAGGCTTGATATATTGATTCAAACCCTTGTTGTGGAGAGTTAAAAAACATAAAATTGAAAAAGAAAGGATAATTCATGCAGGTTTCAATTAATCCCGCTGTTGACATATTACGCAACACATCTTCGGGAATATTGCATAATGCCGCTCTTTCAGCTTGTGTTTTAAGCTCTCCCCATAATTCGGGAGTTTTTTCGCCGCTATATGGAAAATCATACGCGTCTTTGGCTCCTAAAATCGAATTTACATAACTATTAGCTCCCGCAACCATAATGGAAAAGATAAAAAGAGATATTGCCGCTATAATAGCAACGGTCAGCGGAATTATAAGTCTTTTGCGAAGAATGTTTTTCATAGCGGGTTTCCTTTTTTATTTACTTAACCCTAAAGTTGGCATATAAATTATATCACTCCGCTATACTTATCGTCTCGGGGAATATATTCCTGCTCTCCTCTTTATTAAGGAACGTGGTACTAACGTACCCCTGAATAATCGCGCCGTCGTCAACCGTAATCGTGGACGCGCTGATGTCTCCGAAAATAACCGCATCGCTTTTAAGCTCTGCCTTGCCGCCGATTTCGAGGTTGCCCTTGACTTTTCCGTTGACTTTGGCGTATGTAGATACAAGGTCGCCGATTAATAATGTATCGCGCCCCATTAATACATTGCCCTTCATTCGGATATTTCCCTGAATCTGCGAAGTCAGCATTTGCGCGTTATTGCAGGTAAGGTTGCCTATAACCTTGCCGTTAAGGTCTACGTTTTTGGTGGTTTCAATATCACCTCTAATGTTACCGTCGATGTTCATGTTCGCAAACGAGCGTATGTTACCTTCGATTACGGTGTTTTTTGAAATAACGGTAAGTTCTTCTTCCGCGCTCGGCACTTCGCCCATTGCTTCCGCCATAGCGTTGTTATAACCGTTGCCGTTTTGGGCGAACGGCGAGCTGATTGGGAATGGCTCACTGCGGGGGAACGATTGCACCGGGGACAGCGTCTGCCCTCCAAACGGCGAGCTGATAGGGGACGGCTCGCTTAACGCGCCCGTGTTAAAGGCGGGAGCGGAAAAATACTGACTGCCGTTGCCGTTTTGGGGCGCGGCGGTTTCGTGCAGTTCCTGAATATTCATGTCAAGTCCGGCGTGTGAACCCTTGGGCGCAAACATAACAGGTTCCTGCGGCTCATAAGAAGTAGGCGCGGGAATCTCCTCCGTTACTGCTTCCGTTGTCGCGGTCGTTTCAGGCTTTTCAACGGCTTCCGCTTCAACCGCACGGCGCAAATCCTCAACCTGCGATGACTTTGGCTGGTCTTTTCCCGCCGACTGGTCTTTTCCTGCGCCGGTCAGTTCCTTAACCGCCTGTGTAAAGTTTTCTTTAATCCCCATGTTATTATAATTCCTTTCGTTAATTGCGCTGTTGTTCAAATTATTTTAATGTTCATCAGAACTGGATTGGCCTTGTTTCCGGCGTAATTGCGCTGAAAGTGTAACCTCTCGGGCTTGCGAGCAGTGCCTTAATTATATCCTCGATAACCGTAACCGTGTTGTAACCGCCCGGTCTGTCGTGAAAAAGAACAACCGAGCGCGGCTGGTTCGCGATGTCGTTAAGCACCGAGTTGTACATTTGCGTCCAGTTGGCATCCATAGCATCGCGGCTGTCCACGTTCCAGTCGTAATAAACGAAGCCGCGCCGCGCCATCTCGGCGATTATATCATCGCGCACCGCTTCGTTGTAGTCGTTCTTGCTTCCGCCGGGGAAGCGGTACAGATACGGTCTGTACCCCGTCTGCTCGTATATTAAATTGAACGCCCGGTTAAAATCGTCAAGGAACGCTTCAACGCTTGCATAGATTTGCTCATATATATGGGTCATGGTGTGTACGCCTATTTCATGTCCCGAATTCAGCATGGTATTAAGAAAATTTCTGCCGTTTTCTGTATCGTCCGGAATGACAAAGAAAGTGGCTTTTATGTCGTGCTTATCTAAATACCGCAGAATATCAACGGTATATCTTGACGGTCCGTCGTCGAATGTGAGGTAGATATAATCTGCGTCATTCATATAGACTGTCGGCGGCTGAAAATTCACATAAAGATGCGGGAAAAGCTCGGCATAGGGGTTTTGTTCCTTATCTAAATCAGGTTCGGGTTCTGTGTTTGGTTCGGGTACGGGTGGATTAACTGACGACCCGTTATTGTCCGGCTCGGAATCCGCGCCGTTTCTTTCCGTTTCGACAATATCGCCGAAAGCGTCGCGGTCGTTTTCATATATAGTATTTACCAGTTCTTTGTTATCAATTCCAAGCGCGTCCAATATCTGTAAAATATCATCAATTCCGCCCCCGCTGAAATCATTAAGCGCCTGCAGGGTGTTTTTTTCGGAATTGAGCCGTTCTATTTCGTTAAGTTTATCGCTGTTGCCGACCGTCAAAAAGATGACCGTGGTTAAAAGCCCGGCTATAATTAAAAAGATAACAGTTGCGATTAGATGTTTAAAAAATCTTACACTTCCGAAATACAATGCGGTTTCCTCCGGTTTTGAAAATTGAGCGGACATAGATACACATAATAATAATACTATAATATTACCGCATTGTCAAGGAAAATTGTATTTTATGATGATTTTCAATAAATTGGGAGCGTTTTTTGTAAAATTTTCACATAAAAGAGCGTGCTAATTTGTCACATCTTTCATTTTCTGCGTGTCCGGCGTGTCCTTTGACCCAGATAAATTCAACTTCATGCGTCGCGCAAAGACCAAGCAGTCTTTCCCACAAGTCGGAATTAAGGGCGGGCTTCCTGTCGCTTTTAATCCAGTTGTTTTTCTTCCAGCTTTCTGCCCAGCCTTTCTCAATGCCGTCCACAACGTAACGCGAGTCGGTCTGAAGAATTACGGAACAGGGGTATTTCAACGCCGAAAGCGCTTCAATCACAGCGGTGAGTTCCATGCGGTTGTTGGTGGTGTCGGGGTCGGAACCGCGAAGCTCCTTCTCGCGACCCCGAAAGCGCAGAATTGCGCCCCAGCCGCCGGGCCCGGGGTTGCCGGAGCAGGCGCCGTCGGTAAATATCCGGACTTTTTCTTTTGTCATGGGTGATTTGCCTTTCTTTGAACCTTAACGCGCTTTTGAATAAAAACTATTCTTTCTTTTTGCGCGAAACGATATATTCCGCCAAACGCGGAAGAATTATACATGCCGGTAACATAAACGCGCACAGGAAAAACGTAACTATATGCATTTGCGGCGTAAAGACGGTGATTGAAAGCAGTTCCTCAAAGTATTCAATCCCCAGCGAAAACAACAGCCCCGAAGCCGCTATTATTGCCAGCCTCTTCTTATTAATCGGGCGGCAAATCCGGCACAGCACCGCAAAAGACGCGATTCCGAGAATTATCGTGGCGGCTGTGCGGGTTTCCTCGTGGGTAAATTTGAAAAACGCCGCAAAAACAGCAAGCAGGGCTATTCCAAGGACGGCGCAAAGCCCGTAAGGCACAGCTTTTATAAGCACATTCCCCGCGAATTTTCCGCGAACAAGCTCCTCATTTTTCTCAAGCGCTAAAATAAGGCTCGGAATTCCTATGAAAACGCCGTTAACCAATGTCATTTGTATCGGCATAAACGGATAAGGAGCGGCAACAAACAGGAAAATCACCGCCAAAATCAGCGAATAGACAGTCCTTGTCAGGAACAGCGCTGCGCTCCTTTCAAGATTATTTATGCTCCTGCGCCCTTCGGCGACGGCTTTCGGGAGAGAGGCAAAATTGTTGTCGAGAAGCACAAGGCTTGAAACATTTCTTGCCGCTTCACTGCCGGACTGCATAGAGGCGGAGAAGTCGGCTTCCTTGAGCGGCAGTACGTCATTAACTCCGTCGCCGACCATTCCGACAGTGTGGTTTTTTTTAAGAGCCTTGATGAGATTTAATTTCATCTGCGGCGTAACCCGCCCGAAAACAGTGTAAGCTTCTGCAATTTTTTCAATATCGGCTTCCGACCCGTAAACGCCGCTCATATCTATAAATTTATCGGCGTTAAGAACGCCGGCGGCACTCGCCGCGCTTTTTACGGTAAGCGGATGGTCGCCGGAAATGATTTTTATTTCAACCCCCTGCCTGTTGAAAAAAGCGAGGGTTTCCCGCGCTTCGGGGCGAATTTTGTCGCTTATGACAAGATTGGCGACGGGTTGACCGTGTTTGGAGAGGACAAGGGTTCTTTTGCCGCCGACAGCGTCCGAAGCCGCGCCTAATTTATAACTGCCGTGTTCTTTGAAGTTCGCGCCGCTCCACTTGCGCGCACTTGAAAACGGGAAGGTTTCGGTTGCCTCCCAGCCGACATCTTTATTGTAAGCCGCTCTGATTGCAAGGGCCGTGGGGTTCCTGTCGGGGAGAGCGCGCATAAGGGCGCAAAGCGCACATTCAATATCGGACAGGCGCACATCTGCGAGCGGGATTAACTTCTCTACAGCCATCTCGCCCGTTGTAATCGTCCCGGTTTTATCAAGACACAGCACGTCCACCCGCGCTAATGTTTCGGCGCAGTACATGTCGCGGGCAAGGGCTTTATGCCGTGAAAGCCTTATGACGCTGACCGCCATAACCACGCTTGTCAGCAGAATCAACCCCTGCGGAATCATGCCGATTACAGCGGCAACCGAGCTGTTAACAGCGGCAGGGAGCGCTTCTTCGGCAATTAAAACCGACTTTGCAAGCAAAATTAAACCAACGGGAACTATAACTGCCGCAAGCCTCTTTATAATTTTATTAACAGCGCCGCACATTTCGGAAGCGGGTTTTTTAAGGTACTTCGCGCCTTTTATAATCGAAAAAGCAAAACTGTCCGCGCCGATTTTACGAACAACTGCCCGCGCTTCGCCACAAATCACGAAACTTCCCGCTAACAATGAATCGCCCGCTTTTTTTCCGACCGGCTCGCTTTCGCCTGTGAGGAGGCTTTCGTTGACTTCAATGTTGCCGCCCATAACCTCGCAGTCGGCGGGGATTTGCATACCTTCGCCGAGAATAATAATGTCCGAGGGGGAAATTTCCGATATGTTAAGCTCCGCAGTCACGCCGGCGCGAATAACGCTCACTTTAGTTTGGTGAATCAGCGAAAGTCTGTCTGTGACGCGCTTTGCTCGCAGTTCCTGAATTATACCTATAAGTGTGTTTGAAACAACCACACCCATGAAGAGCATATTCTGATATTCGCCCGTCAGAAAAACCGCCGCGGCAAGGCAGATGTTCAGCAAATTAAAAAATGTCAGCGTGTTGGTACGGATAATCTCTGTGACGGATTTTGTAGGGATGCTGTAATGGTTCATATTATTAAGTATAGCACGGGTTTGTTAAAAATGCAAATTATATCAATAAAACCTCTCGACAAAATGCAAAATTTGTGCTATACTGGATATAATATATACCGAAGGTCAGCGGCGGTTAGCTTCACAGCCTGCGTTAACCTGCATCGGTGCCATCAGAACGGAAAGGCGGACAAGAAAGTTGACGCACGAGAAATCATGCGGCGCCATAGTTTACAGGAAATTCCACGGTAACACAGAAATCCTGCTCATCAGACATGTAAAATCGGGATACTGGTCATTCCCGAAAGGGCATATCGAGGATGGTGAAACTGAACTCGAAACCGCTGTGCGCGAAATAAAAGAGGAAACAGGATTAGATGTTTTCGTGGACACGGGCTTTAGGGAAACCGTGACGTTTTCGCCGAGGCGCGACGCACAGAAAACCGTGGTCTATTTCGTAGCCAAGGCGGAGAGAAGTCACGACATTTCGCCGCAGGCGGGTGAAATATCGGAGATAAAGTGGGTGGAAATAAGCAAAGCCATAAACCACCTTACATACGATAATGACCGCATTATAGTAAGCAGGGCAAAGGCGTTCATAGCTTTGATGAAATAAAAAATTTACGGTGATTTTTGCCTGCAGCCGCAAGCCCCGCGCAAGGCTGCCCCGCGAACCATGTCAGGCGGGGAACCGAGCAGCATTAAGCGGTAAGCGGCTTGTGTTGCGGTTCAGCTTGCGGTTGCAGGGAGAAATCGCCGTTATATGAAAAAATTAAGGGCGGTGAAATTTATCTACTTAGCCTTATACAGAAAATATCGTCCCATGACGTTCAGGGACGTTTTTTCACAGGAACACATCACAAAAACATTGCAAAATCAAATCAAAAACAACCAAACCGTTCACGCCTACCTGTTCACGGGTTCACGCGGGACGGGTAAAACCACCTGCGCCAGAATCTTCGCAAAGGCGCTCAACTGCCTTGCGCCCGAGGACGGCAACCCCTGCCTTAAATGCGAAGCCTGCGTGCTGATTGAAACAGGGGCGCAGGATATAAGCGAAATCGACGCCGCCTCCAACAACGGCGTTGACGATGTGCGGGTGCTTAGGGAAGAAACACGTTACGCGCCTGTTAGCTTAAAGTACCGCGTTTATATAATCGACGAGGTTCACATGCTAAGCGCGGGAGCGTGGGCGGCACTGCTCAAAACGCTTGAAGAGCCGCCCGCTCATGTTGTTTTTATTCTTGCAACTACCGAAAACCATAAAGTCCCCGCTACGATTTTATCAAGATGTCAGCGGTTCGAGTTCAAACGGGTTAACGTCAAAGACTGCGCCGCCGCCTTAATAAAAGCCGCCGAAACCGAAAGCGTGAAAATCACCGGTGACGCGGCGGAGCTTATTGCGCGGTTATCCGATGGCGGGATGAGGGATGCGCTGAGTTTGCTTGAAACCTGTATTTCTCATGCGGAACCGGGAACAGCCCTGCCGAAGGAAATAACAGGGCATATAGTGCGGGAAGCAGCAGGCGTCGCAGGAAGCGAGCATGTTTTCGGGATTTCGGAAGCTATACTTGTCGGAAATGCCGCAAGCGCATTAAAAATCATAAACACCCTTCACGGGCAGTCAAAGGATATGGGCAGACTGCTTGGTGAGTTAATCCGGCATTACAGGAATTTAATGCTGTTGAAGCTTATGCCCGGCGAAACCGACTTGATTTCATGGTTGCCGGAAGAAGCCGACGATTACCGCCGACTTACGGAAAAATATGAACTCGGGCATATAATGAAGTGCCTTGATACTCTTGAAGAGTACTACGAGCGGATTTCCCGAAGCAGGGATAAGGGACTGACGGCAGAGTTGTGTTTAATTGCGCTGTGCGCCGCCGTCCCGCAAATAACGGCGGCACCTGTCAGACAACCCGAAAAACCTCACGTTCCTGTAAAACAGCCTGAACCGCCGCCAATGCCGGAGTTTCCCCCCGAGCCGCCGCCTCCCGAATTACCACCGCCAATGACGGTTGTCGGGCTTGCAGAACAAGCCCCCGTTGCCGTTTCATCGCAGTGGAGCGAGGTCTTGCGGGAACTGCCTGCGTTTTTGGCGGGTATGTTAGAGGATGCGGGCGCAGATTTGCAGGGAGAAGCCGTCGAACTGACCGGAAACGAACTGATTGCCGGCATCGTTGCCAACCCCGATAACAAAGCCAAAATAGCCGAAGCCGTCTTAAAGGTTACGGGGAAACGGACGGAAGTGCGGTTTGTAACCGCCGACCCGCCTGACAGCGGTTCTTCTTCCTCGGAAGAAATCGAACAGCCGCCTGATAAAATTAATCAATTCAAAAACTTACTAAAACAAAAAGGAATAGAGGTACGCGAAAGATGAAAGCGAGATTACCCAAAGAGTATCAAAACAAAGGCGCCGGAAACATGAACGACATGATTCGGCAGGCGCAGAAAATGCAGGAGCAAATGAAGCTCAAGCAGGACGAGCTTGCCGAGCGGGAATTCAGCACGGCGGCGGGCGGAGGTATGATTGAACTCACAATGACCGGAGCGCATGAACTGAAGTCCGTGAAAATCAACCCCGATTTGATTGACCCCGCCGCACCCGAGGATTTGGAAGATATGATTATTGCGGGGGTTAATGCGGTTATTCAAAAGGTTAACGAGGAGAGCGCGGCGGAAATGGATAAAATTTCGGGCGGTCTGAATATACCGGGGATGATGTAATACGGAGGAATTTTTATATGGCTGAATACACCCCGTTGCCTTTGATTTTAGCCGCCGAGCAGTTTGCGCGTTTACCGGGAATCGGCATGAAAACCGCACAGCGGCTTGCTTATCACATACTGACGATGCCGAGCGGCGAGGTTGAACACTTCGCCGGTACGCTCGTTTCAGCGCGTGAAAGCGTGCGTTGCTGTTCGGTCTGCCAGAACTTTACCGAAAAGGAAACCTGCGTATTATGCGAAGACGGCGCAGACGGAAAACGTAACGGCACTATTATATGCGTGGTGGAAGCGCCGAGGGACGTGACCGCGATTGAACGCACAGGCGGCTTCGACGGGTCTTATCACGTGCTTCACGGGCTTCTTTCGCCTATGGACGGAACGGGACCCGAGCATATCCGCATGAAAGAGCTGATGGCACGGCTTTCCGGCGATGTCGGCGAGGTCATAATGGCGACGAACCCTACGGTTGAGGGCGAGGCGACCGCGAGTTACATATGCAGGCTGATTAAACCAATGGGCATAAAGGTTTCGCGGTTAGCTTACGGACTGCCGGTAGGGGCAAGCCTTGAATTCGCGGACGATGTAACACTTGTCAGGGCGATGGAGAACAGGAACTTGATTTAATACTGTTTATTTATTTTCTTGCTTTTTCTGTTAAAATAATGTATCATGGTTCTATGATTAATTCTGATATTATTATAATCGGCGGCGGCGCGGCGGGTTGTTTCGCGGCGGTTTGTGCCGCTGAACAAGGCAAGCGCGTGCTTTTGCTTGAACCGGGGCGCCTTATGCATAAGCTCGGCATTACGGGTAAAGGTCGCTGTAACCTCACCAACAACTCCGATACCGAAACGATTCTGAAGCACATCAAAACCAACCCCCGCTTTCTGCAAGGTACGCTCACGCGCTTCGGAAGCGCGGATGTAATGGCTTTCTTTGAGAATTTGGGGGTAAGGCTCGGAACAGAACGCGGGAACAGGGTTTTTCCGGTTTCCGGCTTAGCTTCCGATGTTGTCGGCGCGTTGAATATGCGCATGAATATACTCGGCGTAGAAATCATCAAAGACCGCGCAGTTGAAATATTGCAGGCAAATGATGTTCTCGTTGGCGTAAAATGTGAAAAAAACTCGTATTATGCGCCGAAAGCAATCCTTGCTTCGGGCGGACTGTCCTACCCCAAAACCGGTTCAACCGGCGATGGTTACAAATTAGCGGCGGCGGCAGGTCACACGGTTACGCCGCTCAAGCCCGCGCTCGTGCCCATAATTACACGCGAAGACTGCTCCGAATTAGCGGGGCTTTCTCTCAAAAACGTAAAACTTTCACTTTTTTCGGCAGATATGAACGATGAGGGCTGTTCGCGTAATTCGCACTCTCTTTTATATGCCGGGCAGGGCGAGCTTCTCTTCACGCATTTCGGAATCAGCGGACCTTTAGCCCTGTCTGCGTCGTGTTACGCCGAACAGTCAACAAGCGGCAACCAACAAATAATAAAAATTGATTTAAAACCCGCGCTTGACGAAAAGAAGCTTGATGCGCGGCTTTTACGGGATTTTTCCGAAAATAAAAACAAGCAGATTCAAAATGCTTTGGGCGCGTTACTTCCGAAAATAATTATACCCTGTGTAATATCGCGAGCAAATATACAGCCCGACAAGCAGGTTAATGAAATCACGGTTGCCGAACGCGGGCGGCTTCTCGCCGCTTTGAAAGGCTTTACGCTGACTTTCGCAGGGGTGCGCCCGATTGATGAAGCGGTGATTACAGACGGCGGTATTGACGTGCGGGAAATCAACCCGAAGACTATGGAATCCAAGCTCATAAAAGGCTTGCACTTCGCGGGGGAAGTAATAGACGTCGCGGCGTTCACAGGAGGCTTTAACCTGCAAATCGCGTTTTCAACCGCGTATGCGGCGGCGATTGAGGGCATAAATAAAAACCTTTATTAAAGAGAATAAAAAGGTTGAAACAAAACATAACTGAAACGGGAAAATGTTGTTTTCGTTCCCCGTTGGTGAAGAAAGGACTTTATGAAAATAATATGCAAAACATATTAAACGAAATTAAAAACTGCGGGATAATCCCCGTAATAAAGCTTGACGATGCGAACGACGCCGTGCCGCTCTGCCGCGCACTCGCCGCCGGCGGGCTTCACGCCGCCGAAATCACGTTCAGAACCGCCGCCGCCGAAGAATCAATCAAACGGGTCAGCGCCGAGTTGCCCGAAATGCTTGTCGGTGCGGGAACCGTGCTGAACACAGAAACGGCGAAGAAAGCAGTTGCGGCGGGCGCGGAGTTCATAGTCAGCCCGGGAACGAACCCCGCCGTCGTGAGTTACTGCGCAGAAAACAGCATCGCGATAATTCCCGGCGTCTGCACACCGACCGATATTGAGAAGGGGCTTTCGCTTGGTCTTACAACCCTGAAATTCTTCCCCGCCGAAGCCGCCGGAGGATTGAAAATGCTGAAAGCTGTGGCGGCGCCGTATACGATGATAAGCTTCATGCCGACGGGAGGAATTGACGAGAAGAATTTGGCGGACTATCTTAGTTTCAAGCCCGTGATTGCGTGCGGGGGAAGCTGGATGGTGAAAGATGAACTGATTAAAACGAAAAACTGGGCGGAAATCACACGGTTAAGCAAAAAAGCGGTTGAGATAAAAAATAAAACAAGGAACGGCGTGTAGCCGTTCCTTGTTTTACAATTCAATTATGAAGTTATACTGTTATCCATTTAAGAAATGGATAACAGGGTTCCGCGACTTGCGAGCCGCGGGCGCTGTTGCAACAGCGCCATCCCTAAAATCCAATAAACAAGTTTATTGGATTTTAGTATTAATTTTATCCTTGACTATTTCGCCGGATTGTGTTATAATACTTTTTATAAGAACGGGTAGTTCGCGTATTTGACAGATAAAACACCCACTTGGAAGCGTACCGAAGTGGTCATAACGGGGCGGTCTTGAAAACCTGTGATAATCCCCAATAATTGAATAAATTTACACCCGGAGGAATAGCGAAGTGGTCATAACGCGGTGGTCTTGAAAAACTGTTGGCTGATTCCCTAAGAATATGCGAAAAGCCTTGATTCTATGCGGCTTTTACGGTACAATGAAAACTAAATTTTTACTACTGTTGCCCTAAATAATTGCCCGATTTCCAAAAGTGGATTTAGCGTTATTTTTGGGTTTCAGATATACGGAGGGTTACCCAAGTGGTCGTAAGGGGGCGGTCTTGAAAACCGTTTGAGGGCAACCTCACAAGAGTTCGAATCTCTTACCCTCCGCCAGACAACAATGCCAGTAAACTTGCGGGTTTGCTGGCTTTTTTAATTCTGCGTGATACCCGTTGGGTTCGTACTTTTAGCCAGTTTTGCGATGCCGTAACCCGCAGAATTGCCCTAAACCCTTGTAAAGCCCGTGGTTTCGGGCTTTTCGCCCTGTTCGTCCTCCAATGCGTGTAATTGCTGTTCCACTTCAAGAGCGGCCTGTTCAAATGCCCGCGCAAGCGATGTGCTGTCAATCCATTTCATCGCATCAGCCGAAGCTATTTTTGAGTTAAAGTCCATGTGGGCATAGATGTCGGCTGTAATCGCGAACGTGCTGTGTCCGAGCCATTCCTGTATGGCTTTAAGCGGTACGCCGTTGGCAAGAAGAAGCGACGCGCAGCTATGTCGTAAATCATGGAAACGTATGCGCCGAAAACCGTGCTTTGTCAAAAACTTCGGAAATTCGCCCGAAATGTAATCGGGTTTGATACGGTTGCCGAGCGCGTCGGTGTAAACGTAATGCCCTTCTGCCTTGTTGTACGCCTTGCCGCACAGTTTACGGTTCTTTTCCTGTTCCGCTTGAATCTCTAATAATTTTGAACGTATAGCGGGAACAAGCGGGAGCGTCCGGTAGCTTGATTTTGATTTTGTCGTATCGTCGGCGATGATAACGGTTTTGCCGTCAATACTTGCCACCGTTACGGTATGCTCAATCGTAATGGTGTTGGCTTCAAAGTTGATTGATTCCCAGCGAAGCCCAACAACCTCTGAACGGCGTAAACCGTAAAACGCTCCGAATATAACGCCTAACTCAAGCCTATGCCCTTTCACGGCTTCAAATAATTCGACCGTTTCGGATTGTTTCAAAAACTTTCCCACAAACCTATCCAGTTTCGGACGTTTTACCCTGTCCATTACCGAATGAGGTATGAAATTCTTTTGCACGGCGTATTTCAATGCCTTGCTTATATTTGCGTGATACTTGTGGACGGTCATTGCCTTGACACGCTTTAACTGCTCTTTGTAGAAATCGTTGATGTCCTCGGCAGTCAGTTCACGAAGTAAGGTGCGTTTTTGCTTAAAATACGGGACGATTGCTTTCTGGACGTTTAACTGGTAGCCGCCGAATGTGGTCGGCTTTACTTCGGGTCTGATGGCTTCGAGCCATTCTTCCATAAAGTCCGAAAACAACATATCGTCAATGCCGGGAAGATTTAATAGCAAGGCTTCCTGTTCTTTTCTTGCAAGGTAAAGCATTTCCGCGGCGCGTCCTTTGTTGCCTTTAACCGTCAGCCTTGTAGAAATTGCTTTGCGGCCGCGATTGCCGGCTTCGTCTATCCAGTTGAGCATCATATAGAAGATACCGTTACGCTCCTGTAAATGCCCCGATACTTTGTTTTTCTTTGCTTGTAAGTGTTCCGCCATGTTTTTCTCCTTTCATGATGGCGGCAGATTAGATTCACCTATAATCGACATGAATAATTATAGCGCGGTAAATCTAAAATTGCAGCCCCCAATCATATTTTTTAACAAAAAGTTTACTTATACAGTTGTCTGTTCGCATAGCGGAGAGCCGAATATTTTTGCGTATCTCATCACGTTTACTTTCGGTATGCGGAACTCCCGCCCGATTTTCAAAGAATCAAGCGTCCCGTCCCTTAAAAGCCTGTACACCGTTTTCGTGCTGACGCCGAGCAGTACGCTCACTTGCTTAACGTCAAGAATATCCGGGTATTCCTTGAATACGACGCGATATATCTCTTGTTTGGTCATTTCCATTTCCTAACCCTCCCGTCTTTTTTATAATCTTCTTTTGGTAATTATTAGCTCAATAATACGCAGGGAATGAAGTCGTAAAAAACAAACAATCCCTGCGCATGGTTTGAACAAATAATTTTATGAACGCGAAAAGAACACGTTCATATTCTTATACAGCCGTATTTGCCACGCACCCCCGGCTTGGGAATAAATCAAACTGCCTTTGGTTAGGCATCATAACGCCAGCCTGTCCTCCGCTTGCAAGGCGATGGATAAGGTTCGCGTTCCCCCCATGCTGATGGCGGCCGTCCCTTTCTGTGAAGATAGCCAGACGGAAGTATCATTA
>JAITFZ010000005.1 GCA_031280965.1 Oscillospiraceae bacterium | reverse complement strand
CATTTTACTCATTATATGTACAGAAGAGGAAACCATGCAAGGCATATATCATGTGGGTGGTTAGGATATGCCGGGCATGAAGCTATTGATATAACAACTGGGTCTCCGAATGTAATTGAGGGCTATCCCATATATGCTCAAGGGATAGGAAGTGTTACAGGGAGAAGTGGCGCAGCCCAACACCCAACCATGGGTTTTTGGATACAGATTACATATACTATAAATGGTACTGCGCACAGAACAAGATACTTACACATGGAAAACACTCCCCCTTCTTGGCTTACAGATAACCCGAGTACGCAAGTATCAGCTTCGACACAACTCGGCACCACAGGAGACACAGGCTCCCCGGGGGCTTTCCATTTGCACTTAGATGTAACATTACCAAATGGTAATAGAACAAACCCGCGAAACATGTTTCCCGATGAAACATTTACGCATTAAATGTAAGGAGAAAGAACATGAAAAAAACAATAACATTAACCCTTTCAACAATTCTGTTGTTTACTCTTTGCGCCTGTACAGCAGATGTTGAGCCTGAAAATCCGGTAGCGCAAAGGACAGACGCAGAAATTCCGACTGCACAAATTTCTGCTGAGTCCGAAGAAACTCAAACTATTCAAGACGTGGATATTGGACCTATGACTTATCAAAGTCCGTTTGAGTTCGCAGAAGTACCCCAACCCTTTGTACATTTCGGCGGAGATGAAAACACAAACTTTTTTGTCCCTTTTACAGAAAGAATGTATTTAGGAGCTACTGTAGAAGAGGAATTTGCAAAGTATTTAGGGTTTAATTATGATGAGTTTATTGAGGATATTCATAGGAAATTAGGCGATGGAAGCAATGCTTTTTATTTGACCGGATTGATGGAGGCGCCATATTTGTTCGCGCTTATAATCGAATATGACATTCCTGATTATATAATTATGAGCGCGCTTCAAAGGCACAATGAAATTTATGAAGGATTCGCTATAGAGTTTGATACTCCCGGGTTTAGAGATAATATCTTCACCGAGAAAGAAATCGAAGCATTTCTCTCTCGTGACAGCGTTAAAGTTTTGGAGCAATTTGCTTCTCTTTTCGCAATCGTAGTGGGTGACAGAATTTATAGCCCTGTATGGCTTTATATCCACACCCCCGAAGAATGGCAGCTCGTCGGCATAACCCCCGAAATGGTTGAGGAACGGCTTGAATTGTTCAGTGAGTTTAATTTTACCCCGGAAGCCGCCCGAGCATTTGAAAGCAAGTTGTCAGATTTCACGGGGAGAGATGTAGTGTTTAACGCCGTATCATGGATTTATTCCGGCGCGAGTTTTTTACTTTCGCCGGAATAAAAATCATTAAATAAAAGGAGGAATATATTATGAAAAAAATAACATCAGTCTTTTTATCAATTATAGTTCTAATATCGCTATGCGCTTGTTCCGGAACAGAAACACCTGAAGATGATGTAATCTATACAGAAAAAGCAATAGAGATTGATGATATAAAAAGCACAGACGAAACACCGACAACCATAAACGATATGATTAAAAGTCAGTATTTAAGAGGGTTTTATCAAACATTTGTCAACACAGAATTAATAGACGCCGATTTTTTAACCGAAGAAATAAGCCTTGATATTATGCACGGCAAATACGGAACGCATTATACATTTCATTCAATTGACGAAAGCGGTAATTTATATTTCTATAAATCTACTGACAGTCTTTTATCTGATGAAACCGCGCTCATCGGATATTACAACATTTTTAACAAAGAGGTTATAATAATCAAAGAAGCTCCGGATATTTCAATTCAATATGAAATTTCTTTTGTGAATGAAGATTTTATCCTTTGGCGAGAAAGTTATGACAACTCTGATTGGTATAAAAACAGGTTATGTTTATATAACAGAAACACCGGCGAAGAGACAGTTTATTTTACTCCGGAAGCTGTATATTCAAGAACAATGAATCCGCCGTGTATACTTGATGATTATATCTATTTTGAGCATACTCATTACAGAGACGGCGAATGGTTTTATGTGAATTTATTAAAGTTTAATATATCAGACGGGACAACATCTGTTGTTGACACTCAATCAAAAAAACCCGTATTATATCAAGATGGTGTAGTTTACATTAAACAGTCTGAGGATAAAGAGGCTCAGCTTCTTAACTTTATAAACAAAGATGGTTCAATTAATATAATTATGGAACTCTCCAATCTTAACTTATCTTACATATCTTTTTCAGGTGATGCTGTTTCTTTTAATTATCCCTTATTTGAAAAGGATTTATCTGAAGAAACCACAGGTTATGGAGGAATGGTAGGCAATGGCGCAGGTTATTTAAACGAAAACGGCGAGAAAGTAAAAGTCATAGAATCTGTCGAAGTTGCGCGCTATATTGGTTTTTTTGATTTTCATAACAACATTGGAACTCTGTCATTCTTAGAAAAAATGCCTCCGGTTTATTTCGACTTAATCAACAATACATTTTATATCCTAAAAAACACAGAGCCTGCACTTTATATGCCGTTTGTTACCGATTCGTTTATATTATATGTGTTTTTAAATGAAAATGATGGCAAAGGGCAATATAGGTATTTAATAATGAATATGGATTAATCAGGAGGATATTTCACATGAAAAAACTAATCGCAATCATACTAATCTTCGCGCTGACCCTCGCGGTCGCGGGGTGCGCGAGCGAACGAACAGAACCCAAGGACACGCCCGTGCGTGTAGGGACGCCGGTGAGAGGTCACGCAAATCCTAAAGGAGATTGAAAAACAATAAAAAATTTAACAAACCCCTTGCTTTTACTTTATACTTTATGTTATAATGTAATTTGAGAAGTAATCTTTTTGTATAAAACAGGCAAAAGGAAAGGAATAGGCAAGCATTATGGACAATGAAATCGTATTCGACACCTCTACTAACGAGCTTCAGCTTCTTGAATTTTTAGTGGGGCATGAGTTTTTCGGCATTAATATCGCTAAAGTCAGTGAAATCATCAGATTCACCGAACTCACACCTGTCCCGTCGTCGCCCGATGCAATCGAAGGCGTCTTCATGCACCGTGACAAGCTTGTTACGGTTATAGACCTTCATGTTGTACTCGGACTGCCGATTAAAGAAGAAGAGCATGGGAACGGGCTTTTTATAGTTTGCGATTTTGAGCAATTCAGCGTCGCATTCCATGTTTCTACGGTTCTCGGCATACAGCGGCTGACGTGGTCTTCCATTGAAAAGCCGCCCGCCGTAAGCAAAAACTCCGACGAAAGCATTACGACAGGCATGGCGAAGTTAGACGACAAGATTATCATGATTTTAGACTTTGAGAAGATTATCTGCGATTTAGGTCTTAACTCCGAGATTGAGCAGGAAACTTTTGATAACATCGATGTTCCCGCAGATTTAGACTTGAGCAGGCACTTAGTCATTGCGGAAGACAGCCCGTTTTTATGCAAGGTTTTAATCGACGCGCTCAAAAACGTAGGCTTCAAAAACATTCATTCCTACTATAACGGTTTGGAAGCATGGGATTACATCAGGTCGAAGAAGGGCTCGCCTAATCTTAAAAATGAAGTTGCCGCCGTCATAAGCGATATTGAAATGCCGCAGATGGACGGTCATACGCTCACCCGCCTTATTAAAGAAGACAAAGAACTGAAAAACACTCCCGTTTTCATGTTCTCGTCGCTTATTCATGAGAATATGCGGGGGCGCGGCGATTCGGCGGGAGCTGACGGACAGTTCGCAAGAAGCCAAATCGGCGAGTTAATCAGTGCGTTGACCGAACACCTCAATAAATAAAAATACGGGTTCCCGTAAGACAATCACAAGTTCGGTCAATGCTTATTATATAGCAGAAAAACAAAAAAATCAAGAAAAACGGTGCAATCATTTTCGCTCGTGTCAAGATTGTATAACCCTACAAACTTGTTTCGTTAATCTTACCAAAAATTCTTCCTGTTTTGAACAACTTCTTAGATTTCGACAAAGGTTACAAAGTGGTAACAAGAAACCTTAGCGCTTAATTTGTGAATTATGCACAAATTAAGCGCTTCACTTCTATTTGACATATACAAAAAACCCGAGTATAATGGGATTATCAATATAAACAGGAGGATGATTTTTTGCTTAACTTTGTAGCCGCACTCCTTATGGTGAGCGGTCAAAAAATCAGGAAAGTAAGAAATGTCTTGCAAAACCGCACTGCGGTTTCCCTGCTGTCGATTTTTATGACATGCGTCGCTATATTCATGATGACGGGTGCTTTATATTTTCGCAACGAGGTAACAATCACCGACGGCAATAACACTTATAAAGTATATACAACGCAAACCAACCCCGAGAAAATCATCTCGGAGCAGGGAATTACGCTGACCGGATTAGACTATTACAGTTTTAACGGTTTTGAAGGCAACACGGCTAACCTTTCCATCACCCGTTCGCACATGATAACAATTACAGCGGACGGAAGAAGCATTGAACTTGAAGCTTATACCGGCGAAACAGTCGGAGAGATTCTGCACCGCGCAGGCATAGAACTTGAGCACAACGACATAGTTTCACACGCTTTATATGAAAAAATCACAGGCACTGCCGCAATCAACATTACCCGCGCATTCGGGATAACCCTACGGATTGAGGGCGTAACCCTGTCGATTCCGGTCAGACCCGACGGCGCAACCACAGTGGGTGACATTCTCGACCGCGAGGGAATTGAACTCGGCGAAAACGATGTGGTCACCGCCAACTTAAACTCTGTTGCTTATCCCGGTATGCAGGCGACAGTAAGTACAACCCGCTATATTGAACGGGTGGAAGAAGTTTTTATACCCTACGAAACACTTGAAAAATGCACAAAGCTTTTAGCCATAGGCGCGTTTGAAGTTGTTAAAGAAGGCACAAAGGGCGTTGAACACGTAACATTCCGCGACCTTGTAGTCGATGGCGAGGTGATTGCGAGCGAGATTGTAAGCACTAAGGTAATCAGCCCGTCAACAGACAAGGAAATGCTTGTCGGCAGAGCGTTGGCAGAACCGATTAGCAAACGTGTATTCCCGGAAATTGAGCTTGTTGACGGCAGACCCGTTAATTACGAATTTATGCTTTCGGGCAGGTCAACCGCGTACACCGCAAGCCCTACCTGCGGTACGGCAAGCGGACGCAAGCTTGAAGTAGGAACTGTTGCGGTAGACCCTAACCGAATCCCTTACGGCTCACTGCTTTACATAGTGACGCAGGACGGCAGAATCGTGTACGGCGCGGCTGTAGCGGCTGATACAGGCGGTTTTATCCATAACACCGATGTAGTGGTTGACGTTTATATGGGGCTGACAAGCACCAATATTGATGACGCAAGAAACTGGGGCGTTAAGAACGTTGATGTTTACGTTATAAGTACGGGAAATTATTAGTTGACACACTTAAACAGGGGCGGATGATAATCCGCCCTTTGCATATTTGACTTTTGTGTAAAAATTTGTTATACTCTTTTTATATGGAAAATGAAAATATAATCTGCGGCAAAAACGCAGTTTTAGAATACCTGCTGTCGGGGAACCCCATTGATACGCTCTACGTGCAAAAAAGGTCAGACGGAACAAGTTCTGCCGGGGGTGTAGGGAAGCACATCGCGCTTGTTAAGCAAAAAGGCGGTGTTATAAAGGATTGTGACGCTGTAAAGCTAAATGTATTGACAGGCGAAGCGCGGCACGACGGGCTTGCTTTAGTTATTCCCGGGACAGAATACGTCACGGCAGACGACATTTTAAGATTGTCGGCGGAAAAAAATCAGGCGCCTTTCATTATAATAGCCGATGAAATCACCGACCCGCATAACCTTGGCGCACTTATCCGCACGGCAGAAGCGGCGGGTGCTGACGGCTTGATTATTCCAAAGCGGCGGAGCGCAGGGATTAATTCCACTGTACACTCGACTTCGGCGGGCGCGGCAAGCCATCTTAAAATTTGCAGAGAAGCCAATCTTTCGGACGTAATCAGCCGGCTGAAAAAATCAGGCGTGTGGATTTACGGGGCTGAAGCCGACGGAGAGCCTTATTATAAACAGGATTTTACAGGCGGGACGTGCCTTGTCATAGGCTCGGAAGGAAACGGTTTGCGTCGGCTTGTAAGAGAGAACTGCGATGTGGTTGTCGCCGTTCCTATGTACGGGAAAATTAACTCGCTTAACGCTTCCGTCTGCGGCGGGATTTTAATGTATGAAGTGGTGCGCCAGCGCCAATCAGGTGTAATTAACGCATAAAACGAGGTGAAAAATTTGAGCAAAGGTTTTTCAATAGACGATATTCTTGCGGAAGTCGATAAGAAGCGGGAAGGCGGTTCTTCTTCCGGCAGAAATATTGATATAGACGAGATTTTAAATAAAAAGCCTGCCGTGCGGGACGGTGACGGCATTGCACCGTCTGTCGGCGTTACCGAGATTCTTCAGGGGGCGGTTGTTGCCGATGAAAAAAAGCGGCGTGAAGCCGCTCCTCCGAAAACCACGGAGCCTCGGCAAAGCGAGCCTGTTCGTCCACGCCTCATAAAGGAGGAGAGCGAACCTAAGCCCGAAAAGCCAAGGAAAGAAAAAATCGAAAAGCCCGTGAAAGAAAAACCCGAGAAAATTAAAAAAGCCAAGCCCGGCGATGTGGTTTTCCGTAAAGCGACCGTATTGCCGAAGCCTGTAATTGAAGCGCCGCCCAAGCCTGCTTTTGAGGAAATTAAACCCGCGCCGGCAGACTCGCCGCTTCAAAAAGCGCCCGCAAAAGAAAAGGTGAACAAAGGTGCGGCAATTTCGATTGACGGAGATTCCGACTTTGAATTCCCTAAGCTTGAAATAACGCAGGTACTTGAAAAGTTCAAGCCCGCGCCAATGGACGAAGCGCTCAAAAAGCGGGGCGAAGCGCTTCTTGAGCGCGATATGGCGCTCGAACAGCCGCTTGAGCAAATCGATGCGCTCAATCCTTACGATATGTTAAACTTTGAGTCCGATGACAGCGGCAGTCAAAAGTTTACCTCGCGGCTTTCGGGCGATACCAAAGGCGTTGCTGACGGTGATTTAAAAACGCTTGCGGAAAGTTCTGCCGCGTCAGAAGAATCGACCTTAGAAGTAGTAAAAACCTACATACCGAGTACTGCCGCTTCTTCAGAGCAGAGCGAAAGCGGTGCATCTTCGGGCGCTGGTCATCTGTCCGAAAAAGCCAAGCGCAGCAACACTGCCTTAGTTGAGTCTTTGAACAAAGCGTTAAAGGAAAAACGGGCGAGCGATGTCAGCGCGTACCGTACTTTTCCGGGGAGCATAAAAGCAGAGGACGGAAGCAACGGCTTGCCGCAGAAACAGATTACACACGGGCTTAACATTGATTATAAAAAGCAAATCTTAACCGACACCTCGCTTTCTCTGAGCGAACACCAACCGCAGTTAATCGAGCAGAAAATGAAGGAGCTGAAAGGTAAGCGTAAACGTAAAATCCGCGACTTCGTGCTTGAGGACATTGAGGAAGAAAAAAACTCCGAGCATTATGACGAGGAGGAGAGCGGGAGCGAACCGGAAGATTATGATACTTTCGGGCAGATTTGGAGCGACCTTTGCGAAACGCACAAAGGCTTAAAAATCCGCTTTCTTATACTCTTCATGCTTACTGCTTTTGCGGGCATTGTCGCGGCGGGGAATGATTTGGGTATCATGAACGCAAACATCCTCGGCGTAGATGTAAAGTTCTTGGACAAGATATGGGATTCCACGGGCTTTTTATATCTTAACTTAGTTCTCGGTATTCTCGGAGTGCTGACCTGTTCAAGCGTTATAATGAGAGGCTTTTCAAAGCTGTTTTCGGGTAACGCCGACTGCGACAGCCTTTGCGCCGTGCCTGCGGTCGCGTCGGTGTTGTGTGTGGTACCGATGCTTTCCGGCACAGGCTTCCTTGAACGGGGTTTTACGAACGTTTTCATCGCCGCCGGACTTGCCGGACTGCTCTTCAACACGACGGGCAAGCTGATGATGATGGCGCGAGCAAAGCGCAATTTCAACTTTGTTAGCGGAGACACTCTCAAATATTATGCCGAAATTACAGAAGACGAGCAGGTTGCTCGCGCCTTTACAAAAGGCGTGATGTACGAACTCCCTGTCCTTTGCGCAATGAGAAAAACCGAATTCCTGACGGATTTCCTTAAAAACAGCTATTGTAATGACAAAGCCGACCAGCTTTGCCGCTATCTTACGCCGGCGGCTTTCGCGGCGGCTGTAGCCGTAGGGCTCGGCGCGCTGTTTATTCCTTATGAAAACGCAGAACTCACGAATAATATCTTTTGGGCTTTAACCGCCGCAAACGCTACGCTTTGCGCGCTTTCGCCGCTTTCAATTATGTTCCTTGTCAACAATCCGCTGCTTCGCGCTTCTAAGGCTCTCGCCAAGAATGACGCTGTTGTACTCGGTTATAATTCAGCCGAAAACTTTTCAAAAGTCAATGCCGTACTCGTAGACGCTTCGCTGTTATTCCCGGCGGGCAGTGTGGATTTCAGGAACCTCAAGCGCTGTCAGCAGCCGAATTCACTAAGCGGATTTGCGATTGACGATGCGATTATTACAGCCGCGAGCCTTGCCATAAAGAGCGGTTCTATACTGACCTCTATGTTCTACGATATGCTCGCGGGCAAAAGCGAACTGCTTTACGACATTGATAATTGTATTTATGAAGTCAATATGGGCATTTCCGGCTGGATGGGAAACAAGCGGGTAATGCTCGGCAACCGCGAGCAGATGAAACATCACGGCATAAAAGTTCCCGTTCAGAAAAAAGAAGATGAATATTCAAAGAAGTTCGGAGATGTGGTTTATCTTGCCGGCGGCGGGGAAACAATCGCAATGTTCTTTCTTAAAATCGTCCCTAACGAGCAGATTAAGCGCTCATTGCAAAATTTACAGAAGCAGGGCATTTCAATCATCGTGCGCACCCGCGATTCATTAGTCACCTCGAATTCGCTTGCGGAAGCGTTCAACCTTCAGCCGGAAAGCTTGCGGGTGATTCCGTTCGACCTCCACGCGAAGTTTGACGACTGCACCAAGTACACCTCTCGCGGCAGCGGAAACGCCGCCTGTTCGGGAACGTTTTCGTCCTTTGCGAGCGCGCTTTCTGCCGCGAAGAAAGTGATGCACAGTATAATTCTCTCGTCGTCAAGTGTGTTCACAGGTTTGTTCCTTGCGGTTGTGCTGTGCGTGATTTTCACGCTCTTCGGAGGAGGGACGGTGTTCTCCTCGACCGGAGTTGTAGTTTATAATTTGTTTTTCTTCTTTGTAATGTTGCTTATGCAGGGGGTTCGCAAGTATTAGCTTATCATTGTCTGCGAAAAATTAATACAGAAAAGTTTTGCGCCTGCCTAAAACACCCCGATAACAGCGGTTATAGATTTACGGGGGATTAGCAGGTTCGATTCATTTGCGTAAAGCCCGATTTTCTTTTTCACGTTTAAAAAAGTCAGCAGTTCCCTCTGCGCTTCAAGCGGGAAGTCGCCGTAGCCCGGGCTGAAACGTGCAGTAATTTTCCCGTGCTTTTCTTTTATGGCGGCTTCAGCCATGTCGCAGACCTGTTCAACCGCCGCGCTCGCAAGCGCGTCAAGCACCACAGCCCCCGCCATGTCGAAAGTCTCGGTTTGCCGTATTAACTCATCGGCAGGCAGTCCGACTGTCGCGGCAAGCAGTAAAATTTCATTACAGCCCGCAACATGATTTTGAATGTCTTCGCCCTGTAGGACGGCGGATAATATCGGCGCAGATTCCCAAACGCACCGCGGCGTGATTGTATTAAAAAGAAGCGGCTCATATTTTTCAAGAAGCACGACAATGTTCGGCGGCGCTTCGCCGCGCACTCCTAAAAACCTAAGAGCCATGCTCCTGTCAATTTTCTGTAGTTTCAAGCTTCAGCCCCGCCTTCAAAAACCCTGCTTACGAGCAGGGATATATAAAACACCGTAAACGCAATCCAACTCACAGGCGCAAAGAAAACAAACATAAACTCAGGAAAAAACAATCCCGTAATCACAAGCGGTAAAATCATCAGAGTGTTAATTCCCGCGCTGATTGCCAAATCGCCCCGCTTATATGCGAAAGCGAAAGCGTAAAAGAGATAAAGCATAAAAACAGTAAACAGAAGCAAAACCGCGCCGTTATCGGGTGCAAACACAAAAACAATGTTCATCACAGCGCAAGCCGCAGCTCCTACACGTATACCGGGTTTCGGAATGAGCAGTGAAAGCATAGCTATAGCAACGGGATTAATAAGTTGCCAGATTATTACAATTTGACGGAGAGTTTCATTAGTCAGGAAAACATAGAAGAAGTACCCGAGAGAACCCACCGTTGAAACAGCGAGCGAACCCTGCACTGTCAGCCCGAGGATTATAAAAACATTGGGGTTTAGCTGTTTAAGTTTTTTCATTATAAAAGTGACCGCACACTTTCCGTAATTTTCCTTGCGACTGCCGGTTTATTCATCGTATACAGGTGAATTCCGTCCGCGCCGTTTGAAACTAAATCCACGATTTGGTCAATTGCATAAGCAATCCCCGCGTCAGCAAGCGCCTCCGGTTTGTCCTCATAACGCGAAAAGGTTCTCGTAAACTTCGACGGCAGGCTTGCTCCCGAAAGCATAATCATCCGTTCAAACTGTCTCTTGTTTGTAACAGGCATAATCCCCGCCGACACCGGCACGTTTATATCCGCAAGGCGAAGCCGCTCTTTAAAGTCATAAAACTTCTCGTTATCGAAGAACATCTGCGATATTAGCACTTCCGCACCCGCGTCAACCTTCTTCTTCAGGTTTCGCACGTCTGCCACAATATCCTCGGACTCAGGGTGTCCCTCAGGGCAGCAAGCCGCCATTATACCGGCATTAGGGAGGGAATGTTTGATGTACTTGATTAAATCCGACGCATAGCTGTAACTGCCGTTTTCCTGAATATCGGGGTTCCTGTCGCCGCGCAGTGCAAGTATATTTTCTATATTATGCTCCGAAAGACTGTATAGAATCTGCTTTATGTCATCGGCGCTTGAATTAAGGCATGTCAGATGTGCCGCGGTTTCAATCCCGAGCTTGTTTTTTACAAAAGATGCGAGTTCTATTGTAGATTCTTTCGCGCCGCCTGTACCGCCCGCGCTGTAAGTCACGCTGATGAAAGCCGGTTTCGGGCTCAAACCCGCCATCTCCTCAAGCGCATTGTAAACGGTTTGAACCGGGCTGTCTTTTTTTGGCGGAAAAACTTCAAACGATAAGACCGTGCCGCTTCCGTTATAAAATTCCGAAATTTTCATATTTTCACAAAGTCCTTTCTTTACCAATGGGGAATGAAAACAAAATTTTCCCCGTTTCAGTTATGTTTTGTTTAAAACTTATTTTCATAAAGTCTTTTCTTTACCAATGGGAATGAAAACAGCATTTTCCCCGTTTCAGTTATATTTTGTTTCAAACTTAAAACATTCCGGGCGTATAACGCCCGTTATTTTGCAAATAATTTAATTAAAAACGAAGGGAATTTTTATTATGTACACTAATGACAACTCTATAAATAACATCGATAACAACGCAGGCAATATAGCTAATTTGCCGATGCGCGCAATGCGCGAAATACCTCAGCCGGGCGCAAACGCTATGCGTATCACCGGGCTTGTTAAGGAGCGGGGGCGGGTGTCCGGCTATCAGCTTTCGGACGGGCAGATTTTGGATAAGCCGGCGGCAATTAATCTTGCGCGCGGCGGCGGCATACAGGGTGTGGGAATTTCTTCCCGTAAGGGTAGCGAGTATCTTAAATCCCTGCCCGACGACAGCGGCACGAACAACCTTAACGCACTGCCGACAATCAGCGCGGACTCGTAAGGGCGGATTCCGCCCTTACATAGGCATAAAAACCTCTATCATTGTCTTTTTATCAATTTCAAAAACAGCCACAACCGCCTGAACATTCACCGCTTGATAGGTTTTTTCATCAACTCTTAATACAACGTCGCCCGATTTCAGGTAAAAATGCCCTTTATATGAAACCAACTTTGTCAGACGACTTTTCTTTTGCTCAATATGCCATAATTTCTGTTCCGGCTTAAATGTGAAGAACCTGCACTTTTTAACCTCGAGCATTATGCAAAGCTTTCTGTCGAAATAATTTTTGACCTTTGCGCGGTTTTGCAGAATCTGCGCGTATTTGTTGCAGGCTGTCCATGACGAGTCGCAGGCTTCGGTTTTTTTAAACAGTCTCGGCAACAGCTCGACCGGGACGTGTTTTTTCTTATTAATGTGGCTGTGCAAAACAGCGGGGATTTCTTCGCCGTCACGGATTTTATCGAAAGTACGCTTTTCGGCGATTTTGTTTATAATCGGCGGCATAATCAGTCTAAGCAGAATTAAAACAGTTATGGTAACGGCAATCGGGATTAAAATTGCGATTGTGCTTTTAATCATGTCTGTCACGGAATCCATGATTCCGTCTGCCGAAAAGTCGGGTAAACCGCTGTAATCACTCATAATTTCACGCCCTTATATTAATTGTCAATTGTTCATTGTCAATCATCAGCTTTCCGTCCCCTGAAATAATCCGCGCCAATTCCTGTTTCCTGCTCTCTAAGTCCAAGTCCGAAACACGTGTATACGTCCGTTCGCCGTCATCTGATTTTTCAATAAGCAGGTGCTTGTCCGCTTTCGCCGCGATTGAAGCAATATGCGTCACGCAAAGCACCTGCCGCCTTTCTGCAATGCCGGCGAGCTTGGCGCCGACTTTCTGTGCGGCGCGTCCGCTGATTCCCGAGTCAATCTCGTCAAAAATCATCGCAGGTATACTGTCGCTCTGGGCAAGCACCGCCTTAATAGCAAGCATAATCCTCGAAAGTTCGCCTCCCGACGCTATTTTTGCAAGCGGCTTCGGCTCTTCGCCCTTGTTAACCGAAATCATTATTTCAACGCCGTCCATGCCGCTTACAGTTACTTTTTCCTGACTTAAAGCGAAGAAAAGCTGTACATTCGGCATGTCAAGATAAATTAACTCTTCTGTGATTTTCGCCGCCAATTCATCGGCGGCTTTTGTGCGTTTGGCTGTAATTTCGCCCGCCAACCTTTTGAGGTTGTCGCCTGCCTTTTTCCGCTCGGCGGCTAATTTTTCGGTCATATCTTCGGAATATTCAAGCTCGGCTAATTCATCGCGCCACTTTTTCGATTCTTCAACCAATTCATCTATATCGAGCCTGTATTTACGCTTTAAGCGCAGGAGGTCGCTCATTCTCTCCTCAAGCCGCGCTGTTTGTTCCGGGTCAAAGTCTGCCGAATCCAAAGCGGCGACTTCCCCGCGTATGTCGTCAAGTTCAATTTCAGCGCTTTCAAGGCGCTTCAGTAAATCCCCGCAATCGGGCAGAAACTCCGCGATTTCCGAAAGACAGGCGCGGCACCGGCTGATTAAATCCGTTACGCCGGCGATTGTACTGCTGTCATCCGAAAGAAATGAACGCGCAAGCAATATATTCTGCTTAATAGCCTTTGCGTTACGCAGCGCGGCAAGACGAGAGGCGGTTTCCGCTTCTTCTCCGCGTGTCAACTTGTATGAATTTACATCACTAAGCTTTTCCTTTAACAATGCGGCTTTTTCTTCCTTTGAGTCTTCGTCTGCCTGTAGCTGTTTAAGCTTTCGCGACAGCTCCGAGAAATCCCTGAATACGACAGCGTAATCACCCAAAATAGCCGACAACCTCCCGAAGTTGTCAAGTAAATCCCGCTGTCTTGCGTTATCTGTAAGGGTGTGGCTGTCATGCTGTCCGTGAATATCAATAAGCTCTGCCGCAATATCGCGGAGCGCCGCCGCTGTAGCGGGCTTGTTGTTTATTCGCGCCGAACTTTTGCCGTCCGCGCCTATTTCACGGGTTAAGAGCAGCGGTTCCTCACGAAGCGCCGCATAGTCCGCAGAATCTGCAAAGCCGTACTCCGTCAGCCGTCGGCACGCCTTTTCATTTATATCGGTGAAAACCGCGGAAACCTGCGCCCGCTGTGCGCCGCTTCTGACCAAATCCTTTGACACACGCCCGCCGAGAATCGCCTTAACCGCGCCTATAAGTATACTTTTACCGGCGCCGGTTTCCCCTGTGAAAACATTGAAGCCGGGGCAGAAATTCATAGCGGCTTTTTCTATAACAGCTAAATTTTCTATGTAAAGCTCTTTTAACATATAAAACACCTCAAAGGGACGTTCCCTACAGAATATTCAACAATTCCGCGTATAATTCCTTTGCATCTTTTTCTGAACGCATTAATATAAAAACCGTATCATCGCCTGCGATTGTTCCGACGGTATGGGGAAAGTTCATCTTCTCAAACGCAGCGCAGGACGCTCCCGCCCAACCCGGGTCGCATTTAAGCACGACTGTATTCACGGCATAGTCAATCCTTTTTACCGCCTGTGAAAAAAGTCTCCTGTCGTTTAAAAGCGTACCGTTTCCCACGCCTCTTTCAATATAACGGCTTACGCCGCTTTCCGAAATGCATTTTTCTAACCGCATATAACTTACATCGCGGGAAACGGTTGCCTGAGTGGTTACAAACCCACGCTTTTTAAGTTCGTTTAAAAGCATTTCCTGATTTTCTATTTCCATTTCGCGGACAATAGAAAGAATTTCCGAAAGACGTTTTTTACGCATTACTAAAAAGCTCCTGTTTCTTTATTTCGGCTGTTTCGATTTCATGCTCGGCTGTTGTGATTTTTGCGTCAATCAGCGCGATTTCATCCTGGAGCGCATGTTTGGATGATTTGCCGAGTATACTTCTGCGGTTGACCCGCCCCTGAAGCTCATCTTTTTTCGCTTCATGCCGAACAATTTCCTCACGCAAGCCGGAAATTTTCTCATCGTATTTCTTAACGAGTTCGCTTTTAAGCTTAGCCTGGTCTGCCATTTCACTATTGAAAGTCGTCCTCTCAAAAATAAAAGGCGTGGAGCAGTGCGGGCAGACCGCTTCTTTCTGGGTTGGGTCGAGGTGCAGTTTCTCGCCGCATTTGGTACATTTTGCGATAAATTCCATAATTTTTTACTCCTTTACTTATTTTAACGGTCGCATTAACTTGTTGCTGACCGCTTTATAAAAACTCCCGCCAACGAGGTCAATCAGCGACAGCCGAAGCTGTGACTTTCTTACAGTCGCATACTCGCCTTTCCCGAACGGGATTCCGCGTCCGCCGTCGATTGAAATGAAAACGGCGTGGTTGTCGGGTGCGTCTTTCAGAGAGGGGCGGGTATCGAAATGCACCGTCACCGGATTCTCCGCCGACAGAATCATCGGACGGTTAAACAGCGAATGAGCGCAGAGCGGCGTCAGTTCAATGCAGTCCATACACGGCTCAATAATCGGGCCGCCCGCAGATAATGCGTATGCGGTTGAACCGGTAGCCGTGCTTAGAATAAGCCCGTCTGCGCGAAGCTCCGAGATAGCCGTGCCGTTGACATGAACCTTAAAGTCCGGCAGTTTTGAGTTTATGTCCTTGTAAAAAACTGCGTCATTAAGCGCAAGGTGTGTTTGCCCGCCTATTTCAACATCAAGCATCATACGCGAACAAATGTGAAAGCCTTTTGTTTTCAACAGTTCAAGCTTATCAAGCTCATTAATTTCAAGCGAGGTCATAAAGCCGAGTCTGCCCGTGTTTATGCCGAGCAGAGGTAATCCGAGTTTTGCGGCGGCTTTTCCGTGATGTAAAATAGTACCGTCACCGCCGACTGTAATAATAAGGTCGCAATCGGCGCGGACGCTTTCGGAAAACTCCGCTTCAATCCCGAATCCCCGGAGCCTGCCCTTTACCTCGGAGATAATCTCGCAGTTAGGGTCGTCGCTTTTTGTCAGATTTTTGCAAATTACAGCTTTCATAAATCCGTACCTCGTTTAAAATAACATAAAAATTCTTGGTTTCTGCCTTTTTCATTCAGCTTTGACGGTATCGTACCTATAAGCTGATAACCCTGCTCTGTTATAAAATCCTCAATGCCGCGCACGATTTGCTTAATTATTTTCCCGTCTTTAATTATACCGTTCTTGAAATGCCGCTTTCCCGCCTCAAACTGCGGTTTAATTAACACAATGCAAGCGCCGTTTGCTTTCAGCAATTCCCGAAAACAAGGAATAATTAATTTGAGCGATATAAATGATAAATCTGCTGTTATGAAATCAACCCGTTCCGGCAACGCGAGCGTTCTTATATCCTGCTTCTCGGCGCTTATGACGCGCGGGTTTTGGCGAAGGCTCCGATGAAGCTGATTCTCACCGACATCAACAGCGTAAATTTTCTTTGCACCTTTTTGCAGCATTAAATCCGTAAAGCCGCCTGCAGCCGCGCCCGCGTCAAGGCAGATTAAATCGGTGAAGTCAATGCCGAACGCATCAGCCGCTGTTTCAAGCTTGTAGCCTGCGCGACCTATATATTTAGGCGCACAAACTAATTCGAGCCGCGCTTCCGGATTTACCGGCTCCGACGGTTTTGTTACGGTTTCGCCGTTCACGGTTACGCTTCCGCTTAGAATAAGCTCGTGTGCCTTACTGCGGCTTTCGGCAAAGCCGAGTTCATAAACCCGCACATCAAGCCGCGTCATAAGCCCGCGAACTCTTTCATGCTTTCGGCATCGAAGCCGCACAGCTTCATCTGTCGCTCTAAGTCGGCGATTGGCACAAAACCCTCGACCGCGCGCGCCGTCATACCGGGAACTCTCATCGAAAGCCGTTCCGCAACACCGCCATGCAGTGAGCCTTCTTCAAAAAACACAACGTTTTTATACCTGTTCGCGATTTCAAAAACCTTGTCGGGCAACGGGTGAAGCCGCACGAGCCGCAGTAAGTCTGCGCCGTGCTTCAACAGCTTTCTTGCCGGCTTAACGGGTCTGCCGTAGGTAATAATCAGTGTTTCGTATGTTTCGGCTTCGCTCCTGTATAAAACATAATCGGCGTCAGGTTCTTCGCCGACCGGATTGTAGGCGATTCCGCGGGGGTAGCGCACAGCGGCGATTCCGGTGTCCTCATATAAGGCTTTTTTCAGACACAGCCGCAGTTCCTCGGCGGTTAACGGCGCGTAAATTGTAGTGCCGGGTATAAGCGAAAGCAGTCCCACATCGAAAGTTCCCTGATGTGTCGCGCCGTCTTCGCCGCTAAGCCCCGCACGGTCTACAGCTAAGACAAGACGCAGTTTCTCAATTGCCGTATCGTGTAAAAGCTGGTCGAAACAGCGTTGCATAAAAGTACTGTAAACCGCGAAAACGGGCAGCACTTTTCCCGTGCTTGCAAGCCCCGCCGCGAAAGTAACCGCATGAGCCTCGGCTATTCCTACGTCAAAGAAGCGTTCGGGGAATTCCTTCGCAAAATAATTGCACCCGGTTGCATATTTCATGGCGGCTGAAATAAGGCAGATTCGCTTATCCTCACTACCGAGCCGCGTTATTTCCTTGCCGAAAACATCGGAATAAGCGTCGTTGCTGAGGGTTTCGGTAGCGGGTGCGCGGTTCGCGCCCAAACCATGATAATGTCCCGCATTTTCTTCGGCGGGGACATAACCTTTGCCTTTCTTGGTCTTGACGTGGATAAGGCAGGGGCGATTTATTGCCTTAACATGCTCTAATATAAAAATAAGCTCTTCTAAATTATGCCCGTCAACAGGCCCGAAATATTTGAAGCCGAGATTCTCAAACAGGTTTTCGGGAATCAGCGCGCCCTTAACAAAACGCTTAGTTTCGCCAACAACTCCGGAAACGCCTTTGCCGAGCGTTGTTCTGCCGAGAACTTTCTTTACGCGGTTCTTAGCTTCATAATATCCCTTGGTACGGATTTGCGATAAATAAGCGGCAAGCGCGCCGGAGCTTTTCGATATGCACATGCCGTTATCGTTAAGCACGACTATGAGGTTTTTTCCGCTTCTGCCCGAAAAGCCCGTTCTGCCGGCGTTATTTAGCCCCTCGTAAATCCCGCCGCCCGTAAACGAACCGTCACCCGCGACAACAACCACACTGCCGTCTTCGCGGTTAATGGCTTTGGCGGCGGCAATTCCGAGCCCCGCCGACACCGAAATACTTGAATGTCCGCCGATAAACGCATCGTGCTTTGATTCAGACGGCTTAGGGAAGCCCGAAATGCCCCCCTCCTGCCTGAGTCTTTCAAAAGCGGCAAGCCTGCCTGTTAAAATCTTATGGGTATACGCCTGGTGTCCGACATCGAAAACGAAACTGTCGGCAGGCGTTGAAAAAACCGAGTGCATGGCAACGATTAATTCCACAGTGCCGAGATTGGACGCCAAATGCCCGCCGTTCTTGGAAACGACATTAATTAACAGGCTTCGTATTTCCTCACAAAGCGCGGCTTTTTCCGTCAGCGACAACACTTTGACCTTTTGAGGATTTATGTCGTTGGTTAAAAACAAAATTTCCTCCTATAGAAGCGATGCTAATGTTCCCACAGTTATTCCGACCAATGCGCCGAAAAGCACCTCAAGCGGCGAATGTCCGAGAAATTCTTTAAGGTGTTCCTTCTTCTCTTCGATGTTTTCTTTGTTTATATCTCCGATAGCTTCTATGCCTGTTTTGGCTTCTGCGTCAAGCTCTTCGATAATATCCTTGATTTTGTTGATTTCGCGGGCATGCATACCGGCGGCGCGGCGAACCCCCGATGCATCATACATTACGATTAGCGCCAAAACCGCGCCAAGCGCGAACACAGGCGAATTCCATCCTGCCGTCATTCCGAGCGCCGCCGCCAGCGCGCAAACCGCCGCCGAGTGCGACGAAGGCATTCCGCCCGCACCCCAAAGACGTTCGGGGTTAATTTTCTTATTACGGAAGATATAGTCTAAAATTTTGATGAGCTGTGCGATAAACCAGCTTAAAACCGCCGCTGTTAAAGGTACGTTGAAATTATCGGGCATATTAATTTTTCCTGTTCAATAAGTTTTTTGTAAGTTCTTTCAAGAAGTTGTTATTTGGCACGTTTTCAAGTAGCTCCAAGGCTTTGCGCGTGTATTTTTCCGCGTTTTCCCCTGCCGTTTCGCCACCCTCTCCGTCTAAAATATCGTCAATAAGCTGAAAAGCCAAACCTAAGTTATACGCATAATCGGCGGCGTTTTTAATTATATTGCCGTCAGCGTCGGCGGCAAGGCAACCCGCAGTACAGCTTGCCTTTAAAAGCGCACATGTTTTCAGTCCGTACATATCCAAGATTTCTTCAGCGGTAGTCGCGGCTTGGCTTTCATACATTAAATCTAATTTCTGTCCGTCATATACAGCGGACATATAACGGCAGATTTCCTTTACAATGCGCAGGTTGTCAATCATGCCAATTGCGTTATACGCCATAGCGCTTGCCGCAAGAACTGCGTCCGCCTCCGAAAATGCTTTATGGCACGCGGGTTTTCCGCGGCGCAGGTCATCGTCGTCCATACAGGGCAGGTCGTCTTGAATGAGCGTGGAAGTGTGGAGCATTTCTATCGCCGCCGCTAAGGGCGCGGCTTTACTTATATCCCCGCCGCAGGCTTCGCAGAACGCCAGCACCAAAACGGGTCTGACCCGCTTTCCGCCTGCTTCAAGGCTGTAGCGTACGACTTCCCGTAGAGGCGAACCGCGATTCCCCGCGAAGGTCAGCGCTTCTTCCGTTATTTGTTTATATTCTGCGTATTTCTCTTTAAAGTTCATTGCTCTGCACCCATGAAGATTTCTTTCAGGGCGAGCTGTGCCGCTTCCATGTCTGCCTTGCAGTTTCCTGCGAGTTCGCTTGCTTCCGAATAAAGCTTCAGCGCTTCTTCAAGCGAGAGCGTATCGTCGTTCATGAGCGCGGATATTTCGCTGAGACGCTTCATTGCGGGTTCAAATTTTTTCATTTTCCGTTCCTTCCGGGCGGGCTGTTCGCCTCTGCGTTTTTTCTTTTACAATGACCGTCAGATTACCCTCGGCCAATCTTATATTAAGCTCATCGTTTATCTTTATATTTTCGGAGCTTTTAACAGCCGCGCCGTCCTTGTCAAACACCGCCGCAAAGCCCCTTGCGAAAACTCTTTCGGGATTTAACGCATTTATTACATTTTCAACAGCCAGAAGTTCCTGTTTTTTATATGAAATTATATTCTTAATGCGCCGGCTTATTTCGCGCTCTAAGTGTTCTAATTTACTTTGTTTCCTTTCAGTCACCGCGAAAACCCGCCGCTTTAAATCCGCGAGCAGATTGTCGAGCATAAGCGGCAGTTCGGATAAATCGGGTGTTGCAAGTTCTGCCGCCGCCGAAGGTGTCGGTGCGCGCAAATCCGCCGCAAAATCAACCAGCGTGAAGTCTGTTTCGTGTCCGACTGCCGAAACCACCGGAACATCGGATGCGTAAACCGCCCTTGTCAAACCCTCGTCATTGAACGCCCACAAGTCTTCCGCCGAGCCGCCGCCCCGCGCTAAGATTATAAGGTCGCAGTTCTCACGATTGGCGGCTTTAAGCGCTTTTGTGAGTGAAGCGGGCGCACCCGCCCCTTGAACAAGCGCAGGTATAAGCAACACTTCCAAAACCGGATAACGCCGCGCAAACACCGAAAGCATATCCTGCAATGCCGCGCCGTCTTTAGCGGTTATCAGGCAAATTCTTTCAGGGTAGGCGGGAAGGGGTCTGCTGTTTGAAAACACGCCTTCTTTTTCAAGCGTTTCTTTCAATTTCAAAAACGAAGCATACAGGCTTTCTTCTTCCTGCTTTTCCTCGGGCGCTTCAAGCGTCGCCGCATATAACTGATACGCGCCGTCCCGTTCGTAGACGCCGATTTTACCGCCCGCGATTATATTCTGCCCGTTTTCGGGGAGAAATGTCAGCTTCTCGGCGGCGGGGGCGAACATCACGCATTTCAGCGAGCTGTCGCTGTCTTTGAGCGTGAAGTAAACATGCCCTGATTTGTAGTGGCAGATGAAGTTAGAGATTTCGCCCCGAACATAAAGATTATCAAGCTCGGCGTCTTTTTTTAGCGTCACGGCGATACGGCGGTTAACCTGTGAAACTGTTGCGACAAAGCGGTTACTGCTCATTATATTTGTCCTTGTAATATGCGCCGAGAAGCCCGCTGATAAGCTTACTGTCTGCCTCCTGCGCGTAATCCTTCGACAGTTCAATCGCCTCGTTCATGGCAACTTTATCGGGAATTTCAGGCATGAAGTCCATCTCATAAAGCCCCATTCGCATAATTGTAACATTGACTTTAGGAATACGCTCAACCTTACGCACCGGGCTGTACTTTGTAATAATCAAATCTAATGCGTCCTTGTTGTCAAGTACGCCCTCGGCAAGCTTTACCGCCGCCGAATTAAGCAACATCCCGAACGCTTCAACGCAGTTCGCGGTAATTTCCGCGAGCGCTTCCTTGCCGCCGTCCGTGAGTTCTGTCTGGTACAGCAGGAAAAAAGCGGCTTCCCTCATTTCGCGGCGGGTTAATTTTCTGTTGTTATTTTTGTCAGACATTTTCTGCCAGCCTGACTCCGACGATATTTACATTAATTTTAGAAACGGCGATGCCCGTCATGTTCTGCACGGCTGTTTTCACTGCCCGCTGAACATTCTCGCCTACCGTTGCCGCCTTATATCCCGGCAAAACAACAACGGAAATATTGACTTCCGCGGCTTCTTTATAAAGTTTCGCCTTTACGGGCGCAAAACCCAAAAGCTTATCGACCGAACCAAGAAGCCCGCCGCGTTCCTGCCGCGTAAGTCTTTTACCGCCTTCTTCGAGCGTAACGCCCTCAACCTCGCTTGCCGCGAGTATCGCTATTTTTGTCACGACTTCCTCGGAAACCTTCAGGCTTCCGGCGTATCGGTCAGATGATTTTGTTTCCATGCCGCGTCCTCCGTTTTTACGTGTCTAAATGACCGCAAGGTCGTTTTAACACCATATGCTATAAATTAGTATAACACAAAACATTGTAAATTGTCAATTGACATTGACCCTGTTTTTATGTTATACTGTAAATAATGTGTAATAAAATGCAAAAAATTAAAGCCGTCTTCTTTGACATGGACGGCACGGTTCTTGATACCGAGCCGATTCACGCGGTTGCTTTCGGTCAGGCTCTCGAAAAACTCGGCATAAAAGACGGGGTTGGTTTTCTTTCCCGCTGTATCGGGCTGAACGTACCGGAAATGCGAAAGCTTTTCATGCGCGAAGTCGGTACGGAAGCCGAATTCGACAAAATTAACGCCTTAGCGTGGGAAATTGCGGACAAGCTGAAAAAACAGCACGGTATAAAGGTTAAGCAAGGTTTTTTTGAGCTTGCGGAAAGCCTGAGTGAAAATGGCGTAAAAGCTTATATCGTGACCAGTACGCCGCGCAAACCCGCACTGCGCGACCTTGAAACAGCGGGAATTGCAGGGTATTTCGTTGATTTTATCTGCTTCGGGGATTACGAAAAGGGCAAGCCCGCTCCCGAGCCGTACCTTAAAGCGCTGAAGCTTTCGGGTGAAAATGCAGACGAGTGCATAGCAATTGAGGATTCGGAGGCAGGGCTTACGTCGGCGGTAAGCGCGGGGCTTAGGTGCGTATTGGTTCGCGACATGGCGGTGATTCCCGAAGAAACAGCGCGTCTTGCCTATGCGGATTTGAAGACGCTTGCGGATTTGATTGATTTATAGCAATTGTTTTCATTCCTTGTTGGTGAAGAAAGGACTTTATGAAAACAAGTTTGAAATATAATATAACTGAAACGGGGAAAACGTTATTTTCATTCCTTGTTGGTGAAGAAAGGACTTTATGAAAACAAGTTTAAAATATAATATAACTGAAACGGGGAAAACGTTATTTTCATTCCTTGTTGGTGAAGAAAGGACTTTATGAAAACATGAAAGTTAAAAAAGCCGTAATTCTCGCCGCGGGCTTTGGAACGCGTATGCTCCCCGCAACTAAAGCAATCCCGAAAGAAATGCTGACCCTTGTCAATCGTCCCGCGATTCAATATGTTGTTGAAGAACTCGCCGCTTCGGGCATTGAAGACATTCTTGTTGTTTTGAGCCGGGGTAAAGACGCAATCCCTGCGCACTTTGACCGTTCACCCGAGCTTGAAGCCGCGCTGATTGAGAAAAACAAAAGCCTTTATGACGAGCTTGTAAATATAACCGCCGCCGCCAATATTTCCTATATTCGTCAGCAGGAAATGAAAGGCACGGGAAACGCTGTGCTTTATGCGAAAAATTTCGCCGGAAATGAGCCTGTTGTGGTAATATACCCGGATGATATCATGGTGGGAAGCGAGCCGGTAACAAAGCAGATTTGCCGCGCTTACGAAGCGCACGGACTCGGCGCGGTGGCAATGAAAACCTTTTCCGATGAAGATATTATGAAATACTCTTCACTTGACGCAAAGCCGCTTGAAGGCAATGTCTATAAAATCACCGATATGATTGAAAAACCGCAGAAACACGAAGTTTTTACGAACTTTTCTATACTTGGGCGGTGCGTTTTACCGCCGAAAATCTTCGATATTCTCGAAGAAACAAAGCCGGGGCTTGGCGGCGAGATTTGGCTGACCGATGCGATGAAAAGCTTAGCGCAAAGCGAGGGTATGCTCGGTGTGGATTTCGAGGGCGTGCGGTACGATACGGGGAACAAGCTCGGCTTTTTAAAAGCGACTACGGAAATTGCACTCATGAGCAGGGAAATCGGCGCTCAGTTTAAAGAATATTTGAAAGAATTAGTCGGCAGATTTAATTAATCGTGGCTGTTTTTAGTTGATTATGGAAATAAGAAAAGGCGTTTTATACGTAACAGGTACGCCAATCGGCAACCTCGGGGACTTATCCCCCCGCGCACTTGAAACGCTCGGCGGCGTGGATTTCATCGCGGCGGAAGACACCCGTGTGTCGCTAAAACTGCTGACGAAATTCGGGATTAAAAAGCCTATGCTTGCCTGCCGCCGACATAATATAAGAGAAGTTTCCGGGGAAATAGTAAGACGCCTGCAAGGCGGCGAGTCCTGCGCTGTGATTACAGACGCAGGTATGCCCTGTATAAGCGACCCGGGCGCCGAACTTGTCGGGCTGTGCCGGGAGCGCGGCGTTGAAACCGAAGTCGTGCCGGGACCGAGCGCGCTTGTGGCGGCGCTGGCATTAAGCGGGTTTGCTTGTCGGCGGTTTTCATTTGAAGGGTTTTTGAGCGTTAATCCGAGACAGCGTAAGGAACGGCTTGATAAAATCAAAGATTATGACGGGTTGATTGTGCTTTATGAAGCGCCGCACAAGCTTAATAAAACTCTCGCCGACCTGCTTTCCGCGCTCGGCGACAGGGAAATCGCCGTATGCCGCGAAATGACGAAAATTCACGAAGAAGTGTTGCGCGGCTGTCTTTCGGAAGTATCGGTGCATTTTGAAAACACGGCGCCAAGGGGCGAATTCGTGATAGTTATAGAGCCTCTTACAGGCGGCAGTCCGCCCGTAAATCCCGCAGACGCCGCGAAAATCGCGCAGGATTTAGTTACGCAGGGTCACAAGCCCGCCGAAGCGTGTAAGCTTGCGGCAAAACAAACAAAACTATCAAAATCGGAAATCTATAAAGAATATTTAAAAATATAAAAGGAGTAAAAAATGCAAAAAAAAGGTTGGATTATTTCGGGTTCGGCAGTGCTGATGCTGATTTTGGCGGCGGCGGCGATTTTGCTGTTCAAGTTAGGGCAGCAGAGCATTTACAACGAAAAGTGGGCTGATTACGACGACTACGGCTGGGCGTAGCGGGCGGCTCAAATACGCAGTTATTCAGGCGTTTGCTGTACCGCTGACGGCTTGCGTAGCTGTGAGTTCAAATCTCGGCTTCTATTTTTGTTTATATTGCTAATAGACAAAACCGCATTTTTTCTGTATAATGGAAAATAATCTTACTATAATTACATGGGGGAAAATATGTTAGTTGCAGATATTATGGCGGCTGTCTGCTCCGGCGCAACGCTTGCCTATTCGTTTGTTTTTATTAACGTCATGTTAAGACTGCCCGCGATGATTACAGACAATACCATTCGCGCAAGCGAGCGGAACATAAAGCTGTTAATCCTTGTCACCACAATCATAATTATGTTTATCGCCCTGGTTAAGTTTATTTCCTCGGCGGGAAAAATTCTTTACCGTGTGCTTTATTACAAAAAAAATCCTGAAGCTGACGGCTTTTTCGCCAGGTCGTTCGTCAAGAGCGGCACGATGCGGTTCAGATTTTTTTCGGTAATGCTGAATTCTTTTATTGCGTTCTATGCGCTTGCCATGTTTTTGCTTGCTTTCCCGAACAGAATGTATACGGTGGGCGAGGGGAGAACCGCACGGGTTATAGGTGAGGAAACCCATAGGATTTGGGAAATGAGATGGTTTTTGCCCATGTTGCAATTCTTCCTGATTATGTTTTTAATCGGCTTGGCAATAAGCGTACTCAGATATAAAATTGTCAGCGTTCAAAAAGAATACGAGGAGCTTTATGCCGTTTCCCGCGCAAGGAAACCGCAAGAGACAACGTGCCGGATTTGCGGCTTTGAGAATCATATATCTTCCGTCAATTGCGGAAAATGCGAAGCAAAATCACGCGGCGCGATATAACTTTAAAAATAAATTTGCCCCTTTTCGCATAAGATGTACAAACATCTTTATTGCGAAGGGGGCTTTTCTATGCCCGCAAGACGGCATAACTGCAAAATATATCTGCTTTCGACTATTTTCGGTGCGGCGGCGGGCGGGCTTGCCATACCATTATTTTCATTTTTAATTTGGCTGTTGCAGCTCCCCGTCGGAATAAGCGGAACATTTTCGCTGCTGGCGTTCGGTTTCGGCTGTCTTATTTCGGGGGCGACGGCGGGTCGCCTTAAACGGCAGGGCGGGCTGTGGAACGGCGTTAAATCAGCGATGTTGCTGCTTTTAATATTGACGGTTATTGCTTTTGCCATGAGGACGCTGAGCGGCGAGTATTTCCTCGGCAGATTTGTTACGGCGGTTTTGTGTGGGTCGGTCGGCGGGGTTTTAGGGGTTAACAGGAGATGAATTTTTAAAAAAATTAAAAAATTTGTCAAGAGGGGTTGAATTATGCGGTTGTTTGTGATATAATCGTTAAGAAACCTTTCGTAGCAGCGTAGGTTGACTGGTGAAAAAATATACTGAATTAACGCATTCAGAATTACGCTCTAAATGCTTGGACTGTGAACTTGAGCATGACAAAGGGAAACAAAGGTACAAATGCCAGAAATGCAACACAAGAACGCTTGCAAAAAAGTCGATTTATGATATAATAATAGAAATGCTCAATAGAATGTATAGCATGGTATTTATATAATGCGGGGTTATAACATATGAGAGAGTTTTTCCCCGACCGTATTCAACGGGCGGATTTAATTTTTGAAATGCACAAATTGACAAAGAGGAATTTCAAAGGTGGGATTTTGGCAATTTTAACAGGCGGAATTTTGTTTACTTTATTCTTCTTCTTTATTGGAGGAGATGAACTCCCTATCATCTTTTGGATAGGAATCGGCGGAATATCGTCATTCGCGTTTTTATTAGGAATCTGGTTTATAATCCACAGTGTTTACTCTGAACACAAAGGGTTTGTAAACTATAGGTACTACATCTGCACGGTAGTGAATAAGCAGACACGGAAAGGCGACAAGACTTATATTTTCTATGTGATGTACAACAATATGCAGGGAAAAGAAAAGCGGATTCGAGTTGAGTGGGATTTCTATAATAATTTAGAAATTGGCATTGAGTTTATAATGGCGAAAAATAAGGGCGGAAAGCTGTTGTTGCCCAATATTTTCAATAATACACCTATTGAGTAAAACAACATTATAAGCATAATTTACCCTACAAAAATCGGACACCATTTCAAAGTGTCCGATTGTATTTTATGCTGTTTTCTTCTCTTTTTGCTTGTGCCGCCATGCTTTCGCCTGTGCGGTTCGTTTATCCTGCCACGCTCAAAAAGGAACCGGATTTAGAGAATGACGCGAGGTTCTCGCACACCACGCTTGACCGACCGATGGATTATATGTTTTGGAGGTTTAAGGTGAAGAAAGGACTTAATATAAATAAGTTTGAAAGAAAATACAACCGAAACGGGAAAATGTTGTTCTCATTCCTCGGCGGTGAAGAAAGGACTTAATAAAAATATGACACTGTTTCAGGAACTGAAAGCCCGCGGGCTGATTGCTCAAATGAGCCACGAGAAGGAAATCGAGGAGCTTTTAAACAGCGAAAGCGTGAAATTTTATGGCGGGTTTGACGCGACCGCCGATTCCCTTCATGTCGGACATTTGATGTTTTTAATTACCATGCGGCGCTTTCAACAGGCGGGGCATCGTCCGGTTGCGCTGCTCGGCACTGCCACAACGCTGATTGGCGACCCTACAGGAAAGACCGATATGAGGAAAATGCTTACACCTGAGCAAATTGATTATAACGCCACCTGCTTCAGGGAGCAGATGTCGCGGTTTATCGACTTCGGTGAAGGCGGGGCGGAAATCGTCAGAAACGGCGACTGGTTCGCGGATATAAAATATCTTGATTTTTTGGGTGAAATCGGACGGCACTTCTCGGTCAATAAAATGCTGTCGGCGGAATGTTTCCGCTCCCGATACGAGGGCAAAGGACTTACCTTTCTTGAATTTAATTACATGCTTTTACAAAGTTATGACTTTTTACATCTATACAGGACAAAAGATGTAAAACTTCAGCTCGGCGGTGACGACCAGTGGTCAAACGTTTTAGCGGGAGCGGATTTAATACGTCGCGTTGACGGCGAAAAGGCATATGCGATGACCTTTGCGCTTTTAGCCACCAAAGCGGGCATAAAAATGGGTAAAACCGAAAAAGGTGCGCTTTGGCTCTCCGCAGATAAATGCTCACCGTATGATTTTTACCAGTACTTCCGAAACGTAGACGATTCAGATGTTATAGACAAGCTTAAAATGCTGACATTTGTGCCGCTTGAAGAAATAGACGAGCGCGAAAAGCTTGTAAAAGCCGGAGACGGCGCGAAAATCAACGAAGCCAAGGAGCTTTTGGCATATGAAATGACCGCGCTTGTTCACGGCAGGGAAGAAGCGGAAAAAGCGCAGAACGCCGCCAAAAGCGTCTTTTCCGGCTCGGGCGGGAGCGAGGATATACCGACAACCTTGCTTTACGACAAAGACTTCGACTTGGAAAACGGTAAAATCAGCGCAGTTAGCTTACTTGTAAAAACCGGGTTGTGTTCCTCCAACCGTGACGCAAGAACAACAATCGAACAGGGCGGATTCAGCGTGGACGGCGAGAAAATTACCGATGTAAACGCCTTGATTGAAATAACAGAACATGTTATAATTAAAAAGGGTAAGAAGAATTTTCATAAAGCAGCAAGACAGTTAAAACAGAAAGGCTGATAATTATGTCACGTAAAATAGAAATATTCGACTCGACCCTACGCGACGGCGCACAGGGCGAAGGCATAAGCTTTTCGCTTTCCGACAAGCTTAAAATCTTAACCAAGCTTGACGAATTCGGAGTTGATTTTGCAGAGGCGGGAAACCCCGGTTCAAATCCGAAGGATTTGGAATTTTTCAAGAAAGCTGAAAAACTCGGGCTTAAAACCGCGCTTGTTTCCTTCGGCTCAACCAAACGTAAGGAAATTAACCCCGAAGACGATGATAACTTAAAAGCCCTGCTTACCGCCAATACCGAATATATAGCGATTTTCGGCAAAAGTTGGGACATGCACACGGATAAAATCCTGCGGGTTTCGCTTGCTGAAAACCTTGATATGATTGAGCGGACTATAGGTTATCTTGTCAGCTTAGGCAAGGAAGTAATTTTCGATGCTGAGCATTTTTTCGACGGCTATAAGAGCAACCCCGGTTATGCTCTTGAAACGCTGAAAGCGGCGGAGCGGGCGGGCGCGAGAACGCTGTGTCTGTGCGAAACCAACGGCGGGTGTTTTCCCGAAGAAATCGAAAGAATCACCAAAGAAGTGATTAAAGCCACAAAGACAAGCATAGGAATCCATTGCCACAACGACAGCGGCTGTGCCGCCGCGAACAGCATGGCGGCGGTAAACGCAGGCGCGGTTCATGTTCAGGGGACTTTTATCGGAATCGGCGAACGTACCGGCAACGCCAATTTATCAACATTGATTGCGAACCTGCAATTAAAATCCGGCTATTTCTGTGTCCCCCCCGAAAGCCTGCCGCTTCTTAAAGAAACCGCGCATTATATTGCGGAAACGGCAAACATCGCACTTCCGAATTCAATGCCTTATGTGGGCGGCTCGGCTTTCGCGCATAAGGGCGGAATGCACGTGGACGGCGTTTCAAAAGACCCTGCAACGTTTGAGCATGTCGCGCCCGAAAGCGTGGGTAATGAACGGAATATTCTTATTTCCGAGGTGTCGGGGCGGGCGGCGCTGTTCGCGAAACTGAAAAAAATAGACGACAGCCTTGAAAAAACCGACCCTGTTGTTAAGAAGCTGACCGATAAAATTAAAGCGCTTGAGCATCAGGGTTATCAGTTTGAGGCGGCGGGAGCGAGTTTTGAACTGCTCGCGCTTAAAGAGTTCGGTCGGTTTCAGCCTTACTTTGAAATTATAGACTTCAAGATTATATCAAGCAGTTATTCTAACGAAGATAACGGTTCTTTCAGTAAGGCGAGCGCGCTCATAAAAGTGCGCGTGAAAGACGATTTTGAAATAACGGCAGACGAGGGCGACGGACCGGTTAACGCAATCGACAGGGCTTTACGGAAAGCGCTCGAAAAATTTTACCCGAACCTGAAAGAAATGCGGCTTGTTGACTATAAAGTCAGAATTATCGGCGGAAGCGATAACACGGCGGCAACGACACGTGTGCTGATTGAAAGCACGGACGGCAGAAGAAGCTGGACGACCGTTGGCGCGAGCAAGGATATAATTAACGCGAGCATGATTGCGTTGCTTGATTCTTTGGAATATATGCTTTATATTAACAGAGAGATTAATTTTAATTAAAGGAGAACTTAGATGGTTTGTCGGAACTGCGGCATGAGAAACGCCGATGATTTATCGCACTGTGACGGTTGCGGCGATGAAATTAAAACAGCCGCGCCGCCTTCACCGGCATCCGCACCCGAACAGGAAGCACAGACCGCGAATCCGCAGGTTAAAAAAACCTATAATCTGTCTTTAAGCAGTACGGCAAAATTTCCCGGGCCGAGCGACTTCGACATTATTGTTGACGGTGTTAATCAGGGAAAGCTGAAAACAGGAAGAGGGCTGACGGTTTCCGTGTATGAGCAGGAGATTGAACTGCTCATCAAGGCGTGGGGGACAAACCCTTATAAGGTGCGGCTGCGGCTCAGCCAATATGCGTATCTTGAAATAGGTGTGTGGAAAAACAATATAATATTCAGCGGGCTCTCGGGAGCGGATATGGTTTAAATTGTACTTATAAAAAGGAGATAGATTTATCATGACAATGTCACAAAAAATCCTCGCTAAAAAAGCGGGGTTAACAGAAGTGAAAGCCGGTCAGCTCATCAGAGCAAAATTAGACATGGTACTCGGCAACGACATAACAAGCCCTGTTGCCATTAATGAGTTCGAGAAAGCGGGGTTTGCGGAGGTTTTCGACAAGGAGAAAATCTCGCTTGTCATGGACCACTTCACCCCTAACAAAGACATAAAAGCCGCAGAGCAGTGCAAGCGCTGTCGTGAATTTGCCGCAAAGCATAGAATCACAAACTTCTATGATGTCGGCGAAATGGGAATTGAACATTGCCTGCTTCCCGAAAAAGGCTTAGTAAAGCCCGGCGATTTAATCATCGGTGCAGATTCGCATACCTGCACATACGGCGCGCTCGGCGCGTTTTCAACGGGCGTGGGTTCGACCGACATGGCGGTCGGAATGGCAACGGGCGAAGCGTGGTTCAAAGTCCCTGCCGCAATCAGATTTAATTTAAGCGGTAAGTTAAGCAGGAACGTTTCGGGCAAGGACGTGATTCTGCACATCATAGGTTTAATAGGCGTGGACGGCGCGTTGTATCAGTCGATGGAGTTCGGCAGCAGTTCAGGTGCCGCTACGGGCGAAGGGCTTGCAAGCCTTACGATTGATGACCGGCTTTGTATGGCGAACATGGCGATTGAGGCAGGAGGGAAGAACGGTATTTTTGAAGTTGATGAAATAACAACAGAATACATTCAGGCGACAACAGGGGGGCGCTCCTGCGAGGCGTTTGCGCCGGATTCGGACGCGGAGTATTCGCGTGTAATCGAAATAAATCTAAGTGATATAAAATCCACTGTGTCTTTTCCGCATTTACCCGAAAACACTAAAACCGTAGATGAAATTACCGAAAAAATAAAGCTTGACCAGGTGGTAATCGGAAGCTGTACAAACGGCAGAATTTCCGACATGAAGGCGGCGGCTGAAATCCTAAAGGGTAAAAAAGTCGCTCCCGGACTGCGCTGTATTGTAATCCCCGGAACACAGAAGATTTTTCTCGAGTGTATGGAACTCGGCTACGCGCAGATTTTCGTGGAAGCGGGCTGTGTGTTCAGTACGCCGACCTGCGGGCCGTGTCTTGGCGGGCATATGGGGATTCTCGCGAAAGGCGAGCGGGCGCTTGCAACGACTAACCGTAATTTCGTGGGCAGAATGGGACACCCCGAAAGCGAGGTTTATTTAGCGAGTCCGGAAGTGGCGGCGTTCAGCGCAGTCGCAGGATATATAGCGAAGGAGAATGATTAATATGAAAGCACAAGGTTTAGCCCATAAATACGGCGACAATGTTGACACAGACGTAATAATCCCCGCCCGTTATCTTAACACCAGCGACTTCAAAGAACTTGCCGCCCACTGCATGGAGGACATAGACTCCGGCTTCGTAAAGAAGGTGCAAAAAGGCGACATAATGGTCGGCGAAGCCAACTTCGGTTGCGGCAGTTCGCGTGAACATGCGCCGATTGCTATAAAAGAAAGCGGCATTTCCTGCGTAATTGCGGCGTCTTTCGCGCGGATTTTCTATCGCAATGCAATTAATATAGGTCTGCCGATTATGGAATGTCCCGAAGCCGCAAAGGCAATAAACGCAGACGACAAGGTCAGCGTTAATTTTGACACAGGCGAAATTACAAACGAAACAACAGGCGGGCGGTTTCAATCCGAGCCGTTTCCGGAGTTTATCAAGGAAATAATAAACGCGGGAGGTTTGGTTAATGCGGTTAAAAGTAAAATGTGATGTGTTTATGCAACGTGTTGCAGGGTGCGGCGTTCCCGACGCACCGAACACCGCATGAAACGCGAACGAAAGGAAAAAAGCATGATTAAAAACATCGCAGTTATCAGCGGCGACGGCATAGGAACGGAAATCGTCCGTGAAGCTGTCAAAGTCTTAAATAAAACAGCCGCTAAATATAACCATGAATTCAGGTATACCGATGTGCTTATGGGTGGGGTTGCGATTGATGAAACAGGCGTTCCCCTGCCCGAAGAAACTGTAAAAGTGTGCAAAGCGAGCGATGCTGTTCTGCTCGGCGCGGTCGGCGGCCCCAAGTGGGACAAAGGGGCGGGGCATTTGCGCCCCGAAGCGGGACTGCTCGGAATCCGCGCAGCTCTCGACTTGTTCGCGAATCTGCGCCCTGTAAAGCTTTTCGATGTGCTGGCGGACGCCTGTGTGCTTAAAAACCCCGGTAATATAGACCTCGTCATAGTGCGGGAGTTAATCGGCGGCGCATACTTCGGTAAGCGCAGGACTTACGCTGACGAAAAAGGTGCGCGTGCCGCCTACGATACGATGCTGTACCGCGACTGGGAAATTGAGCGGATAGTCAAAGTCGCGTTCAGGCTTGCGATGAAGCGTTCGGGAAACGTCGTAAGCGTGGATAAAGCCAACGTCCTTGACAGTTCGCGGTTATGGCGCGAGGTGGTATGGGAGGTTTATAACAGCAGTGAGGATTATAAAGGCATTATGCTGTCCGATATGCTTGTGGACAATGCCGCAATGCAGCTTGTCCGCGCACCGGGGCAGTTTGATGTTATAGTTACCGAGAATCTTTTCGGGGATATTCTGTCAGATGAGGCAAGCGTGCTGACCGGGTCGCTCGGTATGTTGCCGTCCGCGAGTTTATCTGAAACGGGCGCGGGAATGTACGAACCCTGCCACGGTTCTGCGCCCGACATTGCGGGGCAGGATAAAGCGAATCCGCTCGCCATGATTTTATCGGCGGCAATGATGTTGCGTCTTTCGTTCGACATGGATGAGGAAGCCGGCGATATTGAAAGCGCGGTTGAGCGGGTTTTGGCGAAAGGGCTTCGCACGGGCGATATTTACAGAAGGCATGACGGGACAAGGCTCGCGGGCTGCACAGAAATGGGCGATGCTGTAACGGCTGAAATATAGTTTGCATAGAATAGAGAATAAAAACATAAATTATCAAAACATTTAAAGGAGAATTTTTCTATGCCTACAGAATTCGGAACCTATCCGTTTGAACTGCCGCCCCTGCCCTTCGCTTATGATGCGCTTGAACCTTACATTGATGAAGAAACCATGCGTTATCACTACGACGGGCATTTCGCAACCTACATAAGAAAACTCAACACCGCGCTTGAACCTTACGCCTTTCTGCAAAACATGTCGCTTGAGGAGCTTTTGTGCGCCGGAAGCACCCTTCCCGAGGACGCATACGAAGACATACTTAAAAACGCGGGCGGCGTTTATAACCACGCATTGTTCTTCAGTATTCTCGCGCCCGCATCCGAATCGGTGCATGAGCCGGACGGAAAACTGCTTGAAGCGATTGAAGGCTTTTACGGCTCGTTTGAGCATTTCAAGGAAACATTCAGCAAGAGCGCGGCAGATGTTTTCGGCTCGGGCTGGACGGTGCTTGTTTCTGACAGTATAGGCAACCTTGACATCAGGAACGTGGCAAATCAGGATGTGCTTTTATGTGAGGGGCTTGAACCCGTGATTCTTTTCGACATATGGGAACATGCGTATTACCTGAAATATAAGAATGACAGGGTGCAATTTATCGATAATTTGTGGAATGTAATTAGATTTAAGTGAAATTTAAAACCGCCGTAAAGGCGGTTTTAAATTTTGTATTGCATTTTTCTTTATTTTATGGTAGAATATATATTGGCAGTTTATTGTGCAATCGCATGGCGTAAGCCATGAGGAAAGTCCGGGCATCACAGAGCGGGGTAGCTGTTAACGGCAGCCGAAGGCGACTTTAGGGCAAGTGCAACAGAAACAAACTACTATGCAAATAGTACAGGTGGAAAGGTGAGGTAAAAGCTCACCGGAATAACGGAGACGTTATTGCTGTGTAAACCCTATCCGATGCAACGCTGGAACGTTTGGGGAAATATACGTCTGCTCGGCGTACCCTTAGTGAAGGCGGCTTGAACAAAGCGGCGACGCTTTGTCTTAGACAGATGATTGTGCGCGACAGAACCCGGCTTACAGATAAACTGCCGCCCCATAAGGGCACGAGCCGAAACCTTGCTGACACGGGGTTGCCCCTTTGTTTGCAAAAAAACTAACCTTAATACTTCAAGGAAACATCATGACTGATTTTACAGGGGCGCCCTGCCCCGTCTGCAAAAAAAACTTCTTTAAAGACGACCGCCCTGTAATATGCCCCGATTGCGGCGCACCCTATCATCGCGACTGCTACAGCCAAAAAGGCAGTTGTGTTTTTAGTGACGCGCACAAAAGCGGCTTTGTTTGGGAAAGACCCGTCTCCGCCGAGCCGCCGAGCGAACCCATGAACAGCGCGGAAGCTAAATTACTAAGCGAAATCATAGATATTTTTGAGAATAAACAGGCTCTTTCGCCGGAAGAGCGCTTTATTTTCGGCGTCTCCGAAAAAGAACTAATTTTCTTTCAGGGCGGCATTAATCCCCTGCGCCTTACTCGTTACCGCAAAATAGCGTCGGGGCAAAAAATTTCCTTTAATGTATTCGCGGGGCTTCTAAGCCCGTATTACATGTTTTATTCGAGAATGAGAGTGGCTGGAGCTGTTTTTTCGCTGATTAGTTTCCTTCTTGCTCTCCCGGGCACGCTTAATATTTATTTCTCCGTTTTCGGCGGGGTTTCGCCGTTTACAACGGAAGAACTTCGCGAAACGATAGCTGTAGTCAATTTTTTCAGCTTCGCTTTTACAATAGCCATCGCGCTTTTCTACGATTATTTCTACCTGCGCTGGTCGGCGTATAAAATCAAACTTATGCGGAATTTTTTCTGCCCCAACGCCTTAGACGGGCGTCCCGAAATACCTGACGCGCCCTCGGTTTCGTCGGGACTGTCGGGCTTGAGTGAAGATTATTTTAGAAGCCTTCGGGACGCGGGCAAGCCCAGCCTTCTCTACATGCTGTTGGACAGCATGGCTGTAACGGCGGCGCTGACACTAATCTCCTATTTTGCCATACATTTATGGCTGCAATGATGTTTCGGGGTGGTATGTTTGACTTCTTACGGTAAAAAATTAGACGATTTCTACCGTCGGCTCGGAAACCACGGGCTTTTATTTGCGATGTTCGCCGGCGCTCTCTGCCTGCATATTATCTTCGCTCTCGGCATGAGCGTACCGTCTGTTTCCCCTGATGAATTCCAAACGGCGGCATGGAGCGCGTATTTCTCGGGCTACGCGGACAGCGCATCGGGAAGCGGCTGGCTCACAGGCATACTGTACACGCCTTTCTACTTTTTAATTGACAACCCTGTCGTGCGTTACCGGTGTATGCTTATTCTGAACGGCGTGTTCGCCGCGCTTATACCTTTGCTGACCTATAAAATCGCCGCCTCTCTCGGACTTCAAAAAGCGTGGCAGAGGACTTTGTGCGCGGTGGTAACGGGTGTTGGCGCGTCAGCTTTTGCATACACTAAGTTCATCTGGTCGGAAACACTGTGTGTTTTTCTTCCGTTTCTGCTCTTTTGGCTGCTCACAAAAACCTCGGGAACCAAGAATCGGTTTCTAAAGTTTCTGCTGTCGGTATTCACTGCGTTAGTGCTTGCTTTTGCTCCTGCCGCCGACCCGCGGCTTTGGGCGTTGGTTTTATCGTTCCTGCTGTCCGTAATATTCGCAAGGCTCTTTCTTCGTGCAAAACCTGTGTCATTTGCGGGATTTTTGCCCGCTTCGGCAATTTTCGCGGCGCTTCAGATGTATACGGGTGAACAGCTTAATGCGGCTTCGGGATTTTCCGAAAGCGCCGGTTTATTCTCCCTGAGCCCTCAAGAGTACATGCAGGCGTTTTTAGGGCAGCTTTATTATTTTGCTGTTTCAACGTGGGGCATAGGCGTACTCGGAATCTGCCTTTGTATTGCGCTGTTTACGAAGCTGTCGGCTAAAACCGAAAACAAATTGCTTGTTGTATTCGCTTTCTTCGCGCTTGCTTATAATACGCTCACATTGCTTATGTCGGCTTACGGCGCGGCTTCTTCTTTGGCGTTTTATCAGGGTTTTTACATTTACGGACGTTATATTGACAGCGCGTCGCCGCTTCTTTTAATTCTCGCGCTCTGCTATATCTTTATACACGGATTAGACTTTAAAAAGCTGATGTTCTGCACAATTTCACTCAGCGTAATATTCCGCTTGTTTTTCACTCTCGTTCTTCCCGAGTCGTTTATTCTTGCAGTACACTCGAAGCAGGGCTTCTCGCCTGTACGTTTGGGCACCGGGATAGACGCGGCGCTAACCTCTGACAGCTTGCTTTTTGCGGCTTCTGCTGTGTTTTGCTTTGTTGCGTTGCTGTTCGTTTTTGTGTGCTGTGCCGAACGTTACCGCAAACATATTATTTCGCTCTGCTTATGCCTTACCGTGCTTTACGGCGGCTTACATACCGCGCTGTTTTATCTCCCGCATGAAATTAACCGGGCAGAGCGCGTCAATGCCGCGGCTTACTCTGTATCGGAGCATATCTATAATTCGGCGGACGCTCCACCGACTTATATTTTAGAACGTCCCGACCTCGCGCCTATTCTGCGATTTTTGAACCGTAACACCCATATCGGTACTGCGGGAACCATTGATGAGTTCCCTGCCGACTGCTTTATTATAGCGAATCCGGAAAGGATTGCGGATTTCGGTGATTATGTAGTTGTGCTTGCCGAAACGGAAGAATTAATCTTTGCGGCAATGGGTGAACGAGCGGAAGCATATGCGCTTTCGCAAGAGATTGACTAAAGGAGAGAGCTATGGATTTTAAGCATGTAATCTGGGATTTCGACGGAACGCTGTTCGACACCTACCCGCATACGGCGCAGGCGTTTTTAAATCTGCTTAGAAAAGAACATATGATTCATGAAAACATTCTTGAAATTCAGGAACAAATGCGTGTTTCCATGCAACATGCCTATGATTATTACAAAGATAAATATGAAATAGATGACGAATTCATTGCTAAATTCGAGAATTACCGCGTAATTTACGAAAACCGGTATGTTTTGCCCCACATCAACGCCCACATGGTTTGCAGGTTTATTTATGACCAGGGGAGCGTGAATTATCTCTGTACTCACAGGGATAATTCGGTGATTTCAATGATGCAGAAGCATGGGTTCGACGAGATTTTCAAGGACTATGTGACCGCCGAGAACAAATTCCCGAAAAAGCCGAACCCCGCCGGACTGCTTTACCTCATAGAAAAGCACAGCATGAATAAAGACGAAACCCTTTACATAGGCGACAGAAGTATCGACCTTGAATGTGCGGGAGCGGCAGGTGTAAAATTCTGCCTGTTTAAGGAAAATGTAAACAAGACCCTTGAAATCGGCGAAGCTGACTTCTCGGTTCAAAACTTCAGCGATTTTTATTATATACTTAACGCCACGCTAACGACAAGGAATAACGAACAGTGAACAAGGAACAATCAGAAATTTTTAACATAGACGGTTTAAAATTATGCGTCAGCAAAGAACACCGCTTCGGAACAGACGCCGTAAACTTAGCCGAATTCGCCGCCGAGGCGGGGTTAGCCGGTTCGCGGATTATCTGCGATTTATGTACAGGCTGCGGAATTATTCCTTTTTTACTTCTGAACAAGAGTAAAGCCAAAAAAATCTACGCCCTTGATATTAACATGGACGCAATAAATCTGCTTCGGGAAAGCGTTAGAATTAATTCGCTTCATGAAGTAATTATTCCCATACTCGGAGACCTTAAAAACATCACGCAGATTGCGCCCGGCAGTGTAGATTTAATCACTGTGAACCCGCCATACTACAAGAGCTGTGACGGATTTAAACGCCCTTTGGAATCCGGAGGCGGTGCGCGGCACGAGTTGCTTTGCGAACTTGACGACGCGGTTCGGGCGGCGGCGCGGCTTCTGAAGTACGGCGGCAGACTTAAAATGTGCCATATTCCCGAACGGTTGGCGGACGTAATTACAACACTTCGGAAATATAGCTTAGAGCCGAAAATAATCCGGTTCTTGTTGAACAACAAAAAAGAACCCCGGCTTATGCTCATTGATGCGAAAAAGGGCGGTAAGGCGGGCGCGAAAATACAGTTGACAATTGACAGTTGAAAGTGTAAAATTAAATTATGGATAAAATTTATATCACCCCGCCTTTTATAAAACTCGAACAATTCTTAAAGTTTTCTTCGCTCGTTTCCACGGGCGGCGAGGCAAAGTTATTAATTCAAAGCGGCAAGGTCGCCGTTAACGGCGAAATCTGTACAGTCAGGGGGAAGAAGCTTTTCGGCGGCGAAAAGGTGACGCTTGAAACCGAAGGCTTCGAGGTGGCTTTAAAATGATAATTAAACGAATACAGGTTGAGAATTTCCGCAATATAAAACATGCGGAGCTTGAGTTTTGTGAAGGCGTCAACATCTTTTACGGAGACAACGCACAAGGCAAAACCAACATGCTTGAAGCTATATCGCTATGCCTCGGGAAAGGTTTCCGCCGCGCCCGCACAGCGTCGCTCGTGCCTTTTCACGGCGAGATTGAAACCGCGCCCGATACGTCACTGACGCTTTTTTATGAATACGAAACCACCCCCGGCAAGGAAAACATAATTAACTACAGAATCATAAACGGCCGCGCTTCGGTAGATATTAACGGTATCTCCCTAAAAAGCGCCGCCGACCTGTACGGTGAGCTGAAGCATGTAGTTTTTGCGCCGGAACATCTGTTCCTTGTAAAAGGCGCGGCTGAACTGCGGCGTATTTATATCGACAACATAGCCCTCATGCAGCACAAGGCACATAAGCGCGCAATTGCCGATTATACCGCCGCGCTCAAACAGCTTGCCGCCCTGAACAGCGAAATCATAGCATCTCCCGACACCGTCAGAAATACCCGCGACATGATTGGAATTTGGAGCGATATATTAATCCGTCAGGGTATTAACCTGACCTACGGCAGGCTAAAGTATTTCGAGCTTCTGCGAAATACGGCGATTAATCTGTATGACGAGCTGACTGTCGGCAGGGAAGAACTCGGCGTAATGTACCGCAGTAATGTATTCGGCGACATTCAGGACAGACTGCCCGACTTCAATGATAAAGACGGGCTTTATAAAGCTTATGTTGACATGCTCAACAAGTATCAGATTTACGGTCAGCGCGATTTCCGTGTGCGTGTCGGCGCACACAGGGACGACCTCGCCTTTTTCATAAACGGCGTAAACGCGAGAGAGTTCGGCTCACAGGGGCAGATTAAGAGTATATCGCTTATTCTCAAGCTTGCCGAAGCCGAGATTATCCGGAATCACAACAGAGAAACCCCCGTCATACTGCTCGACGAAGTACTCGGCGAACTCGACGGGAAGCGGCGCGATTATGTAATAAACAAGCTTAACCGTTCGCAGGTGTTCATTACCTCCTGCGATTATCAGGATTATGAGAACTCGGAGGACTTACGTGCGATTCACGTCAAGAGAGGCAGTTTCAGTGCATCTGGGGGGGGACGTTTCAATTTACTGTGACGACCTGATTGGTTTATTCGACCTTGAGCGAACCTCGGTTAACCCCTCGGTCAACAGCTTTCTTGCCGCCGCGCAAAAACGCGGCGGGATTTACTATTGTTCGTATGATTTAAGTAATATGCCTAAGAGCTTTGTGGTTACGGATGATACGGTGTTTGTTACGAATGTGGCGACGGGGACGATAAAGGACAGAGTGAAGCGCGGGGGATTTTGATTCAAATTTAGTTACATGCTTTATTCGTTTAATCACATATTTGCCTTTCATATTTAATTAAGAAAACGTAATTCCGAGTATAATTAAAACGATTCCTACGATAACCGTAATCAGTCCGGCAATCTGTGGACTTTTTCCCGCAGACGCAAAATCATTTGGATTTTTTATATCTGCATATATTTTAACTTTATCTCCAATCTTGCCACTTGTAGGTTGGTCTAAAATGTTACGGTACTCTTTTCTGTCAATCGTATATGAAATATATACGCTTTTAATATTGTTACCATACTCACTCATTGAACTTAGGTCTTTTTCAATTGATATTATTGTTGCCATTACTTCAACTCCTGTATCGCGGAGTTTGTTTTGTTTTCTTGTAAATTTTATAATTACCCCAAAACCTAAAACAATTAAAATAATGCCGACAGGAGTAAACCACCCAACACTACCGCTGTCGGTAACATTTGTATCGTTCATATCATAACATTTCCTTTCAAGTTTTTATATTGTTTTGGTGTATACAATACCATGTCTGCAAACGGCTACGTTCTTTGTTATCGGGGAAAGCATAAAAGAGGTTGAAATTGAGCCGGGTAAATATTATTTTAGTATAAGATAAAGGCGAAACAAAAGAAGCATTATCAAACAAGGAAAACCCTGACAAACATTGTGTTTATCAGGGTTCGTCTTTGTTGAAGTTAACTGACCCGTAGGAGACTCGAACTCCTGTTGCCGCCGTGAAAGGGCGGAGTCTTAACCGCTTGACCAACGGGCCTTTAATTTACTCTGAAGTGGCTCGAAAGTTAGAACTTACTTTTAAAATAGCGGCAGTCGGATTTGAACCAACGACACCCCGGGTATGAACCGAGTGCTCTAGCCAACTGAGCTATGCCGCCTCTTTTTCTAAACAGCTTTTTAATTATATCACAAGCGTTTCTTTTTGTCAATGGTTTTTTGAAAAAATAATACATTTCTGCTTCTACGTTTATCAAGCATGATGAGCAAAGCCCTCCCGAAAAGAAAACCCCCGATAAACACAAGGCTTATCAAGGTTCGTCTTTGTCTTTGTTAACTGACCCACCCGCGATTCGAACGCGGGACACCCTGCTTAAAAGGCAGGTGCTTATATCGCTTAAACTCTCATTATGAGCGGATTTTAAATTTAATTGACCACCATGTTGACACCCATGAATGGTTTTTTTTCGTCTTCATGTGGCTTATTTTTGCTCAAAAACGCATCAAATTTTTGCATTGAGATGATTTTAAATTCGTTATCAAGATGTGTATAAATTGACATTGTTGTTTTTATGTCCGCATGACCCGCCTGTTCTTTCGCGGTTAAAATATCAATCCCCGCGAAGTAAAGCATCGTTATATAGGTATGTCTCAGCCAATGCGCTGTAAACCTCGGTATAACAAATGAAGTTTTATTAACAGAGCTATTTTCTGACTCTACATAATCGCTGAAATTTCCATACCTCAAATTTAAGTCATATAAATACTTTTCCCATAATTTCCGCCATGCCGACTTTGACATCATAGTGCCGCGGGCACTCGGACAAACCAAAAGCGAGGTCTTTTTTTCATTTCTTAGAAAATCGACTAATAATTGAGGTATAAAAACCGTTCTCATTCCCGCTTTTGATTTCGTCTTATGCTTTACAATCGGCTTACCTTCTACCATTTCAACCGATTTATTAACCGTGATTGTCGCACTCTCAAAATCAATGTCAGACCATGTAAGCGGAATCAATTCTCCTCTGCGAAGTCCTGAGAGCATCATTATCATCGCGGCACGTTGTGCCCGATGCGGCGTGTTGGTTATCCAACTGCGCTCCTCATCAGTTAAAGCTCTTTTTGTTACCGCTTCGGTAGCATTTGGTAACTTCACAGCAGAAGCAGGATTATAATCAATTACTCTGTTGTCAACCGCAAGCTTGAATATAGATTGTGCGACAATTTTTAAGTCATTAAGTGTCTTCTTTGAATATGGTTTTTTAGTCAATCCTCTTGGAATTGTTGCGTAGGCATTTATCACCCTTTGAATATCGACTGTCTTAATCTTCGCTATAGGAATATTGTACAAAGGTGTGAGATTATCAACTCTATTGCATATACATAGAAACCAATTATATGAAACCTCAAGCTTCTTAAAGCCTAACCATTGCTCTGCCCATTCCTCAAAAGTATCACCCTGCGCTTTTATGTCAATGCCTTTTTTTAAGGACATCTTTAATGCAAGCACCTTCTCATCTATTTCCTTTTGAGATTTTCCATAAACATATTTATATTGCTTCATGTTATCAAAGACACCGAGATATACCTTTGATTGAAAACGCCCGTCAGGGCGTTTTTTTAGTTTAGGCATGTTTTTCAACCTTTCTTTATCTTACCAACATCTCGCACAAGCATTAAATCCCGCATTTATTGCTTCACTTCGCGTTACAAAGCTCGGATTATTCATGTTACTGCAATCAGACCTTGAGTGATACCTACTACCGCTTCCCGGAATCCATACCATTATATCATTTGGATTGGTTGTAGCCGCGGTTATAACTGTAGTCGTAGATGGCGGTGTTGTGGTTGTTGACTGCGGTGTTGTAGTTGTGGACTGTGGTGTCGTGGTAATTGTTCCAGGCGTTGATACTATTTCATCGGGATTTGACTGTGTTGTTTCTATCGGTTTTTCACAAGCGGCAAGAAAAATCATAAGCAAGCTACAAAATAAAATCATCATGACAACATTCATCAAACACCCGCCGCCCGTAAGCGCCTTGCCGACCTTACGTTGCCGAGCCGCTTTAGTAAATGGTACTCCGGTCACTCTCGAAACTTTTCTTTTCATTTTTGTAACACCCGTTGCGCGTTTCCATGAAAACGATACGCCGGGTACGCCTTTTTTCTTCCTTCTTTTCGCCATTCTGTCTCCTTTATTTTGTCAGTCCCTACTGTTTTCCGATAACGCGCCCACATATAAAGAACGCATCATACTCATCTATGGTTATAGGTTTGTACTCAGGGTTGAGAGAAACAAGCCGATTACCCTGCCACATTTTCATGTACCCTTCGCCGTTAAGGTAAAACACCCCGACCTGCCCCGGCTCGACTATTATATTAGCACGGACGAAAACAATATCACCGTCCGAATACATAGGCATCATGCTGTCACCGCGAACCCTAAGGGCAAAATCCGCACCGCTCGGCGGCTCGTCAAACTCCTGATACTCGTATTCGTGTCCGTCAGATAACCACTGCCCCCCCCCGGCAGATACGGGAACTTTAAAAAGGGGCAACTTTTGAAGCAGTCTGTTATATTGATTTTCTGCCCTCTCATTACCTAACAACGAATCCATTGAAACATTAAATAGGTCAGCAATTACTTCCAAGGTTTCAAAATCAGGCTCGCGCTTATCAGTTTCGTACATTGCTATAGCACTTTGAGATACACCGAGTTTTTCCGCAAGCGCCTCCTGTGTCATATCTCTTTGTAGCCTTAACTCTTTTAACGCATTTGAAAACTTACTCATACTTTCCCTCTGCGACGGTTTTTATAAATAAAATTTATCACACATTGTGAACATTGTCAACCCTTTTTCTCACAAAACGTTATAATGCACAAAAATTATTAAACTTATTTGTATATATTTTTTCATAAAATGATATTGACAAACATAACGAAGTGTGATATTATACAATCATCACACTTCGTTATATTGGAGGAAATGACAACATGGTAGACGTAAAGAAGGTAGGCAACAGATTAGCTGAATTACGCGGCAAGAGAAGCCAAAAAGACGTTGCAACCGCTATAGGGGTTAGCATTTCGGCTATAGCTATGTACGAGACAGGACAAAGAACCCCTCGAGACGAGATAAAATATAAGCTTGCTCGGTTTTACGAAAAATCAATAGAGGAATTATTTTTTGCCAACAATATCACACATGGTGATAAAACGGGAATTGCATAGCGGCAAGGAAAGGAGTATAACATGACAGGAATAATTGAAAACCGGAGAAATAAGCCTACCCGTCGAATGGCTGAACGCTTCAGCTATTTGCAACATCAGTCAAAGACCGAAACCCCCAAAGAGTGGGACGAACTCCCGCTATACATAAACACGCAAATAATAACCAAAATCACTGGAATTAGTATGCCGACAATCAGTAAATTTATCACAGGCGGTGAACTCAAAGCAAGTAAAATTGCTGGGAAATGGCTCATTTGTAAAGAGGACTTCAAAGCGTTCATGATTTCGAAACAATATGTAGTTGGGGAGGGCGCAATATAATGACGGTAACAGAAATAAAAATGGATTTTACTCAAACTGTTAAGATAATACGTGAAACCGACATAGTTGGTGCGAAATACCCAAAAGCGACAAAGGGTGCAAAACAAAGAAAAAACGGCACCGATACTGTTCACTGTGGATATGGCAACGGTTCATGGCACACAGCGGAAACTGTTTTACATCACACGCTTTTTAGGAAATTCTTAGATAGAAGCGGCGCGGTCGCTAAAATTGAAGTTCATTACAACACTCTCGGACAGTTTGAAAGATACCGGATTAGAATTAATTATGATATACAGGAGGACGTGTCATGTCAGAAATAATCAACAGAACCGGTCAACCGTGGGCAGAACACGAAGACGCAGTACTTATCAAGGGTTACAAAAATGGGAAACCCGTTTTATTAATCGCCGAAACGCTCAACCGCTCGCCCGGCTCTGTACGCGGCAGAGCGTCATTATTAAATCTAAAAAAAGGGCAAGCGGCAGATGATTACGAACCCTCACTGGAAATCGCAACATGTAGCCATTGCGGACAAGCAAACCTCAGCGACCCGCTTGATTGTAACTGTCCCGAGGCTCGTCGCGAAGCAAGAATACAAGCGCAGATAGATAAAGCACGTGAGCGAATAAAGCAACTCTTCGGAGAAAACGCCGCCGAACGCGGATTCGCACCGATACATAGTACTGATACGCTCGACCTGATGAACGATGTCGTTACTCTTATTGCAAACCACGCCATCAAAAATGCGACCTTGCAAATTACCGGACGGTGTAAAGCAAAAATCAGTCTTACAGCTAAAGGCTCAATTAAGGTTGGCAGAACCGAAACTACTACATATCAGCTTTAGGAGTGGCAAAAGACAGCCTACAAGAGATTATGGAAAAAGCCATGAAAATCGGATTAGTCGATGTGGACGGTCACAATTTTCCGAATTTGCCGTTAATGAAATTATCCGCTTTCCACAAAAAGCAAGGCGATACTGTTGAATGGGCTATGCCAATATGCCCGGTGGGATATGACCGAGTGTATATGTCAAAAGTCTTTACATTTACGCCTGATGATAATTCACCATACGAGGGAGCGGAAATTATAAAAGGTGGCACAGGTTACGGCATTGAAAATAAACTCCCCACAGAAATTGAGAATTTATGCCCCGATTACAGTCTTTACTCGAAATTTTCCGAAGCATACGGATTTCTTACTCGCGGTTGCCCTCGTAACTGCCCATTTTGTATAGTCACTCAAAAAGAGGGCGCAATTTCAAAGCAAGTAGCGGATTTATCATGTTTCGCACAGAAACAAAAAACGATTAAACTACTCGACCCGAATATTCTCGCTTGCAAAGACCGCGAGAACCTATTACAGCAGCTTATTGACTCACGAGGTCACTATAGGTCTTATAATCTGTATCACAGGAATGGTTGCATCTGTTACATTTGGTCGTTTGTGGGAGCGGTAAGATTAAGATTATCAAACGAAAGACCCGCTCCCGCCTTTCTTAAAATATCCTTTGTTTCAGGCGGGAGAGAATCAAAGTTTTTATTAACGTGACGGTCTTTTATTGTAGAACTTTTATTTCCGCGCTTTTTTGGCTCTGGCATAATATCACCTCAGAATTATTATGTCCAAAACTAACAGATTTAATTGAGGAGGGAGAAAATGTATTATTGGACTTGTATAAGTTGCGGGTCGAATTTAGACCCGTGTGAAAAATGCGATTGCGACAATAGAATTATAGAACCCCCAAAACCTAAAGGTATGACTGAACCGCTCAGAGGTGAGGAGGTTCTCAGTATCGCCGCCGCTATAATTAACAAGGCTCAGCGTGAAGCGGCAAGGAAAGGGCTGTTGACATGATACAAATATCCATTTATTGAACCCGAATTTGAAATATTAGGAGAGGCAACAAAATGAAAAACAAACTTGATGATTTAAACAATCACCTTTTCGCACAATTGGAGCGTCTTAGTGACGAAGACATCACCGGGGAAAAGCTACTTGAGGAAGTCACTCGTGCGAAATCAATTACCGGCGTTTCGAAAACGATAATTGAAAACGCTCAACTCGTACTTAATGCGTCAAAATATGTTGATGAACATGAGTCGCGAAATATTAACATCTCGCGTATGATTGACACTCATGGAGATTGATTATGCACAAGTATACAGAGGAGCAGAATGAATTTCTGCGGGAAAACATAACTGGGCGCAGTTATGCGGAAGTGACGATGTATTTTAATAAACACTTCAGCACGCAGTTAAGTGTAAATCAAATAACCGGAACGTTAAAAAGAAATAATATTTTTAACGGGCGCGACGGACGTTTCCGCAAAGGTCAGCCCGGATGGAATAAGGGCATGAAGGGCTTAGATACCAGAGGATATAAGGGGCAATTCAAAAAAGGACGCCTGCCACACAACTATAAAACGGTAGGTTCAGAGCGGCTTGACTGCAACGGTTACACATGGATTAAAACTGCTGATAAAGAAACCGAGATTATTTTTCGAGAGTATAAAACGCGCATTGATATAACCGAAAAGCTCAAATCAAAAGACACGTGGAAAATGAAGCACGCGCTTATTTGGGAGGCGGCGCACGGTCCAATCCCGGTAGGTCACGTGATTATCTTTGGCGACGGTAACAAGCAAAACTTTAATCCCGATAATCTTATAATCGTAACCCGGGCGCAGCTGGCGAGATTAAATCAAAACCGATTAATTTTTAATGATGCCGATTTAACCCGAACAGGATTGATTATTGCGGACATTATTACAAAAAGCAGTAAGCTTAAAAGATGTGAGGTTTCAGAAAGGACAGCGCCATGACGATTACCACGACCATGACAGCAGAAGTATTCGAGGAGTTCCGTACATATCAAAAAGAAAAGAAGATTTTAGAGACTAATGCAGAGAGGTTGCATAAAACTCTCCGCGAGAAGCACGAAAGATTATGTTTATCGCTTCTAAAAGCCTTCGGTGAACACGTGGATGAAGATGAATTAGTAATTAAAGAGCCGGAGCACCTCGCGGATGCTTTCGGCCTTGCTCAGGATTGGTATAGTTAATCCGTTCGCCGGACAACCCTTATATATATAGTATACCCATAATAAAAAATATGCGATGCATTTTCGCATGTCGGGCTTGTAATAGGTATTAACATCTCAACCACCACACAAGATATTGTATTTTATAACTTTTTCCTTGTTAATTCGCCCGCCGAGGGGTGGGGGGGGTCAAGGGGGGCGGGGAGGGGGGCGATTTTGAGCCCCGCCCCCCTTGCATAAAGATAGCGGAGGATTTTTTAATGAGCTGTAAAAAAAAATTATATAATTGTGACGGGCAATTGTCATTTTTCGACCTTGATATGTTCAAGCTTGAACATGAAACACAGGAAGAAACAATCGAAAAACTGCGGCACGGCGATGTGTATCAATACCGAACCAAAACAATAAAAGCCGGAAACATGCTCGAGTGTGAAATTTTTCCGATTTGGAAGTTACAGGAAGCACGGCGGGCAAAAGAAAAACAACCGAGTCGGAAAGCACAGGAAAACCTTAACCACAAAAACACCAAAAAGAAAATCATGCGCCTGACTAACGAAAATTTCACGAGCTCTGATATTTGGGGCACGTTTGGATATGACTTTGAGAATCTGCCCGAATCGGCGAGAGCGGCGCGGCGGGACTTAACTAACTTTTTCAACAGAATTAAGCGCCGCAGAAAGAAGCTCGGTCTACCGACGCTTCGTTATCTGTATGTTACCGAGTGGAAGCATGACGGTGAAGACGTGCGCTGTCACCATCATATCATTATGTCCGGGGACCTGAGCCGTGACGAAGTAGAGAAGCTGTGGAAAGGCGGGGCGTACCCGCAGACCCGCAGGCTTCGCGTTAAGCATGACAGCGGCTTGAAAGGTTTAGCGTCTTACCTCGCGAAAGGCTCGCGCTTTGAGAAGATGTGGAATCACTCCACAAACTTGAAGTACCCTATACCGACCGTAGCAGACAAAAAAATTACGCCGCGACAGGCGACGAAGATAGCCGTTAACGAGAACACTGCGCCGGCACTGTTTGAAAAGCTGTACAAGGGCTACGTTTTCAAAGACATCGAGGTTAAGCATAGCGACTACGTTGCGGGTGTTTACATATACGTGCAAATGTACAAGAGGAATTGAGGGAGGAGAATGGAATGACAGCCAAGCAACACCTGAGGCAAGTGCGCGATGTTGACGTTTCGATTGACGCCAAGCTTGAGCAAATAATGAGGCTCAGAGTACGCGCTGAAAATCTGCGGTCGCTATCTTCGGCAGGCGGCAACACTCACACACGCGATAAGATGGGCGAGTGTCTCGAAAAAATCGAAGAACTTGAAAGCAAAATCAATGAAGACATCAACAGGCAGATTGATTTAAAGGCTGACATTTACGATAAAATCCGTGAACTTGAAAACACGGACTATAAAACACTGCTCGAACTTAAATATCTAAACTTTGAAACATGGGAGAAGGTAGCCGAGAAGATGAATCGTTCTGTTAGCGGCGTACATGTCCTGCACGCGAAGGCTTTAAGAAAAATAAATGTTTAGAGTGATTTGTATTGTTTTAGACTGTTCAACCGTGTTATACTGTAAATGTAAAAGAATGACTTACAGAGAGCGTCCCCGCTCTCTTTTTGCATGGTGAACATATGCGGGAGTGGGCGGCACACATCTACAAGTCAAAGCAGTGGCGCTATGAAGTCCGCCCGTACATTATCGACAGAGACAACGGGCTATGCGTTCGGTGCGGCGAACCCGGCAACATCGTTCATCACATTATCCACCTGACACCGCTGAACGTTAATGACCCGCTTATAGCTTTCGGAGAGGGTAACCTCGAACTAACATGTAGCAAATGTCACGGCTCAGAGCACGGCGGCGAACCCGCCACGGACGGCGACTTAATGTTTGATGATTTCGGCGAGCTTGTGCCGGCACACAGGAGTAATGAATGAAAAATCAATTAACGCTTATCATCTACACGGTGCGAAACGTAATCACGTTTGATATAAAAAACACAGCGGAGAATATGCGCGATGAAATCGCGGAGACGCTCGCGGAAGGCGAAGCGCTTATCCTCGACACAGTTGAAGGCTCGCGCCTCGCACTTAATCCCGACAACGTCATCGCCGTAGAGATAAAAGAAACGAAAGAAGAAACACCCCCCACTTCATAAGCCGTGTTGCCTGTACATGAACCGCCCATGAGTACCGTTTAGAATCGCTCGGGTCATGTGTAGAGGGGGGTATGCGATAAGGGGGTACTTTTCTATGATAAATAATATGGAAAGTATGGAGAATAAAAAAGACATAGAAATATCAAGCAAAATCAACACCGAAATGCGGAAAATTAAACCGCTTTTTAAGAATTTAAGCAAAGAAAGAAAACGGCTCGTTGACCGACAGCTTGAGCAACTCGCTTTTTTACAAGTGACCCTTGACCGTCTTGTTTATGAAATTAACAACAGCGATATTCTTGAAAATTTTTCACAGGGCACCCAAAAATTTAAACGGGAAAATCCTGCCCTTAGGTCATATAACGCCACAATAAAAAGCTATACCGCTTTATCTAAACAGCTCTGCGAATTGCTCCCGAACGATGAAAAACAAAAGGCGGGCGAAACTCTTATGCAGTTTATTACATCGCCTACATTAACAAGAAAATGAACTATGTAAAAGAATATTACGAACAAATTAAAAGCGGCAAGATTATAACAAGCAGGCGTGTTTCCGCTGTTTATAAAAGGGCTGTACAAGAAATAGAGAGGAGCGGGAGCAATCCTCAATATTATTTTGATGAGGACGCGGGAGAGCATCCCATATTATTCATTGAACAATTTTGCAAGCAAAGTCAGGGCATTATAGGGGAACCGCTTATAATTCAGCTTTGGCAAAAAGCGTTTATACAATTGCTTTTCGGTTGGTTAGAGCGCGGAACAGGATTTAGGCGGTATCGTGAAACTCTTAAATTAGTCGGACGTAAAAACGGGAAAACAACCGAACTCGCGGCAATCGCTTTATATTTGCTTGTAGCCGACCACGAGGGCGCGGCGGAAATTTACAGTGTTGCGACAAAAAAAGACCAGGCAAAGAAAATATTCACCGAAGCGGTAAACATGGTTAAGCAGTCACCGGAACTACGCGCACTTATCAAGAAAAGGCGAAACGATATGTTTTTCCCTGCTACTGCATCTGTATTCGAGGCCCTTGCATCTGATTCAAATACACTTGACGGTCTTAATGCTCATGGTGTTATTATTGACGAACTTCATGCAATTCGCGACCGTAACTTATACGATGTCATGAAGCAGTCCACAAGTTCGCGCCGTCAACCGCTTGTCGTTATGATAACCACAGCCGGAAGCGTACGTGAGAGCGTTTATGATAATCTTTATGAATATGCCTGTGATGTTGCCGATGGTAAAATAAAAGATGATACGTTTTTACCTATACTTTACGAGCTTGACAAGCGGGAAGAATGGACTAAGCCCAAAATGTGGATTAAAGCAAATCCCGGACTTGGAGTTATAAAACAATATAAAACGCTTGTTTCCTTTGTTGAACGCGCAAAAAATAACGCCGCCGACCTGCCGGGTGTTCTGTGTAAAGATTTTAATGTGCGCGAAAAGGATTCCACTGCATGGCTTTCATACGAGCAGATTAGAAACAACGCTGTTTTTGACATGAAACATGTTTATAATACTTACGCGGTAGGCGGGTGCGACCTTTCGGCTACGACCGACCTTACTTGCTCGTCGCTTATAATTCGCAAACCTAATGACAAGACGATTTATATTTTACAACATTATTTTCTTCCTCGCGCAAGAATTGAACATCTTGAAGAAAAAAACACGAACGAAGCTCCGTATAAATTGTGGGCAGAACGCGGACTACTAACGATTTGTGAAGGCAACCGCATCAATTATTCACAAGTTACCGAATGGTTCTGTCAAATGCGGGACGAATATAAAATAGACGCTTTTAAAATCGGTTACGACCGCGCCTTTGCGGGGTATTGGGTTGACGAAATGAAGGCAAACGGCTTTGATATGGAAGCGGTAGCACAGGGTGCCTTTACGTGGAGCCAACCGATGAGGGAAATGGGAGCCGCTTTCTCGGATAAACTTGCTAACTATAACAGAAACCCAATTCTTCTTTGGTGTATGTCAAATACAGCAATTAAAAAAAGCGGTTTAAACAACATACAACCGATAAAAATTACTGATAAGCGGCGCATAGACGGAGCCGTCTCTCTTTTGAACGCTTGGGTTTTATATGTCAAGCACTACGAGGATTATATGTACAATGTGGGGTGACGGATTGAAACAAAAACGAGGTTTTATAAATTCTATTTTCGGAAAAATTAAAAACAAAATTGAAAACGCAACGGCTTTTAAACTGCTTAACAGCTGGGACACATCGTTTTCGCCATTTTCGGGTAATCAGTGGGAAATAGCAACAGTTCGCGCCGCAGTTAATGCATTTGCGCGAAATGCCGCAAAATTAACACCCCGGCATATTCGGTGTGGCGATGATACTTTCACAAACGCTAAAAGCGAAATCGACCGTATTTTACAATACAAACCTAACCCTTACATGACCGCATTTGCTATGTATTATAAAATTGCAACAAACTATAAGCTCACAAACAACGCATTTTTATATCCCGCGTGGGAAGGCTCTAAACTCACAGCTATGTACCCGATAATGGCGCAACAGATTAACCTTATTGAGTACAGGGGTGAGATGTATTGTGAGTTTAGCTTTGCATCGGGGAAATCACATATATTACCTTATAGCGACATCATACATATTCGCAATTACTTCTATGACAATGACATTTTCGGGTCGAATAACCGCGCCCTGTCTCCTATTTTAGAGACGGCGCACACATTTAATCAATCTATGAGTAAATTTGCAGAACTGATTGCAGTTGTACGCGGAATACTTAAAGTTTCAACTGCGGTAAAAGGCGAAGACTTGAATAAACGTCGAAATGATTTTGTTCGTGATAATCTTAAAATTGAAAATAACGGTTCGGGCATTGTTGTGACCGATAGTAAGTACGATTATGAACCAATCACCGATAAATCAATTCCAATCCCGAAAGGGCAACTTGAATTTATTAAAAACGAAATATATGATTATTTCGGTGTTAATGAAAAAATTGTGCAAAACAAGTTCTCCGCTGAAGAATGGTCGGCATTTTACGAGGGAGAAATCGAACCATTTGCTATTCAACTCGGACAAGCTATGACGAATTGTCTTTTTTCTGAACGGGAGCGGGGGTTCGGAAACGAAATATTAATCGAAGCAAACCGCTTACAATATGCAAGCACTTCAACAAAAATAAGCGCTGCGCAATTCTTAACAAATATCGGGGCAGCAAGCCTTGACGAAGTTCGCGAAATATTCAACATGGTGCCTATCGGCGGCGAGGAGGGCAAGCGAAGAATTCAAACACTTAACGCCGCAAATGTTAAAATAGTTGATAAATACCAAACAGGAGAAGAAGACGATGGAAAATCCGAAAAAGAATCAGAAGCCGGAAGCAATTAATTTTAATCACTATCCGTCTTTAAATTGCGTGAAAGCAATTAAGAAAAAATATCCTAATGCAAAAATTATATTACCTGACGGAAAGGAGTTCAAAAATGCCAATCAAGGACAATAGACTTTACCGCGCATTTACCGACTTCACATTTACGGAAATGCGGTCAGAAGCCGAGGGTAAAGCCGCTCTTATTCTCAGGGGAAAGCCCATAGTTTTTAACACTCCAACGGTCATTTACGAGTGTGAGCGGACTAAGTATATTGAAATCATCGCCCGCAACGCTTTCGAAGAAGCTGACATGAGCGACTTTATTTTCAATTTCAATCACTCGGGCCGCGTTTATGCGCGCACCAAAAACAAGTCGCTTACCTACTCTGTCACAGACAGAGGATTTGAGTGCGTTGCTACGCTCAGCGGCGAGGACGAAGGTCATCGCCAGCTTTACCGGGATGTGGATAGCGGCTTACTCGACAAGATGAGCTTTTCTTTCATCATTGCGCCGGGCGGCGCCGAGTACAAGGAAGAATACGGTGTGTGTACGCGCACCATAACGAAGGTTAAAAAGCTGTATGATGTTTCGGTTGTGAGCTTTCCCGCTTACGAAGAAACGAGCATTGCAACACGGAGCGCCTTTTCTGAGGAGTTTAAGAAAGAGCTCGCGGCAGTGGAGTACCGCCGCCAATGCCTATATGCACAAGCTTTAACATATTAATAATAATTTATGGAGGTTTATAATGGATATTATCAAAAGAATGGAAGAAATTCTTGCGCGTAAGCTCGAAATTCGCGGCTTACTCGATGCCGCAGACGCGGAAACGCTCAAAAGTTACATAACCGAACTTGAAGCGCTCGACACGGAAAACAGAAGCCTTGAAGAGTTGCAGAAGCAACGCGAAAAGGCTAAAGCGGAACTGAGAAATACGCCGACAGCAGGCACTCCGGTTGTAAACCCGGTGATTGATAACATCAAGACCGAAAACCGCAATGCCCCGGGAGAGGTTAAAACCCGCGCCGCACATATTGCGGGACTGGTGGGCGTTTCAGAAGCGGACATTGAAACCCGCGCCGCAGAGTTTGCGAAAACACAGAAAATGATTATCGGCACTGACGCGACCCGCCGCAGTATTACACTTGTGACCGATGGACTGGCAAAACCCACACAGGCAAGTGGAATAACCGAGGGTAAAAACCAAGTTTCGGGCATAGTTGACATGGTTAATGTTGTCAACTCTGAGGGCATGGGGCAGGACGGCGTAAGCTACGAAATTTTGGGTACCAACGCCACTGTGAAAAAGGACGGTACCGCCGCAACTTCCTCCAACCCGACTTTCGGAACGGCTGTTATTTCCCCGGTACTCGTTGCAACAGTTTCGTACATATCCAAATTCATTGAGAAAACGACACCGCTGAACTACATGGAAAGAGTTTCCAAGTCAGCGTTTAACGCACTGAGAAAGAAAGTCGCAAAAATGATTGTCAGCGGCGACCCCACAGCTACACCGAACCCCGAAATTTGCGGGATTATCAAAGCGGACGCGATTACAGACGCAAGCACTCTTGGAATTACCGCAATCACCGCTAAAACACTAAGGGAAATCGCGCTCAATTATGGCGGGGACGAGAACTTAGAAGGCGACTGCGTTCTTATTCTTAACAAGCGCGACCTCATCGCTTTCGGAGACATTCGCGGTACGAACGAGAAAAAAGCTGTCTATGAAATTGAGTTTTCAGAGGGCAGTTCCACAATCGGCGTTATAAAAGATGGCGGGCTTGCAGTTAAGTTCGTCATTAACAGCGAGTGTAAAGCGCTTTCGGACACAACAACCGCCGTTGGTGACACCACCATGATTTACGGCAAATCGCTTTCGTATCAGCTCAGCCTTTTCTCACCGTATTCGGTAGAGGTGTCGAGAGATTACAAGTTTGCCGAGGGACTGCTCGCCGTCCTCGGTGAATGTCTTGTAGGCGGTAACGTTATCGCGCATAACGGATTCACGCTTATCAAGAAGGAAGCAGGGAAGTAACAACAGGGAGGGTTTGAAATGCCTTTGGATAGAAAACGCACCAACGCTTTTATAAAAGACATGCGCGAAAGACTAAGAATCACGCATAAGTTTTCAGACCGTGAGATTTACGACTTAATAAGTGCGGCGTTCTGCGAGCTCGGGCTCGCAGGGGTCGCACTCGCTAAGCTGACACAGCTTGACAAGCAACCGCTCATAAAACAAGCAGTTGTTTTATACCTAAAAGCCGAATTTGGATTTGACATACCTGACGCGGCTAAATACCGCGAGTCATTTGAAAAACTTAAAATAAAACTTACTCTTTCGGACGATTATTTAACCGAAAAAGAAAGCGGGGGCGGAGATGTTTTGGCGTGACGTTGGCTTCCTAATCCCCGAAAAAGAGGAACTGGACGCTTTTAGAAAGCCGCAGAAAATCCCCGACATTAAGAAAAAGCGGCGCATTTTCTGCAACAAGAAATCAATAAGGCAGTCTGAGTTTTATCAGGCTCACGCGCAGGGGTATAGACCGGAATTAATGTTTGAAATACGCTCAAGTGAGTATCGGGGTGAGATGTACTTAGAATATAACGGCAAGATGTATCGAAAGATTCGCACATACGATAAGAACGGCGAAATTATGGAGCTTGTCGTTAATAGCATGGTGGTGAATAATGGCAGATAATAACAGTAAAGTTGTTTTCACTGACAATTCAAAGGAAACCATAAAAATCTTGAAAGGCTTATCAAGGTCCGCTCTGCGGGAAAGCGGCAAGGTTGTTCGCAAAATTATGCGTGATAATATCCCGAAAAGGAGCGGGCGTATTAAAAACCATATCGCTTCATGGGCTTTTATCAGCAAAAAAACAGGGCAACCGCAATTACAGATTGGTTATTATAAGCGCGGTCAGGTACGAAAACGCAACAAAAAGCCGCATCACAATCCGTGGTGGGTTGAATTCGGAACTAACGCGCACATAATTAAAGCAAAAAACGCGCGCGCGATGGTTTGGGAAGAATTTTACGGCGCGACCGTACATCACCCCGGCACTAAAGGCACTCACGTATTACGCAACAGCGTTTATGAGAATATTGACGCAATACGCGCCGCGCAAGCAAGTTTTTTAGGAGAACTTAATAAAACCATCGCACAGGCACAAGGAAGAATTGTCGAAAGCGAGGAGGTTGAGGACGATTTATAAAACTACCGCATTTATTGAAGCGTTGCTCGACCACGTCAATGAAAAAATCACATGCTTCTACGAGGACGCGCCTACAGAAGCCGCTTTTCCTTTCGGGGTTATTAGCGGGGTTTTCGTTTCCGACCTCGACAGCGGCGATGCACTTAACTTTTATATCAGCGTTTACACAGACGAAAAGAAGCCCGGCGCGACTATAGAACTCGAAAAACTCTGTGATACGCTCCGCGCATATCTTTCTCGCGCTGTAATTCGGCGCGAAGGAGCATTTAGCTCGCACATTGGCTTTGACAATCAACGGGGAGTGCATGAAGCCGAATTTGACCTATGTCACAGGCGTCTCACGCTCACAGCCCGTATATTTTACAACTTAACAGGAGGCATCACCGATGAAGCACAGAAACCTAACTGAGCAGCAGATTGAAAAAATCCAAATAGACGAGGGCGTCTTATTTCTCGACTTTGGAGAAACTACCGAGCGGCAACTTGCACCGCTTCGCGGCGGCACTGAGGTAACGCTCACCGCAACTATCCGCGACATTGAGTTTGATGGGAAGCGCGGCAAAACAGCGGGGCTTCAAGTCATTGACGAGCAGTCGGCGGTTGTTAAAGCAAAGTCGCTGTGTTGCTCCCAGGAGGACTTAGCGCTTGCTATTCCGGGCGTGGTTATTCAGGAGGAGAACGGGAAAAAGGTACTCACAAATCCCGAAAACGGAATCATTAAACCCGAAAAATACTTGAAGAACGCGACAATTTTTGCACTGCTCATTGACGGCAGTTACAAGAAAATCACCATATTTAACGCCATGCACGAAGGTTCTTTTAACTTCAAGGCGGCGCAGAAATCGGAAAATGAGCACTCGCTTGAATTAATCGCTCATTTTAAGCCCACAGACGGCGGCGAGGGTAAGCTGTGGAAAATCGAAGAGATTGACGACATCAAACTCGTAACACCGACAGGAGGAAACTAAAATGTTAAAAGTAAAAATTATTCCCCTTTTAGCGCGCATCGTTTCAAATATCGACCTGAAACCCATCATTGAACATTTTAAAGTTCTCGACATCACAAAAGACACAAAAAAATCTTTGACGGATTTAGATGACGAACAAAAGGCAGTTATCGCGTTTGAACTTACAGCGGCAATATCGCCGCAATTTGAAAAAATTTCAAAAGACCTACCTATACTTATTGCCGAATATAAAGGCATTTCGCTTGAGGAGGCGGGCGAGCTTGATTTCATCGGGTCAATGAAGGAAATATTCAGCGATATGGGTGTTATAAGTTTTTTCAGGCATTTATTGCGGAAGAAAGCAGGTCCGCAACCCTAAGTCTCTTATCCACATACTACGACATGCAAGTCATCGGAGAATTGCCGCTCAGCGCTCTCGGAGGATTGCTTTCTTATGCGTATGAAAAAGAGCTTGAAAAAACCACATACCCTTTATGGCTCGCACACTACCTTTTTTCGCAGTTATCAGGCACAGAACATGTAGGTTATGCGGAAATGCTCGGTAAGATAAAAAGCGTAACAGATACAGCCGCAACGCCGTCAAACCGCACGGCAGAGGACATTTTGAAAGACTTCGCGCCTATCATCGAACATCACCGAAAAACAATGCAGTAAGGGAGGTTATTCTATGGCAAGTATTTTTTCACTTTTCGGCGAGATTTTTATTGACAACGAAAAAGCCGATAAAGCCATAGAAACCACCACTAAAAAAGGCGAAGGCATGGGTACGAGCTTTGGCGCGGTATTCGGAAACATCGTTAAAGGCGCGGCGGTGGTAACAACCGCCATTATTGGCGCGGCAACAGCAATCGGGACGGCGGCGTTCGCGACCGCAAATAAAACCGCGCAAGCCGCTAACGGAGTTGACAAAATGTCGCAAAGTCTCGGCGTATCTCGGCAGGGTATGCAGGAGTGGGCATATATCTTAGAGCAAAACGGCTCATCTATAGATAAGATGGCTTACGGTATGCGCCGATTGCAAAACACTATGGGCGATGTTGACGGTGAAAGTGGCAAGGTTGCAAAAGCACTAAAGGAATTAGGGCTTGATTTTGAAGAAATTCAAAACATGAAACCTGAAGAAGCTTTTGAAGCAACCGTCAAAGCTTTTCAAGATATGGAGCCCGGAGCAGACAAGGCAAAATTAGCACTTGACGTTTTTGGACGCGCAAGCTCTGAACTTATGCCATTGCTTAACTCTACAGGCGAGAGCGTTGAGGAATTAAGACAACAGGCTCATGACCTCGGCGCGGTGCTTAGTGATGACACTATTAACGCAGGAGTTTTATTTTCTGACACCCTCACAATGATGAAAACGGCAGGGGCGGGGTTATTTAATCAAATAGGCGGAGCTTTGTTACCGATTATAACAGAATGTATGCAATTTATTCTTCTCTACATGCCTCAGGCGATGGAAGCCGTGCAGGTGATTACACCTATTATTGGATTCCTTTTTGAACAGATGCTTCCTCCACTCATGGATTTAATAGTAATGATATTTCCAATCTTGATTGATTTAATTATGATGTTATTGCCTTTCATAATGCAGATTATATCTGCATTATTGCCTGTTATAATCGAACTTTTGCAAAAATTACTTCCGCCCATTATACAAGTTGTGGAGATGATACTTCCGTTACTCATTAGTCTAATCGAGCCGCTTCTTCCGTTATTAGAACCTATTTTCAAACTCCTTGACCCATTACTTCAAATATTAATGGCGTTACTCGTGCCACTACTTGAGTTGCTTGATATGATTTTACCACCAATTATAGCCCTTCTTTCATCAATACTGGAAAAAGTTCTTCCGTTGTTACAGTCGAGACTTGAATTCGTTGCGAATATTATTAAGGGTGTATTTAAGGGAGCGTTTGAATCGCTTGAACCTGTCATTGAAGGCGTAAAAACATTCTTGAGCGGATTAATTGACTTCATATCAGGAGTGTTTACGGGAAATTGGTCTAAAGCATTTGAAGGATTAAAAAATATTTTCAAAGGAGTTTTTGATTCTCTTGTAGGAATTGCGAAGTTACCGCTCAACTTGGTTATCACCGGAATAAACGCTTTCATATCGGGACTTAACAAAATATCAATCCCCGATTGGGTGCCGGGCGTGGGTGGGTTAGGCATTAATATTCCACTGTTGCCGAAGCTCCGCATCGGCATGGAATACGTTCCATATGATGAAATGCCGGCACTGTTACATAAAGGTGAGCGGGTTCTCACCGCAAGTCAGGCAGAGGACTACAGGAGCGGTCGCGGCGGCACGGTCATCAACATCTATTACCCGACATTCAGAGATAAGAGCGATATAGACGAGGTTATGGACGAGGTTGTTTCGCGATTGCGCTTAGCGGGGGTCAGACCATGATAAACCGCATACACATCAACGGCGAGCCCTCGCCGTGCGTTCTGCTTCAAGGGTGGAGCGTAGACCAAAAAATTAACACCCCCGCAGAATTTATATGCAAGGTTCTCAATATCGATTATGACGGGAATCATATAGACCTCAAACTAAGGAACGGCTATAAAATCGAACTTTATAGCGGCAATCAAAAACTTTTCGGCGGTATTCTTAAAACTCCCGAGGTTGAGCAGTATTCCGGCAATATTTTGCAATACTCGTTAGCGGCAAGCGATTTCAGCGAACTCGCATACAGGCGGTACATCGCCGCGTCAATAATTGACACTACAGTCGGCGCTATTATCCGCGAGCGGATTCTCCCGTTATTAGCTGAAGACGGCGTTACGGCGGGTGAAATAGTCGAGGCGCAGGAACTGCGAAAAGCTAATTTTAATTGGATTTACTGCGGCGAGGCGCTTAACTATCTGCACAACATCACCGGTTGTAACTGGTGGATAGATTGCGAAAAGCGGCTTCATTTTGTACCAAATTCAATGATACTATCGCCGTGGGCATTATCTGATGATGTACAGCATAGCGGATTTAAGCACACGCTTGAACATGAGCAGTACCGAAACATTCAATACATGCAGTGCGGAATGACCCGCACAAGCATTCAGCAGTGGGAAGTACTTACACCGCCGCCGACCGGCGAGCGCCGTATATTCTTTTCTCGTTACCCTGTCGCACAAATCATGGCTCTTGAAGTATTTGTTAATGGAGCATGGACGGAAATTACCCCTGACAATATAGGAATTGAAGGGCTTAATGAAAGAGGGACGCGACACTGGTACTACACCTTTGGCTCAAAAACCATATCACAAGACGATAAGTTGATACCGCTCACCGCAACACAAAGCATACGCATCACCTATACCGGGCTCGTTCGTATATTTGTAAGAATGGAAAACTTTACAGAAATTACAAAACGGGCAGAAATAGAGGGTTCTTCTGGAAAATATGAGAGACTTGATATTAAGCCCGGCATCGATAACAGACAACAAGCTATTGAACACGGGAACTCATTAATTAATAAATTCGGAGAAATTGAAGACCGGATTTCATTCAACACAGAAGTTTCGGGGCTTGCGGCAGGTCAGTTGTTAACGGTAAACAAACCTGATTTCGACATTGGAAATCAAACATTTCTAATAGAAACAGTCGAAATTAAACCCGCGGGCTCAAACGGCTTCGCTTATTCTGTAAGAGCGATTGACGGAATATCGGTCGGTGGGTGGGAGACATACTTTGCGGGATTAATTACAGATAAGAACGAAATTCTTATAGATGAAACCGTCACGCTTTTTCTTGATATTTCTGACACGTCATCGCTTACATCGTCTACTACGATTAGATTTTCAAGAGTTCTGTTCCCGTCAGATATCCTCTTTCCCTCCGAAACACTAATTCCCAATGAATCAACTTCACAGGAGGTCATTTTGAATGAATAGCAGTATTAATCATGAAGGTGTTTTTGAAATCTATAAAAACAATATATTGATTAAAACAATAAAAAACAGAGTAACGGACGATTACATAAACCATATGGCTCTGTTGCTTACAGGCGAAACAGCGCCGAATTTATTAATCAAATATCTTGCGGTAGGGAATGGCACGATAACGGACAGTAACCCCGTCACGCTTGCCAACGAAACATTTAGGACGCAGTATACAGCCGCCCCCGTAGCAATAGCGGTTGGCGAAGTACGCACCGAGTTTGTTATATTAGCAGATGAAGCAGTTGGCGAAATTACCGAAATAGGTATATTCGCGGGCGATGGCGCGACAATCGCGCCAAACAGCGGGATTTTAATAAGTCGCATAGCTTGGAATTATACAAAAACAGGTTCGGACGAGCATACAATAATTCGCATTGACCGGATAAGGAGGGCGTAAAGTTTGAAACAAAATATAACCCAAATGGGGAAAATGTCGTTTTCACTTTGTTTTGGAACGAAGCTATTTTCTGTTGGCGAAGAAAGGACTTTATGAAAGCATGAAAGAAAACATTTTAAGAACCACAATATCCCTTGCACTAACGGGGTTGTTGGCGTATTTATATATACTCGTAGTCCCGTTAATTATACTTGTTGTATTCATAATTCTCGACTACATATCCGGTATGGTTGCCGCCTGGGTAAAAAAAGAAATCTCATCGAGAATCGGAATCAAAGGTATAGTCAAAAAATTATGCTATATGTTAATTGTCGCGGTCGGTATGGTTGTAGACTGGGTTGTACATAAATCACTTTTAATGGTCAATGTAAAAGTAAGTGAGGAATTCATCATCTTCGGATTGGTGGTGATTATATGGCTCATAATTAACGAATCAATTTCAATTCTTGAAAACGCTTCCGAAATCGGCGCACCTTTGCCGCCGTTCTTAATATCAGTAATCAAGCGACTTAAAAAGACAGTCGAGAAAAAAGCAGAGGGAAAAGTCGAAAACGCCCTCGGCGATAAGCCGAAAGTCGAATATTTATAAAGGAAGGAAAACAATTATGTCGTACATGGTAAACATTAACCCATTAAATCCGGTATTCTCAAACGGAAGGCATCGTATTACATACGGCTTCATGGTCGCAGAGTACGGCCGCGCTCATAACGGCACCGACCTTGTACCGGGTTCGGTAGGAGTAAACAGCGGTATAATCGCAATCGGAGGCGGAGTTGTCGAAAGCGTTAAAGACACTGTGAGAATTACACTCCCGCTCACCCCGCAATCTAACTGGTCGCACCCCGATGTTCTCGGAAACATTGTAAGAATCCGCCACAATAACCGTTTTGTTTCTCGTTACTGTCATTTGGCTTTTGGAAGTATTAGAGTAAAGCCCGGTGACAGAGTGGAAAAAGGGCAAATAATCGCCGCCATAGGCAACACCGGCTTATCTACCGCGCCGCACCTGCATTTTGAAGTATGGGACAACGGCAATAGAATCAACCCCGAACCGTTTCTAATGGGGGCAACTTCTTTCGGACAGTCGGTCGGCGTAAATTCTCCATCTGCAACACCCAAAGCGGCGAATTATAGTTCAACTCAAAACAATATCGACCAAATCGCAAGGCGTGTTATTGCCGGAGAGTTTGGTAACGCACCCGAAAGATTTGAAAGGCTTGCAGTTGCCGGCTATGACTCTAAGGTTATTCAAGGCAGGGTTAATGATATATTAAGCGGAGACTCAACCGCCGCCAATCTTGCGTCGGTACCTGCCCGCAAGCCAATAATTGAACCGACTGTTAAATCTCTTGAAACTCTTGCAAAAGAGGTTATTCGCGGGGATTGGGGTAATGGTGACGAGCGCATGAAACGACTGAACGCCGCAGGATATGATGCAAGAACAGTTCAAGCTCGCGTAAATGAGATATTGAGAAAAAAATAAAAGCAGGAGGTTACGCATGGATTACGATAAAACCATATGGAGAAACGGGGAATCACCGCCGATTAACGCAGATAATCTAAATAAAATTGAAAATGCGATTGAATATCTGCACAGTATGAAGAATAATATCGGAGATTTAATCAAAAACTTCGTTCCCGACACTCGCACTGTCAATAACAAACGATTAAATCAAAATATTTCAATCATTGCGTCAGACATTGGACTTGGCAACGTCACAAATGAATCAAAAGAAACAATGTTTACAAACCCCTCGTTTACAGGGACGGCAGTAACGGCCGCAAGCACAGAGTATACAACACGCATGTTAAGAACAACCGTGTTAAGTACAGCCGCGCCTTCGGGCGGTCAGAACGGCGATATTTGGCACAGATATTCAGTATAGGAGAATTTATTATGACAACAATTACTTTCGCAGACAAAACAAAGCTTGAAATTATATCAAGTCAGGGCGCTCCGCAATTTATCCGTGGGGCTATGCGCGACATTTTAACATTTACGGTTGACCCGGAAATTGCGGGGACAGAGGAGTTGCATGACATTTTCACCGATGAAGCAAAGACCGCTTTCTTTGAAATCGAAATAACTGAAAAAAACGAAGATGGCAAAGAAACTGTAAACCGTGGAGTTTATGAGGGTTATACAGTTTATTTAAGCGCGGGAAATGAAGTCAGAGACGTCGCTAAAGAAACTACAACTGTCGAAAAACCCGAAATATATGAGGTGAATATCGTTAAAATAGGACAGATTACATGGTGGGAACAAGAACTTTTGAGAGGTAATTAATATGCCCGTAAGCGTAAATATCGGCGGAACTTACCGCAATGTTTCCGACATTCCGCTGAATATAGACGGCACATACCGCAATGCCGACGGTGATGTTAATATAGACGGGACATGGAGAGCTACGCACAGGCGCACAATCCCTTTAAGCGCATTACCTGTCGGAAGTGTAATTCGTATTCGCGTTCAAGGTGGGTTTCACGAGTTCATTATTGTGCATAAAGGCAGTCCGTCTGTCTTATACCAAGGGTTTGAAAGCGGTGCAGTGGTTATGCTCAGAAACGCACAGGCGACAGGAGGAGTGTGGGGTTCGTATGGATGGTATGCAATTAACCGCGGGAATAACTATGAAAATAGTGTAATGCATAATTCGCTTAATTCGTCTTATTTTAACATGTTGCCCGAATTCGTTAGAAATCGTATTATGCAGATACGTATTCCGTTCAGACCGGGAAGCGGTCCGGGAACAAACGTAAACAGCGGGGCGAACGGACTTCAATGCCGATTATTTATTCCGTCATTTAGAGAGGTCGGAGGACTTTCAACAATTGTCGTACCTGAAGATGGTACACGCTTTGAATATTTCCCCGCCGTTAATGAATTCATACAAGAAGCGCGACGCAGAATTACGCAACAACCCAACAACCCATCGCCGCAACCTTGGTGGTTGCGAACGCCCGGGACGTGGTGGGAATCAGATGCTACTCATTTTGTTACTTTTGCGGGTACAATTTCGACGCAAAACCCTTCTGAAACTCATGCGGCAAGAGTAACTTTTGTACTCCCGGATACAGTTGAAGTTAATGAGAACGGGGAAGTCATTACGTGATTTGTTGGAAACACTTCGATTAAACCGCTTTTTGTTATACAAGCTAACTAATAATTATGACACCCATAGTTGACTACCATATTATGACAAAACAACTCCAAAAACACACATATATTAGTTTCTGCGCCTAATTATATAGCCGCTCAATCCTAATGGCAGAGCGGCTATAGCTTATGACCCACCCGCGATTCGAACGCGGGACACCCTGCTTAAAAGGCAGGTGCTCTGCCGACTGAGCTAGTGGGTCTTACAAGCTGTCATAGTCTGTTTCAACCACAACAAGAATCATTATATCAGAAAGAAGGGCGCTTGTCAACTATTTTTCAAAAAATATTGACAAACGGGGCGATTTCGGTTATTATATTAATGTTAATAAAGATTTTTAACTGAAAGGAAGACACATATGAAGCAACGTAAAATCATCATAATCGGCGCGGCAGGGCGCGATTTTCACAACTTCAACGTTTTTTACAGGAGTAACCCCGCTTATAACGTAGTCGCATTTACCGCCGCTCAAATTCCGGACATCGCAGACCGCAAATATCCGGCTTCTCTCGCCGGCAGTTTATATCCGGCAGGAATCCCTATTTACGTGCAGGAAGAGCTTGAAAAATTAATAAGGGATTTAGATGTTGACGAATGTGTGTTTTCATACAGCGATGTACCATACGTTACATTAATGAATATCGGCGCTATGGTAAACGCCGCAGGTGCCGATTTCACGCTGCTCGGTCATAAAGGCACTATGATAAAAAGCACGAAACCCGTAATCGCGGTCGGCGCTATTCGCACCGGCTGCGGGAAAAGCCAGACTTCGCGCCGGATTATTGAGATACTGATGGAGCGCGGCTTGAAGGTTATTGCGATTCGCCATCCTATGCCTTACGGCGACCTTGAAGCACAGAAAATTCAGCGATTTGCCGCTATAGAAGACCTTGAAAAGCATAAATGCACAATTGAGGAAATGGAAGAATACGAACCTCATGTCGTGCGCGGAAACGTCATATACGCGGGCGTGGATTATGAAGCAATTCTGCGCGCCGCCGAGGATGACCCCGATGGTTGTGATGTTATTTTATGGGACGGCGGAAACAACGACTTCCCGTTCTATAAGCCGGATTTAATGGTCACTGTGGTTGACCCGCACAGACCGGGGCACGAGCTTGCTTATTATCCGGGCGAAGTAACCCTGCGTATTGCCGATGTTGCGGTAATCAATAAAATCGACAGCGCTGATTTTGAAAAGATTCAGGAGGTTCGGAAAAATATTGAGCTTGTTAACCCCAAAGCCGTTGTTGTGGACGCCGCGTCTACAATCAGCGTTGAAACCCCGGGGTTAATTAAAGGCAAACGGGTTCTTGTAGTCGAAGACGGCCCCACATTAACCCACGGCGACATGAAAATCGGAGCGGGCGTTGTTGCGGCGCGGCGCTTCGGGGCGGCTGAGATTGTTGACCCGCGCCCCTATGCGGTCGGCAAATTAGCTGAAACGTTCCGTATTTATCCGGAAGTCGGCTGTGTTCTGCCCGCTATGGGTTACGGCGAGGAGCAAATGCGCGACCTTACCGCTACGATTGAACGTACCGACTGCGACACCGTCATTATAGCAACTCCGATTGATTTATCGCGGGTAATAAGGATAAATAAGCCGAATACCCGCGTGGATTACAGCTTGCAGGAAATAGGCAAGCCGGATATGAGCGATGTTCTCGAAGACTTTATAAAAAAAATCAAAGGTTAATCAACAATAACGCCCGGGATTCAACTCCCGGGCAATTACTTTAATTTTTCAAAAAACACTTGCAATGAAATACAAGATGTGGTATAATACATTTTATGGAGGGTCAAAATGGAAGAATTTAAAGTATCGTCAAGCATTATAGAATCAGTGAGCTATTACGGCAGAATCATGTTCGTGAAGCTCAAAAACGAAAGCCTTCTTTCGTATAACAGCGTACCGCCGAATGTTTTCGAGGAGTTTGTCAACGCGGAAGCTCACGATGAATTTTATACAAAGAAAATTATCTCGGCTTTTCCGTCCCGCAGAATGGCGTAGTACATGAATAATCTTATTTGGCTTGCAGAAAAACATGAGGGCGATACCTTATCATAAATTCATGATAAGGTATCGCCGCCTGTATATATCGGCAAAGGAGCGTTATTATATGCAAATAATTCTGTTCAGCGCAGGCGCGGGCATTTTCGCAATGGGTTTCGGCGGTTTTATTTCCGCAACACTTTTGAAACGCTCGTCGGCTAAAGTGACTTGCTGGCTGTTATCGTTCGCCGCGGGAATTATGACGAGCATCGTATGTTTCGGTTTAATGCCGGAAGCGGTTGAACTTTCGGGCATTACGGTTTCCATATTCGGTCTGATTCTCGGAATTGTTGTTGTAATGCTTCTGAACAGAATTGTTGATAAAATAACCGAAGCAAAAGACGGCGGCTATAATATACATCATACGCACGAAGAGCTTTACCACCAAAGTCCGGTTATACATAACCGCTCTAAAATGTTGCGTTCCGGAATTATAATGCTAACGGCGATAGGACTGCATAATATTCCCGAAGGTATTGCAATCGGGGCAGGAGGGAGCCGCGATTATCATCTCGGCGCAATAATCGCAATTATGATAGCGTTGCATAATATCCCGGAGGGAATGGCTGTTGCGGCGCCGCTTTTAGCGGGCGGGTTCAATAAGCGGAAAGCGGTGCTTCTGACGGCTTTGGCCGGCTCTCTAACAATTTTGGGCGCGTTAGTCGGCATATTAATCGGGAACATTTCCGATTTTGCCGTCGCTTTGTCGCTTTCGTCTGCGGGCGGAGCGATGCTGTATGTTGTATTCGGAGAGATTATACCGCAATCGGTTGTCATCACCAAATCCCGCGCCGCGCCTTTGATTACGCTGTTCGGTATAATAATAGGGTTAATAATAACCGTGATTTAAAATTACAGGTTGACGAAAACGGGAAAATGTGATAAAATCTACTTATAATACGATTTAAAGGGGAGCGGTTACATGTCAAAAGGCGGCGCAAAAGCACTTCGCAGAGAAAAAGCAAGAAAAAAAGCGAAGCGGATAAAAATATTAGTCGTGTGCGGCTGTGTTTTAGTAGTGGCGGCTTTGGTGGCAACCGGAATATATTTGTCCGGCAGAGAAAGCGAAGCGGAAGTATACAACGCCGGATATCAAACAGTCCGGCTGTTTAGCGACGGAAGGTTTACCGCTGTTTTAGGACATAATGTTATGAAAAGCGGCACATATACCAAATCAAGCCGCAGCGGAGCGGCGGAAATTACATTTAACAGCGGCGGAAGGACAGAAGTCGGCTGGTTAGAAAATAACGAGCTTCGCATACCCGCAGAGTGGGAAGACGGTTGCGGTCACGGGAATATTTTGCAAAGAAGATAAAACCCGCATGATTTAATGTAATTTTTAAGCCTCATCATAAGTCTTAGAAAAAATATTTTTTTCTATAATATACACATCGTTAATATCATCGCACTTAATCGCGAGATAATCCCCCGGTTCGCCGTACATATAACCGTTCGGATTCCATTCCGTGAAAATCTTAGTATTACGGACGAGCGGCGAGGCATAAATCGGCGCATCTCCTACCGATATGCAATATTTGAGAAGCGGCTTCAGCTTTTTTGTTTCGCCGGTTATTTCGTTTTTAACCATCGGTTCGTATTCGTATTCATCAGCCGAGGCTTCATCGCAAATCCGGTAAGTTGCGCCGAATTTCTCTTTTTTCATAGGATAGACTTCACCCTCAACACCAACCATAAGATAAATATCCGTTGAGGAAATAATATTGGAATCGCCCTCAAGCGTTCGTATCATAACGGGCGTACCCTCGGGAAATACGTCAGAAGAAACCGCAAAACCTTTTGGGAGCGGTTTTTTTATGTAGCGTTTCATTTGGGAAGCATCGATATTATGGTTTGCGGCGTCAATGAGGTCATAACTGCTGTAATACTCACTGAGCTTAGCTTTCATGTACTCGTCAATACCGATGCCCAGCTCGTCAAGCTCGGCTTTTTGAATCCAGCCGCCCGCTTTTTCTCTGTGCCCGCCGCCGGAACCTACGCCCCGGGTTATGAACTCGGCAAACTCCGACGCTATAACTTCACGCGAGCAGCTTCGGATTGACAATTTTGCGCCGCTTTCGCGCAGGTTATAAACCACGCACAGCTCAACCGTATCCACCTGAAGCGCGATATCGCTGATAAAACCGAGGATATTCGGGTCGCAGAATTCAGACTTGAACAGGGCGTAGCGATTATTAAAGCAGTTGAAATTACGGAGCAGGGCAACGCCCGCTATTTCAAGTTCGTCTATGGTAAGATTGCAGAGCCGCAGACGCCGGACGATGCCGCGGTCGCAGTAAATCTGTAAAGCGTCGCGCATGTCTTTGTCAAGCGGGTGGTTAATTTCAGAGAAATCGTTAGTATCGGTTAAAAGCCCGTAATAAAGAGCGGCGGGTATATCCTTGTCAGCTCCGAACTCGAAATCTTCCTGCCGCAGTAAATCCCACACAAGAGTAGCGCAGCTTCCGAGGCGCGACCGGATTACCCCAAGGTCGTACTCATCGTCCCCGATTACCTTTAAGTGATGGTCTATTACGGCAACTTTGTCCGCTTTTATTTTGGTTACGTTGCCCTGACCGTACTGGCAGTCCACGCAGACGAGCAAGCCGGGCTTCTTGATTGCATTGGCGTTTTTGATATACTCGACAGGGATATTAAGCCATTCGAGCATTAGCTGAATGTTGCGCTTCTTGATTAAACCGAAGCCGGAATATATGATTTTCGGGAGCTTGCCTTTCCGCCTCAGATAATGGTACACGCCGAAAGCCGAGCTGATTGAATCTGCGTCGGGGTTGTCATGGCATTGAATGACTATGTTGTCATATTTAAGTAACTCGGACAATTTAAATGTATACATAAAACATTCCTTTGCTTTTTTCTTTTAATAGTACTATAATTAAAGTAAATTGTCAACAAAAAAATCTTCTTTTCTTTGTTACAATTCGCTTTCCAAAAGCGAGTTACTTACAGAGGTGATAAAATGACGTCAATAACATCTGAAACAATACAAGCCGTCGAAGAGTATCAGCACATGATTTACGGCATAGCTCTCAGTCGTTTGGGGAACAGGTTTGATGCGGACGATGTGTTTCAGGAAGTTTTCCTGATTTACTTCAGCAAGAACATATCTTTCCGCGATGAGGGACACCGCAAGGCATGGCTGATTAAAACCACGCTCAACTGTTGCAAGCGGGTACTGCACAGCACATGGCGCAGAAAGACGACAGCTTTGGAAGACTCGCACGAACTAACATATCAATTCGCGTCAAGGGAAGAAAACTTAGTCTTCACCGCACTGCGCGGGTTGCCGGAAAAATATCGCACGGCTCTGCACCTTTTTTACTTTGAGGACTTTTCAGGCGATGAAATTGCCCGTATTTTGGGAATTTCAGGCGCTGCCGTCCGCATGAGGCTCAAAAGAGGGCGCGACTTAATGCGTGAAAAATTGAAAGGAGAATATGACTTTGAGTAATATATTTGAGTCCATGCGGAAACGCATGAAACCCGACGACAGGGTTAAAAACGAGCTTTACAGGAAGCTCGAAAACGGTTATGAACCGATGGGGAAATCCGCGCCGCCAATCATGAAGTGGGCGCCTTTAATGACGGCGGCGTGTCTGCTTATAACTGCGGCGGTTTTGATTTTCCCGATGATTATGGACGGGGGCGGTCTGCGGGAGCCGATTGACTCGGGAACCGCGAACTATCCGGATTCACCGGATTTAAGCCGATTCGCCGGAGTAATAATCCACATATATGATAATGACGCGCTTCTGATTAAAACAGACGAGGGTGAACCATATCCGCACAGCACCTTAATAACCGCAAGCATACCGTCGAACTCGTCTTATTCTGCTGTGCTCGGCGACAGGGTGGAAGTTTATTTCAACGGCGGACTTATGGAAACTCATCCGGTGCAGGTCAGAAATATTATCGACATTGTACCGCTCGGCGGCGGCGCAGAAGCGAAAACAAAGCAGGCGTTTTATGTCCAGCCCGAAGCAGACACTGCCGAAGAGTTTTATCCCTCAATAACACTGTTCGAGGACGGCAGATTTGTGATGACCGTGAACTTATTGGCGGGCATGGGGTATATGGACGGCGTTTATAAGGCAGACGGAAGCGTATATAATTTTGTTATAGCGGAAACGGACTTGGACTTCGTCGGCTTCACGGGCGCATTGCGGTTCAATATGATTCTGTATAAAGATAATCTAATCTATTCGGGTGAGCCAATCGGCATGACGGAAACTGGTTCAACGTTCCGACAAAGACATGATATACCGCATGAAAACCCCATACCGGTCACCGACTATTTCCCGCATTTAGAAGGCTACGCTTTAGGCGCCGAGCATATATGGCTGACCATTCCGCTCTACGAATATCCGGGTGCGTATCGGTCATCCCAAACACCTTTCGACGGTTATATCCAAGTCGAATTGCCCCTGCTCGGCTATGACCATCCGTTTTTTACTTATGAAGGAATGTTCCCGTTCAACGCTCGCAGGTATAACGAAAGCATACAGGAAGCTTATTATTATGGCGAAATAACCGGAGATAACGTCATAGATATATCACACGTTATGTTTTACGGCTTCACGGGTTCAGGACTAAGCAGAGATTTCACAAAGCTTGATTCGGTTCAAGGTCACACTGTTTATAGGTTTCATTATGTTCTGAACGATTTCGCAAAAGAAGAAATCGCGAACGGTTCGTCAGTCGGTGAATTTTACGAAAGGCTTCTTGAACAGCGCATATATTATTACCTGATTGTTTACGGCGAAAACCTTATTTCGCTTAGTTTTGAGCCTTGGCGGGCCGATGAAATGCCCGATATAAGCAGGGAAGCCGAGGGCGCAATGTTCGATGAAATCGTCAGACATGCGGTACTTAATCCTATGATTGAAGAATGACAGTCACACGATACGCCTGCGACGCAACAAACAACAGATAAAACAGAATAAATACTAATCATAATCAAGCCTCCGCCTTTTAAAATGCGGGGGTTTGCAATTATTTCTAAAAAACCATTTACAAGCCCCCCAAAATATGGTATACTATTTTTACGTGCATTTAAAACTACTATAAAACTCAAGGAGGCTCATTAAATGGCAAGAAAAATATCAATGATGAAAGGCAACACCGCCGCGGCACACGTATCTTACGCATTTACGGAGGTCGCGGGGATTTATCCTATTACCCCTTCATCAGACATGGCGGAAGAAACAGACAGCTGGGCGGCGAAAGGCAAGAAGAATCTGTTCGGCGACACGGTAAGAGTGGTCGAAATGCAGTCGGAGGCGGGCGCGGCGGCGACGGTACACGGTTCGTTGCAGGCGGGCGCGCTTACAACCACTTACACAGCGTCGCAGGGACTGCTCCTGATGATTCCGACTATGTACAAAATCGCGGGCGAGCTGCTTTCAAGCGTAATCCACGTTTCGGCGCGCGCTGTAGCCGCTCACGCGCTTTCGATTTTCGGCGACCACAGCGACATTAACGCCTGCCGCGCAACCGGCTACGCTATGCTGTGTTCAACCAATCCGCAGGAAGTCATGGATTTAGGCGCGGTCGCGCATTTGGCAAGCCTTAAAGGCAGAGTGCCGTTTCTGCACTTCTTTGACGGGTTCAGAACTTCTCACGAAATGCAGAAAATCGAAGAGTGGTCTGACGAAGACTTAAAGGATTTAACGGATTGGAGCGAGATAGAAGCTTTCCGCAAGCGCGCACTTAACCCCGAAAAGCCGGTTCTCCGCGGAACAGCGCAGAATCCCGACATCTTCTTCCAGGCGAAAGAAGCAAGCAATTCCTATTATGATAAAATGCCCGGAATAGTTCAGGACGTCATGGATAAAGTTAACGCTAAAATCGGTACCGATTATAAGCTTTTCAACTACTACGGCGCACCTGATGCTGAACAGGTTATTGTTGCTATGGGTTCTTCAAGCGACACTATTGAGGAAACCATTGATTATTTAGTTTCAAAAGGCGAAAAAGTCGGACTGATTAAGGTAAGGCTTTACCTTCCGTTTGCTGTTGATGCTTTTGTAGACGCAATTCCGGCAAGCGTTAAGAAAATCTCCGTCCTTGACAGAACGAAAGAGCCCGGCTCAATCGGAGAACCGCTTTATTTAAGCGTTGTAGCGGCTTTGAAGCAGACAGGCAAATTCGCAGATGTTCCCGTTTATGCGGGAAGATACGGTCTTGGCTCGAAAGATTTCAACCCCGCTTGTGTAATCGCAGTTTATCGCAATACCGCTAAAAAGCGTTTTACCGTGGGAATTGAGGACGATGTAACCGGACTGTCGCTGCCTATTAATGAAAATCCGAACACCATTCCCGAAGGCACCACGAGCTGTAAATTCTGGGGAATCGGCGGCGACGGCACAGTCAGCGCGAACGAAAACTCCACTAAGATTATCGGCAAGCATACCAACATGAACATTCAGGCGTATTTCGCCTATGACTCCAAAAAAGCGGGCGGCGTAACCATTTCGCACCTGCGTTTCGGTAAGGCGCCGGTAAAATCGACATATTTTATCACAAAAGCCAACTTTGTCGCCTGTCACAACCCGTCTTATGTAACCAAGTACGACATGGTTAAAGACATTTTACCGGGCGGTACGTTCCTGCTTAACTGCCAGTGGAGCGCGGCAGAGCTTGACGAGCATCTCCCAAACAAGTTCAAATCTCACATTGCTAAGAACAACATCAATTTCTATATCATCAACGGTATAAAAATCGCTGAAGAAGTAGGGCTCGGAAATCGCATAAGCACCGTTTTGCAATCGGCGTTCTTCAAGCTTGCCGACATTATCCCCATAGATGACGCGATTAAGTACATGAAGGAAGAAATTCATGAACAGTTCTCCAGCAAGGGCAGCAAAGTCGTGGAAATGAACTATGCGGCAGTTGAAAAAGGCGCTGTTTCTTTTGAAAAAGTTGAGATTCCCGCTTCATGGGCAAGCGCAGGGGACGACTTCGCGTTACCCAAGGCTGACTCGTCGGGCAAGCGTAAAGAAGTAGTTGACTTTATAAACGATATTTTGATTCCCGTGAACGGCTACCGCGGCGCGGATTTACCCGTTTCAACATTTGCGAAAGATGCAGACGGCACCTTCCCGCAGGGTACGGCGGCTTATGAAAAACGCGGCGTTGCCGTTACTGTTCCCGAGTGGATTCCCGAAAACTGTATTCAGTGCAACCAGTGTGCGTATGTCTGTCCTCACGCAGTTCTTCGTCCGTATATCCTTACCGACGATGAAGTCGCAAAAGCCCCCGAAGGACTGATGGTGAAAGACGCAACCGGGCTCCCCGGGTTCAAATACACAATGGGCAACTCGGTATTAGACTGCTACGGCTGTAATGTCTGCGTCAACGTATGTCCCGCAAAGCAGAACGCGCTGGTTATGAAGCCGCTTGAATCACAGCTTCAGCAGCAAAATGTTTTCGCATACTGCTACGACCTTCCCGAAAAGCCGGAAGTCTTTGAAAAATTCAAAGAAACTACCGTTAAAGGCTCACAGTTTAAACAGCCGCTGCTTGAATTCTCGGGCGCATGTGCGGGTTGCGGCGAAACGCCATACGCAAAGCTCGCCACTCAGCTCTTCGGCGACAGAATGTATATAGGAAACGCAACGGGTTGTTCCTCGATTTGGGGCGGCTCGGCACCCGCTACTCCGTATACGGTCAATAAAGAAGGCAAAGGCCCGTCATGGGCAAACTCGCTGTTTGAAGACACGGCTGAATTCAGCTACGGCATGTTCCTGGGGCAGGAAGCTATTCGCAACAGATTAGTCAAGAAAACAGAACAAATTATCGCTTCACCAAAATGCACCGCCGAAGCAAAAGGAGCCGCTCAAAAATGGCTTGATACTTTCGGTGACGGCGCGGCGAACAGCACGGCAACCAAAGATTATGTCAAGGCTCTCGAAACCTGCGGCTGTGATTTGGCGAAAGAAATCCTTGCCGATAAAAACTATCTTGCTAAAAAGTCAGTGTGGGCATTCGGCGGTGACGGTTGGGCTTATGACATCGGTTACGGCGGTCTTGACCACGTATTGGCGGAAGGTCAGGATGTGAACATGCTTGTATTTGACACCGAAGTTTACTCAAACACCGGTGGTCAGGCGTCAAAGTCAACACCGATTGGCGCAATCGCAAAATTCGCGGCGAGCGGCATGAACGTTAAGAAAAAAGACTTAGCCGGAATCGCTATGCAGTATGACTACGTTTACGTGGCGCAGGTCGCTATGGGCGCGGACTATAATCAGTGTATTAAAGCGTTTGTTGAAGCAGAAGCGCACAAGGGTCCGTCAATTATAATTGCTTATGCGCCTTGCAGAGACCACGGAATCAAGGGCGGACTGCAAAACATGATTGAAATCGAGAAGAAAGCGGTTGAGTCGGGATACTGGCATCTGTTCAGATTTAATCCGGGCTTGGTTGCCGAAGGCAAGTCGCCGTTCACTCTCGACAGCAAAGCGCCGACAAGCAGTTTCAAAGACTTCATCATGAATGAAGTAAGGTACAACTCGCTCATGCGTCAAAACCCCGAAAGAGCGAATAAACTGTTCGATAAGGCAGAAGCGGATTCTAAGAAAAAGTATGATAATTTAGTTGGGCTGATTGAATATTATAAAGTGTAATTAAAGTTTAAAGGGTGCCGTACGGCACCCTTTAATTTGATTATACAGCACATTATATAAACCCGTTCCATATAAAAATTGACATATCGGGAAATATATGGTATTATAAAAAACACAAATTATATGATTTATATATAGCGGTTCCCGCCCCTTTCCCTATTCAATCAACCCTAACTCAAACCCGTTTTCCTCCCAATACCCAATCACCCCTGCCAAAATCTCTGCATTCGTACCCGACACCGCATGAAGCAGAACCACTGCCCCCGGATGCGCCGCCGCCGTTATTTTCCGAAAAGCCTCGTCCGACTCCGGTTGGTTGTTCACGTCCCAATCAACATAAGCAAACGACCAAAACACGCTTTTATATCCGAGTTCCTGCGTCAGAGCGAGTACACGCTCCGAGAATTCACCCATCGGAAAGCGAATCAGGCGCATTTCGTAGTTGAAATTGTCCTTTACATAGTCGTGCAGTTTCATAACTTCCTCGCGCACCCGCTCATCGCTTAAATGCGGGAATGACGGGTGGCTGTACGAGTGGTTGGCGACCTCGTGTCCTTCGTCAATCATGCGTCGTACAAGCTCCGGCCGGTCTTTGCAATAATCATAGGTAACGAAAAACGTAGCGCGCACGCCTTTTTCTTTAAGCGTATCGAGGATTAAAGGCGTGTATCCGTTCTCGTAACCCTCATCGAAGGTCAGGAAGATTTTGTTTTCGGTTTTGTCGTCAATGAAAACCGCGCCGAGATGACCGTATTTACTCTGCGCCGCAAGTGCATCGACAGGGCGGTTTCTTTCGTCAACAGCCCTGCCCAAACCCCATCCTATTTTTGTGTCGGATAAGAAAGTGCTTATACTATTATCCGATAAACACCTGTTTATCGGATAATAGGGATTGCGCTGTTGCGACAGCGCCCGCAGCTCGCAAACTGCGGCATCCCCGAACTCCATTAAAATGGAGTTCGACATTAATTCTTTCATAATAAAAGGATTGGCAGCTGAGGGTATTTCCCCAACTGCCGCTTCATCTGTTTGAGTGCGAGGTGTCGTGTGGTTTGGCGGAGGTGTCGTCGTGACTGTTCGCGGGGTTGTAACAAGCGGTGTAGTGCCTGTCCCGGCGGCACCGTCGTTGTTAACATTCGGCATACAACCCGACAAAACCAGACACGATACAACAATAGCCAACGCACATATAAAAATTTTTCTTGATTTCATATTCAATATCCCTTTGCATGTATATTCGGCGCATATAAAACAACCGCCGTTAACCGTAGTATAGGCTCGAAAGCCCGGGATTATGAAATGAAAAATTTGTAAATCAACCGGCAAGATAGCTTTTAACCAACATCTGTAAAAGCTCATCGCGGTCTATGTGGCGTATCAGGCTTCTCGCGTTATTATAGGTGGTTATGTAAGTCGGGTCTTCCGACAAAATATAACCGACAAGCTGATTAATCGGGTTGTAGCCTTTTTCGCGAAGCGCTTCATAAACCGTGGAAAGAATTTCTTTCATCTCGCTTTCGCGGTCGTCATGCACGGAAAAAGTCATGGTTTTATCAATCATAATAATATCTCCTGAAATGTGGCGGATTTAATTTATTTTTATTATACAGCATTTCTTTAAATTTTGCAAGTCTTTTTAAGCTTTTTAAGAAAATATTGCCCTTCTTTGAATATTTTAACAGATATATCAGCAATAATGGGCATTTCATTCAAAAAATCGGGCTATTATTTATAAATAATTACTATTGCAAATTGCGTTGTAAATTGATATAATATAAAAAGGTATCTATAAAAATAAAATTTTTACCCAAAAATTAGGAGTAATTATGTTGTCTACACCCAAAAAAGCGGCGGGAAAAGGTGAAAAAGTTCTTTCCGATACCGCTTCTTTCAAAAAAGTAGCTTACGGCTTCAGCCCGGAAGAGGTAAATCTATACCTGCACTCACTCAGGAAAAAGAATATGGAGCTTCAGGCGGAAGTTGATACCCTGAGTGCCAGTATAAATCCCGACAGCGCCATAAAGATGGAAAATCTTGAAAGGCACCTCAGCGAAGCTAACGAAAGATACTTAAAAGAAAAAGAACTGACAACCATGCTTGAGACAGAATGTACAAGGCTTGGTGAAGAGTTTGATAAATTAACCAACCAGTTGAGCGAAACGGGTTCAACATCCGAACAGGCGAAGGCTAAGATTGCCGAAGCCGAAGCCAATGCTAAAAAGGCTGAAATCAGCGCCGCAAAAGCCGAAGCCAAGGTAGTTGACGCCGAAGCCAAAGCCGCCGATGCCGTATCGCAATTAGCCGAACTCGAAGCGAGGTATGCCGACGCGAAAGAAAAGCTTGACGTCGCAAGAGAAGAAATCGTTGATTATTCCAACAGGTTAGAAATAGCCGAAACTAATGCCGCGCTCTTCTCCGAGAAAGCCGAACAGGCAGAGCGGCAGGCGTCCATAGCCGAGAATAACGCCGCGCTCTTCTCCGAGAAAGCCGAACAGGCAGAACAGCAAGCCCTTATGGCTGAACAGGCCGTCAAAACCGCAAAAGTTGAAAAAGCTAAACCTGCCGCCGCTAATGCGGAAATAACCCCGCCTCCTGCGGCAAGGGAAGTTGATTTGAACTTTGCCGAGTTTCAGTTTGAAGAAGCGCCCGCCGCGCCGGAAAGCGACACCGCTATGCTCGCCGATACGCTCAGCACTGTTTTAGCGGAAATAGGCGACTTAAAGAGCCAGCTTGCCAAAGCCAAGGAAGCGGAAGAAGCGGCAATTGAAGAAGACACGCTTGACAGAAGGAAAACCAAAAAGCAAAAAAGAGCGGAAGAAAGCGAAGAAAATGCGCGTCTGTCGAGGGCGGAGCTTAAAATTCAAATTTTCCAGGAAGAAGCTGAGGATTCATACATAATTCCTGAAAAATATCTAAAGATGATAGAGGATATAGAAGAGCAGGACGATGAGGACGACTTCTCATATCTGTTAACAGACGCGAGCCCGTCGGATGATATGGCGATTTCTCATGACGACGATGATATGGACAATCTCTTAGTAAGTGTGCCGATTGCCGCCGCGCCCCCGGGCAGAACACAGCAGGCAAAAAAGCCCGCTGTAAGCAGTGTGTCCCCGCACGATAGCGAGCAGTACACACGCACCGCCAAGACAAAACGTGACCCCGTAACCTCCGCCGCCGGCGCTCTTATGAAAGCCGATGTGGTTGAGGAAGACTCGGATTTCGTTGACTTATTAAACCTTGACTTTAAAAAAGCCGAACCTAAGGGCGAGAATTTAGTCCCGAAGAACCCCGCGCATAAAGAAAAAGGCGCTGATTTACGCGCAGGCAATCCGCACTACAGGGAAAAAGGTCCCGACCTTGATGAAGATTTATTCAACATGGTTGTGGGCGAAGCCGCAAACCCGAATAAAAACGTCCGCGCACGCACCAATACCGGCTCCGGCTTTGACTTCCTGCTTGAATCCGACGACTCGGAAATTATTTAGCAATCTGCGCTTCGGCAGTCAAGCGACTTTTTGGGTTGCCGGACAAGCATTTCCTGTTGTTTTCCTTACGAAATTAAAATAATTTCATGTTTTTTAGATTATTTTAGCTTTTTCTGTTGACAAATAGGAATTTTAATGATATATTTTTTGTTAGACGGGCGGAAATGCTTATGACTGACATGGCAAGGCAGAGCGACGAATTGTTGTTAGAAGCGGCGAGACAGGACGAAAGCCGCAAGGATATGGTTATGTCCGAGCTTATCACCCGCTATGTAGGCATAATTGTCATGAAAGCCAACAAGATGGCGCGCGGATTCAGTCTTTTCAACCGTCAGGATGCAGAGGATTTCATTTCGGAGGGGTTTTTGGCGCTTCTTAACGCCATTCGCACCTATGAAGAAGAAAAGGGCGCTTTCGCGGCTTATGCCAATGTCTGCATTGACAACCGCATGAAAAATGCCCTCGGAAAAGCAAGACGTACGCTTGTGCTGAGCGAGGAATTCGACCCCGCTCTTATAAAGGAACAGTCGCCCGGCGCGGAAGAAGTCGTCATTGAAAAGGAAAGCCAGGAAGAAATTCTTAAAAAGATAGGCAGAATCTTATCACAGCGCGAATTCAAGGTTTTCGAGATGTATCTTGATTCGTTTTCGTACAGGCAAATCGCGGCTCGTCTTAACATCAGCATAAAATCGGTTGATAACTCACTCTCCCGCGCCCGCGCAAAACTCAAACATATGGCCCAGTAGCTTAATTTCAGAGCGTTGTTTAACAAAGGTGTCGGTGTAAGTCCGTCCAAGGTCAAATTTTAAAATGTGTGAGGTAACACAAAAATGTTCGACGACAAAACCCTTCAATGCAAGGATTGCGGAGCAGACTTCATTTTCACGGCAGGCGAACAAGAGTTCTACGCCGAGAAAGGCTTCGTGAACGAGCCACAGCGCTGTAAAGCGTGCCGCGATGCGAAGAAAAGCGCATCCAGAAGCAAGGAAACCTTTATCGCTACCTGCGCTGACTGCGGCGGCGAAGCAAAGATTCCTTTCAACCCCCGCGATGACAGGCCCGTTTATTGCAGCGAGTGCTTCGCAAAACAAAGAGCATAATCCTTGTAACGCAAAAAGTCAAAATGGGTTTTACTGACCTGCGAAACAACGCAACAAGGTTTCCCCGTATTACGACTTGAGCAAAATTCGCCCCCTCCCGAAAGGGAGAGGGCGGTTTTCTTTAATTTTCATAATGACCTTTACAGGAAACTATAACCAAGTTCCTTTCATTTCGCCATTTCCTCAAGCTCTTCCATTGTTTTAGCTATTACTTTACCTTCAGCGGCTTGTTGCAGATATTCATCAATTTTTGAAAAATACTCCGCGTTACGACGAGCTTTTTGCAATTCGTTATATTCTTTCTCGCTTAAAACAACCAAATTTTGGTTATGAGGACGGGCGATTAAAACTTTCTCGCCGGAATTAATAATGTCGCTTATTTTTTTAAAATCATTGCGAACGTCTACTGTTCTTAAAGCTATCATAAATATGCACCTCTTTCTGTACTGTATTATGTACATATTATAGCATACTGTTCAAATTCTGTCAATAGTGAAAATTACTCCTCCTCCCGCTCCGCTAACGACTTCACGTTCTGCGCGAGCTTTTCCACATTTTGTCCCATTGTTACGAACAATGCTATAACTTCGGCAAGGGCGAACCAAATAAAACCACTTACAGCGCCTCCTATCAGACCGACAAAAAAGCCTAAAACTGTTACACCTGCTGTTCCGTCACAGCAGCAAAGGTCGAATATTCCAAGGATAAATTCGCTCCTTGCCAATGCAATAGCCCCTATTAAAGTTGATAAAACAGCTATTACTCCGATGATTCTTAGAATTAATTTTGAGATTGATAAAAACGGATAATTTGCTTTGTTTGCCATGATATCTTCCTCCTAAAGTCGGCATTTTCTGCCGTTAATATCCAAATTATAACATAGAAATATTAAAATGTCAAGCACAACGTCAAATCAGACAATATAACGTCATCACAGATAGCGACATATCAATTAGAACAGGGTATCATATTAGTAAAAGGAGATTTATTAATATGATAGCAGACAGGATAAAAGAACTACGGGAAGCGATGAGTATGACACAGGCTGAACTGGGGAGAGTTTTGACTTTATCGCGCACCGCGATTAATTCTTACGAACAAGGTTTATCGGTTCCGAGTGTATCGAATCTCGTTGAACTGTGCAAATTTTTCAATGTCAGTGCGGATTATTTGCTTGAATTAGACGATAGCACGAACATACGTGTGACGGGTTTGGAACCTGACGAAATCGCGCTGGTTTATAATATAGTTGAGAAAATAAGGGGAAATAAATAAACGTAGGCTTATGCCGCCTTAAATTCGACAAAAATCTATAATAATGCTGCAACAGTTATTTAACTTTAAAAGCAGCTTAAATTTTAACCACCCCGCCGTGAAGCGGCAGGGTGGTTTGAAAGTTAAACGACTATATTGGATTTTAGGGATGGCGCTGTTATCCATTTCTTAAATGAATACCCGAGAGGTGGCACTCTCGGGTATTCGCTCGCATGAGTTAATGAACTGTTGCTATCCTTTTTCTGTTTTCAGAACAGCACAACCATTTTTGTTTGTCAACCCCTGCATCAAAATCTTACCCGCTCCTCAATATACCCCCGAACCTCACTTATCCCAATCCTCACCTGCTCCATGCTGTCCCTCTCGCGCACTGTCACCTTACTGTCTTCAAGGCTCTCGAAGTCCACCGTCACGCAGAAAGGCGTACCGATTTCGTCCTGTCTGCGGTACCGCTTGCCGATACTGCCTATGTCGTCATATTCGCAGACGAAAGACCTGCACAGTTCTGCATAAATTTCTCCGGCTTTATCTGCTAACTTTTTTGACAGCGGCAGTACAGCCGCCTTATAAGGCGCAAGATACGTGTGGAAACGCAGAACGGTTCTCGTTGTGCCATCGGGCAGAATTTCCTCATCGTAAGCGTCCGTCAGCACCGCAAGCAGAAGCCGTTCAACACCAAGACTCGGCTCGACTACATAAGGAATATATTTCTCGTTAGTTTCGGGGTCGAAGTATTCAAGCGATTTGCCCGATTCGTCAATGTGCTGCTTCAAGTCATAATTCGTGCGGTCGGCAATCCCCCAAAGCTCGCCCCAGCCGAACGGGTACAGGTATTCAAAATCCGTGGTCGCCTTTGAGTAGAAGCTGAGTTCTTCGGCAGTATGGTCGCGAAGCCGCAGATTTTCTTCCTGTAACCCTAAAGATAACAGCCAGTTTTTACAAAAATCTTTCCAGTAATTAAACCATTCTAAATCCGTGCCGGGTTTGCAGAAAAACTCAAGCTCCATCTGCTCGAACTCACGCACACGGAAAATAAACTTGCCCGGAGTAACTTCGTTTCTGAACGATTTTCCTATTTGCGCAACGCCAAAAGGTATCTTGCGGCGGGTGGTACGCTGAATATTTGCGAAGTTCACGAAAATACCCTGCGCTGTTTCGGGACGCAGATAAATCTCGGAAACGCTGTCCTCAGTTACACCCTGAAAGGTTTTGAACATGAGGTTGAATTTTTTTATATCAGTGAATTCGGCTTTGCCGCAATCGGGACAGGTAATTTTTTTCCCGCTTATATACTCTTCAAGCCGCTTATCTTCCCAACCGGCGGTTACAGTACCGTCGAAATCCTCTATTAAATTATCGGCTCTGTGGCGGGTTTTACAGCCCTTGCATGAAATCAGCGGGTCGGAAAAGCCGGCCAGATGCCCCGAAGCGGCCCAGGTTTGCGGGTTCATCAGAATCGCGCTGTCCAAGCCTACATTGTATCTGCTTTCCTGCACAAATTTTTTCAGCCATGCCTTTTTTATATTGTTTTTAAGTTCTGTGCCGAGCGGACCGTAGTCCCACGTATTGGCAAGTCCGCCGTAAATTTCGCTCCCCGCGAATATAAAGCCGCGCCCCTTGCAAAGAGCGATGAGCTTGTCCATTGTTTTTTCTGTGTTTTGCATAACCTATCTCCTTCTTTACAATTCCCTTACCCAGTTCATGTCGTCTGTAATCTTCCCGTACTGGATTCCCGTCAGCGTATCATAAAGCCGCTTCGACACGTCGCCTATCTTATTATTGTTGATTTCCATGCTTAAATCCCCCCATTTAAGCAGACCAACCGGTGAAATTACCGCCGCCGTACCCGTCCCGAAACATTCTTTGAGCGCGCCGCTCTTGTAAGTGTCCGCGATTTCATCAATAGAAATTTTACGCTCGGTAACTTTCAAACCCCACTTGCGGCAAAGTTCAATTACTGATTTGCGGGTAATTCCCTCAAGGATTGAGCCTTGCAGTTCCGGTGTAATAACCTCATCGCCGATTACAAAGAAAATGTTCATCGCGCCGACCTCTTCGATATATTTGCGTTCGATTCCGTCAAGCCACAGCACCTGCGCCAAGCCTTGCTTCTGCGCTTCAACCTGCCCCGCGAGCGATGCGGCGTAATTCCCGCCGGTTTTCGTGTAACCGGGGCCGCCTCTTACTGCGCGGACAAAGCTTTCCTCAACGTAAATGCCGACAGGGTTTAAGCCGGTCGCATAATAAGGTCCGGACGGTGAAGTTATAATCATGAAGATGTATTCCTCGCCCGGTCTGACCCCTACAAACGGGTCTGACGCGAAAACAAACGGACGTATGTACAAAGACGCGCCGTCACTGTGAGGAATCCAGTCTTTATCGAGTTTCAAAAGTTCTTTGAGTCCCGCGAGCGCAACATCTTCCGGTATTTCGGGTATAACCATGCGCGAACCCGACAGATTCATGCGCTTGAAGTTTTCTTCGGGACGGAAAAGCTGAATATTACCGTCCGGCTTTCTGTACGCTTTTAAACCCTCGAATATAGTCTGCGAATAGTGCAGAACCATAGCGGCGGGAGAAAGCGCAATGTCGTCAAAAGGTACTATGCGCGGGTCGTACCAGCCCTCCCCTTTCTTATAGTTCATAACAAACATATGGTCGGAGAAAACGCGCCCGAAACCGAGGGTTGAATCATCGGCAGGAATAGGTTTGGGATTAGTGGTTTTTGTAATTTTTATGTTCATGTTTTTATGCCCTTTCTTTTAGTTCCTTAATATTATAACATAACAGCGCGGACTTTGCAAGTTTTTCCGCAGTAGTTGACATTCCTTCAAATTTTTGGTATACTATTATGGCGAATGTATAGAACTGCATATTAAAAATTGTAATTCGCCCCTATAGTTAAATGGATATAACAAGTTCCTCCTAAGAATTAGTTCCAGGTTCGATTCCTGGTAGGGGTGGCGGCGTAGCGCCGCGCATAAAACCGCCGCTTGCGGCGGGGAGAAACAATTAAAGGATTGCCATGATTAAAGAAACACTCGAAAAAATAGAACAAATCAGCGAACGGACGCTTTCGGCGATAAAAGACAGCACAGACCTTGACGCCGTAAATGATATTCGCGTTAAGATTCTCGGAAAAAAAGGCGAGCTGACCGCTGTTTTAAAAACAATGGGCAAGCTTTCCGCTGATGAACGTCCCGTAATAGGCGCGAAAGCCAACGAAGTGCGCGAAGCCGTGGAAAAAGCCGTTTCCGAGCAGATGGTGAAGCTAAAGGCGTTAGATTATGAGCAACGTATTAAGAAAGAAGCCGTAGATGTAACGCTCCCGGGAAAACGATTCCCGCTCGGAAAAAGCCACCCGATGAGCGTGGTGCTTGATGAACTGAAGGAAATTTTCCGTTCAATGGGCTATACGGTGGTCGGCGGTCCCGAAATCGAGGAAACCCGCTTTGTTTTTGATATGCTCAACACTCCCGCCGGTCATCCGGCGCGTGACGAAGGCGACACGTTTTATGTCAGCGATGATGTTGTGCTTCGTACACAGACAAGCTCTGTGCAGATTCGCACTATGCTTGAAAACAAGCCGCCGATTGCCGTTATCAGTCCGGGGCGCGTTTACCGCAGGGACGAAGTTGACGCAACGCACTCGCCGGTTTTCTACCAGTGCGAGGCGCTTGTGGTTGATAAGAATATCACGTTCGCCGACCTGAAAGGAACGCTTGAAGCCTTTATGAAGCGGCTTTACGGCGATTCTGTGCGTCTGCGCTTCCGCCCGCACCACTTCCCTTACACCGAGCCGAGCGCGGAGGTCGATTTATCCTGTTTTAAGTGCGGCGGTGACGGTTGTTCGATGTGCAAGGGCGAGGGCTGGCTTGAAATACTCGGCGCAGGCGTTGTTCACCCGAAAGTGTTGCAAAACTGCGGGATTGACCCTGCGGTTTATTCGGGTTTTGCGTTCGGGATGGGGCTTGAAAGAATCACCATGATGCGGTATGAAATAGACGACCTGCGGCTGTTATACGAGAATGACGTGAGGTTTTTACGGCAGTTTTAGGTGACATTATGAAAAAATATATCAAAGCATACAAGGTTTCCGTGATTGTTTTCGTTGTCGGGATTCCGACGGTGCTTGGCTCGGCGGTTGGTGTCGGCATATTCATCGGGACTACCGCTCTGCTGATTTCGGATTTAATCAAACCGCGCACTGCCAGGGCTGTTTACTATATTTTCACGCTTCTTATATCCGCGGCTTTTGTTGTAGCCGGCGCGGTAAATTTCGCGGGGCGCGAGGTATTGGATGAAACAATCAGCGCGTTATCATTGCTGACGCTCGCGGGTACGTTGTTTTTGGGGATAGCGTCGGCATTTGCGGTAAGGTTTGCGCTTTGGCGGCAGACGAGGACGCATTTCAAGAAAGTGAAAACCGGGAAATCCGGTATTAATCTATAATTGAAACGGGAAAACGTTGTTTTCATTCCCCATTGGTGAAGAAAGGACTTTATGAAAATAAGCTTGAAACAAAATACAACTGAAACGGGGAAAACGTTGTTTTCATTCCCCGTTGGTGAAGAAAGGACTTTATGAAAATATGAACCTGTCAATGAAATGGCTTTGCGATTACGTTAAAGCCGACATGCCTATAAAAGACTTCGCCCGCGGGATGACCATGAGCGGCTCAAAAGTCGAGAAGTGGACTGACTTATCAGAGCCTTTGAAGAACATTGTCTGCGGTAAAGTCATATCAATTGAAAAGCACGCCGACTCCGAGAAGCTGTGGGTGGCTCAGGTTGACGCCGGTAGCGGTTCGACGGTGCAGATTGTGACCGGCGCACAGAATGTCAGGGCGGGCGCGCTTGTACCCGTTGTGCTTGAAGGCGGCGTGGTTTTTAACTTCCATGACGGAACCGTTACAACAATAAAACGCGGCAAACTGCGCGGCGTTGAAAGTCAGGGCATGATGTGCAGCTATAACGAGCTCGGTCTGACGCTTGAAGACGTACCTTACGCCGACCCGGACGGAATTCTGCTTCTTGACAACGACCCTGAAGCGGATAAATTGCAAATCGGTACGGACATGCTTGAGTTCCTCGGAATCAAGGACACCGCGGTAGAGTTCGAGATTACCAATAACCGCCCCGACTGTCTTTCCGTAATAGGACTTGCGCGGGAAGCGGGTGCGACTTTTAATCTGCCTGTTAATGTAAAAACGCCTGAATTTAAAAGTGTGGAAGCTGATATGGACTTGAAAGTCCGCGTTGATAACACACAGCTTTGTTCCCGCTATATGGCGGCAGTCGTGAAGAACGTTAAAATCGCGCCTTCACCGCGCTGGCTTGTAGAAAGACTGCGAGCGTCAGGCGTGAGGACGATTAATAACTTTGTTGATATAACCAACTTTGTAATGCTTGAATACGGACACCCTATGCACGCTTTCGATAAGCGTTATGTTGACGGCGCGGAAATAATAGTCAGAAACGCCGCCGAAAACGAGAAAATCGTCTTGCTCGACGGAGAAGAACGGGTGCTTACTCCCGAAACTTTAGTAATCGCGGACGCGAAAAAGCCGATTGCAATTGCGGGAGTTATGGGCGGGGAATACAGCGGGATTATAGAGGACGCTATAAACGCCACAAGGGAAGTCGTGTTTGAATCCGCCTGTTTCGATGGTGTTTCGGTACGCAAAACCGCGCAGAGAATCGGCAGACGCACCGAATCAAGCGCCCGTTTTGAAAAAGGCATTGACCCCATAAACGCGAAAAACGCCCTGCTTCGTGCGTGTGAGCTTGTAGAAATGCTCGGTTGCGGCGAAGTTGTAAAGACGATTATAGACGAGGACTATTCAAGCAAAGAGCCGATGCGCGTTAAGTTTGATTATAAGCGAATCAACGAGATTCTCGGCGCTGATATTTCGGAGAATGAACAGCTTGAAATACTGAAAAGACTCGGTTTTACGGTTGAAGACGGCTTCGCGGTCGTCCCCGACATCAGAATTGACATCAGGCTTGAATGTGATTTAGCTGAAGAAGTTGCGCGAATTTACGGCTACAACGAAATCCCGTCAACCCTGCCGCGTGTTAATTCCGCAATCGGAACAAAGCCGGAGGAGGTATTTGAAAAGAAAACAGCCATAATAATGCAGGGACAGGGCTGTCACGAAACGCTGACGCACAGCTTCATCTCGCTTAAATCCTACGAAAAAGCAGGAGTTGAAGATGCCAAAAGTGTAATTATCCGCAACCCGCTCGGCGAAGAAACAGGCGTTATGCGGATTTCGATGTTGCCGTCAATGCTTGAAGTAATTATGCGGAATTTCAACAACCGCAATGTCGGCGGACGCTTCTACGAAATCGGAACAATATATTTACCGACAGGACAGGAATTGCCGGACGAGAAGAAAGTTTTATGCATAGGCTTATACGGCGAGAGTGAAGACTTTTCGGCGCTGAAAGGCATATTGGAAGAACTCTTTGAGCGTTTTGCAATTACGGTGAAATTCACGCCGCTGCGCTCGAACAAGTCCTACCACCCCGGTCGCTGTGCCGAGCTTAGCGTAAACGGCGAGGTTATAGGCGTGATGGGCGAGATTCACCCTTTGACAGCCGACAACTTCGATATAGGTATGCGGGTTTATTGCGCGGAGCTGAAAATGGAGAAGCTTCTGCATTACAGCGCAGACACCCCAAAATTCAAAGCATTACCTAAGTTCCCGTCAATGACAAGAGATTTAAGTCTGCTCTGCGATATTAATATAGCGTCCGGCGAAATTTCCGAAATTATTTTAGGTGACGCGGCGAACTTAGAGCAGATAACTTTATTTGATACCTATTCGGGGCATCAGGTGCCGGAAGGCAAAAAGAGCCTGTCGTATAAGCTGATTTTCCGAAAATTGGATTCCACGCTGACCGATGAAGAAACCGACAAGGCGGTCGCTAAAATTTTAAAGGCATTAGAACAAAAAGGAATAACACTGCGTTAAACGTAAAAAGAAAGGACTTACAACACAATGAAAACAAGAATAACCGCGATTATTATAGCGGCGGCAATGATTCTCGGAACGCTTGGCATGTCGGCTTGCGCCGATACAAGGTATGTCATGACCATTAACGGCGAAGAGGTGCGCGCAGGCGAATATATTTATGCACAGCTTACGGCGGCACAGGAAGCCGCGATGATATTCATAGACACCAACCCCGATATTGACACTAATGCGGGCGATTTCAACTACTTCCGTCAGGAGCTTGACGGGATACCGTTCGGCGACTGGATTAACAACCGCGCTATCGAACTGCTCAAGGAGATGAGAATTACCGCCGAGCTTTTTGACGAGTTAGGATTGTCGCTGAGTGACGATGATGAAAATGCAATCCGCAGAAATACCGAAGGCTTTTGGGCAAGCACCGAGGGGATTGATACACTTAACCTTGGCTTCAATACATGGGGCGGCTTTTACGAAAGCATAGGTATCGGGAAAGCATCGCTTTCGGCTATTTTATCGTACAGCCTTATGTCGGAAATGGTTTTTTTCGCGCTTTACGGTGCTGACGGAATTGAAGCAGTTTCCGAAGCTGAAATCAAAGCTTTTTTTGCCGAAGAATTCATGCGTTTTCGCATGATAGGGTTATCTACTCATGATTTGGATGAAGACCAGATGACGGAACTCGAAGTTTTAGCGGCAGACTTTGTCGTAAGGCTGAACGCCGGCGAGGCTTTTGCGATTATTTATGATGATTACGTGGATTTCGTTGAAGAGCGCGACTATGTAGCCGATGAAGATAACCCCGGCGAACCCGATGACTCCGGCGACCCCGACGACTCCGGCGAACCCGATGACTCCGGCGAACCCGATGACTCCGATGACCCCGACAAGTCCGATGACCCGGACGAGGACGAAACCGATGAAAATCCGCAGTATGACTCTAACGAATTCGACCTGCTTGAGCGTAAAGGCTACCCTCAGTATTTACCGGAAGATGTACACAACTTCTTAGCGGATATTGTTTCCGGTACCGCAGATACGTACAAAACCGAGGAGAACATCTTCCTTTTACAGCGGCTTGATATACTTGAACGCGAGGATTGGCTTGATGAAAGCACGGTTAACTTTCTTCTGCATGAAATCAAAGATGATGAGTTAGAGGAAAAAATAAGAGCCGGATTCGACACTCTTGAAGTTATCTTAAATCAGGCGGCAATCAGAAGGTACAAGCCCGAAAACGCCGCAAGAATAGTACTGTAACGGCACAGCCGCTATGTAAGCGGGGGTTGAAATGTGAGAAAGCAAGCAATTGTTGCAGTTTTGATTTTATTTGTAATCTCTCTCTCGGCTTCGGCGGTTATATCGGAGCCGCGGGGGAGTCTTGCGTTTTATAATTACCATGATGAAAACGCTTTTTATCCGAACGAAGAAATCACTATAGATGCGGCAGATTATTATTACGCCGACGATGAGGTTATAATCTACCGCTTCATTGCTTCCGAAGCGGGATTGTACTGCCTTGAAGCCGCTTATGTTTCCACGCCCGGCTACAACGGCGAAATTATATTTGATATGGTTCTTAACGGCAGGCGGCAGGATTCACCTCTGTCTTTATCTCTTTTTCGCTACCGCAGAAGCGGCAGGGCTTTGTTAGACGTGCGCGGTAATGAAGTTCCGCCGCTGTCCCTTGAATATGGCGGTATGCTCACCCGCACCCTAAAGGACGGCGCGAAGCCGATTTACTTTGAACTTGAAGCGGGAATAAACTGGTTCACACTCTCCGGAGTAAACCGGGCAGGCGTAACCTTCATAAGCTTCGCTTTCAAAAATTACGAAAAGCCGCCGAATTACGAGGAAATAAGACCATCTGAGGAACAGATTAATTCCACACGCGCACTTACAACCACGAACACGGTCGGCGGGAGAGCTATTTTTTTGCAAGCCGAAAGGCCGTCTTTTATGACCGATGCCGGAATAGCGCCGTCAAGCGAAAACAGGAGCCGTCATATTATTCCGTCAAGTCCGTCGGTGCGGCTTTATAACATACTCGGCTGGAGCGGGGAAGGACGGGCGGCAAGCTGGGAATTCGGCGTACCCTTCGACGGGTACTACCGCTTCTCGTTTAAAGTAAGGCAGAACGCGCAGATTAACGCTTCTTCATATCGCCGCATACTGTTAAACGGCATTGTTCCGTGCATGGAATTAAGCGCTGTTGAGTTTAAATATAACAGGGACTGGTACAGGCAGAATCTTACGGACGGCGGGGGAGAGGATATTTACATCTTCCTTGATGCGGGGCGGCATGTGCTTACTATAGAGGCGCTTCACGGCGAACTCGAATTTGACTATATAGAAATCGCGACCGCTCACGAACAGTTCGTGGAATTCAAAGAAACTTTTTATGACCGCTTAGTGTTCGGGTTCAGTCGGCTCATGAATTCGTACTTCGAGCCTGCCGCATCGGAACTGCCGTCCGCAGGGAAAACAATAGATGTATGGGTTGGCGCAAACAGGGAAATCACTGCGCTTTTGCAGATGATTGCATATGAATTCAACAGCAGATACGCAAATGTGAAGATTAACCCTGTTGACGGCTCGGTTTTGGAAGCCGCGCTGGCAGGACGCCCGCCTGACGCCGCGCTGTTTATTGGCAGTGAAGAAATTACCATGCTTGGCGAACGGGGCTTTTTAACCGATTTTCCCGCCTCAAACGGCGCGGTTTTATTTAAGAACATGAGCGACTTCTACGCCGAAGAAGCGGCGCGTGAATTTTTGGAATGGTTTGCGTCCGAGGATATTCAGGAACGGTTTAAACAGCAGGTTTATGCCGCGGGAGGCTTCTTGCATGAATAACAACAGAAACATCACCCGCCGAATCCGTGAAAACATCGGCGTTTATGCAATCATCGCGCCGTTTTTTCTGCTTTTCTTTGCGTTTTTGGCAGTACCGTTTGTTATGACCCTTATAATCGCTTTCACCGATTATAAGGGCGCGGGAACCTTTCGTTTCGTCGGTTTCAACAACTTCATCATTCTGTTTAGGGACAACCGCACTTTTACGGGCGGCATGGGAAATGCGCTGATAACAGGGCTTGTCGGGCTTGTTGCGTCTGTTCTGCTTGCGTGGCTGATTACCATGCTCCCTAAGATTTTACGCGGTGTGTTTGCCATTGCGCTGTTTGCACCGTTTTTCACGCCGCTTGCCGAAGGGAAGTTCACGCTTGGAATCGGTTTTTTGGCGATACTTGCGGGAATAGGAACAATCCCGCACGAACGCTACGAAGCGGCGGCGATTGAAGGTATACCGAACCGCGTACATGAATTCATACGAATAACACTGCCCGCAATTAAACCACATTTATTATTTGCGGCTGTTATTCAGCTTGGCGCAGTGATAGCGCAAGCCGCAAAACCGCATGAATACACCGACGTGTTTGAAATCGGGCTTGCGTCGGCGTTATGTCTTGTCGTATTTATACCGTTGCTTATTATTTACTTCGCGCTTAGAAAATTCGGGAGGTGCTGGCAGGATTGAGCCGAATTTTAAGAATCATTTACAATGTTATAATATTCTTGATTTTAAGCGCAACAGCGTTAGTTTTTCTGTTTCCGATTTTTATAAGTATAATGCGCTCGTTCACACCTTTGACAGAACTTCACGGCGCACCCGAAACCTTTTTCCGTATGCCCGCAAGCCCGACAGCACGGAATTACGCAGACCTGCTGTTCACGGATTTTGAACTACCGCTCTTGTTCCCGCGCTATTTTCTGAACTCGGTGCTTGTTACGGCTTTAGTTGTGGTTTTGCAGTTGTGGATTGCGACGCCTGCGGCATATGCGCTCGCTAAGGTTGATTTTCCGGGCGCGGGCTTCCTCAACAGACTGCTTGAAGCGGGTCTGCTTTTCGGGGGCGCGGTGTTATTTGTGAATCAGTACGTTGTGCTTAACAGACTGCGGCTGATTAATACCTTTCCGGCGTTGATTCTGCCGCTGATTGTAACAGCGGGCGTACCGGGCGTGTTTCTTATGCGTCAGTTTATAAAACAACTGCCCGACGACATGATTGAAGCGGCGCGGCTTTCCGGCGCGTCCCATGCGCGAATATGCCGCGACCTGATTATCCCCAATATAAAACCCGCACGGATTACGGCGGGTATCTTCGCGCTTACGAGCGCGTGGTATACGGGTACTAATAACTTTGTCTACAGCGAGGAATTAAAAATGCTCCCTTCTGTTATGACGCGGATAAACGCAGCTGTCGGCGTAAATTCTGCAGTTGCGGGGGTTGCTGTCGCGCTTGCGACAGTGATGATGTTGTTTCCTTTGGCGGCGTTCTTAATTTATCAAAAGAGCGTCATTAATATTATGGCTTACGGAGGTTTAAAATGAGCAGAACGAAAATATTATTTGCGGCACTTATTATTTTTGCGATGATGTCAGTATTGTTGGCGGCGTGCAACGATGTTCCGAGCGAACCGGCAACAGCAAATGTTCTTGACAATGAGGTTGAAGCGGGCGGCGAAGAAATTACAGACGACCCGGAAACCCCGCCGTCTGACGACGACACCCCTCCCCAGGAGAAAGACCCCGAACCGATACTGCCCGAATATCTGACCGTGCGAGCCGTTGCGGTCGGCGATAATTTAATACACTCGTCCATTTACAGCCAGGCAAACAGACGAGCGGGCGGCGGCGATAATTACGATTTCCGACCCGCGTATGAGAATGTTTGGCACTTAATTGAGGGGCATGACCTCGGGCTGATTAATCAGGAAACATTGGTGAACAACGTCATTCCGCCCTCAAACTGGCCGCACTTCAGTACGCCCGGTCCGCTTGGCGACCTGATGATTGAAATGGGCTTCAACGCCTTCAATATAGCCAACAACCACACGCTTGATTTAGGCACGGACGGACTGATTGCAAGTCTTGATTACTGGGCGGAAAAGGAAGAAGATATTGCTGTTTTCGGTGCGTATTATGACATGGAGGACAGGAAAAATATCCGCACTCTTGAAATAGGCGGCGTTGTATTCTCGTTTCTCGGTTACGCTGAGAGCCTGAACGGGCTTGACAGTTGGCTTATACCGCCTGTAGAAGTCGGCAGATTCGGAAACGCCCATATGGATATAATGCTTGCGGAAATTGAGGCGGCAAAGGCAATATCCGATGTCTGCGTTGTTTTCCTGCACTGGGGGCTTGAGGACTGGAACCAAATCGAGCCGTATCAGCGCACAGCGGCACAACGTATGGTTGACGCGGGCGCGGACATAATCCACGGAACACATCCGCACGTGCTTCGTGACATTGAGTTTATAGAGCGCGAGAGCGACGGCACACAGGCGCTTGTAATCTATTCTCTCGCGAATTTCATCTCCTCGCAGATAGTGCCGCAGACCATGATTGGCGGAATTTTAACCTTTGATGTGATTGTTAACAGCAAGACAAGGGCGGTTGAAATCGCCGACGTTCTGCTTATCCCTATCATCACCCACTACGACCCGGGTCACACTAACGTTCGGTTGTATCCGCTGACCGATTACACTCCTGAACTCGCGGCAGGTCACGGAATCAGGAACTGGGGGCGTTTTGATTATAATTACATATTTGAGATTTTAAGAAAGAATGTGAGCGAGAAATTTTTGCCGGACGGTTGGGACACTAACAGATAGACGATTAAATTAAGCAAGCTGCCGCTTCAGCTCATCTAAAATCTTCCGTTCCCGCCTTGACACCTGCACCTGCGACATACCGAGAAGCGCGCCGGTTTCCCCCTGCGTCTTGTTTTGCCAGTAGCGCAGAATGATTAACTTTCTGTCTTCCGGGGCAAGCTGTCCGAGCGACTGTTTAAGCGCAATAAGTTCCGTAAGCTTGGTTTGCGGCGCTTCAACAGGCAGGTCATACTCGTTGCCCGATTCATCGCTGTCCGTGAGCGAAACGGGCGGCAGATTCACCGACAACGCCTCGCTGACCTGCTCTGTAGTTATGCCGAGCGCTTCGGCTATATCGGACAGGCGCGGCTCAACGCCGCTTTGTGAAAGCATATCGCGTGTACGGGCGACTTTCAGCGACAGTTCTTTTAAACCTCTGCTTACTTTTATTGCGCCTCCGTCACGAAAGAGGCGCTTTATTTCGCCTAATATTACCGGAACCGCATAGGTGGAGAACTGCAAGCCCCTGCTTGTATCAAAGCATTTCGCCGCTTTTACAAGCCCCACACAGCCCGCCGAAAACAGCTCCTCATACTCAATCCCTCTGCCCCGAAAACGATGCGCTAACGAGTGAACCAATCCCATATTGCGTTCGGCGAATTCGTCAGTAACTACCGTATCGGCAGAGTTAAAACGACTGTTAGTTTTATTCATGACTTTGAAATTACGCGCTTTGTCATAATTACGCTTGTGCCTTTCCCGGTGCGCGAAGTAACCCGAAGCTTATCCATGAAGCTTTCCATCACCGCAAAGCCAAGACCTGCGCGTTCTCCTTCCGCACACGTACTGAACAGGGGCAGCATAGCCTGTTTTATATCGGCAATACCGAGCCCTTTGTCCTTGATTCGTATGTAAAAAGTATCCTGCTCAAGAATACGCGCAATAATCTCAATGTCGGCGATATGGTCGGGATAGGCATGAACAATGCAGTTCGTAACGGCTTCACTCACTGCCGCCTTGATGTCGTTTATCTCCTCAATAGTCGGGTCAAGCTGCGCCGCGAACGCCGAAACAGCCGTCCTCGCGAACGCTTCATTTCGCGAGTGGCTGGGAATAACGAGCCTTATATAATTGTTGATAAGCATTACCGGTTAACCTCCTGTTTTATAAGCATGTGGGCAAGTCCCGCAAGTCTGATTAGTTTTTCGACATAGCCGGAAGCGTTCCTCAAAAACACCTTTCCGCCGAAAGACTCGGCGATTCGCCTGCGCCCGAGAATCAATCCTATGCCGGAACTGTCCATGAAGCTGACGTTCCCGAAGTCTAATATTAACTGTCTGGGTGTGTGCTGTTCAATCTGCGCGTCAATCGGCCCGCGCATTGACTTTAAGATGTGGTGGTCGATTTCGCCCGAAAGCATGACGGTCAGGCGTTCGCCGCTGTTTATAATTTCCAAAGCGTTATGCCTCCTTTAACATAAAAAACCTCTTGCTATTATTTTAGCAAGAGAGTGTTGAAAATATTGTCAAAACGGGGAGGGGAATATAAATAAACTATTTTTAATTACATCACAGTATTCGCAAAAAAGCCCCCATAAGGGGGCTTTTTATGTGGTTTCAGAGTTTAATTACTTCCTTTTGCGGGAAGCTGCTAAAGCCGCAACTGCTACGAGAGCAGGAACAACCGCGAGAGCAACGCCGCCCTTAGGGTTGGTGTCATCATCGTCGCCTTCAGCTTCTTCGTCGCCGTCGCCGTGGTCGCAATCATCGTCACATTCGTGTTCTTCTTCGCCATCGCCGGGTTCTTCAGCGCCGAAGTCAGGGGCTTCTTCATCTTCTTCAGTAGAAGCAAGAACATTACCTGCGGCATCGAATACTGTCAGGCTGAGAACTTCATAATTTTCAGCGCCCCAGTAACCGAAGATACCGATAGAGTTGGGAGCGAATTCAACGTTAGAGAAAGGATTAAATGTAAAGTCAATTGTAAACTCCAAGGTCGAATCATCGCGTCCGTCAGTGTTCAAGAAGTTTGCAGGAACTGCGGTAAAAGCAGTGCCGTTTGTTCCGTCAAGAGCGCCGTCAAGGTCAGCGTTATTTGCCGCTAAGTTAACATCGCCGGGCGTATAGTCTGCGTATCTTACGCGAAGACCGCCGTTTGTGCCTTCATCAAAGTAAACTTCAAAAACTATTTTGTAGGATTTGCCTACTTCAAAGAGGTCGTTGTTTATAAACGCGCCGCCCCAAGACCAGGCAGAAATTACGAGGTCTTCATCCATGAGGTTAGGTACAGCAGGTTCGGGAGCTAATGTGCCGATAGCAGCGATTTGATTGCCGCCGCTCAGTAAGCGCATACCAAGAACTTCATATTGGTCGCTGCCCCAGTAACCGAAGATACCGACAGAGTTAGATGTGAACTCATCGTTTGAGAAAGGTTCGTAAGTAAAGTTAATGGTTAAAAGGCTGACTTCGTCTTCCGGAAGAGTTCCGGCTAAGAAGTTTGCAGGAACTGCGTCAAATGTTTTTTCATTAGTTCCGTCGAGAGCGCCTTCAAGGTCGGCGTTGCCGGGAGCCGTAAGAGAGTCGTTTGTTTCCTCAGTGTCTGCATATCTTACGCGGATACCGCCGTTGTAGCCTTCGTCAGCAAAAATTTCAACTTCAAGGGTGTAAGCCTGACCAACAGTCAAACCGGAGCCCATTACATAGCCGCCGCCGAAAGACCAAGGACTAATAATGAGAATGTCATCATCCGCGCTTGCGGTGAGAGTTGTCATTGTTGCGAAGCCTGCAACCATCATGCAAGCCACTAAAACTGCAAGCAGTTTTTTTAATTTCATTTGTTTTTCCTCCAAAATAAATTCAAATTTTATGTACCCCGAAGATACACTATATTAATTATACAGATTTCACGGACAGATTTCAATAGTAAATTTTCACAATATTTTCATTAAAATCCAGTGAAAATGCAACAATAATTATACTTTTCGGGGTATGAAATGCGGTATTGGCGGCATAACAGGCGAATCGCCGGCAGATTATTTAGTCATCAGTTCCGCTATTTTCAATACAAATTCTGCCGGATTTTCCAAACTTATACCCTCAATCAGCATTGCCTGACTATAAAGTATATCCGCGTAAACCTTGAGCATTTCCTTGTCATTATCATACAAAAACTGTAATTTGTCGCAAATGGGGTGATTGGCGTTGATTTCAAGGATTTTGTCGGCTTTTGCCTTATTGTCGCCCGGCATTTGCGCCAGTACCTTTTCCATCTCCACCGAAAGCGCACCCGCGCCCGAAACGCACACGGGCAGTGTTTTCAGCTTCTGCGAGAAGCGCACGTCCTGAACCTTATCGGCAAGAACTTCTTTCATAATTCCGAAAAGTTCCTTGTTGTCGGTGTTTTTCTTCTTGATTTCCTCTTTTTCTTCCTCGGTTTCAAGGTCAAGGTCGGAGCTTTGTACCGACATGAACATCTTCTCGTTATAATTAATCAGCATTTGTAAGCAGAATTCATCTACATTGTCGGTCAGATACAGGATTTCATAGCCTTTGTCCTTAACCGCTTCAACCTGCGGAAGCGCGTTAATGCGCGTTATGCTCTCGCCGGAAGCAAAGTAAATGCTTTTCTGGTCTTCTTTCATTCTGACTGTATATTCTTCAAGCGTCGTAAGCTTTTCCTCGGCAGACGAATAAAAGAGAAGTAAGTCCTGCAAGCCCTCTTTTGCCGCGCCGAAGCTGTTGTAAATCCCGAACTTTATCTGTGTGCCGAACTCTTTCCAAAATTCCTCGTACCTTTCGCGGTCATTCGAGAGCATTTTTTTGAACTCGTTTTTTATACTGCGCTCGATGCTTTTGGCGATGATTTTAAGCTGTCTGTCGTGCTGGAGCATCTCACGCGAGATGTTCAGCGATAAGTCCTCGCTGTCAACAAGCCCCTTGGCAAAGCTGAAATAATCGGGCAGCAAATCCCCGCACTTCTCCATAATCATAACGCCGTTTGTATACAGTTGCAAACCCTTCTCGAACTCCTTTGTATAGAAGTCGTAAGGCGGCTTTTTCGGTATGAAAATGAGCGCGCTGTAAGTCGCCGTACCCTCGGTTTTCGAGTGAATTCGGGCGACAGGGTCGGTGTAGTCGTGGAACTTGCTCTTGTAGAACTCGTTGTAGTCCTCGTCTTTCAGCTCGCTTTTGTTCTTCTTCCAAATCGGCACCATGCTGTTGAGGGTTTGGATTTCGGAAGTTTCGGTGTACTCGTCGGGGTTTTCCTCGTCGCGCTCCCGCTTCACACATTCCATTTTAATGGGATAGCGGATATAATCGGAGTATTTCTTAACAATGCTTCTGATTTTGTATTCAAGCAGGAATTCCTCGTAGTCTTCGCCTGTCTCACCGTCTTCGGCGATAACGTTTTCTTTAATGTATAATTTGATTTCCGTGCCGTGAGATTCTTTTTCGCAGGCTTCAACCGTGTAGCCGTCCGAGCCTGACGAAGTCCATAAAAAAGCTTCGTCTGCGCCGTAGAACTTCGACCTTACCTCAACCTTCGAGGCAACCATAAACGCCGAATAAAACCCAACGCCGAACTGCCCGATTATGCTGATGTCTTCATGCGAGCCGTCGCCGTCAACATCTTCGGCTTCTTTGCTGAGCTTCCGAAATTCATTCGTCCCGCTTTTGGCAATCACTCCGAGGTTGGATTCAAGCTCGTCCTTGGTCATTCCTATACCGTTGTCGGTAATCGTAAGTGTACGGTTTTCCTTGTCCGCGGCTATGAAAATCTCAAAATCGCTCCTTGAAAGCCCGATGCTCTCGCTCATAGACTTGAAGTAAAGCTTGTCCATAGCGTCGCTCGCGTTGGAAATAAGTTCCCGCAGAAAAATCTCCTTGTGGGTGTAGATGGAGTTAATCATCAGCTCCAAAAGCCGTTTTGACTCCGCCTTAAATTGTTTTTTAGCAGCCAATTTTATCTTCCTTTCTGTTCTTATAAATCTATAGTTAGCACTCAATCGAACAGAGTGCTAACTATAATTATACATATAATTTTTCTTTTGTCAAGACCTAATCAAGGCTTGTTTTAACAATAATCCACTCAATAATAATTTCCTGCGTAGGTTTGCTTCTTTCGCTGTCTGAGCGGAGCGGGTCGGACAGCTCAACCGGAACGGCGGAAATAGCGTCAATAACGTCAAAGCCGTCTATTGTGTAACCGAAAACCGTATAGCCGCCGTCTAAGAAAGGCACGCCGCCGACCTCGGCATAACGGGCTTTAACCTCGTCAGGTGTGTTGTTGAACTCTTCAAGCTGTTCTGTGAGCCTTTCCATATTCTCATTCAGAAACTCAAGCACGGCATCAACCCTTTCCTGACCGAACTCTTCAACATACTCCTGCTCATTTTCAATAATGTCGTGAAGTTCAATCTGATACTGTGCGATTGTAAGCGCGACATTGTTTATCAGCTTTTCAAAGGTCTCGGGGTCTTTGTTGTTGACGATATAAAATGAATCACTGCCGTAGCCCTCCTCGTTCGCCGCCAAGCAGAACGCGCCGTAATAATGCCGCGCATCGGGGTGAGTTTCGGTAAATACTCCCCTGACATTCGGGTCGCCGCCGCCCTGTCTGTTATAAGAGCCGCCCTGAATCATAAAATCCGATATTACGCGGTGGAAGTTTCTGCCGGTATAAAAGCCGCTGCGTACATTTTCAACGAAGCGCTCGACTGTTAAGGGCGCGAATTCGGGGTTAAGCTCGACAGTTATTTCCCCGAAACCGCGAACGTTTATAATTACGTAGTTGGCTTCGCCCGGGTCGCTTTCGGGAATGACGGGCGCTTTCGGTTCTTCGGGCGCCTCGGGTTCTTTGCCGGAACAGGAGGCAAAGAGAAACAATGCCAGTGTTAGAATAATCAGGGTTGTCAGTAGTTTTTTCATGGTGTCTCCTTTATATTAAAAATTTCTTCAAGTTTTGGAATATCTTCGGCAACAGCCTGCCATATTTGCTCCATATCAAGCTGTCAATATCCGTTTTTATGACATTATATTTTTTAGCCAAAGGTATAACGGCGTCCCTATATTGTTTCTATTGTTAAAGACAAATTCGTTTCCTTTATCCATCCCCGTCTTATCGGGTCTTGATTTTAAATGCTGGTTTTTAGTTTACGAAAAATCCCCCCGCATTTAATGATGAAACAGTCTAATCCCTGTAAAAGCCATCGCCATACCGTATTTATTACAGGTTTCGATTACATTGTCATCGCGGACGGAACCGCCGGGTTGCGCTATATATTTAACGCCGCTTTTTCGCGCCCGCTCGATATTGTCCCCGAACGGGAAGAACGCATCCGAACCGAGCGCAATCCCGCTCATGGTATCAAGATGCACACGTTTCTCCTCACGTGTGAAAACCTCCGGCTTAGACTTAAAAATCCTCTGCCACGTACCCTCCGCAAGCACGTCCTCGTATTCTTCGCTGATGTAAATATCAATCGCGTTATCTTTTTCCGCAGGCTTCAAGCCCTCAAGAAACGGCAGTCCGAGAACCTTTTCATGTTGCCTAAGATACCAGTTGTCGGCTTTGTTCCCCGCTAAACGAGTGCAGTGAATCCGCGACTGCTGACCCGCGCCGATTCCGATTGCCTGTCCGTTATAAGCGTAAGCCACCGAGTTGCTCTGCGTGTATTTAAGCGTAATCAGCGCGATTATTAAATCAGTTTTCGCGCTGTCGGGAATGTCTTTTTTGGCGGTAACTATATTTTGTAATAAAGCGCTGTTTATTTCAAGCTCGTTGCGCCCCTGCTCAAATGTAATTCCGTAAATACTGCGGCGTTCAACCGCGTCGGGCATGTAATCCGCATCGATTTTAATAACGTTATAACTGCCGCCGCGCTTGGCTTTAAGAATCTCCAGCGCTTCCGGTTCATAATCGGGCGCAATCACGCCATCGGAAACATACGGTTTGATGAAGCCCGCAGTTTCGGCGTCACACTTATCGGATAAAGCAATGAAGTCGCCGTAGCTTGATACAGGGTCGGCATTACGCGCTCTTTTGTAGGCTTCAAGAAGCGTGTCACCTATTGCCGCGCCTGCCGGCGAAACATGCTTGAACGATGCAGCCGCAGGCGCGCCTGCAGCCTGCTTTAATTCCTTCACAAGCTGCCAGCCGTTAAGAGCGTCCATAAAATTAATATACCCCGGTTTGCCGCTTAGTATTTCAATAGGCAGTTTATTCCCCTCCGGGGAGGGGTGTCCGGCAGACGGCGTAGTTTCCATGAAAATACGCGACGGCTTTTGATTGGGGTTACAGCCGTATTTTAATTCAAGTTCAGTCATTTTTCTTAAAGCCCTTTCTTCAACCTCTTCCGTTTCGGTTATATTTTGTTTCAAACTATTTAATTCCTTTACAGTCTGATTTTCATTTCATCGTTGTCTGCTTCAAAACCTAATTTCTCGTACAGTTTTCTGCCCATTTCGGTTGCCGAAAGGTTAATCACGCGCACACCCCTTGCCTTCGCCTCATCAAACTGAAGCCGCATAAGCTCGGTCGCTATGCCTTGTTTGCGGTATTCGGGAATAGTGTACATGTTTGCAATTACAGCTTTTCTGCCGTCTAAGGCCGCAGGGCCGGGTAAATGCCGCCAAAACATAATTCCGCTCGTAGACACGATTTTCCCGCCGTCCTCGGCAACGAACACAACTAACGAGCCGTCAAGCAGTCCCGCAGTGAAATAATCTGCGTTTGTCACCCGCAGAATTTCCCTTGTTTCGTCGGAGAATTCTAACTTAAAATAGTTGCACGATACCTCTGAAAACTCAAGACGAAGCCGAACAAGTTCGGGTATGTCATTTGTATTGGCTTTCCTATATTTAATTTCCATTTTTATTTATTATCCGACTCTCATATTTTCCTGTTTTAAGGTTGATGAATCTCGTCCACAATGAAACCTTGTTTTCTTCATTAAGCGCGTTCCAAAGCATATTCGTAAACGTGTCAATATCACCTTCAATTTCAACCGCAACAGGCTCGCCCTCAAAGCTCGGCGGCGGGTTGCCGTCGCACTTGTAAACGTGAATAAACCGTCCGCGCCCCGCTTTTGGGTCATTATAGGCGAAATTGTAACGCAAGCATGAACCATGGTCATCACTGTCGCGCTTTAAAACAGACATTGCGTAGTTAAAATGATTGAAATTATTTTCACAAAAATGCAGAATGCCCGAAATACGCGACGTATAAATCGGCGGGTCAGGCTCATACTCGCGGGTTCTGAGCGACTGCTCAAAGGTCTGCTGTCGGTCCATCAGCTCTGCAATCGTATCGGTCTGGTCGCCGTTTGTTACAATCAGCTTACTGCCCAGAATCCGCACGGCATTGTAAATCACAAGGCTCGGGTCGGTCATTTTAGATTCGTCAAAGGCTTTGGTTTTGATTCCCCCGCCGTTTTCAACAAAAACGCGGTTGCGGGAATTTTCGCTTCTGCCCATTGTGAAATAGGCGGCAATGGCGTGTTCGCTGTCCGCACTTTTGCCGATAATAATTCCGCGCCCCGGATAGGCGTTGGATTTTAAGATTTCATTTAATTTTTGCATGTTTCTGCTCCTTTTCAATCTTCTGCCTTATTCCGTCTTGGTTAATACGGCGTTAGACGTCATGCGGTTTGATATGTTTTCAAGTTCGGGGTTGCGGGTTAAAACGAATACATATTCATACAGCATGGTGTCGCCGTCAATTGTCAGGGTTATAAAGTGCTGTTCCTGCGAAATGCTGTCATCGGGAGCAAAAGTCTGCTCCGGCTCTGTAAAGGCGGTGATGACACCATCTGAATATTTTATATCGGAGAAAACAATATGCACATTCCCGTAAATGCTGATTGTATCAGCCGAATAGTTTAATCTGACAGTTGTATCACCGTCTGTATATGTTACTATGTCTTCATTAATACCTGCAACCGCATCAGTACTGCCGTTTTCGTCTGCTTGCGTAAGCGGGGGGTGATATTCGTTATCCTCTGTTATTCTCTCCTCTGCCGGTGTTCTCTCCCGCGCCGGTGTTCTCTCCCGCACCGGTGCTTCTTCTGCGATTTCATCGCCGCAAGCCGCAAAAGTCAGCGACATAATGAAAGCTAAAACAATTGCGAGAATTTTTGCTGTGTTTTTCATATTTTCACTCCTTAAACAAGTAATTTGACAGCTTTAGGTAATATTTCCCGTTCAACCTCCATAATACGCGCTTGCAGCGTTTCGGGGGTATCATCATCTTTAACTTCGACAGCTTTTTGCAGTATAATCTCCCCGCCGTCGCAGATTTCGTTGACGAAATGCACCGTTGCGCCTGAGAGTTTTACGCCTCTTGCGAGAGCGGCTTCATGCACTTTCAATCCGTAGAACCCCTCACCGCTGAACGCGGGAATAAGCGAAGGATGAACATTAATCATGCGATTGGGAAACGCTGTGCATACGCACTCGTCAAGTATAATCATAAATCCCGCATACACGACTAAATCAATGTTGTTTTCTTTTAAAAGCTTCAAAATTTCTTGGCTGAACGCTTTTCTGTCGGGCTTAAAGTCTGCCCAGCTTACGACAGCGGTTTTAATATTGTTGTTCACGGCGCGTTCAAGCGCGTATACATCTGCTTTTGAAGATATGACAAGGCTTAACCTGCCGCTTGGAAATTCACTGCGTTTTTCGGCGTCAATGAGCGCTTGTAAATTCGTGCCGCCGCCGGAAACAAGGACTGCTATGTTTTTCATATCAGCACTACACCCTCATCGCCCTCGACCACTCTGCCTATACAATACGCCCGAACCCCCGCTTGTTCAAGAATCTTCACTGCCGAATCCGCTCTTTTTGCGCTTACTACACACACCATGCCGATTCCCATATTAAAGGTATTGAACATATCGCGTTCCGGAATATTTCCCATTTCCTGTATATGCCTGAAGATAAAAGGCATATCAAATGCGCTTTTGTTTATTTTCGCGCTCAGTCCCGCAGGAAAGCAACGCGGTATATTCTCGAAAAAACCGCCGCCCGTTATATGGGAAATGCCCTTTATTTTAACCTTTGAAATCAGCTCCAGTAACGGCTTCACGTAAATTTCGGTAGGTGTGAGCAATTCTTCGCCCAATGTTTTGTTCAGCCCGGGAATAACTTCGTCAAGCGGCTTTCTTTTGTCAATCCCGAAAATTTTCCGAATCAGCGAAAACCCGTTGGAATGAACACCGCTTGAAGCCAATCCTATTATAACATCGTCCTCTTTAACCTTTGAACGGTCAATGATTTTGCTTTTATCCACCACGCCCGTGCAAAAGCCTGCAATATCATATTCGTCTGCTTTCATAAGCCCGGGGTGTTCGGCGGTTTCGCCGCCTATAAGTGCGCAACCCGCCCTGACACAACCCTCGGCGACTCCGCTTACAATTGCGGCGATTTTATCCGGATTTACCGCTCCGCAGGCTATATAGTCAAGAAAATACAGCGGCTTTGCGCCGGAGCAGATTATATCGTTGGCGCACATGGCGACCGCGTCTATGCCAATCGTGTCGTGTTTATTAAGAAGCATCGCAAGCTTGATTTTAGTTCCGATGCCATCCGTGCCGGAAACAAAAACAGGCTCTTTAATTTCCGATAAATCGGGCTGATACATACCGCCGAAGCCGCCGAGTTCACCCAGGACACCTTTGTTATACGTCCGCTCAACCGAATCTTTCATGAGGCGCACGCTTTCGTAACCGGCGACAACGTCAACCCCCGCCGACTTATAACTGTCGGAATGACTGTTTTTCATATTTTTACAAAGTCCTTTCTTCACTAACAGAGAACAGCTTCGTTTAAAAACGAAGCGAAAACGACATTTTCCCGTTTCGGTTGTATGTTGTTTCAAATGACTCCCCTTTGCGGCGGTGTGGTTATGATAATTTTAAATCGAATTTATCTTTGGGAATCTCGCTGGGCACCTCCATAGGATACCTGCCGGAAAAACAACCGGAGCAGAAGCCGCATTTTGCGCCCGCGGCGACCTTTTCCACGTTTTCTATACTTAAATATCCGAGCGAATCCGCGCCTATTTCTCCCCTTATTTCTTCGGGCGTTTTTTGATTGGCAATCAGGAAGTCGCGATTATCTATATCTGTTCCGAAGAAGCACGGATTTTTGAACGGCGGCGACGAGAGCCTTATATGTACTTCCTTTGCGCCCGCCTCGCGTATGATTTTAATGATTATTTTCATAGTCGTGCCTCTGACTATGCTGTCGTCTATAACTATGACCCGCTTCCCTCTGACAACCGAACCCATCGCGCTAAGCTTTATTTTAACTGTAGATTCGCGCGTTTCCTGCGCGGGCTGAATGAAAGTGCGTCCGACATAGCGGTTTTTTACCAACCCTATGTCATACGGGATTCCCGAACGCTTTGAGTAGCCGAGCGCAGCGTCAATGCCGCTGTCGGGTACGCCGATTACCACGTCCGCGACAACCGGATGTTCCTTTGCAAGAAATTCTCCTGCACGAATACGCGCCTCATGCACCGAAACACCCTCGATTACACTGTCGGGACGCGCAAAATAAATATACTCAAAGACGCAAAGACTGCCTTTGTTTCCGCAGTGGGTTTTTATGCTGCTTATGCCTTTATCGGAAATAACAATGATTTCTCCGGGCAAAACATCCCGCAGAAACTTAGCGCCCACAGCGTTAAGCGCGCAACTCTCGCTTACCGCGACATATCCCGCCTCATCAGGTAAAATTCCGAGACAAAGAGGGCGGATGCCGTTCGGGTCGCGGGCAATAATCAGCTTTTTCGGCGACATAATCACCAATGAATACGCGCCTTTAATTTTATACATCGCCTTTTCCAGCGATTCTTCAATTGAACCGCAGACGAGCCGCTGTTCTGTTACGGCGTAGGCGATTACTTCGGCGCCGTTGGTTGAATGGAAGATAGCGCCTTTATTTTCATAACTCTCCCTGAGTTCCTGCGAATTAATCAGGTTGCCGTTATATGCCAGCGCCATCGGGCCTTTTATGTGCTTTACCACTATGGGCAGGGTATTATGGTGGGAATTAAGCCCAGTGGTGGTATAGCGCACGTGACCTATGGCTATTTTTCCGTGATTGAGTTTATCAAGGCTGTCTTTGTTAAAAACCTCGTTAACAAGCCCCATGCCGCGCTTATAATTTATAATGCCCCGGTCGTTGACCGCTATGCCGCAACTTTCCTGTCCTCTGTGCTGGAGCGCGTAAAGCGCGGTGTAGGCGTATCTTGTAACGTCCGAGTTCTCTTTGGTATAGATTCCGAAGACGCCACATTCCTCACTCACGCTGTCAAAACCATCAAAATCATCAAAACCGCCGAACATTAAGTCACCCCGTTCCTTATTCTTTCCCTACATTTTAATTCTACCTTATTTCGGAAGATTTATCAAGTAAAAAAGAACGTGCTTTATTACTGTTATTTTGTATGAAATGACAAAAGCATGTCACGGTTTTAACATTGCAGGCGTTTAATTGCCTGCAAAAACTTGACATATTATGGAAAATGTGTTACAATAATAACAATTCGATGGCTAAAAAATCAACAATAACGGAGGAACTTTCAGTCATCGATAAAAATATCTACATAAATATTGATTTCGGTGTTGAATGTTGACATTTGAGAAATTTTATGTTATAATATTAGAGCAAGAGGGGTAAAGTCGAACTCTCAACTTGTCAAGCCCCAAACAAATTAGCGTCTCTAAAAGGGTGAAAGGAAAGAATTATGTTTAGAAGAATTTTATGTTTAATTTTGTCGATAATAATTATGTTATCGTTGTTCGCATTGTTTGGAAGTGGTGAAAGTTCACCACGTGATGACAATTTGCCAGATTGGATGATGAGAATTTTTGAGGAACAAGTTGAGGCACAGGAAGCTTATACAGCTTTGCGTACCCTTTTCGTTGTTAACAAAGATGGTACTGTTGTATATCCCGATGATTATGCAGGGGCTTGGTATAATAGTGGAAAATTATATATCGCTCTAACATCAGATAAACCAGAAATAACAAGCAAATATAGAGATTTTCTAAAAGAATTTAATTGCATTATTTTTGAAAAAGCGCAATATTCATTAAACGAATTAAACGAAATCCGAGGATTTATGTTTGAGTCGTTAATGAAAGACTTACCAATAATCGGTCACTATGTAAATGTAATGGAGAATAAAATAGTGTTAAAATTTTCGGAATTAAACGAAGAGGATATTCAAAAATCATTATATATAATCATTCAAAACATTTTTTTCGATAAAATTTTAAATTCAAATTTGTTTATTTTAGAAAAGGGTGAACAATTAAAACTTTATTCAGAATTAATTGGTGGTATGGAAATCAGTAATTCAGTTGGCAACGCCACTCTTGGAGTATGTGGTTTTCGTAGAAGGGATGGGCAACAAGGAATTTTCACTGCAGGTCACGCTGTACCGGTAAGCGGAAATGTTGATTTGGTTCTTCCCTCATCAACAGTCAGGATTGGGGCAGTTTCTCATCGTGAATTTTCTAACAATGGTAATGGGGATTGGGCATTTGTAAATAACACAGGTACTTATTCTACTACAAGAAAAGTGTATGGTACATCTACCTCTAATACGCGAAATATGTCTTCGACTGTAGATGACCTTGCTGTTGGATTATCTGTAATGTCATTTGGCATGAATAATGGATACGCTATATCAGTTATTCAAGCTCAAAATGTTACAGCGAATATAGGAGGAACTACAGTAAATGGTTTAACTCATGCCACATTAGGAACTTCGTATTCAGCTGGACCTGGAGACAGTGGGGGACCATTTTATGCAGTCAGTCCAACCACTGGAGCATATAGTTTTGTGGGGCTTATGTGCGGTGGTAGCGGTAGGCAAGTCTATTTTACTCCGTATGTGAGATTCAAAACTGATTTTGGTGTTAGAATAAATTAAATATACGAATAGGAGTTATAGTGATGAGAATATTATATATTTTTATTATGAGCTTGATTTGTTTTATAACAGTCGGATGTTCGAAAAACCATAATGAATCAAATTTATTTTCTTCTGATGATGGCGAAACAACACTTTCTATTGAAATTGAATCTAAAAATATCAATCGAGGTGAAAAAATAAAAATCATAATTAGGAATATTACACAAGATTCTGTTTATTATGGTGGACTTGGGTTCAATTTAGAATATTACGACAATAACAAATGGAATGTAATACTATTTAACGAGGGCGAAGGTAATATTCCCTATTTATTAAAAAGAATCGAATATGGGGAGCCGTTAGAATTAGAAACCGTTTTATCATCGGATATATATTCTTTCGATTTTGTTCCTGGGAGATATAGAGTGGTATATGATGAATGGTATGGTGAATTCATAATTTCATAGCTTAATAACCTCCGTTTGTGTAGTTGCACGACATACAAGCTGAGGTTATTATGTTTTTTTGCCAAGCAGGAGAACACAGCGTTATATTCGTAAACGACGAAAAAGCAATGCATGAACTAAGGGAAGCAACAGGGTTGGACATAAGGTAAACATAAAAAGGGCGGGAAGAGCAATGCGCTTCCTGCCCTTGTTCATAACAAAAGCTTGTCATGGTTTTAACTGACTATTGACAATTTCTTCTGTTTATGATACAATATACAGTGGAAAACTATGCAGGGGGTGCGCGTTGCGTACCCGGAAAAAAGGAATGAGTATGGAACGCTTTGCTGATAAAATAGACAGTTATCGGGGTCTTGCTTCGGACGAGGCCGCCGAGAGAATTACGATGTACGGATATAACGGCGAATCGCGGCTTCCCGAAACGGACGGCGATTTTAAACCTGTCCGCGCAATGTTCTCGTTCAGATTTGCGGTGATGATTTTGGCGGCGGGGGCGATTATGCTCGGCGGAAGAATAAACGAAGGATTCGTTATGCTTCTGCTTGCCGTAATTTACTCGTCTGTTGAAATATTCAAAGGGCTGAAATGCCGCGACTCCTTCAAGGAGTTGAAGCGCGTATCAGGCGTGAGGTTCCGCGTACTGCGGGATGGGCAGATTACACTGCTCCGCCGCGAGTATATCGTCCCTGACGACATAATTATACTTCAGGAGGGTGAAAGCGTCCCCGCCGACGCGCACTTGCTGGAAGCGCACAGCGTTTCAACAGATGAAAGCCTGTTCACCGGAGACCGCACACCCGCCGTTAAACGGGCGGGCGTTGACGCTAAGAACGAAATCAAACAAACCTGTATATATAAAGGTACACGCCTGCTTTCGGGCAACGCCGTAGCCCGCGTAATCGCGACCGGCATAGACACTAAAAAATGCCGTGAATTCGGCGAGGCTCGCGCTTCGGAAACTTATGTAACCGGCATAGAATCCGCATCACGCAAGGCGAGCCCGATTTTTTTGGCGGCGTCGGGAGCTTTTTTAGTAATGTTCATCATTATCACAATATTTACAAGAGAGCTGAGCTTAGAACGCTTTCCCGCTGTTGTATTAATTCCTGCGTTTTCGTTCGCGCTGTGCCTTATACCGGCAGAGATGCCGAGGCTTGTGCGTTCGCATTACCTTTACGGCGCATTCTCGCTGATTAAAAAGAACTGCGTGGTTAAAGACCTGAACGCTATGGAGTCGCTGTCGGCAATAACGGCTGTTTTCGTGGATAAAACAGGCGTTATAACCAAAAATCATACATCCTTAACAGATGAATACACTTCCGACCCTGAAACGCTCGGGCGTATTTCGGTTCTGACATGCGACCCTGCCGATTCTTCGGCTATGGACAGGGCAATTATACTCGGCGCGGCGTTCAAGGGTGTGGACGTAAAGGTGCTTCAGGAGAACGAACTCATCTGTCGTTATCCTTTCTCGGAGGAAACTAAAATCGGCGGAAACTTATGGAGAATCAACGGTTCTCTTCTGCTCTGCGTTAAAGGTTCGCCGGAGATGATTTTGACCAAGTGCGACATCGTTCCCGATTACCTTTTCGCGGTTCAGCAGAAACAACAGAAATACGCAGAACTGGGACACAGGGTTGTCGCTGTCGGTTATGCCCGTATAGCTGATGAAAGCAACCTGCCCCGCAACGCTCACGATTTGAATTATACGTTCGTGGGGCTTTGCGCCTTTGCGAATCAAACGCGTGACAGCGCGCCCGCCGCCGTCAGAAGTTGCTACCGCGCAGGCGTTAAAGTTATTATGACCACAGGTGACAGCGCGGACGCCGCGATAACTATAGGCAGGAAAATCGGGCTTAACGATTCATTGGCGGTTACGGGCGACTACCTGCGTGAGTGTGCTTATAACAACGAAAATCCCGAAATAAAAGATGTTAATATATTTGCCCGCGTAACCCCCGACCAGAAGCCTTACATAATCCGTCTGCTGAAAGAAGAAGGCGAAATCGTTGCCGTTACCGGAATAGGTGCGGCTGACGTTGAAGCGCTTGAAGCCGCCAACATCGGTGTCGCTCTGCCGCAGGAAACTTCGGGCGCGGCAAAAGAGGTTTGCGGGCTTGTGCTGGCTGACGACGACTTTAATTCCGTAGTCGATGCCTTAAAAGAAACCCGACAGATACATTATAATATAAAGCAGACAATCGGGACGGCGATTATTTCGCTTACCGCAATGGTGATGTTTGCGCTGTTCTGCTTGTTTTCGGGCGGATACAGGGGCATGTCGCCGATTACGGTTTCACTGCCGTCTGTTCTGCTTTTGCCGGCGCTTTCATTAGCTTTCTTCAGGAACAGAGCGGATATAAAAGGCGTGATGTCGGCTTCCGGTTTTGTCGGGCGGCGCGCTTTGGATAAACGCTTTTTACTGCGCGCCATAACCCAGGGGCTCTGCGTTTCTCTGGCGATTTTAATTTTCCGGCTTGTTCTGTGGGGGGAAAGCCCCGGCGTACTGAACGCCTGCTTCATAGCGGCGCTTACGGGCGGGCTGATTAGCGCGGTTTATGTGAATCTTTCCGCCTCTATACCTTTTTATAAACTTCCGAGCAAAAAGAACGCTTCAGCTTTTATTATAATGGGAGCGGTTCTGCTTCTCGTAATCCTGATTACCTACATACCGATTGTTAACACCGCTTTCGGATTAACGGCGATAAATCCTCTGCGTTTTATAATGGCGTTCATACTCGGAATAACAAGTCAGCTTTGGGTTGAAATCCCGAAAATCAGAGACTCGAAAGGTTAGCCGCAGATTAATGAAAAAATTGTTTAAATTACTCACATCAATATTCAACGGTGCGGTTTTCGGCGCGGTGAACGTAATTCCCGGCGTTTCGAGCGGGACGATGCTCGTTATATTTAGTTGCTACGACATAGTGTGCGGCGCGCTCGCGCTTGATTTCAGGCACATAAAAAAGCACCTCGTTTTCCTCATACCGTTCGCTTTCGGCGCGGCAGCGGGGCTTGGCGGGGCTGTTTTTGCGGCGGCTTTCCTTTTGGAGCGTCACCCCGTCCCGACTTTTTTGTTTTTCATCGGCTTAATCACCGGAAGTCTGCCGCTTATATTTAAAAACCTGCATTTAAAAGGTAAGCCGAAAACCCCGCACATGGTTCTCGCCGGAGTCGCAATGGCTTTAGTGGTTTTGTTAAGCTTAATGGGCGAGCCCGAAGCTGCCGAAACAGCCTATCAGGCAGGCACTTTATTTATCGCGCAGATTATAATCAGCGGTTTTGTTGCGGCGGCGGCAATGCTTATCCCCGGCATTTCGGGTGCGTTTATGTTAATGTTGCTCGGAGTTTACCACACTATTACAAAAGCGCTGACAGAGCTTGACTTTTACGTGATTGTTCCCGCGTGTATCGGAATTGCCGCGGGTGTGGTTCTCGGCGCAAGAGGAATAAAGTTCCTGCTTTCCCGTTTTTACACCGCAACATACAGCATAATTAGCGGGCTTGTTATAGGCTCGCTGTTCGCGATTTTTCCGGAGGGCGTGAAGCCTGACCTTTCGCTTGTTACCGGGATTTGCGCGTTTGTTTTCGGGGCGACGGTTACTCTGGCGGCAGGGAGGGCGAACAGATATTAAAAACAACCGCTATATTTTTTTGCGTTTTTTTGCATATTTCACACAACTGTCACCAAAAATTCATACAACATTCATTATTCTCGCTAAAAAACGCTAAACTTTTCCTTTAAAAATACGATATTATATATGCAAAGCCGTAATGTCGGCTTGCAACAGGGAAAAGAAATACTTTCCCGAGTAAACAAAACTACCGAAAAGGATTTCGGTAGCGGATTTCAAGGAGGAAATCAAAATGGCATTAGTAGTACAACACAACCTGAACGCGATTAATGCTAACAACAAGCTTAGCACTAACGTCTCCGGGGTTAAGAAGGCGACCGAGAAGTTATCTTCGGGTCTTGCTATTAACCGCGCCGGCGACAACGCGGCAGGACTGGCAATCTCAGAAAAAATGAGAAGCCAAATCCGCGGCTTAGCCCAGGCAATCAGGAACTCCAACGACGGCATAAGCCTTATCCAGACCGCAGAAGGCGGTTTGAACGAAACCCACGCGATTCTCCAGAGAATGAGAGAGCTTGCTGTTCAGTCCGCAAACGGAACCTACAAGGACGAATTAGACAGAGAAGCAATCCAGCTCGAAGTTGACGCGCTCAA
>JAITFZ010000008.1 GCA_031280965.1 Oscillospiraceae bacterium | reverse complement strand
TAGCGGTAATTACCACGTCTATATTGTCAGTAATTCTTTTTCGACTCGCCATAATGTCACCTCATCAACATTTGATGATAATATTATATCATAGATTTATATAGATTGCAACATGGTATAAACAACGCTTGATTGACGTGTTTGTGAACTCCGTTTATGTCTATGACGATAAAATGCTAATCGTGTTCAATTACAAGGATGGCGAGAAATGTTTAAGCCGTGAAGAAATGGACAAAATATTTTCAAAAAAGACGAACCCCGATAAACACAGGGTTTTTCGGGGTTCGTCTATGTTAAGCCTTACTGCACCTTCAGGGACTCGAACCCCGGACCTACCGGTTATGAGCCGGTAGCTCTAACCAACTGAGCTAAAGGTGCTAATCTATTTTGTTAACTGTTGTTAGACTGAAATGATGTTTGCTAATCGCTGTTATATTGAAAAAGGTATTCTTTTTGGAACTCCAATACATTATAGCAGTTTATAACCAGCTTGTCAATACTTTTTAACAAAATATTTGAAGCAGGATTCTGTGTTGTCAATACATCTGAACCAAAAAGTTAAAATCGCCATTCGAGAGGGGTGACAATATATAGTAGAACCAGTTTATAGATTTGCAGACGACAGGCAATCATTCCTGCGGTCAAGCTGGCATCAGCTTGCGACGGTCAAGCGGTCGCTCGCATTTTGCTCTGTGCAGAGAGCGAAATGCCCTGTGGAAATTGTGATGTTTCTGTGTTCATCAGCTCCGAAAGCCTTTGTAAAGGGCTTTTCCCCAACACACGCATAAATTTGTTTGTTATTCTCTCAAAAAAGTCGTTACTGCTAATGAAAGTGGCGATAAATCGAAGTCGTATGTCGTGTTTTTTAAGGCGAAAAATGTGAACGTGTTGAAATCGGTTTTGCAAGATTATTCCTTGAAGAAACTTGAACGTAGCTGCAAAAAATCAATCAAGGAAGAAATCAAACAAGACCGTGTTAATTCGAGGAATCGTAACCGTGAGCGGGTTCGCCAGAAAAATAAATCGAGGGATGTGATATTATGTAAGAGATGTATTTCAAATCTCGGCAATATTACCCCACAATGTAATGCAAAATCTAAAACGAAAGGGCGTGGTTAATGATTACAACAGGGTTTTAACGAACAAAATCAAATCAACGCAAACCCCTTGAACAATGACCGTATATCTAATATTAACATATTCGGATTTATTTTTCAAGTAGGTTGCGTAAATAAAGTATACAGGATTATAATTTCCTGTCAGCATTACATAATTTAATTGCATCATTTTCTATTGATTTTATAGTACCAAGAGTAGTTTTAATATTTAATGAAAAATCGTCATCTCCACCTCCCTCCAATTGCGAAAACTCATTAACATATTCTGTTCCTTGCGTTGCTAACAAAAAATGTAAATCCCGCCCCTTAGCTATTGCTCCCCAAATTAAACCTTGCCATCCTTACGCAGCAGCATAAGCTGTAAACTCTGCCCTAAAAAACGAACTGATTTTATCGGGTTTTAGTTGCAAGGACTTCAAATGTGAGCGCACGTTATGGTCTTTTGATTTTAAGTATTCTTGCAAATATTTAATTGTAATTCCTTGCATTTTAACCTCGTATTTTATAAATTCCTTAATAACTCCTCGTTGTGATTAATGGAGTAGTGTAGGTTTGTGCTATTCATTTAATATTAATTTCAACCGCTCGACACACATTTTTATATCCTCGATATTTTTCTCGGTTTTCAAATTTTCCTCTGCATATTTCATAATAGGTCTTAACGACGATAAAGAATTATCAAATAAATCATTTAGCCATTTATATTTCGGCAATATCCAAAAATGAAAGTGACTGCTTCTTTCCTCTTGAATTAAAGCACATTCATCAATATCTTCAAAAGAGGAAAGGGCAACTCTCGCTTTATAGCACAATTCAAAAAATTCAATCGCCTGTGGTTTCGATAATTGAGTAATTGATTTTATATGTTGTTTAGAAGCGATAATTAAAAATCCTTTAATCGGTACTTCGGGGTCGTGGTGCAAAATAAAGTTTTCTGTTTCCTTAATAATTCCCCCAACAGGTACAAGGCTTTTATCTGCTAACGCACAACCAATGCACTCAACTTTAAAATAGTTTCCTAATAAATCCGTTCCTTCCATTTCCTAACCTCATAATTATAAGTTTTTTATTGTGCTTTCCGTGTTGGAGCGGGAGTAGAAGGTGGCGGTGCAACCGTAGTTGTCGCGGTAACGGGCGGTATTGTCGTGACGTCGGGGGTAGTTGTTGTTTCGGGCGGTGCTGTTGTTATTTCGGGGGTAGTCGTTGTCTCGGCGGTCGTCGTTGTAGTCGGCGGTGTGGTGGTCACAGATGTAGTTGTAGTTGTTACGGGAGTGGTTGCGTTGGTCGGTAGTGTATCTTCTTCCCCGCCGCTTGCAATGATGATAATCATTGCTCCCACCACGAAAACTGCGACGAGCACACCGACAATAGCTAATGTTTTGTTCATACAGATTATCCTCCGTTATGGTATTTCTTGGAGTAAAAGTGTTAGTCTTGCATGGCAGTTCACAAAAGTTCCTGTTATATATCTTCTTATACATACATACGGCGTAATTACTAAAATTACGCCGTATTATTAAACATTCTCATGCGAGCCGCCTTTACGTTTACGGTGATTTAATCTTTAGTAGGTTCCATTACGCCGTAATGTCCGTCCTTGCGCTTATAAACCACGTTGATTTCACCCGTGTCGCCGTTCTTGAACATAAAAAAGCTGTGGCTAAGCATATTCATCTGCAAAATCGCTTCGTCTACGTTCATAGGGTGCAGAATAATCGGCTTTTTCTTTATTACCTCATACGCCGCCTGTTCCTCAATATCATCCTCAAAGCCTTCATTAAAAGCGGAGGCGTGCAGACGCTTTTCGATTCTCGTTTTGTTTTTGCGGATTTGCCTGACGATTCGGTCAACGCAAGCGTCCACCGCATCGTTTTTATTCTGCGCGGACTGTTCCGCCCTGAAAATTAAGTTGTCGTGCTTTACGGTAAGCTCCAGCGTAATCATTCCGCGCTGTGACGACACCGTGATTTTCGCGTCGAAATCTTCACCGAAAAATCTCTCAAGCTTTCTGAGTTTCGCTTCGGCGTATTCAACCAAGCCGTCCACCTGCATTTTTTTTGCGGTAACTTTTACATTCATATGTTTTTCTCCTTTTGTTATATGATTTGTTAAATTATAACATAATTCTCATTATTATGCAAGCCTTTTTGTAAAATTTAACCCATCAATTTTACCATGACTGCTTTTTGCGCGTGGAGCCTGTTTTCGGACTCGTCGAAGATTGCATTTGCGTGTTCTTCAAAAACTTTATGGGTAATCTCCTCACCCTTATGTGCGGGCAAGCAGTGCAGAACCATCACATCGGGATTCGCTGCCGCAATTGTTTTGTCGTTGATTTGGAAGCCCGCAAAAGCTTTCTTCCGCTTCTCGGCTTCGCTTTCGTGACCCATTGAAGACCAGACATCGGTGACAAGCACATCTGCGTTCCCGGCGGCTTTAAGCGGCTCGCGCACAAGCTCAAACCCCGCAAAATCTTTCGCAAAGTTCAGCGCGCCCTCGGACGGTTCATAGCCTTCCGGTACTGCAACGCTAACGTTCATTCCGACCTTCAGGCAACCTACAATCAGCGAATTCGCCATGTTGTGTCCGTCTCCTATAAAACAAAGCTTCAAACCTTCAAGCTTGTTTTTATACTCGCGGATTGTCATTAAGTCCGCCAAAACCTGACACGGATGCGAAGCGTCGGTAAGCCCGTTAATGACCGGGATTGAACCGTGCTGTGCCAAAGCTTCCACATCCTCCTGTTTAAACGTCCGTATCATTATGCCGTCCAAATACCGCGATAATACCCGCGCCGTATCTTCAATAGGTTCACCCCGCCCCATTTGCAGTTCCTGCGATGACAGGAACAGCGCGTAACCGCCGAGCTGGTACATTCCCGCCTCAAACGACACCCGCGTCCTTGTAGAAGCCTTCTCGAAAATCATGCCGAGCGTTTTGCCTTTAAGCAGAGCGTGAGGTATTCCGTGTTTCTGCTCATATTTTAACTGGTCGGCGAGATTTAATATTTCTATAATCTCCCTGCCGTCTAAGTCGAGCATTTTAAGTAAATGTTTCATATTGTTTATTTCCTTTCGGTTGATTGTTAATTACGTTGCAAAAATTTTCAACTCAATACCTCTGCCAAGATTTCCAAGCCTTTATCAAGGCTCTCATAATCAATCACAAGCGGCGGCAGAAGCCTCAGTTTCTCTTTCGCCGTCAGCGTCAGCAGACCCTTTTCAAGCGCGGCTTCCAAAATGTCAGCGGCTTTCTTTTCATTTAGCGTAATGCCGAGCATGAGCCCTTTTCCGCTGATTGAAACAACTTCATCAAGCACTGCCAATTTTTCCCTGATATACTCGCCTTTTTTTAGGATTTCGGAGAGGAATCCGGGCGCGGAAACTTTGTTCAGCACTGCCGTTGCGCCCGCTAAAACCACCGGATTTCCGCCATAAGTGGAGCCGTGAGTTCCCGCTGTTAATACTCCCGCGCACTTCTCGTTTGCAAGGCAGATTCCGAGCGGCAAACCGCCGCCTATGCCTTTCGCGAGTGTGGTAATATCCGCCTGCTTCCCGTAATGCTCGCCTACCAAAAATTTCCCCGTTCTGCCTGCACCGGTCTGCACTTCGTCCGCAATTGTCAGTATGTCACGCTCGGAACAAAGCCTGAAGATTTCATCAACATAGCTTTGCTCAAGCTCTTCCACACCGCCCTCGCCCTGAATATACTCGAACATAACCGCGCAAACAGAATCATCTAATTTCGCCTTTAATTCCGCAATGTCATTGGCTTTCACGTGGACGAATCCCTCAACGAACGGGAAGAAGTAATTATGCATGTCTTCCTGCCCTGTCGCCGATAATGCCGCTAAAGTCCTGCCGTGAAAAGAATTCACAAGTGTAATTATAGTATGCCTGTTCTTGCCGTATTTATCGAAGCTGTACTTGCGCGAGAGTTTAATCGCACATTCGTTAGCTTCCGCACCTGAATTTCCTAAGAACATGTTGGTGTAACCTGTAATTTCACACAACTTTTCTGAAAAATCCGCACCCGGTTTGTTGTAATAATAGTTTGAGTTGTGCTGTAAGAGTACGGCTTGCTTGCACACCGCGCCCGCCCATTCGCTGTCGCAAAAGCCGAGCGAGTTAACGCCTATGCCTGACCCGAAGTCGATATAAAGCTTGCCGTCTTCACCGACAGCAGACGCGCTGTGCTTACCTCTGCCCGCAAGCGCGAGCGGAAGCCGCCCGTAAGACTTCATTACATACTTATTATACTTTTCAATTGTGTTCATGGTTTTTCTCCTTAAATTATCATTGTTCCCGCGCCCTTGTCGGTCAGCAGTTCAATCAGTATCGAATGTGGTATTCTGCCGTCTATTATATTTGCTTTCTTAACGCCGCGCCTTACCGCCTCAACACAGCAGTCGATTTTCGGAATCATGCCGCCCGAAATTATTCCCTGTTGCTTCATCAGCGGAATTTCGCTTACATGAATCGTGTGTATCAGCGTATTTTCATCGTCCTTATCCGCTAATATACCCTTAACGTCAGTCATCAGTATAAGGTTATCGGCGCCTATTTCGGAAGCAATCGCCGAAGCCGCGGTGTCGGCATTCACATTATAGACTGTGCCGGTTACGCTGTCTGCCGCGTCAATTCCGTTTGCTACGGGGGCTATAACGGGAATGTAACCGTGATTAAGCGCCATTGATATTACTTCGGGGTTTACCTTCGTGATTTCGCCGACATAGCCGAGTTCTTCGCTTAACTGCTTTGCTTCAAGCAAGCCGTTGTCAAGTCCGCACAGCCCGATTGCTTTTCCGCTGTATGAATAAAGCAAATCCACTAAATCTTTGTTGACCTTTCCGCACAGCACCATCTGCACAATTTCGATGGTTTCCTTATCGGTATAGCGCAAACCGTTTATGAATTTCGGCTCTTTTTCTACTTTTTTAAGCATGGCGTTTATTTCGGGGCCGCCGCCGTGAACTAACACGATTTTGATTCCGCAGAGCGACAGCAAAACTATATCCGACATGACCGCCTGTTTAAGTTTGTCGCTCGTCATGGCGTTCCCGCCGTATTTAATAACGACGATTTTCCCCGAATACTGCTGAATATAGGGCAGTGCTTCAATTAAAACGTTTGCCCGCATATTATTGTCAATCATACTTTTCTCCTTTTAGCTTTCGAGGGCTTTAAATAATTACGTTCTGTACTCCGCATTGATTTTCACATAATCATAGGTAAGGTCGCAACCCCAGGCAATCGACTGATTTAATTCAGAATCTTCCTCGTTCAAGTCAATGATGATTGTAATTTCATCTGCCGATAACACATCATGCGCTTTATCTTCCGAATAATCAACGCCGACACCATTCTCACAGACCAAAACCCAGTCGTTCTCCGAAGCAAGTCTTACCGAAACATTTTCGGGGGTAAAATCCGCGCCCGAATATCCCGCCGCGCATAAAATCCTGCCCCAGTTCGCGTCCGCCGCGAATACCGCCGCTTTCACAAGGCTCGATGAAACCACAGCCTTTGAAATGAGCGCGGCGTCTTTCTCGCTCGGCGCGTTCATAACAGCACATTCGATTAGCTTTGTCGCGCCTTCGCCGTCGCGGGCGGTTTCCCGCGCAAGGTTAATCATAACGGCGCAAAGCGCGCTGAAAAAAGCTTCATAATCCTCGTCTTCATCGGTGATTTCCGCGTTGCCCGCCATGCCTGACGCCATAATCGCCGCCATGTCGTTTGTGGAAGTATCGCCGTCTATATTTACCCTGCTGTACGAAACTTCGTTTGCGTCTTTCAGCGCCTGCCTAAGCATTTCGTGGGAAATAGCCGCGTCTGTCGTAATAAAGGCAAGCAGAGTCGCCATATCGGGGTTAATCATCCCGCTGCCTTTTGAAATACCGCCGATATTGCAGATTTTACCATCTATTTCAAACTCAAACGCAAATTCCTTAACCCTCGTATCGGTAGTCATAATTGCCTTACATGCATCGGTGCTTCCGACTTCGCTCAAACTGCACGTGAGTATAGGTATGCTCCGCTCGAAAGGCTCGGGTTTCAGTTTCTGCCCGATTACTCCGGTAGACGCGACAATCACGTCTTCTTTTTTCATTTTCAGGTTTTCCGCCGTCAGGTCACACATCAGCCCGGCAATTTCCATGCCGTTTGAATTGCAGGTGTTTGCATTCCCGCTGTTCACGATTACGGCTTGCGCGATGCCGTTCTTGAGGTGCCTTTGCGTTAAGGTAATCGGTGCGCCTTTGACGATATTTTTCGTATAAACCGCCGCCGCCGCGCATGGTTTAACACAGTAAATCATAGCAAGGTCGTCTTTATCCGAGCCCGCCTTTATACCCGCCCTAACCGAACCGGCAGTGAAGCCTTTAGCGGCGCAAACGCCGCCGTACACGGGGTTTAAGCCATCAAATGTTATCATGTTTTTCTCCTTCTACGGGCTGTTCGCCCCTGTCATTATGTCAAAGCATTGCACTGCCGCGCCTGAAGCGCCTTTGCCGAGATTATCGAATCTTGCGGTCAGCAGAATTTTATCGCCATCTCCGAACACGTACAGTTCCATATCATCGGAGCCGCTGAGCGTGTTCGCCGCAAGGAAGCTTATGCCGTCCGAATCCATGAGTTTAATTCGGCTATTTTTGCCGCTGTAATGATTTTTATATATATTTTTTATACTTTCCGCACTTGCTTGTATTTGTAAAGGCACACAAACAATCATTCCGCTGAAATAATCATCAATTACGGGGTTGAACATGGGCGTTTTTTCCAAGCCGCAAATCATCTGCATTTCGGGTTGGTGCTTGTGAGATTGCGACAGGGCATAAAGCCTTGCACCTGATAATTCAGGATTTCTGCCGACATTTTCATACTCCTCTATGAACGCTTTCCCCGCTCCGCTGTAACCGGAAATTCCGAAACAGCTTATAGATTTATCTTTCGCAATCACACCCGCCTTAACCAACGGTTCAACAAGCGCAATAAATCCGCTTGCGTAACAACCCGGATTCGCCACGCGCTTTGATACACGAATTTTTTCGTACTGTTCCGGCGACAGCTCCGGAAAACCGTAGTCCCATTCGGGATTTGTTCTGTGCGCGGTTGATGCGTCAATTATACGGACATCAGGGTTTTCAATTAAACTGACCGCTTCCCGAGCTATGTCGTCGGGCAGACAGAGAAATACAATATCGGCTTCATTTAAAAACTTTTTACGTTCGTTTTTATCCTCGCTTAGTTCGGGTGAAATTATAAGCAGTTCAATGTCCGTCCTGTTTTCAAGGCGTGAACGGATTTTTAATCCGACAGTTCCCGATTCTCCGTCAATAAAAACTTTAATTTTTTTCATTTTTAACTTTCCTTTTCAAATTATTCTTTAGTGTAAAACAAACTCATTCCCGCTCCGATTAAATCATCGCCGTAAGGGCGTGTTTTAAATCCGAACTTCTCGTAAAAAGATTCTTTGCCTTTTGCGGAAAGAAGCGCGATATGAATATTCTCGCCGCTCATTGTTGAATAGTCAACAAACTGAAGAAACTTCCCGACTAATTCTCTTCCGAGACCTTGCCCCTGATAATCGGGATGAACGATAACGTCCACCATAAGCCAGTAGTATCCCATATCGCCTAAGGCTTTTATTAAGCCTACCGCTTTATTATCAACTTTAATTACGAGGATATAGTGAGTGTTTTTCAATCCGGCTTCAAACTGCCTTTCGCTGACCGCCCGCCAACCCACTGCCGCCCGTAAATTCCTGTAATCGGTATACGTGATTTTATTATCAAATTCGCAGTTCATGTTTTCATAAAGTCCTTTCTTCACCAACGATGAATGAAAACGACATTTTCCCATCTCGGTTGTATTTTATTTTAACCTTTTCAATCCTTCCCGATTCTGTTCCGCACACAGGTTTCGAGCCTTATTGCCTCAAAAATGTCCTCGCTGAATAATCCGCTTTTGCCTTTATATTCATCAAGCGGCAAATTCTCCAAATCTGTGTTTTTTTCTATACACAGCGCGACTAATTCTCCCGTTATTTTATAAGCGTCACGGAACGCCATTCCCTTTTTCACAAGATAATCAGCGCAATCCGTTGCGTTAATAAAGCCCTGCGCCGCCGCTTCTCTCATTCGCGCCTTGTTTACCGTCATGGTCGCAAGCATAGGCGCAAACACCTCAAGGCACATTTTAACTGTATCAACAGCGTCGAAAATCGCTTCCTTGTCCTCCTGCATATCCTTATTATAAGCCAAAGGAAGCCCTTTCATCATAACTAAAAGCGTTTGCAAATCCGCGAATACCCGCGCCGCCTTTCCGCGGACAAGCTCGGCAATATCGGGGTTTTTCTTCTGCGGCATAATACTGGAGCCTGTAGCATATGCATCGTCAAGCTCAATAAACCTAAATTCCCACGAACACCACAGAATTATCTCCTCGGAAAATCGCGATAAATGCATCATAATTATAGCGAGCGCACTTACTATTTCAATGCAAAAATCACGGTCGGAAACCCCGTCAAGTGTATTAACACAGGGGTACTTAAATCCAAGCGATTCAGCAGTCATTTCCCGGTCAATAGGATAAGTGGTTCCCGCTAAAGCGGCACATCCGAGGGGGCAAAGCTTCATCATCCGCCCGATTACATCATCAAGCCTGTCATCATCACGCCAAAACATAGCCGCATACGCATCTAAGTGGCTTGCGAACGTTACCGGCTGCGCTCTTTGCAGATGTGTGTAACCCGGCATTATTGTATTTTCGTGTTCATCGGCAACAGCACAAACGGTAACTCGCAAATCATGCAAAAGCTCTTGAATTTCTTCAATCTCCCGCCGTAAATATAATCTTAAATCTGTTGCTGTCTGGTCATTGCGCGAACGTGCGGTGTGCAGTTTTTTGCCCGCTTCGCCGATTTGTGCGGTTAATTCCGTTTCAATGAACGTGTGAATATCTTCCGCATTAGAATCAAATTGAAGCTTACCGCTTTCAATATCTTTTTTAATTCGCTCAAGCCCCTCAATAATCCTCTCACTGTCAGACTGCGAAATAATCCCGCATTTCCCGAGCATTTCAGCATGAGCCATGCTGCCCTCAATATCCTCGCGCCACATTCGGCAGTCGAACCTGAAAGATGAATTGAAATCGTTGACTTTGCTGTCGGTTTCTTTTGAAAAACGCCCTTTCCATAACTTATCCATAAATACCTCTACCCGCCTGCAAATGTCCGCGTAACCGCCAACTCATTTTCCGCGAAACCAAGCTTCTCCCAGAAAGCATTTCCGCCTTCATTATCCTTTAAAACAAAAATTTTAATTGCGGCAACATATTGAGAATGTTATTCAATGTTATTCACCCCTGCTTTTGTCTAATAGCGCCTTCACCTTAACCGGCAGTCCGAACAAGGTTTATAAAACCCTCCGCATCTTTTTGGTTATATGCGTCTTTCTGCTCATACGCCGTGTCGCCGAATGATGCGATTTCCTCGCTGTACAGCGAATAAGGCGATGTAATGCCGGCGTTTATGATATTACCTTTGTAGAGTTTTAATTTTACCTCGCCCGTGACTGTTTTCTGCGTACTGTCTGCGAATGCGTCCATCGCGGTGCGAAGCGGCGTATACCACTGCCCGTTATAAACAAGCTCGGCGTATTTAAGCGCCATTGCGGTTTTATAATGCTGTGTTTCTCTGTCAAGACATATACTTTCAAGCACTTCATGCGCGTGGTACAAAATCGTGCCGCCCGGCGTTTCATAAACACCCCGCGACTTCATTCCGACAAGGCGGTTTTCAACCACGTCATACAGCCCTATGCCGTTCCCGCCGCCGACTTTGTTCAGCGCCTTTATTAGCTCCGTGCCGCTCATTCGCTCGCCGTCAAGCGAAACAGGCACGCCTTTTTCAAATCCGATTGTTACATAAATCGGCTCGTCGGGCGCGTTTTCAGGCGAAACACCGAGTTCAAGAAAGCCTTCTTTATTATATTGCGGCTCGTTCGCGGGGTCTTCCAAATCTAATCCCTCGTGCGATAAATGCCATAGATTCATATCTTTTGAATAATTCGTTTCGCGGTTAATTTTTAATGGTACTCCGCGTGATTCCGCGTATTCAATAGCCTGTTCGCGGCTTTTAATATCCCAGATTCTCCAAGGTGCGATTATTTTCATTTCAGGAGCAAGCGCCATGACTGTAAGCTCAAAACGCACCTGGTCATTGCCTTTGCCGGTACAGCCGTGACAAATTGCATCGGCGTTTTCGGCTCTTGCGATTTCAACAAGCCTTTTCGCGATTACCGGTCTTGCAAACGAAGTCCCCAGCAGATAACCCTCGTACTTAGCACCCATTTTAAGTGTCGGGAAAATAAAATCGTTCACGAATTCATCCTGAAGATTCTCTACATACAGTTTTGACGCGCCGGTTTGAAGCGCACGCGCTTCAAGACCCTCAAGCTCCGCGTCCTGCCCGACATTCGCCGCCATGCATATAACTTCGCAGTTATCGTAATTTTCCCGCAACCACGGAATTATAATCGAAGTATCAAGCCCGCCCGAATAGGCGAGTACCACCTTTTTTATTTTCATTGCTTCTTCTTTCTGAGGACGCTGAATACACCCCTGCTTATGAATATTATACACTATTTTGTGCTGTTGTCAAGGAATAATATAATTAAAACTGCATATTATACGATTTAATTAGTATATTTAATGTATATTGTAAAAATTTTGCTGCGTATATTGACATTTTTTTTGTTCATGCTATAATATAATCATGAACGGGAAAGCGAGGGAAATCATGAAATTCAGCGAGAAACTTGAGGTTCTTATACGGAGAAACGGTATGAAAAAAACCGAGTTCGCCGAAAAAATCGGTATAACCTACCGTGCTTTGGCTAATTACGTTTCCGGAACGCGTGAACCTAAGAAGTCGGTTCTTCTCAAAATCGCCGAAACGCTTGACACCGATATGGTTTTCCTGACTGACGACGCGAAAAGCCTGACACTTACGAGTGAGGAAAGGTTTTATTTCGGCGCGACCTCGGAGGGGCGCGGGATTTTGGACGCGATGTTTTATATTGATAAATCCCGGGAGCTTTTCGCCGGGGACAAGCTGTCGGAGGAGGATAAGCAGGCGTTATTTACATGTGTGACGGAAATTTATTTCGCGGCAAAGAACAATAAGCCGAAGGCGTAAGCTGTCATTTTGTCGTAAAAAATTATATTTCATAAAAATACATATAAAAGCTATTGACAAATCAAGAATTCTCTGTTAACATGATAATATAATAGTTCGGATGCGAACGGGTGTTTTCCTGTTCGTATTCGGCGTTTCAGACAAAAAAATGCAACGAGATGTGATAACCCCCAATAATCAAAAATAAAAGGAGTTTTACGAAAATGTTTAAAAAGCAACATAATATCGTAGTTCCCGTTCTCTGTCTTATCGTGGCGTGTTTCATAGTTCTCACAATCATTATGTGCGTTATTACATATTCCTCTATTTATAACGAAAGCACCCGGATTATGAAACAGGAAAACATATCGCTGATGAATAAAATTGACGGGTGGATTAGTTCAAAAGGGGAGTTAGCGCAAAACAACGCAATTCTGCTGCGAAACCCGGAAACAAGCCGGGAGTTCGCGAAAGCGTACTTCACCGATATAGTGAATGTAAGTGCCGATGTTTCCGATGTTTATGCGGGCTTCGCCGACAATACCGGAATCTTCGGCATGGGATGGGAACCGGACGAAACGTGGGAAGCCACTCAGCGCCCATGGTTCAGAGCCGCCGCCGGACAGCCCGGACAGATTGTTTACCCGCCGCCTTATTATGATAGGAGCCTGAATCAGCTTGCTTTCGCTATCGTGCGTACCGTTAATAACAGCAATGCGGACGCCGGAGTTGTTTCTATTGATATTCCGCTTGACACTATGGTGCATTACGTCAGACAAGCCAATGCAGATTCGGTCAGCACATCTTTTCTGCTCGACACAAACGGAGATATTCTAATGCACCCCGACCCCGCTTTTGCCCCGAATGCGGATGCGACCTTTAAAAACATCAACACCGTTGAATCCGGAAGCCTGAAAAATATGTTTGAATCTATCGTAAAAGATGGTATTTATACTGAAAGCGGTTATATTTACATAGGCACGCCGCTTGAAACCACCGGCTGGTATGTGGTTTCCCTCAGACCGACTTCAATTATAATGGACAGCGTTTTGGCGACTCTCTGGAAGATAATTACCGCAATTGCCGTGATTATGCTGATAATCGTGCCAATTCTGTTTGTGCTGTCAAACTGGATTAACCGAAAGATTTACTGGTACGAATCTATTCTTAACGCAATTCCTTTTGTTGTGTCCGTTATTGATAATAATATGAACTTTACTTTCTTGAATAAAACAGGTCTTGACGCAATCGGAAAAGAATGGAAGGACTTAAAAGGGCGGCAGTGTAACGCCTGGGCTCACGCCTGCACCGCCTGCAACACTCCTCAATGCGGGGTGGAATGTTTTAAGAGGGGAGAGTTAGTAACGGAATACACCACGCCCGATGGTTATTTTTGCAAGGTTGATATTGCGGCGTTAACGAATGCATCCGGTAAGCAGGTGGGTTATATTGAGATTGACCAGGATGTAACGGATATGAAAAAAGTTACAGCCGACCTAAAAAACATATTGCAGGAAATTAAATCCGTAAGTACCCACGTTACAATCGGAGCAAAGAATGTCGCCGAGAGCAGTCAGATGTTATCGCAGGACTCGGCAGAGCAGTCCGCCTCTATCGAACAACTGTCTTCCTTTATTTCCGAAATCGCGCAAAAAACCAAAAACAATGCGGACATGGCGGGTAAAGCCGCCGCGCTCGCCAACACGATAAAAAACAACGCCGAAAAAGGCAACCATCAGATGGACGAAATGATAGCGGCGGTCAGGGGAATTAATGAAGCCAGCCAAAACATTCAAAAGGTTATAAAAGTAATTGACGATATTGCGTTTCAGACCAATATCTTAGCTCTTAACGCCGCAGTTGAAGCCGCCCGCGCCGGACAGCACGGCAAGGGCTTTGCGGTTGTTGCCGAAGAAGTACGTAATCTCGCCTCTAAAAGCGCAGAAGCGGCAAAAGATACCGGAAGCATGATAAAAAACTCAATAGAAAAAGCCGACCTCGGCACCCGTATAGCCGGCGAAACCGCCGCCAGCCTGTCCGAGATAGTTTCCGGAATTAACCAAAGCAGTCAAATCATTTCGGAAATAGCGCAGTCCAGTAAGGAACAATCAGCCGGTATTGAGCAGATTAACGAAGGCATCACTAAAGTGGCGCAGGTGGTTCAGCATACCAGTGCGACCGCGGAGGACGGCGCGGCCGCATCTGATGAAATGAGTAATCAGTCGGTGCGCCTGCAATACCTGATTGAAAAATTTAAAACAAAGTGAAAAATAAACGCGCTGCGGTCGCAAACAGAAAACATACGAGCAACCCGATTACAGTCGGGACAATCATTGAGAGTGCCGTCCATTTTATACTTCCGGTTTCTTTCTTGATAGTAAGGCATGTTGTGGAACAGGGCCAATGACACAGGCAAAACAGCATGGTCGAAACTGCCGTTACGGTAGTCCAGCCGTTTTCCGTTAATAGTGACCGCAATTCCGCAAGACTGTCTAATTCCAAAATGCTTCCGGTTGACATATACGCCATAATAATTATGGGGAAGACGATTTCGTTTGCCGGAAACCCTAAGATAAACGCAAGCAGGATAACACCGTCTAATCCTAATAATCTTGCGAACGGGTCAAGAAAAGACGAACAATGATTCAGCAGGCTCGTGTCTCCTGCCGTGATGTTGGCGAGAAGCCAAATAACAAGCCCGGCGGGAGCCGCCACAATCACGGCTCTTCCCAGCACGAACAATGTTCGGTCGAAAATTGAGCGTATTATTACCCTGCCAATCTGCGGTGTACGGTAAGGCGGGAGTTCAAGTGTAAAAGAAGAAGCCTCGCCTTTCAAAATGGTTCCGGAAAGGAAACGGGAAACCCAAAAGGTAAGAACAATTCCAAGCACAATCACGCCGGTCAGGATTAATGTTGATAAAAGCGTGTCAAAAACACCGCCCACAACGCCTACAAAGAACATGGAAATAATCGCGATTAGGGTTGGAAATCTGCCGTTACACGGCACAAAGTTATTCGTAATAATCGCAATCAGCCTTTCACGCGGCGAATCTATAATACGGCATCCGATTACACCCGCAGCATTGCACCCGAATCCCATACACATCGTCAGTGCCTGCTTCCCGCAAGCCTTTGCTTTTTTGAAATGATGGTCTAAATTAAAAGCCACCCTCGGTAAATAGCCAAAATCTTCAAGCAAAGTGAAGAGCGGGAAGAAAATCGCCATCGGCGGCAGCATAACCGCCACAACCCACGCCAAAACACGGTAAACTCCCAAAACGAGCACCCCGTGAACCCATTCCGGAGTCCCGAGCCGGAGAAAAAAATCAGTCAGAAGGTCGCCGAACCGGAACAAACCGGCGAACAGCGCTTCGGAGGGGTATTCGGCACCGGTAATAGTGAGCCAGAATACAGCGCAGAGAAGCGCCAGCATAATGGGGATGCCTGTCAGTTTATTTGTGAGAATCCTGTCTAATTTACGGTCACGCTTACTGAGATTCACGCCTGAATACGGGGTTACAGACGCCGCGATTTCTTCGGCAAACTGCCAGTGTCTGATGAGTTCTTCATCTGTATCAAACCTGCCTTTACTCGGGGCGGTTTTAATTTCTCCCGCGCAAACAGCCGCCACCTTTTCCATAAGCTCGGTAAGACCTTTCCCGCCGCGCGCATTTGTTCCCGCAACCGGTACGCCAAGCTCCCTTTCCAATGCAGAAAGGTCAATGGAAATCTTCTTCTTTTTGGCTTCATCTAACAAATTTACGCAAACTATTACATTCGGTGTAAGTTCTATGATTTGAAGCACAAGGTTGAGATTGCGCTCCAGGCAGGTGGCGTCGCATACCACAACGGTCGCGTCCGTCTCGCCATGCAGGATAAAGTCCCTTGCAATCTCCTCTTCTGCCGAATGTGCCATGATTGAATATGTACCGGGCAAATCAACGAGTATGTAATTATGACCCCTGAAGCGATGTATGCCTTTAGCGTTTACAACTGTTTTGCCGGGCCAGTTGCCGGTGTGTTGTTTCATACCGGTCAGGTGATTAAAAACAGTGGATTTTCCTACGTTAGGGTTTCCGGCTAAAGCTATTACACGGTTTGAATTATTTTCCAAAAAAATCTACCCACTTTCAGTCAGATTATTAAAACACCTTTTGCATCGTCCGAGCGCAGTGCGATAACGGCGCCGCGAATCCCGTAAGCCACCGGGTCGCCGTAAGGGCTTTTTTGAATACACTGTACCCGCGTTCCCGGTACAAACCCTAAATCCTGAAGCCGTCTTTTAATCCCGCCTTTATTTGTTATTGCGGCTACCTGCGCATGTTCGCCCTCATGTAAGGAGGTTAAATTTTTTTCAAACATATATGTTCTCCCCGGCACAAAAAATTCTTATAACTATTGTATTCGCGTGTATGATTCGGTGTTACCGTACAAAAAAAGCAACTTGAATTTTTCAAGTTGCTTTACTATTTTATGATGATATATCTTATTCCATTCCGAGATAACTCTTATTTCGCGTTCTTACATACAGGTCTGCAAGCTTGTTCGTATTTACTCTGTCAACGAGATTTTCCTCGTTCGGTGTAAATTCAAAGTTTGACAGGTTTGCATAATACATCTCCGTAAGCGCTATATAACCAACACCTGCGTTAATTTTTTCTCCTATAATGAAGTTATCTAAATACGCCTTTGTGTCGCTTAGAAGAAAGACAACTCTTACAAATTCATCGCCCGAATCCTCAAAAACTAACCGAACCGAGCAGTCTGCCCTTATTACCCTTGCGCCGTCTGCCATGTAATACTCAAGCGTGATGAATGTGTAATTAACACTGTTCTTCAATTCGGGATATTCCCATATACCGCGGTTGATTGTTACATTAGCCCTCGCCGCGAACTTTTCCTCGGCTGTGAATTCCGGACTCGAAGAACATGCGGTTACAAATAAAACAACAATTAAAATTATTAACACCGCAGTTATCTTTTTCATAACGTCTCCCTTAAAAACATCGGTTTTTATTTTTCTTTTCACAAGGACCGTCGCATTTATAACATATTTCGTTTTCAAGCGCCCCGCCGCTTTCAAAAGCCTTAACGTTTTCCATCGTTACCCGTGCAATTTCGTGCATGGCTTCTTCCGTAAAGAACGCCTGATGCGAAGTCAAAAGCACATTCGGGAATGTCAGAAGCCGCGAAAGCTCATCGTCTTCAATAATCGTATCGGACAAATCCTCAAAGAAATACTCACTTTCTTCTTCATATACGTCAAGCCCCGCCCCGCCGATTTTGCGGTTTTTGAGTGCTTCAATCAACGCGGAAGTATCAATCAACGCGCCCCGCGATGTATTAATCAAAATCGCTTTAGATTTCATTTTTTCTAAATTTTCGCGGTTTATCATATGCCGTGTTTCGGGCGTAAGCGGACAATGCAGTGAAATTACGTCCGAGCTTTCAAGCAACTCGTCAAGCCCAGTGTACTTAACGTCCAAATCCTGCACCGGATACGGGTCATAAGCGAGTACACTCATACCGAAACCCTTGCAGATTCCCGCGAAGACCCGTCCGATTTTACCGGTTCCTATTACTCCTGCAGTTTTACCCGCCAAATCAATTCCTATGAAGCCGTTGATGTTGAAGTTATTATCGCGGGTTCTTGAATATGCGCGATGAGTTTTCCTGTTCAGTGTTAAAAGCAGTGCGATTGCGTGTTCCGCGACCGCCGCCGGCGAATAATCGGGAACCCTCACAACATGGATTTTCCCGAATGCCGACTTGAAATCCACATTATTGTAGCCTGCCGAACGTAAAGCGAGCAGTTTAACGCCGTTTTCGTGTAAAATATCAAGCGTTTCTTTGTCGGCGGTGTCATTGACAAAAATGCAGACGACATCGGAGCCTTTCGATAAACACGCGGTTTCGGCGTTCAGTTTAAAATCGAAATACTTAATTTCGGCATTGTACTCCTGAGCCATGGTATCGAACCAAACCTTATCATATGGCTTGGTGTCATAGAAAGCGATTTTCAAAAATGGTATTCTCCTTTAAGCAGTTCCTCGGCGAGCTTCAAGTCGCGACGGGCATTATCCTCGTTCTCGCCTATCACGGTTATTTTTACCTCATCGCCCTGCCTAAAATTGCCGGAAAGCAAACCGATAAGGCTCTTCATAGCAACCTGACGCGACTGGTCTTTGGCTATGTAAACGCTCGAACTTGCTTTTTTTGTGAGTGTGTCAATCATAAGATTAACATATCGGTTGTTCCAATCTGCCCCTATTGTCGTTTGACTTTCAGCGTTGAACATAAACTTTACGTCCTTTCACGGGCGTTTTGCAATTCGCCCTTATATATCAGTATAACACAAAATTCTTGCATATGCAAGAATTTTGTGTTAATTTATTATATTACACAATATATTTTGCCGTATTGATTTTTATGCCCGGTCCCATTGTTGAAGAAACAGAGCAACTTTTTATATACTGACCCTTTGCGGCGGAGGGTTTCGCCTTGACGACGGCGCCAATCAGTGTATCGAAGTTTTCTTCAAGCTTTTCTCTGCCGAACGAAACCTTACCTATCGGGCAATGAATGATATTAGTTTTGTCAAGTCTGTATTCGATTTTACCCGCCTTAGCTTCGGTGACGGCTTTGCCTACATCAGGCGTAACCGTTCCGGCTTTCGGGTTGGGCATAAGCCCTCTCGGACCAAGCACTTTACCGAGACGCCCGACAACACCCATCATATCGGGGCTTGCGATTACAACGTCAAAGTCCATCCAGCCGCCCTGAATCTTCGCGACTGTATCATCATCGGCAACAAAATCGCTTCCTGCGTCTTCGGCTTCCTTAATTTTATCGCCTTTTGCGAATACTAACGTCCTGACTTTCTTACCTGTGCCGTTGGGAAGCACTACCGCGCCTCTGACCTGCTGGTCTGCGTGACGGGAGTCAACACCGAGTCTTATGTGCATTTCAACTGTTTCATCAAACTTTGCCTTTGGTAAATCGCAGATGAGCTGAAGCCCTTCAGCCGTTTCGTACTGCTTGTTTCTGTCTACGAGTTTTGAACTCTCGTTGTATTTCTTGCCGTGTTTCATATTATCCTCCTTGTGGTTTAACGATTTTTAATCTCCCACGTATTGTACATTGTACATTGTCAATTACTAATTGTCAGATACCTCTACACCCATAGAGCGCGCTGTTCCCGCTACCATTGATATAGCGGTTTCGATACTGCCCGCATTGAGGTCGGGTGCTTTTGTTTCGGCGATTTGCTGAACCTGCGCCTTTGTGATTTTCGCTACCTTGTTTCTGTTAGGTTCACCGGAAGCCTTGTCAAGTTTACACGCTTTCTTAATCAAAACCGAAGCGGGCGGTGTCTTGGTTATAAACGAAAAGCTTCTGTCGGCGAAAACCGTGATTACCACAGGGATAATAAGCCCCATATCGTTTTTGGTGCGTTCGTTGAATTCCTTTGTGAACGCCATTATGTTGACGCCGTGCTGACCTAAAGCCGGCCCTACAGGGGGTGCGGGAGTGGCTTTCCCCGCCGGAATCTGCAATTTTATATAGCCTACTATTTTCTGAGCCATTTTTATTCCTCCGAAATGAATTAAACTGTAATTTTTTCTACGGCAGAAAGTTCCATAGTTGCTGGAGTTTCACGTCCGAACATGGAAACTGATACCGTAACGGTTCCGCCGGCAGTATCCACTTCCTTGACTACGCCCTCAAAGCCTTCGAGCGCACCGGACTTTACGGTTACTATATCGCCCGTTTTAAAGGAAGTTTGAGCCGCCTGCTGTGTGACGCCGAGGTTATTAACTTCCTCATCGGTCAGCGGAATCGGCTTTGAACCCGGACCCACGAAGCCTGTGACCCCGCGTGTGTTCCGGCATATATACCATGATTCATCGGTTATAATCATCTTGACGTAAACATAACTCGGATAGAGCTTAACTTCAACCTCTTTGGTTTTACCGTTGTTGGTTTCCGTGACTTTCTCGGTCGGAACCATAACTTCCTCGATAAGGTGCTTGAGATTTCTGTTCTCTACCAGTGTTATTATGTTATTTGCCACTTTGTTTTCATAACCCGAATAGGTATGCAGAATATACCATTTTGCCTCTGACATCGGTTATCCCCTTTTGCCTTTTTAGTAACTTACCTGATATTCACGTTGTACGCGAACCTCAAAATCCATGCGAAAACCGAATCTAAACCGTAAATAGCCGCCGCTGTAATCACTATAGCGGTAAGCACCACGCCGGTGTTGTTGACAACCTGCTTCGGTGTCGGCCACGTGACCTTTTTGAATTCGGCTTTAGCGTCCTTGAAAAACCTGAACGGGGAGCGCCTCGGACGTTTCGCCGCCGCGGCTTTCATTGCGTTTTTTTGGTTTTCTCGCTTTTCTTTTTCCTTAGCCTTTTGAATATCCTTTTCAGACATAAAGCAGTCCCCTCCTTACTTGGTTTCTCTGTGAGCCGTGTGTTTACGGCAGAACCGGCAGTGCTTGTTCATTTCAAGCCTGTCCGGGTCGTTCTTCTTGTTCTTTTTGGTGTTGTAATTGCGCTGCTTGCACTCCTGGCAAGCGAGTGTAATTTTCACTCTCATATCGGCACCTCCTATTATAGCCTCCCTCGAATTAAAAGGGTTTTATAAATGCTCATAAAAAATAACCCCTGTTGAGGTGATACCATTATATCACGACAAAAAGGGTTTGTCAAGTGTTTTCTTGATTTTTTTATATTTTTATATGTTTTTTAATTTTCCTTTGCGAATTATGCTCATAAAAGCCGTGTTTTTCTCTAAAACAAACTTAAAAATCGGGACTCCGACTATGGTAATTACTACAAGCTGCCCTAAACCGACGAAAGCCATACACTGCCATAACGGATATGGAAGCCCTGCAAAGTATTTAAGCATTACGCCTACACAGATTGCATTTGTGACTACCGGTAGCAGGGAAGATACCCATATATTCCTGATTCTGCACATGGGGAACACCGCAAGCGCGGTTCCGAGCGTACCAAAAATCATGTCAATCCAGCCCCACGGGCTCGCTATGAAGTTCGCTATGAAACAACCTAAAATTAGCGGAATACAGAAGATTGGATTGTAAAAGCAGAAAAGCACGAGTATTTCCGAGAATCTGAACTGAACTTCGCCGAATGATAATGGATTGATAAGAGTAAGCGCGACGTAAGCGGCGGCTAAAATTGCGCCGAACGCAATTTGCTGTGTGGTAAATTTTCCTTGCATAATATATTCTCCTTGTTTTTTTGTGTTCAGTGGTTGGCAAGGTACACTGATTTTCTCATTCTATCATAAATATTTGAGCTTGTAAAGGCTTTTTTCAAATTTTCCTTGCGTTAATTAAAATTTTGTTGTATACTTAGACATATATAAAGAATTCAACACAGGCAGGTGAGCATAGTGCCGCGTCCGCGCTCTTATATTCCCTACGGAAAGAAAGAAGTTTCGCTTACTCCCGCTATAGTCTTACTCAATGTTCTCATCGCGGGGGTTTTGTTTCTTATGTTGTTTTTTATTTATCGCTACATAACATCGGAGGAAGAAGCACCCCCTTCCCGGACACCGCCGCCCGAAAACAACGCGAATACGGAAGCGGACAACATTCCTTCCGAAGACCCCGAGCCGATAATAACAACCACTCCTCCTCCGAGTATGACCCGCGCCACCACAACGCCGCCGGAAACAGGAAGCAATGACGCTTTTGTCTTTATTCCCGGAGATTACGATAAGGAATTCTTCGCGAACAACCTTTTTATAGGCGATTCGATTATGACGGGGATTCATCTGTACGGACACATTCCCGCCGGCAACGTCTTTGCAAAGGTCGGGCTTAATTTGGTTTCTGTTTTAACTACTGAAATAGACGATGAAACTGTTTTAAGCAAAGCGGTAAGGATGAAGCCGGCGCGCATTTTCATAATGCTCGGCTCGAATGAAATAGGATACTCGACAGGCGCTGATATGATTCCGCGAATGCTCACGTTCATTGATACATTAAAAAACAAGGTTCCGGACTCCGAGGTTATAGTACTGACCATTTCACCCGTAACCGCCGCACACGAGCAGTCAAGACCGGAAAATATGGAAGATATAAACAATTACAATAACTTGCTTAAAGAAGCCTCTTCAGCTAACAATTTTTTCCTCATAGATGTTGGTGAGATTCTAAAGGACAGCACGGGCTATTTCGCGCAGGAATACGCCGAATCGGACGGACTGCACTTCAAGAGCGGTGCATATAAAGCCATATTAAGCTATATTCAATTCACTATTGAAAATTCTTAGTTAGTTAACAGTTATTTATTTCCGATTGTATCGTCCCGCCGCCGACAACAACATCTCCGTCGTAGAAAACTACGCTCTGTCCGGGTGTAATCGCCCTTTGCGGGCTGTCGAATATAACGCTCGCTTTATTTTCATCAATCGGCGAAACCGTGCAGGGCTGTTCCGGCTGTGAATAACGTGTTCGTGCATAAAGCCGCAGAGTTCCGCCGAGTTTCCCGAACGCAATCCAGTTCACCTCTCCCGCAATAAGCCTGTCAGAAAACAACTCCGAATTTTCTCCGGCTATGACAGTGTTGGTTTGTGCGTCTTTTCCGATTACGTAAAGCGGCGTCGGCGCTGATAATCCGAGCCCTTTCCGCTGACCGACCGTGTAATTAATTATACCGCTGTGTCGTCCGAGGATTTTGCCGTTCCTGTCAGCAATAACGCCGCCTTCAAAAACTCGCCCCGTATAGTTTGCGATATACCTTGCATAATCTCCGTCCGGTATAAAACAGATGTCCTGACTGTCGGGCTTTTCCGAATTCGCTAAGCCGTGTCCGAGCGCAATTTCCCGAACCTGCTTTTTTTCAAGATTACCAAGCGGGAAAACCGTGCGCCCCAACTGCTCCTGCGTTAAGTTATAAAGCACGTAAGACTGGTCTTTTGCAGAAACCGCTTTTTTTAGCAGAAAACGTCCGCTGCCTGCGTCATATTCAACACGCGCATAATGTCCGGTCGCCATTAATCCGCAATTCAAAGCGCTCGCCGCCTCGAAAAACGCGCCGAATTTAATGTACTTATTGCAGGCGACACAGGGATTCGGGGTTTCGCCGTTTGCATACGATTGCACGAATTTATCAATTACCTCTTGCCTGAACCGCTCTTTTAAGTCAAAAACTTCATGCGGGATTCCAAAGCGTCCGGTAACTGCCCGCGCTTCTTCGGCGGCTTCTCCGCCGCCATCGAACAAGCTCATCGTTGCGCCTATGATTTTAGACTCACCGAAACTGTCTTTAAGCAGAATATAAGCAACTGAACTGTCTACTCCACCGCTCATAGCAAGCATTATATTTTTCATTGAATTGCACCTCAAAATTTATTCTACCATAATTTCACGTCAAAAACAAGATAATTTGCTTGCAAATAAATCCGAAATGCTGTATAATTATATAAGTACATAAATACAGAGGCGCGCAGGGCGCGTCCGTGATTGTAATAATCTATGCGGGAGATAAAAAACTATGGCTTTCTTCGGTTTTTTCGATTACAGTAAAGCAGGTAAGGGCGTTTCAAAAAACGAGCCTGAAAAAAGGCGCTTCTTTAAGTTCATGGAGCTTTTCGGGCGTAAATTCTGGAAGTTTTTTTATATAAACATGCTCTACTTCCTCTTTTGCATACCTATAATCACTTTCGGGCCGGCTACGGTCGCGCTGACACAGGTAATGCGGAAATTCACGCTTGAACAGCCTATATTCATCTTTGATGAGTTTTGGAAGGCTTTCAAGAAAAATTTTAAGCAGGGGGTTATCATCGGTATTTTTGATGTAATCTTCATTCTCGCATTTTTTATAGCATATCTCTATTACAACCATCTGACCGCGGTTGAGCCTACTTTATTTAACTTAGCTCTTATGTCGATGACAATTGCGGCGGGTTGCTTTATATTAATGATGCACTTTTATATATATTTGCAAATCGCGACACTGACGCTGAGCCTTAATCAAATCATTAAGAATTCAATGCTTCTTGTCATTCTCGGAATCAAAGGCAACCTTGTCACGCTCTTGTTCATAGCTTTGTTTACGGCGGGGATATATATGTTCTTTTTGTTTGCGGTATTTTTACTGCCGCTCATACCTTTTGCATGGCTTAATTTCCTGATGGTTTTTAACGCCTATCCCGTAATTACCAAATACATCATTACCCCTTTTTATGAAGCGCGGGGCGAAAAAAACCCGGAAATTCCCGACTGGTCGCAGGAAGAGAGCGAGGAAGAAGTTCTTTTCGAGGACTGGGGCGGACGCGAGGCTGAAATTAAATCCAAGCCTAAAACCAAAGGCAAAGTTATAAGATAGATTTGACTTTTCGATAAATTTATGTTATAATGTATGTTATATTATTAACGAATTGAAGGAGTACGGCATGAAAGCTGACCTGCACTGCCACACCACTTTATCAGACGGTTCTCTCGGAATCGAGGAAACCATAGCCCAGGCAAAACGCAATTCCTTAGATTGTATCTCGATTACCGACCACGATACTTTATCGTCGTTATCGCGTTCGAGCATATTGGGGAATCGTTACGGCATTACCGTTGTTCCGGCGGTTGAATTTTCCGCTTTTGACGGTGCGCGTAAATCAAAGGCGCATATAATCTGTTATATGCCTAAAAAGCCCGACCGCCTTGAAGGGCTTTGTATGCGTACCACCGACTTCAGGAAGCGGCGCGGTAAGATTATGGCGAGGAAAGTAATTGACAAGTACAACATCTCGCCCGACCATATCGCGAGGTATTCGTCAGGGAGCAACGCAATTTATAAGTGCCATATCATGCATGCCCTTATGGATTACGGGCATACCACGAGACTGTACGGCGGGCTTTACAAGAAGCTGTTCAATATGGACGACGGGCTTTGCGCCGAGGAAGTAAGGCGCGAAATAGAAGAATACCCCGAAGTCAAGTTCGTGATTCAGCTTATACGTTCAGCCGGCGGAATCGCTGTTTTGGCGCATCCCCGTGTTTACGACAACTTTGATTTGGTTGAGGAACTGGCTGAAAAAGGCGAGCTTGACGGAATTGAAGTCTGGCACCAGAGCATCAGGGACAACGACGAAAAGCTTCTGCTCGAAATCGCCGAAAGATACAACCTTATAACTACAGGCGGCTCGGACTTTCACGGCTTCTATAACCATAAAGCGAAACCGCTCGGCTCCAACCTGACGCCTGCCGCTTCGCTTCAAAGGATGCTGAGTTTTCACAGTAACAGCAAAAAAGAAATAAATGTGTAGGAGCGGGGTCTGCCCGTTTGAAGGAAATTAAGGAAGATGCAAGGTTGAAACAAAATACAACTGAAACGGGGAAAATGTCATTTTCGCTTCGTTTTAAAACGAAGCTATCCTCTGTTGGTGAAGAAAGGACTTTATGAAAACATACGAATTCAAACCCAAAAATATCTGTGCTCAGAAAATCACCTTCTCGCTTGAAGACGGTTTAATTTCCGATGTGAAGTTTCACGGCGGCTGCAGCGGAAACGCGCAGGGTATCTCTAACTTACTTGAGGGCGCAAACGCCGAGGAGGCTATTAAACGTCTTGAAAACATCAGTTGTCAGGGCAGGGGGACATCATGCCCGGCAGAATTAGCAAAAGCTTTAAAAGAAGCAATTAGCGAATAAAATGCAGGGGCGATGAACAATCGCCCTTTGAAACAAATATAACTGAAACGGGGAAAATGTTGTTTTAGCTTCGTTTAAAAACGAAGCTATTCTCTGTTGGTGAAGAAAGGACTTTATGAAAATATGAAAAGAATTTTAAAGAAAACAATCGTGCTTATTTGTTTGACGGCACTGATTCTTACATATTTGCCGTTAATATCTTCCGCGTCTTCTGCGGAAGCGGAATGGAACGGCAGAACCCCGCTTCAGAGCGGCACTGCCTATATCATAAACGAGCAGGTAAGCCTTTCTTCTGACTTGATTATTCCCGACGGCGTGATTTTGACCGTAAACGACGGCGGTAAGCTAATGCTTACAAGCGGCATGAAGCTTACAATCAGAGGTAACTTGATTGTAAGAGGTTCGCTTGAAATAAGAAGAGCCAACGTAGATGTAAGGAGAGGGGGCGCTCTTTGGGTTTTAGGGAGCGTTTTGCAATACCCGGATACAACCGTCAACGTAATTGATGGTCGTGTGGATATTCGTGCCGGCGGCGAACTCACAAGTTCCGGCAATATAAGCATATTTTCTCTGGGAACTTTTAGTAATGCAGGTGAAATAACAACGACAGGAAGAAGCGTTATAACCGCAACCGGCGCTATTGAAAATACCGTAAGCGGCAGTATAATTATTCATGGTGCGGTTACAATTACGCCGAGCGGCTCTGTACTCAGCTTCGGTGTATTTTGGGTCGCAAGAAACGGCGATGTTGTTAATCACGGAACCTTTAAACTTGGCGGCGATTCGCGGATTGTCGGTACGGGTTCTTTCAGAACCGCCTTGAGAGGTCTTTTTATTGATAATGACGAGGATATTGCCGAACCGCCCGAGGTAAGGCTCCCTCACCCGTTCGAGAAGATGACCGCCATGATTCTCGAAAACGAGCCGCGTGTGGAACTTCGCGGAATTGACGTTTCGTTTTGGCAGGGCGATATAGACTGGGCAAGGGTCGCAGACAGCGGCAGAGTCGATTTTGTTATGCTCCGCGCCGCCCGCGGTCACATCAATAGTGACCGTCCTATGATTGAAGATACGCGGTTCCGTGAATACATTGAGGGCGCGCTCGCTAACGGTCTTGATGTAGGAGTGTACTTCTACAGTTACGCCCGAAGCGTTGAGGACGCAAGGCGGGAAGCCGAATTTCTTATAGAGGTAATAAGAGGTTACGAGCTTACATATCCTGTAGTTTTCGATATAGAAGACCCAATTCACGAACGTATGAGCATGGAACTAATAACCGCAATGACGGAAGCGTTTTTCGAGGTTCTCATGAATAACGGATATTTCCCCATGCTTTATTCGTATAAATACTTCTTAGAAACTAAAATCGACCCGCGGGTTCTTGATACATACGCAGTTTGGTTAGCACAGTGGGCTTCAAGACCTACTTACGAGAGACCTTTCCATATATGGCAGTACACGGACAAGGGGAGGATTCCCGGTATAAACGGCGATGTTGACTTGAATATTTCGTACATAAATTTTCCGGAGGTGCTGAGAAGGCACGGGCTTAATAATTTGAGGTAGTAAGGTTGAAACAAAACATAACTGAAACGGGTAAAACGTTGTTTTCATTCCCTGTTGGTGAAGAAAGGATTTTATGAAAATAATACAGCTTCCCATTTTAAACGGCATTTTTCATTACACAAGAACCGGCGGTTAACAACCGCCGGTTTCCTTTTATTCCTGCAACTCAAAAAGTTTAGTACTGAGATATTTTTCTCCTCTGTCCGGAAAAACAACCACCACTAAACCCGAAGTCAGCTTTTCAAGGGTTTTTTCCGCCGCAATCATAGCCGCGCCGCTACTCATTCCCACGAAAATTCCCTCTTTTGCAACGATTTCCCTCGCTTTCGCATATGCGTCCTGAGTATCAATCATTATGCTCTCATCAATCTTAGACCGGTCGTAGATTTCGGGTACAATAGCCTCCTTCATGTTTTTGAGCCCTTGTATATAATGTCCTTCTTCGGGATGGGCTTCCACGATTTTAATATCGGGATTCTTCTCTTTCAGAAATTTTCCTGTTCCCATCAGTGTTCCCGAAGTACCGAGCGAAGACACGAAATGAGTAATCCGCCCGTTAGTGTCCTCCCATATTTCCTCGGCGGTTGTCTTGTGGTGCGCTACCCAATTGTGAATATTGGTAAACTGGTCAGGGCAGAAATACTTATCGGGGTTTTGGGCAACCATCTCCCGCGCTTTCATTATTGCGCCGTCTGTTCCGAGTTCGGGCACGGTCAGAATAACATTCGCCCCGAAAGCCGCAATCATTTTCCGCCGTTCGACAGAAACAGCCGCGCTCATCACGATTTCAACCTTATAGCCTTTAACGCGCCCAATCATAGCAAGTCCAATCCCCGTATTGCCGGAGGTCGGTTCTAAAATTATTTTATCTTTTGTGAGCAGTCCGTCTGCTTCCGCCTGTTCAATCATTTTGAGGGCTATTCTGTCCTTGACGCTGCCCGTAGGATTGAAGCCTTCTAATTTTGCGTACAAAGGAACGGACGGAGTAGGGTTGAGGGCGTTGATTCTTACTAAAGGCGTTTTTCCGATTGTCTCTAAAATATTGTTATACATTGTGAAAACCTCTTCTTCTGTTTAAATTACGTCTTTATATAAATATATTAACATAGAGGTTTCAGCATGTCAATAGAAATATTCCCGCCAATACCTTTATTCACTAATTTTTATTTTCTTATTGACAGAAGAATACGTAAACAACGGAGCAAAACCGGGCACGAAACTAATGATAATAAAAATGTCATTAAACGGCAGCGGAGTCCGCGACATATCTCGAGTTTTAGAAATCAGTCAAGGTACAGTTACTGCTGTGTTAAAAAAACTAAAAATTCTCTTGTCAACATCAATCCAAAATATCGTAATCTTAGGAGAAAAATAAGAATCAGGCTTGAGATGGATGAGCAGTGGGGGCGGGTTTATTGCAGGGGTACGCCTTGTTGGCTATGGCACGCAATCGACCATGATACCGGTGATGTTGTCGCATTCACTTTGGGTTCTCGTGAGAATGAAATGTGCAAAATATTATGGGGCATGGTAACGTTGTTAAACATTAAAATTGTCGCTGTTTATTCTGATAATAATTGGGCATATCACGATGTTATTCCGAGGAGCATATTAAAAACAGGAAAAAGAAACACGCAAAAAATCGAACGCAAACATTTGATTTTTCGCACCAGACTGAAGCGGCTTGCTCGAAAAGCAATCTGCTACTCAAAGACAATGGAAATGCATATTGTTATGGTTTCCTTATTAATAAATGTTTTAGAGTTTAATATTGATATAAATCATTTTGGAGCGTGACCTAAATTTATGTACTTCGCAAATAAATCTGTAAGCGCTATGATTTCGTTCGAGAAGAAGTTTACGACGACTTTATCGCCGGTCTCGCTCTTAATGAACCGACCATAGCTAATGATTTTACCCTCGAGTTTATCGGCGCTTCGACTGTAATAGGTCTCGCCGATTTCATTTTTTGTCGCTTTGTAGTAGGCGAACATGGTGAGCAGCGAGTTGAACATCTCGCGGGTTAATGTGATTTTTATGTCGGGACGGCGTTTGGTGTTCATAGAGGCGGTTCCCCTTTCGCGTTAATCTCGCAAACATCCTATCGGCACGATATAAACCCCGTCATCGCGCCTATAACCAAATTCGGTAGCCGTCAGCACCATTAAGAATGACGGTTCTTTCATTTTGTCTGTATTAATTTTCTCTCGTAACTTCTTCAAATTCTCGGCGGCAGTTTCGATTTCCTTAGCACCCATCTTGACTTCAATCGCCCCCCAACGACCATCGCCGAGGTGAATAATGGCATCAGCTTCCAACCCGCTCTTATCACGGAAATGGAAAACTTCACCATCAATCGCATTCGCATAAACTCGTAAATCCCGAACGCACATTGACTCAAACAGTAAACCAAACGTATTGAAATCTTGTAATAACTTTTCCGGTGTAGCACGAAGTACGGCAGTCGCAATCGACGGGTCAGTGAAGTGTCGCTTCGATGAAGTTCGCAATGCAGTCTTTGAACGCATAGCCGGACCCCATGCGGATAAATCTTCTACCACGAAAATTCGCCGTAGTGCGTTAAGGTATACGCTGATAGTTTTTTCAGAAACAAGTTCTTCATTCGCAGAAATATCTCCATGAATGGTAGCAATCGTTGCCATTGTGGAAACATTCCGAGCGAGCGAACGCATGAGTGCCCGGACACGCGCCGGATTTTTTTCCACATCGTCAACTTTTGATATGTCAATATTAATAACTGCTTCAGTATAATCGTGTGCTAATTTTAAAGCAACAGATTCTTTCTCTCCGATTGAAGCCGGCCATCCGCCGCGTGCTAAGACAAAAGCCAGTTCTTCAATCGTTAAGGTCGAAACACATTCGCCATCAGCTGTTTCATCGAACAATGCTTTAAGCGAAACAGAGCCGTTGGATTCCAACGATTCAAACAAAGACATCGGACGCATGAGCATACGCGAAATCCGTCCCGTTCCTGTGTGCTGAACAATATTATCTTTTGGAACAGCAGAACCCGTTAGGATAAATTGACTTTTCTTTCTCCGTTGGTCAATCGCAAAGCGCACTGCATCCCACAAAACCGGTGCTGTCTGCCACTCGTCTATCAAGCGTGGGGTATCGCCTTTCAGCAAGAACGAAGGTTTGGTGTCGGCGGCTTTCAAATACGATTCGGCTTTATCGGGGTCTTGCATATATAAGATACTGGCGGCTTTTTCTTCGGCAGTTCTGGTCTTGCCACACCACTTTACTCCCTCAATCAGCACCGCACCGGACGCTTCCAATGCGAAATTTAAAACCCTATCCGCTATGCGGGGTAAATATTTTTCTTCCATATTATAACAGCTTTCTTTGATTTTAATATCATTATATCACGCACTTCCGTGTTTGTCAAGATATTACTTCCGATATTGGCGCTATATTAATTCCGATATTGGCGCTATATTAATTCCGATTTTGTCGAATGATTGCTTCCGCATTTGGCGCGTTTTCGTTTAAGTGATTTGAAGAAGCCTTTGAAAAGCCTCATCAATATAGTTTACAGTAAATCTAAAAAATGTAAGAATTTAGATATAGAAAAAACGATAAATCTATTAAATGCTCTTGATAGAACAAAATTAGAGTTAGATTTTAAAGAATAAGATTGCCTTTTCCCTCTTATACATGGGGTAAAGGTTTTTTGTGTAAGGAGGGGTAATTATTCAAAACGGAGCCTGTTATATAAGAGTGTCTACCGATGATCAAACCGAGTTTTCGCCAGACGCTCAATTAAAGGCTGTAAAAAATTATGCTAATCAGAATGATATTATACTCACAAAGGAACATATTTATATAGACGAGGGCATTTCAGGGAAACGGGCTGATAAAAGACCACAGTTTATGACGATGATTGCTACAGCAAAAATCAAGCCGAAACCCTTTGATGTGATTCTTGTACATAAATTTGATAGGTTTGCACGTTCGAGAGAAGACAGCATAGTCTATAAATCTTTGCTTAAAAAAGAATGTGACATCAAGGTTATTTCTATTACTGAAAGTATTGAAAACGATAAATTCTCGGTTATATTGGAAGCCATGCTTGAAGCTATGGCAGAATACTACTCACTTAACTTAGCTGATGAAGTGACAAAGGGCATGACCGAAAAAGCGGAGCGGGGCGAATTTCAAACAAGACCGCCTTTTGGTTATAGAGTGGAAAATAAAAAACTCATAGTATCACCCAAAGAAGCAAATTTTGTAAAGATTATTTTTCAGAGTTTTGCAAACAGGGAAAATAGCTTGTTTGGAACTATAAGGCTTGCGAACAGTTTAGGTAAATCAAGAACAGGAAAAGAATTTTCAAATCATACAATTAATTATATTCTGAATAATCCTGTCTATATCGGAAAAGTGCGTTGGACACCTCACGGTGGAATGAATAATAATTTTAATCACCCTGACATGATTCTTCGAGATAGCGACCATGAGCCAATCATAGATATTGAAACATGGGACAAGGTTCAAGAGCGCATGAGAGAAAATAAAGAGCTATACCGCCAGTTTGAAAACAAAAACTCACCTATATCGACATGGCTTAAAGGACTTATGAAATGTGGTGCTTGCGGACGTTCTATGGTTATTCATAGAAGTAGATTTATGCAGTGCAATGCTTATTTTAAAGGCTCATGCAAGGTAAGTGCTCATACTGCTATTGAAATATTAGAAAGCGCAGTTTTAGAGGAACTTAAAAAGACCTACACAGGCGAAATCGAAATAAACATTGTACCGAGCGTAGCCGATACAGGCACAAGCCTTGAATATGATATGCTTCAAGACCGCCTTTCCAAAATCACGGACAAAGAGGACAGAGTTAAAATAGCATACGAGGACGGTATAGACAGCCTTTCCGAATATAAGGAGAAGAAACAAAGGCTTTCAGACGAGCGGGAGGACTTAAAGAACGCACTGGAACTTTTAAAGGGCAAATTAATCGAAAACAGGCATAACAACGAAATAGTCAAAAAAATTATGAGCGTTTACGAACTTTTGACTGATGAGAGCATTAATATAGAACAAAAATATCAGACGGCTCATATGCTCATAGAAAAAATCACATATTCAAAGCCCGAAAAGACCTTAAAACTTGTTTATAAATAAAAATGCTACCATTGGTAATTAGGGTCGCCCTTACTCTGCATACCTGCCGCGCTCCACGGTACACCGCTCGCCGAAGCGGGGAAAACCGCGTTTGCGTGGTCAACATAGTAGTCGCCGCGTCCCCACTTATCGAAAGACTTTGCGCCTTCGCCTTTTGTGAGCTGAGTAACTATGGAACCTATCATTTCAAGGTGTCCGAGTTCTTCGGTTCCAATATCAGTCAGCAACGCAATTCCTCTTTTATCCGGCATGGTGAATCGCTGTGAAAGGTAGCGCAGAGAGGCACCCAGTTCGCCGTCTGCACCGCTGAATTTATGACGCTGCTTTTTATTCGTGCGGCTTGCATGGCTTACAAAAGTTGAAAGTTATAAATATTTGTCTTTCTTCGGAGATTTCAATCCTGTTAATTAACTTCGCAAGTATATTGCGCTCAATTATTTCAAAGCCGATAATCTTGCTGATAATGTCTTTGTAATCGTGCTCTGTGACCGGCTTTGACATTTCCGTCTCGATTTGCGACAGCCTGTCTGACAGCATATTTTTCTCGTTGCTGTACCGGCTCGACATTTCAATAAATAAATCTTCGTCAATTATGCCTTTGAGCTTGTCGGTATACAGGCTTTTTATTATGCCCTTAATTTCATCTGACCGCTTTTGAATACTTTCCTTTTCGCTATAATCGGGCTTTTCAAAGAATAAATCCTTAAATTGCCCGGTAAAATTCTCGCCGAGTGTTTTTTCGGCAATTTCCCGCAGTTTGTCAAAAACGCACTTTTCAATTAAATCCTCGCGAATTTTATGAGCGGTGCAAAGGGTAATACCATACTTTGAATAGGTCATGCAGAGCGCAACCATCTTCTTTGACTTGTTACGGCGGTATGTCATTTTTGCGCCGCATTCTTTGCAAAACATCAAACCGTTTAATAAGTGAACCGCTTTTTCGGGCTTGTTATAATGCAGGATTTTCTTCTGAATAAGCGTCTGCGTCAGCTCAAAATCCGCCTTTTCAATTATAGGTTCATGCGTTCCCACGGCAATTATCCAGTCTTTAGGCGGTATTTTACGAAACTTATCTACCTTGTAATTGATTTTCTCTTGCCTGCGCTGTGCCATATTGCCGATATAGGCGGGATTGGTAAGTATTCGCTTTACTGTTTCCTGTGTCCACAAATACCGCTTGACCATTGCGTTTTTATATGCGGTAGTTTCGCTCTTGTACTTCGCGGGGCAGGGTAAACCCTCGCTATTGAACAATCTGACAATTCCGCACATACTCCCGCCGTTTAGATAAAGCCCGAAAATTCGCCTGACGACTGCCGACACATCGGGGTCAATCAGCAATTTGTTTTTGTTGCTCGGGTCTTTCATGTAGCCATACGGCGCAAAACCGCCTATAAACTGCCCTTTCTGACGCTTGGTGTTGAATGCCGCCCGGACTTTCTTTGAAATATCCTTTGCGTACATATCGTTGATGACTGCCTTAAACGGCGAAATGTCGTTGTTTCCGTTGTCTGCCATTGTATCTATACCGTCATTCAAAGCTATATAACGAATGTTGCCCGAAGGAAAATACCGCTCCAAATAGTAGCCTGTATCAATATAATCCCGCCCTAACCTTGACAGGTCTTTTGTAATAACAAGGTTGATTTTCTTCTTTTCTATATTCGCAAGCATACGCTGAAAGCCGGGACGGTCATAATTCAAGCCGCTGTACCCGTCGTCAATATAAATGTCAACGATATTCCACCCTTGTTCCAGTACGAATTTAGTCAGAAAATCCTGTTGATTTTGTATGCTCTCGGACTGTCCCGCGATTTCGTCTTCCTTTGACAGCCGCAGATATAACGCGGCGTTGTAAACTGAAGTGCTTAAATAATTATCGTTTCTCATTTTAACGCTCCTCTTTCTCGGAGGCATCGTAAACAATAGTTATCTGCTTGTATATGGCTTTGAAATTTGCCTTTTTAATCCCCTCGGTTAACAAATTTTCAAAGCTGTCGCCGTTTTCATTATAAAAAATATGCGCTGTGAGGTTGGTCTGTTTGTTGTCGTCCGTCAATATAATCACCCGTGTAAACTATATGAACGGGCAGCTTGTCCGTATGTGCGACGCTTCTTTTATAGCGACATGATAAAATATAAACAAACATTATATGGAAAAAATAGGAAAAAAGTATTGACAAATGCATAAGGACGTGCTATAATGATTTTAATTAACGGGTGGCATATCTGCCGCACCGATTTTTAAGGAGTAATAACTTATGAAAAAATTAGCATCAATTATTTTAGCAATCGCTATGATTAGCGTATTTACACTCGGCGCAAGTGCAATTGCTAACGCCAATGGCGCAGATTACGACGAAGACGGCAAGTATGTTTTTGAAGGAAAAGGTACTATCACCGGATTCACCATCAGCTTTGATGACGGAGATGTTGAAGAAGGCTTTGGCGGCGGTATCATATGGTACGGCGAAATGTTTGAAGAGGGTTGGTGGGCTGCCGCAGGTGGTTCTTGGACTGAATGGGGCGATGAAGACGCAGGTAAGGCTATCGTTTCTGACGGAGCAACTATTAAAGTAACCCTTGACGAACCTATAGAAGCAGACGGTCCCGTAGTTATGATGGAACAGTGGTGGGGCGATGAAATCACCATCACCGGCATCGTATTTGATTACGCCGTTGATGACAATGACGATGCACCTCCTGTCATTTCTCCTGCTCCGGGCGGCGACGATGACGATGATAAGCACGGCGCTGAAACCGGCGTTGCTGACGTAGCAGTTGCTTCCGCAATCGCTCTTGTAGCGGCAGGTGCTGTTGTATTCGCACGTAAAAGGAAATAATAATTAAGCAAATTAGAACCCTGCACTTTGTTGCGTTCCACGCAAAATGACAAAAAACGCCCTGAATGTTGAGTTAAAAACTCACAACAGGGCGTTTTTACGATTGCAAAGCTATTTGATGGCATTTTGCGCGGGGAATTATACAAAGAGTAATATCGGCGGTTTGTCTTCTGTTACAAGGATTAATCCTTTGGTTTTCATATAAGCAGATAATTCTTTTATGAATTCTTTAGGTTCGAGTTTTTTGTGATTTTTCATTTTAGATTCTCAAATATTGCGAAAACGGCATTGCCGAAATGATTTGAAAGTTCATATTTTCATTGGCGAGGAATTTAAACCTTAATTAAACTCGAATCAACAACAGCCGCCGTAACCAGTCCGTTACGCCCTATGAAATCGCGAAATTATTTGGTTATTATGACTATTGACATTCGTATACATTATATGGTAATATGTAATTGTGTGAAGAAATTCACAAAGTAAAACCCGATAACGGGATAATGCGGTAAGAGTAACGATGGTGAAACTACCTAAAAACCGTAGAAGGAAAGTGAGTAAGAAAGAACCCGAGGTAGCGCCGGCTTCAAATT
>JAITFZ010000020.1 GCA_031280965.1 Oscillospiraceae bacterium | reverse complement strand
AAACGGCTCATGCCGTACCCACAGGGCAAGGCGCAGACGAGAGGGTAAGCAACAGCGTAAACCCTGTTACAGAGTAGCTTTGCCCCCTGCAAGGGCGCACTTATAGACAACCAAAGGTTATCCTGTTCATAAGTGCGGTCTTGCATGACAGTAGCCCCTCGCAAGCGAGTGGCGTTTTTGCCCTGTCGGGCAAAAGGAAACGGCTTAACGTGCGATGTATCCCCCTTTGCTTGTAAGTAGCAAGAGGGGATAAATTTATGGGTAGATAAGGCGTAAGCAGTAAACCGCTTACGCCTTGCTCCATTATAATTTATGGCGCGTTGTCAATGGGTTCGGGTTGTATTTTCTCGCTTGTATTCGGCGAGAAAATCTCCACCCCGCGCCGCGCCCATTGACAAGGAAAACAAGAGCAAGGGGGTATGTCATGGCAATATATCATCTTTCCATAAAAATCATCAGCAGAGGGAAAGGAAAATCAGCAGTCGCGGCGGCGGCTTATCGTGCAGGCGAAAAAATCAAAAACGAATATGACGGAATTACTCATGATTACACGAAAAAAGGCGGTATTGTATATACGGAAATCATGTTACCCGAAAACGCACCGCCCGAATATGCAGACCGTAATGTTTTATGGAATGGGGTTGAGAAAATTGAAAAAGCAAGTAACGCGCAGCTTGCAAGGGAGATTGAATTGGCTTTACCGAGGGAATTGACGGAAGCGCAGAATTTATCTCTTGTCCGTGAGTATTGCCGGAACAACTTTGTACAGCAAGGCATGGTTGCCGATATTGCTATTCACGATAATAAAGACGGCAATCCTCACGCGCATATTATGCTCACAACGCGACCATTTACAGCAGAAAAGACATGGGGCGTTAAGGAACGAAAGGATTACGCACTTGATGAAAACAGCCAACGCATACCGCTAATTGACCCAAAAACTGGTGAGCAGAAAGTAGACAGCCGAAACCGCAAGCAATGGAAACGTGAGTATGTTCAAGTCAATGACTGGAATTTCAGAGGTAACGCCGAGGAATGGCGTGAGAGTTGGAGCGTTGCCGTTAATAACTTTTTGGAACAAAAAAATATTAACGAGCAAATCGACCACCGAAGTTATAAACGACAGGGCATTGACAAAGTGCCTAAAATCCATTTAGGAGCGGCGGTTTGTCAAATGGAGCGTAAAGGCATTAAAACCGACAGAGGAAACCACAACCGTAATGTTGATAACATTAACAAAGAAATTCGGCAGTTAAAGGCACGGCTTAATAAGATTGATGAATGGTTGAAAGAGGAAATGCAGAAACCCGAAACCCCGAAACAGCCTATGCTGTATGATGTTGTGCAGAATATTCTGAACCGACAGGCGCAGGCAGGGAAATCACAGCACTATCAAAATATTTATAACTTGAAATCTTCTGCAAAAATGCTCAATTTCTTATCCACTAATAACATTAAGGATATGGCGGGATTAGAGCGAACAGTTAAATCTATGCACGGTAAATTATCTGATGTTCGATATAAACTGAAACCCGTTGAACGCAGATTGAAAACCCTTGACGAGCATATCAAGCAGAGCGAGATTTACAAGGAGAATAAACCAATCAAGCGAAAGTATGATGAACTTAATGCCGTGTATTCGGTGGCTAAAAAGGCAACAGGATTATTCGCAAGACGGAATGAAGAAAAAGCACGTATTGCGTGTAACGAATATTACGAAAATCACCGCCCCGAATTGTTCCAATTCGATACAGCCGAGAAGTATCTGAAAGAGGTTATGCAAGAGCGGTTTAACCCCAAAAAGCTACCACCCATTACGAAATGGAAAGAAGAATACAAAACGCTGACCGCCGAAAGAGATTTAATTTATCGTGAATATTATAATCTTAAAGACGAGGTAAAGGAAGTAGAGCAAATCAAGCGGAGCGTTGACATTCTGATGAAAGAGCAAGAACCGCAGAAGCAACGCAGTAAATCACACGAACATGAATTATAGAAAGCGAGGTACGATGAAAGAAAAATTGAATATAAACACAACCACCGCGCCGACTTCGGGAGAGAAAATCCGAAAAATCGGCGCGACAACATTTATAGTTTCGACTTCATTTAATAACGAAAGAAAGCGGGATATTGTTTCAGTCATATCCCGCTTAATTGACAAAGATTTAACTGCTTGAAAATGTCAATAATAGCTTGACAATAGCGTAAAATCGTGATATAATAAGAGTACAATATTACGAATGTTTGTTGTCGGAAAGGAGTTAAAAGTGATTAGACAGCAAGCAGTTAAAAAAGTTTATTTATACGGTCGATTAAGTAATGAGGACGCTAACAAAGGCGAATCGTATTCAATCGAGAGCCAACGCAAAATCTTAACCAAACACGCAGAGGAAAACGGTTTTGAAAATTTCGAGTTTGTTTTTGATGACGGCTATTCGGGCGGCGATTGGGAACGCCCTGCGTTTTGTAAGATGATTGAGGACGCAGAAGCGGGAATAGTTTCAACAATCATAGTAAAGGATTTATCAAGGTTCGGCAGGGGATATTTGAAAGTAGGGTTTTATCAAGAAATCTTATTCCCGCAACTTGATGTACGGCTCATTTCGGTTCAAGAAAACTTAGATTCCCAAGACGGCGAAAATGATTTTACTCCGATGATAAATTTTTTCAACGAGTATTATTTGAAATCGACAAGTCGAAAAATCCGAGCCGTTCAACAGGCGAAAGGCAAAGCGGGCGAGAAGCTGACAGTCTACCCTAAGTATGGTTACAGGAAAGACCCCGCCAATAAAAAGAACTGGATTATTGACGAGGAAAGCGCAGAAGTAGTACGCCGTATATTTCAAATGTTCGCAAGCGGAATTAACCCCGCGCAAATATCTGCAAAGCTGACGGAAGAACGCATACTTTGTCCGAGCGCGTACAAGGAAGTCAACGGAATTAACAAAGCCCCGCAACAATGCAAAGAGCCGTGTCATTGGCACACAACAACCATTCATAAAATACTTGACACAAGAGAGTATTTAGGGCATACAATTAACTTCAAAACCTACTCTAAATCATTCAAGGATAACCGCTCACGGAAAAACCCGATTGAGAATCAAATGGTTTTTGAAAACACCCACCCCGCAATAATTGACGTTGATTTATGGGAAGTCGTTCAGAAAATGCGAAAGCACAAACGCCGCGCCCCACGCTACGGAAATGTGGGATTATTCACAGGCGTTGCTTACTGTCCCGATTGCGGGGAAAAGCTGTACTACCATACAAGGGAATTATGGAATAAGGACAAGACCAAATCACGGCTTGACGGTTCATATTCCTGTTCAACCTACCGCAAGCAAACGCAGTATCAAAGGCTTAACAATCAAGGCTGTACCGCACACTATATTCAAGAAAAATCCCTTGAACAGCTTGTAATAGAAGAACTGCGGGAACTGCTGAACTTTGTAAAAGCATACGAGGACGAATTTGTGCAGCTTGTTGTCGGGAAAAGTGCAGCATTAAAGAGTAATTCATTATCGGCGAAAAAGCAGAGCATTAAAAAGATTGCCGACAGAATTAACGAACTTGACGGAATTATTGAACGGCTGTATGGAGATAATGTTTCGGGCAAAATCACGGACGAGCGGTTTATGAAAATGTCGGCGAAGTTTGAAAAAGAGCAAGCGGAATTGAACAAAAAAATCCCCGCCCTGCATAAAGAATTTTCCGAGATTGAAAACGAAAACGCTAACATTGACAGGTTTATGCAAATCGTCCGGAAGTACACCGAAGTTGAAGAATTGACACTTGCAATCGTCCACGAATTTATTGACCGTATCATTGTACACGACCCCGAAAATGCACGAGGAAAGAACCGAGTGCAAAGGGTTGAAATCGTTTATAACAATATAGGTGTTGTTCCCTGCCTTGAAGTGGGAGCGTAGCAGTAATTCATTTATGAATTACTGCACGAATAAGGGACAGCAATGCGCCGAGTAGAACTATGCTGCTTCCCGCTAAAGTCGCTTCATGCCTTGCTTTTTCTGTCTGCTTCTCTACGAACCTTGACAGAAAAGCCAAGGAATGAAGCAATTTATGGCGGGCGGAGGCATTGTTTTACTCGGCGTTCTGCTTATTCCCTCGCTGTCTGATTTGTTCGCCTAAAACAAAGAAATAAACGTAACACCGCCCGCTTTAACAGTGGGCGGTTACAGCGTTTATCTCGGAAAGGAGCAAATTATTGTTTAACGGATTATTAGAACGAATAGCGGAAGCAATACGCATATTTTTATGTGACGTTGTTTTCGGTATGCTCATTGATTTATTCGATGCCGCAAACGCACAAATAACCGCAGTAGGAAACACTGTGGGGCAATCCCCGCAACAGTACAACAACGCAATATTTACACTGATGGAAAACATATCAAACAACGTCATACTGCCAATCGCCGCATTAATCATAACAGGAATACTGTGTTATGAATTAATTACAATGGTGACAGAGAAAAACAACATGGCTGATATGATATTATGTAAGAGATGTTATTCACATCATATCAAAATTGCGGTCAAATCCGTTTACGGCAAAACGAAAAGACAAGCATTAAAAGGAGCGTGATAGATGATATTTAAAGCTATTCATCAAGCAAAAGCGATTAAAAGTAAGCGGGCGGCGTACACCCAAATGTTCAACCGCCCACAAACCACACGACCACTCGAAAATGACCGTATATCTATCATAACATATTTGGTTTCGTTTTTCAAGGGGTTGTGACAAAAATTGAAAGGAAATATTTATTATGCAAAAATCTATTTTTGAAACCCTGTATCGCAGTATAATCAACCCCGAAAGCAAAGAGTTAAACAAAATAATTCTAAAACAACTTTTTGAAAGCAATTCGGAGCAATTGAAAATTACTGACCCGCAATATGATGAAATCTCCGATACCCTTAGTGAAATTAAAGAAAGTTTTGCAAACTCGTTGTCCGAAAGCGACCTTGAAATCTTTGAAAATATCGAAGATTTAAACTGCAAAATCAACTATATTTACGACTTAGCGTATTTTTCGGAGGGCTTTAAAATTGCCGTTGCTTTAATGGCAGAAACGCTATATCACAAAAAGAAAATAAGTTAGAATAATCGGAATCGACCGCCCTTGAAAATAGGGCGGTTTTTTATGTCAAAAATTACCTAAAAGGAGGGTTTTTATGACCGAAACAAAAACAATTACAACTACCCCTAAAAGAAAAATAATCAAACGCAAAATCGGCTCAACAGTCTATGAGGTATCGTTATTTTTCAGCGATACAAGCAAGGAAAGCATTAATGACAAAATCGCACGACTAATCCGCAACGACCCGCAAATAAACTCAATATAATTTAAAAAACGGTTGACTTTTTTACGGAAATGTGGTATTATTAAATTGCCGTAAACGGGTTGACCGCTGAAAGGGGGCATTTATGCCTAAGCAGTCAAGCCATTTAAACGAAAAAATCACCGCTCTTTATTGTCGCTTGTCAAAAGATGATGAAAACGAGGGCGAAAGTAACAGTATAGTTAATCAAAAGAAAATGTTGGTTAAGTATGCAGAAAATCACGGTTATAAAAACACCCGAATTTATGTTGATGATGGTTATTCGGGTAGTCGTTTTAACCGCCCCGACTGGGAACGTATGCTCACCGAATTTGAATCGGGGAATATTGAAACGGTTATAGTAAAAGATATGTCGAGGGTTGGACGTGACTATTTACGAGTAGGCTTATTCATGGAAACGCTACGTGAAAGCAATGTGCGTTTAATTGCCATTAATGACGGAGTTGACACAGCCAAAGGTGATGATGATTTTACGCCGTTTCGTAATATCATAAGTGAGTGGTACGTTAGAGATTGTAGCCGTAAAGTTTCAGCTTCATACAGAGCCAAAGGCAAAGAGGGCAAACACACAGGCAGTCACCCATTGTATGGTTATATCAAAGACCCGAATGACAAAAATCAATGGTTAATTGACCCCGAAGCCGCCAAAGTTGTACGCCGTATATTTAGACTTGTCATTGAGGGCAAAGGCGCGTATGAAATCGCAACTATTTTACAGTCGGAAAGAACTTATTCACCGTCCTATTATTTGTCACTTAAAGGCATGGGAAATAAGGTAAACAACACTTTTGATAACCCTTATAGGTGGTGGGGAACTTCAATAACTTATTTGCTCGAGCGTGAAGAGTATATGGGGCATACGGTTAATTTTAAGACTTATAAAAACTCCTATAAAGACAAACACCGCAAGACTTCACCGAAAGAAAACCGATTAATTTTTGAAAACACTCATGAAGCAATAATTGACCCCGAAACATGGCATTTAGCGCAGAAACTAATCAAAACTAAACGCCGTACAAATTCATTTCATCGAGAGCCAAACCGCTTAACAGGGCTTATGTTCTGTTCTGATTGCGGAAGCAAAATGTACAATAGCCGAGCCGTTGACAGAGGGCGAAACGTAGATGTATACAGTTGTTCAGCGTATAAGAAAATCACAACGACCTGCACAATTCATTTTATTCAAACAGAAGTTGTAGAAAAGTTAATACTTGAAGCGGTCAAAGAGGTTAGCGGGTTTGTTAAAAATAACAAAAGTGAATTTCTTAAAATTGTTAATCAAACGTCAGCGACAAAGCAATCCGAAACGCAAAAGACACAGAGAAAACAACTTGCAGAGTGCAAGAAGCGAATAGCAGAACTTGACAGGTTAATTCGTGGAATTTACGAGGATAAAATTAGCGGAACACTATCCGAAAAGCGGTTTATTAAATTGTCAGAGAACTACGAGCGGGAGCAGAACAAATTAGAAAAAATCGTTGACAGATTACAAATAGAATCCGACCGCATGAAAGACCAATCCACGAAAGTTGACAGCTTTTTAGAATTGGTGGAACGATATACCGATTTTGACGAACTTACAACGCCTATGTTAAATGAATTCATCGAAAAAGTTGTAGTTCATGAACGTGTTAAGGGCTATCGTTACACGACCACACAAAAAGTTGACATTCATTTTAATTTCATAGGGAAATTTGAATTACCGCAAGAAGAAACCGTAATTATTCATGACGAGCCGAAAGCAGAAAGATACGTTGCGAAAACGACATCATTTACACCGCTTGGGAATTATTTGAACAAGCAGACCGCAACAATTCTGAAATTACCTTTTGACGAAATCGAAAGTATAATTGGCAAGAAACTTTGTGTTTCCGCTTATAAGTACGCTTCATACTGGTATCCCGCAGAAAATCGCCCTATATCAAATATCATTTACAATTCGGGGTATGATGTGAAAAGTGTGGATTTAAAAAACAAAATTATTACGCTTAATAAACCGGAGGTGGTGCAGTGAGAAAACTAAAATTATATCTTGATACGTCTGTTATAAGTCATCTTTTTGCGGAGGATACGCCGGATAAAATGGGGGATACACTTAGACTGTGGGATGAAATCAAAATGGGCTTATATGATGTATTTATTTCAGACGTAGTTATAGAAGAAGTCATGCGTTGTCCACAACCTAAACAAGATATTTTGTTTGAACACTTAGCGGAAATTGACTACTCACGTGAGGAAATTACAGTTGAGATAAATGAACTCGCAACACAGATAATTAAACTCGGAATCTTGAAAGAAAAAAGTCGTGATGATTGTCTGCATATTGCTACTGCCGTTGTGAGCCAATGCGATTATATTTTATCATGGAATTTTAAACACATGGTAAACGTGAAAACCATAAACGGCGTAAGGGCTATTACTAATCTTTGCGGTTACAAAAACATTGATATTATTCAACCAACAATGCTTGTGGAAAAGGAGGATTAACCCCATGAACGAACCAAAAATAAGCCGTGATTTTACAATAGAAGATATTCATAAAGTGCGTGAATATAATTATGAAATCACAAAAGATATGACTACAGAAGAACTCCGAAATTTTTATAAAAAAGGAGCAGACGAGGGCGAACGCCGTATCAACGAGTTGCGGAAAAAGAGAATGTCTGTTTAGCACATTATAATATGTTAAATTGCAATCGCTGAAATATGCGGTTGCTTTTTTATATCCAAAAATCAGAAAGGAATTGTTCATTATGAGAAAAAATACAAACGATAAAATCACAAGCGTTGAGGAGCAAATCAAACAGCTTGAAAATCAACGTAAGCGATTAATGCAACAGCAAAGAGCCGAGGAAAACGAAGCAAGAAACAAACGTTGTTACAGGCGTGGGGCGTATATCGAAAGCCTTGTTGACGGTTCGCCCGAAATGACAGACGAGCAGTTTTACAAAGTTATTTCCACCGCTCTTAACAAGCAATCACCCGCGAAACAGACGAATACAACACTCGCGCCGAAAACTACGGACGAGAGCAAGGACGAGGGGGCGGTTACCGAGTTAGCGTAGCTTTGCCCCCTGCAAGGGCGCACTTATGTACCACAACGGCAAGCCTGTTGTGGTACGTGCGGTCTGGCGACGGCGTTTTGTGCCTGTCGGCACAAAAGAACGATTTAACGGAACCCTTTCCCCTTTGCTTATTACAAGCATAAGAGGTTCAATTATTGGGCGAATAAGGGCTTGCCTATGTTGCGACATAGACAAGCCCTTACCCTATTATAATTTAGGTGCGTTGTCAAGGTCGGGTAGTATTTTCCGCTTGTATTCGGCGGAAAATCTCCACACCTACCCTTGACAAGGAAAACAAGCGAAAGGAGTTGACAGCTATATCGCAATCTATCATCTATCTATAAAAATCATAAGTCGGGGTAAAGGTAAATCCGCAGTTGCGGCGGCGGCTTATCGAGCGGGCGAGAAAATCACAAACGAGCGTGAGGGAGAAACGCATGACTATTCAAGAAAGCGTGGAATTGTGCATACGGAAATAATGTTGCCGGACAACGCACCGCCCGAATATGTAGACCGTGCCGTATTATGGAACGCAGTAGAGGAAATCGAAAAAGCGAATAATTCACAGCTTGCAAGAGAAATCGAGCTTGCATTGCCTGTCGAGCTGATGAGAGGGCAAAACATATCACTCGTCAATGATTATTGCAGAAAGCATTTTGTTAATCATGGTATGGTTGCAGATATAGCAATCCATGACACAGGAAACGGCAATCCTCACGCTCATGTAATGCTAACCATGCGACCCTTTAACGAGGATAGGACATGGGGAGCAAAGCAAAGGAAAGTTTATCTATATGACGAGAACGGCGAGAAGATTTACGACCCGAAGAAACGGCAGTACAAATGCACGAAACAGGAAACTACCGATTGGAACAATCGGGCGAACGCTAACGAGTGGCGGGAAGCGTGGGCTGATGAAGTCAACGCAGTTTTGGAGCGTGAGAACCACACAGAACGTATAGACCACCGCAGTCATAAGGACAGAGGGCTTGACGAACAACCGACAATCCATTTAGGGATTGCAGCTTCTCAAATGGAGCGTAAAGGTATACGCTCCGAAAAAGGAAACCGTAACCGTAAAATCGCAGACTTTAACAGCGAATTACGGCAATTAAAAGCACAGCTTAACAAGTTAGATGAATGGTTGAAAGAGGAAATGCAGAAATCCGAAACACCCGCACCGCCGAGCCTGTTTGACGTTGTGCAGAGTATTCTGAACCGCCAAGCACAGAAAGGCAAATCACAGCATTATCAGAGCATTAACAATGTAAAAGCAAGTGCAAAAATGATGAATTTCTTGACGGAAAATAAAATCCAAGACTTCCCCGAACTGCAAGAAAAACTGCAAAGCATGATAGGGAAACAGCGTGATATATCCCATGAACTCAAACCCATTGAACGCAGAATAAAAACCCTTGACGAGCATATAAAGCAGAGTGAAAATTATAAAAAGCATAGGGCGGTTTATGAGAAGTATAACGCTATTCAACCCACTTTTGCGGACAAATTATTAAAGCGTGACCCGAAAGAAGATTTTCACCTAATACACAGCGTGGAAATCACTTTGTTTGAAGCCGCAGACAGATACTTGAAAGAACATCTCAATGGCAAAGTTATGACCCCGCCTTTGAAAAAATGGAAAGCGGAGCGAGAGGAAAAGACCGCCGAGAAAGACAGGCTATATCGGCAGTATAACACCCTCAAAAATGAAGTCAAGGAAGTCGAGCAAATCAAAAAGAACGTTTATGATATTCTGCAACAGGAAAACAGAGAACAGCAACAGCAGAAACGCAGTCATGATATGGAGTTATAAGTATGAGGAAAGCGGATAAGTTAAAGCTTATCCGCCATTTAAAGAATTGTTTAGCCATTAGTTTTTTCTCCATTGGCTTTCCCTTTAAGAAAGTCAATCTGTTTTTTATAATACTCATACAAATCTGTTCCGGGATATGCATGACAATAGTATTTTTTTCTAATTCCTACATTAGCTGAAAAATATGTTGCTTCTATAAATGTTGATTGTCCACCAACATCATAATCAACGGCAAAATAAGAAACCTGGGTAAAATAATCTATAAAATCGTCCTTAAAAAAATCGGTACTACATTCCCAACTTTTAATAGTTTTTATGCACTCATCAAAACCCGTTCTATCCCTATCGACTTTTAGGTCATCTGTTTTATTGATGAAATGAGAGCATTTACGTACTTCGTCAACATTTAAATCGCAAGCAATGCAGTGAACTCTAACACCCTGATTCATAATAGTTTCAATAGACTTTATAAAATCCTCATTATCATTTCTAAAATCGCCCATACCGATTCCGCTAACAAATATGCTACTTTTAGCTTTTGATATTTTTTCTGCTCGATTAATACGATTATCAGTATACGCTATATCGGGTTTTAATCTATCAATCTTTTTGGCAATGCTTTCCATTTCGTTTTTTATGTCCTTGAATTCGTTTTTTATGTCCTCGAAGAAAGAGACGCGTATGAAAAAAATTTCAAATCCTATGAACAAAAGTAACCCTCCGATGGCTATTTCCATTATGGTTTCTTTATTGCTAAAAATATCCAGACCCAAAGCTATAACATAAAAAATAACCAAAGCTAAAAATACACCGGAATAAGACCAATTTAACCTATTTGGCTTAGAATTCTCACTCTCAAAGAAAAACTTCTTCAAATTCTCTTTAAACGATGACTTCATAAATAAATCTCCTTAACTTTATCAATTATGGTTCTAATCAAGGCTATAAATCCCGCTACACTATGGGGATCATATTTGTTCTCGAACGTATAGTCAAAATCACCATCACACATCATTTTTTCAAGTTTGCTTTTAAGAATGATATCCTCGTCAATTCTTTTTTGAAACATATTTTCATCGCTATACCTCTCTTTAAGATTCGCATGATTTTTAATCAAATCATTTGAGTAGAGATAAATTGATTTTACATTTGTTATTTGGCTTAATTCTTTAATATCCTTATACCACATTTCTGTCAGAAATACTTTGTCAGATTTAATATCACACTTTCTAAAAGCGTATTTAATTCCATATATGTCTTGAATAGAAATGAGTTCATTTTTTCTAACCATATCATTAAATTCAACCAAAGAAATACAATGTCTGTCAAGTCCGTTTATTTCATTGGGCTTCTTGGGGCGTAAAGTCACTTGACATATAGGGTATATATCAGCGATAGCCTCAAGTGCGTGTCTTTTTAGAAATGTTTTTCCTGCCGCCGAGACTCCAACAATGCCAATAATCATTTTATTTCTCCCAAAAGGAAAATTCCTTTTTTCAAATCCTGCAAGCTAATTCCTAAATTAACCCTGCGAGTTTATGCCGTTTCAGAAAATTATATAAAAACAAAAAATTGTTAATTTCTACAGTAGGAAAATTTTCTTTCAACATAAGCATTACCCATGACATGGTTGTTAAGAATAGCAGATGAGAATTCAATAGCAAACAATTATGAAAATCGCTCTTGCTTTTCCGAAATGAGATTTTATGATAATATGTTTTTAATACTTCAACTATATAATCATGATTAATATCTGTGCTGTGGCGGGTAAGGAATTGAATTAAATCGAATTCTGGATTATAGAAAGAAGAATGTTCCCAATCATATACTTTAAGACATTCTTTTGTTTTTATCATGTTTACGTGAGCATAATCGCCATGACATAGAGTTCTGCCATAATTGATTATTTCGATATAATTATCGTCAATACTATTAGCGAAATCTTTAGTATCGCGCAAGAATTCATTATAACAAGGAAAATTTTTTTCAACGCAATGAATTAATTTTGCATAAATACTTTTAGATTGCTTGTAATAGTCAATAGTTGGAATGAAAACCCCCATTGTTTGACAGAGTGATTCTTTTTCAAAATAAGCATTGTGTAGCGAGGCTAAAAAACTCATTTCTGATTCATAACTCATAGGATTATGTTTTAAATTATTTTCGATATATCCCATAAACAATACGCAACAATTAGAATGACTATAACTACCATAAAAATTAGGAATGTGTTTTTTTAGATTCTCTTCAAGTTCTTTATATATGTTTATCTCTTTCATTAGGGACATTTTAATACTATGTGGTGATGTCAACCATAAATCTAAAAATTCTTCTTTTCCGTCAGGGTCTATTTGCAATCCGATGTTTTCGTGCATACTGCTCGTTCTGATTTTACATATGACATAGCGCGAATTAACATTAAATAGCGAAACGCCTCCGCCACTCCAACTATTTAAACCATTTCCTTCAAATGGTTCTTTTGAAATTAATTCATAACTAATATTAAATACATTTGACAGTATTTCAATCAATTCATCTTCCTTTAAAAGCAATGACATATCCTCCTATTTCATCGTAGTTCGATTTTTCTATAAATTATCATGAGGTATTTAAGAGTTGGGTTTATTATTTAAGTCTAAAAATGGGAACAATTTCATGTATAAACCTATTAGCGGACCTGTTCCAACAGCGCATATTAAAGTGCCAATGTTAACTACAAGAAATGCATTACCGGCAAGTAAAAGTGTAATCAAGATAGCAATTAATGTAACCGCAATATCAAATACAAGTTTGCCTTTTGACATTGCTCCACCTAATATTCCCCCTATCTCACGTGCTAATCCGTCAGGAGGAAGAAGAAGAAGATTTGAACCTACAATCACTCTTATTCCAAAAGAAAAAATGATTATGCCCGCAAGCAAAAGTGCTACTCTGTAAAATATATTTACAAGTTCAAAATCTAATAAATTCAAAAATACATCCATTAAAATACCAAATGCGAAAGCAAGAGGAAGTTGAAGAACGTGTTTAATTTGGGGTCGCCTTGTTACTAAAACTTGCATAATTATACATAGAACATGAAACAGAACGGCACACTGTCCGACCGTTAGGGGTGTAAAGTGCGAAACGGCAACGGGTATTACATCGCCACAAGGTGCGCCTATATTCGCCTTTATGTACATGGCGATACCTAAGACCATTATAATCAAACCACATGATGAAAAAACTATTCTTTTAATTAATCTTTGTTTTCCTATATTATCCACAATTAAATTAACTCCGCCTCATATATTTTATTGAGAGGATTTCAAAAAACCTGTGGGAGATAATGGCGTATAGGTTTGGCAAGCTCCTCTTGAAATCCATTATATCCCATTTTTCACCCAAAGTCAAGCTTTTTCGAGAAAAAGGCTTGACTTTTAAATTTTTTTGAAAATATTTGAAAAATACCCTTGACAACAATCCGCTGACATAGACACGTTTATGTTCTTTAAATACTTGTTTAAAGCCTGTATAGCCGTGTTTTTACTGTCAAACGTATTCGTAATCGTAAACGGCGTATTCGATATATCGGCTGTACTCGTGCAGGGTGTAGTAACGCAATTCGGAGCAACACAAAACGAGTTAGGCGGTTATGATTATTCCCTGCTTCAAGCAATGTACGACAATGTGGACGGTCAGTTCAACATAGGAGCGTTATTCCTCATGTTCCTCACAGGCTTAATCGTGCGTTTAATCATGTTCGCAGTGAATATTATAGTGTTTATTATCCTTATCGGGCGTTTCATGGAAATGTATGTTTATTGCTCAATCGCACCTATTCCTTTTGCTACATTTGCTAACCGTGAATGGGGAGCAATCGGCACAAATTACGTTAAAAACATTGTCGCACTGACGTTCCAAGCGTTCTTTATTATGGTACTCGTATCAATCTACGGCATAATGGTGTCAGCGGTTGACTTCACCGATGTATTAGGTTCACTTGCAATGTCGGCGTGTTTCGCAATCTGTCTTTGCATGATGTTATTCAAGACATCAGCTATCTCAAAATCTATTTTCACTGCCCATTAAAGCATTTGTGGGTTGTTTTAAGAAAGGAATTAAATTATGAAACTCGAAAAAATTACACCGATTGAAAATAACAATCAGCGTGTATTAACTACCGCACAAATCGCCGAAGCCTACGGCACATCGGCAATAAGCATATCAAACAATTTTAACCGTAACAAGGGGCGATATATCGAGGGTGAACATTATTATTTGCTTAAAGGTGCATTGTTACAGGATTTAAGAGCAATTCATCAAATTGATGAATTGCCCTCAAACGTGGGTAAACTCTACCTTTGGACGGAAAAAGGTGCATTACTTCATGCAAAAAGTCTTAACACGGAAAAGGCGTGGGAAGTGTATATGTATCTTATGGATTTCTACTTCCGCACAAAATCCGCGCTTTCAGGGGAATTGCAAAAATCCCTTGACGAAGCACACGGCGATATTGCCCTGCTTCTTGACAGAATCGGCTATTTGAAACACAGTACAACCGTGGCAGTCGGTGAACAGGAGCAGTTAAGACTGGCGGCACGGTTGAATATCCTTACACTTTTCGGCGGCAAACACACGGTTTCGTATCGCCTGTATTCACGCAGGGTTTACAGAATGTTATGGTACGCATACCGTAAGCATTTCCGGCTCGACAGCTACCGCAACACTCCCGAATATCGCTTTTCCGAGGGTATGGAATTTATCAGAGCATGGGAACCGGGCAAGTGGACAAGGAAAGCCATTAAATCAATCGAAAAGGATTTCTATAACTTCCTCGAAACATTCTTTGATGATGTAGACAAGGACGGTTATAAAAAGTTACTCGCTGACTGCCCTGCAATAGTGGAGGAATTTATAAATGCCATACGTTAAAATGCCTAAGGACTTGTCGAAAGTCAAAACCAAAGTCGCACTGAACTTAACGAAACGTCAATTAATCTGCTTCGGGCTTGCGGCGGCAACCGCAGGGACGGCGTTTTTTACGTTAAAAGGCTTAGTCGGGAACTCGGCGGCGGGTATGTTGATGATAGTTGTTGCCCTGCCGTTCTTCCTTGCGGCAATGTATGAGAAAGACGGTCAGCCTTTTGAAAAGGTGCTTAAAAACGCATTAAAGACATTTATGCTCCGTATAAAGAAGCGACCATATAAGACACAGAATTATTATGATTTGCTTGTAAAACAGGCAGATTTGGAAAGTGAGGTCAGCAGTATTGCTAAAACTTATAAAAAGAATAATTGAAAAGCTGTCACGAAAACAAGATAAGCAAATCGCAAACGCCATTAATAAGGCAAAACCCAAAGGCAGTGCCAAGAAGCCGGAAACCGCACAGCAGTCTATACCGTTCCGGCAGATGTTTAAGGACGGGATTTGTAAGGTTAATGATAAGTTGTATAACAAGACGATTCAGTTTATGGATATAACGTATCAGCTTGCACAGTCGGACGATAAGACGGCTATATTTGAGAATTATTGCGATTTCTTAAACTACTTCGACCAGTCTATCAGCGTTCAAATGTCGTTCCTTAATCATAATGTAGATACCGAGGAATTTAACCGACAGCTTGAAATTGACGAACAGGACGATGGACTTAATGAAATTCGCCGTGAGTATGTCGAAATGCTAAAGTCACAACTTGCAAAAGGCAACAACGGACTTGTCAAGTCAAAATACGTTACGTTCGGGATTGAAGCCAATTCCCTCAAAGAAGCAAAGCCGAAACTTGAACGCATACAGACCGATATTATCAACAATTTCAAGGTTATGGGCGTTGCGGCGTTCCCGCTCATCGGAACGGAGCGGCTTGCAATTCTGCATAGTTCGTTCAACCCCGATAGCGGCGGCATATTCAACTTCTCATGGGATATGTTAGCACAATCGGGAATGTCGGCGAAAGACGTAATTGCGCCGAGTTCATTTGAATTTAATACAGGCAACGGCTTTAAAATGGACGGTAAATTCGGGGCTGTATCTTTCGTGTCAATCCTTGCAAGCGAAATGTCAGACAGAATGTTAGCGGATTTCCTTTCAATCGAACACCCGACAACGATTAGCATACACCTACGCAGTATCGACCAGAACAAGGCTATAAAAATCGCTAAACGCGCTATTACCGATATAGACAACATGAAAATCACGGAGCAGAAAAAGGCGTTTAAGGCAGGGTATGACAGCGATATTATACCGCCCGACATTATCACTTTCAGCGAGGAAGCGAAAAGCCTGTTAAATGATTTACAGTCCCGTAACGAGCGGTTTTTCCTTATAACTTTCCTTATAATGAATACCGCCGACACCAAACGCAAACTTGACAATATTATTTTCCAACAGGCGGGAATCGCACAGAAGCATAATTGTCAATTAAAACGCCTTGATTTCCAACAAGAGGACGGTTTGTTTTCTACAGTGCCTATAGGCGTAAATCTTATTGATATTAAGCGGGGTTTGACTACATCAAGCACCGCTATTTTTGTGCCGTTCACAACACAGGAATTGTTTCAAGGCGGCGAAGCGTTGTATTACGGCGTAAATGCGCTGTCTAATAACATGATTTTATGCGACCGCAAGCAACTAAAAAATCCGAACGGTCTAATCCTCGGGACACCGGGGAGCGGTAAATCGTTCAGCGCAAAACGTGAAATAGTCAACGTAATTCTCATAACTAACGATGACGTTATAATATGTGACCCCGAAGCGGAATACTATCCGCTTGTCAGCACCCTCGGCGGTCAAGTCATTAAAATTTCCCCGACAAGCGACCAATACATTAATCCGCTTGACATTAACATTGACTACGCCGATGATGATGACCCGCTTTCTCTCAAATCGGATTTCATTTTATCACTGTGCGAATTGATTTTAGGCGGCAGAAACGGGCTTGAACCAATCGAGAAAACCATTATTGACCGTTGTGTAAGGCTTGTCTACCGTGAATTTATGGAGAACCCCCACACCGACAATATGCCGATTTTAGAGGACTTATACAACCTTATTCTAAAACAACCCGAATCGGCGGCACAGCGTATAGCGACAGCCCTTGAACTGTATGTAAAAGGCTCACTGTCTGTCTTTAATCACCGCACGAACGTCGATATTCGCAACCGAATCGTTTGCTTCGATATTAAAGAACTCGGCAAACAATTAAAGAAAATCGGTATGCTTGTTGTACAGGATTGTGTATGGAATAAAGTCACGTTAAACCGCGCCGAACGCAAGTCTACAAGGTATTACATTGACGAATTTCATTTACTCTTAAAAGACGAGCAGACTTCGGCATATTCCATAGAAATATGGAAGCGTTTCCGCAAGTGGGGCGGCATACCAACAGGGCTGACCCAAAATGTCAAGGATTTATTAGCAAGCAAAGATATTGAGAACATTTTCGAGAACTCCGATTTTGTCTACTTGCTTAATCAAGCGGGTGGTGACAGGGAAATTCTCGCAAAGAAACTCGGTATTTCTGCACATCAGTTATCATACGTCACCAATTCCGGCGCGGGCGAGGGTTTAATCTGTTATGGCTCAACGATTATCCCGTTCACTGACCGCTTCCCGAAAGATACACAGTTGTATAAAATTATGACCACAAAAATTAATGAACAGCAAGAGTAAATGGAAAGAAAAATGAAAGGAAATTACTCATGTCAAAAATCATGGAACATGGAGGAGCGTCCTCTGCGAGGGCGCGGGAACGAGAACCCCCGCCCCAAAATTCCGAAAGCAAACTAAAAAATACTACTGCTAATTTTGTGGTATCTGAAAGTTTACGTGCTACATCAAAGAGAAGTGCAGATTTACAACAACCGCAAAGCAAAGAAACGCCGGTAAATAAACGGACTTCAAAAGCAGAGCAGAAAGCGGAATTTTCATCAGAAAACGCAAAGAATACCACGAAAGAAACAAGGCACGGCGCAGGGAATCCACAGGAAACAATCACGCCGCAAACCCCGCGCCTAATACACAAAACACATGAAACGCGGGAAACCAAGACCGAAGCCCCGCCGCCTGTTCGTGAAAGTAAATTACAAAATACCGTTGCTAACTTTGCGCTGTCTGCAAGCGTGTTTTCGGCAGTAAGAGGAAGTACAAATTTAAGCCAGTTTACGAATAAGAATATTAAAAGACAACGCCGGAACGACAAAATTTCCGAACGACAGGAAGCACGAACTGACAGGAAAATGTTTACGGAAGAAAGCAAAGTAAGCAAGCTGACAGACGAAAAACAGAGCCTTTCAAAAGAACTTCACGCGCTCATTAAAAAGGAATACGGGAGCGTTGAAAACTATGCAATGGCTAAGAGAGAACTCGGATTCCGAAAAAGCACAGAACATTCTGCGCTGTCAGTTAAAATCACGGAAGTAGACGGAAAGCTAATGCAGACGGGCAAGAGGTATCAGCAACATTCCGCACGGCGTAACAGTCTTTTAGAACAGCGCAGTCAAAGCCTATACTTCCGTGCGGGTAAAGGTAATCGCTGTATAACCTATTCCCCGAAAAGCACGGACAGATTGGAGCGTAAAGTTGCTAAAGCCGAAAGGAAACTTGATAAAGCGAATCTGCAACGCAATCTGCCGCAACATCATATTTTCCGTAAATCGTATCAGTTTAATCCCGAAACGGGTAAAATCAAAAAGAACATCATACTCAGCAGAGAGGTTAAACCCATTGACGGGCGCGGCGGCATTGTTGCCAAAGGTTTAAAGGGACTCAGTGCAGTTACGGCAGTTCGATTATCGGCGAGTATTCACGGGCAATTAACCAAGCACGGGAGCGGCACGGACAGCGAGAAAGCGTTTAATACAGGCGTTCGTGCAATCGAACACGGAGCGGTTAAAGTCACCAAACACGCTCATAAATTCTTAACGGAACGACCTTACAAGAAAGTATCTAAACTGCAATTAAAATCCGACAGAGCCAACGCAAAGTTATATGCCAAACGCAAAGGCGGTTCAACTCGGCAGATGAAGAAACACGCTAAAGAGTACATGAACAGGGCGAAAGAAGCACGGCGGGCGAAGTCAAGAATTGAGAAAATCGGCGAAGCGTTTAAGGCAATAGGTGTAGGTTTAAAAAAATGTTAATGAACCCTGTTGTAATAAAGGTTTTACTTGTTGCGGCACTTATTGTATTAATTATTTCGTTAATTCTGTCATTAATAATCGCAGTTGCTAATGACGGTATGAATATATTCGGTGCATACTTAGCGGAAGATGAAGAAATATATGCCGCCGATGATTACGCCAACACCTACACGGTTACGGCGGTACAGAACGCCATAAACGGCGTTATATCCTCCGTCAATCCCGACACAACGGTTATCGCGCCGTATACATTAGGTCATAACCCCTACGCCCTTATATCATTTTTATCCGCTCTCAGCTTCTCGGAAAGCGGGGACGAATACGAAAATGCGTTCAGTGCTTCCGATTCGGCTATAATTGCGGCGATAGAATTATTCGTAAATACAATGTATTACGTGACTTACAGCACATCAAGCACCACAACAACGGAATGGTTTCAAGATGCTGACGGCGAATGGTATTCGGTAGTAACTACGCATATAACCCTTAATATTACAGTCAATCAGCGTACAGAAGATGAAACAGTACAGATTATATTCAATTCCGGCAGCCCTTACACTCCCGAAATGTACGAGTTATACCAAATGTACATGGAAACGCAGGGCTTCCGACCCGACTTATTCCCTGCACACGCAGTAGATTATTAAAAAGGAGGTCTTTATTTATGTCTACAAGAACGGAAAAGAAACTTGAAACCCTCGAAAATGATGTTAAAATCATGGAAGAAAAGCAAAAGCAAATTGCAGAGCGGTTACGCAACAAAAAGGCGAAAACAGAAGAAACCCGCAACCTTGCAATCGTTGAAATTGTGCGTGAACAAAACGTGTCAATCAGCGAATTAAGGCAAATGCTGAGTAACGGTGGTAAGCAACTAAGTAATTCACCGTCCCACGTCAGAACCACCAAAGCTGTATCAAGCACAGCAGAAGAAATTAAAATCAGAAAGGACAATGAACATGAAGAAATTGATTAGCATACTCGTTACGTTCTGCTTATGTGGAGCGTTTTTTATTCCCGTATACGCAGAGGAAGCGCAGAGGGTTGATATTGAGGGTATGTTCGACACAACGGAAATAACCGAAATTATAATCCCCGAAACGTCTATCACTCTAACAGGTGAAACGCCCCCGCCGCCTGTTGTTATAATTCCCCCGCTTCCGTCCAACCGCCCCGAACCACGGGAAGAAGCTGACCCGCCTGTAAATAACAACCGTAATAACGCAGGGGTTGTTAATACTCCGCAGGGTACAGGGGTTTTACTTGAAGATGTATGCAATACCGAGGTCAGCAGACAATTTATAACCGTTCAATCAAGAGGCGGCAACGTATTCTACATCATCATAGACACCGACAGGAACGGGCAAAACGTGTATTTCCTTAATGCCGTTGATGATTTTGACTTGCTCACGTTCTCGGAGGATTTCCCCGATGGCGTTGTAGAAGCGTATGAGGAAGCAAAAGAAGAAGCATTGAAAGCCATTAACGGCGAGGATTCCGAGAATACTGAAACCAAGCCGACAAGACCGAGCGCAAGCAATCCCGAAGCCGAGGAAGAAACCGCCGGAGGTATGCAAAATATTATAATCGCTATAATCGGCGGGGCTTTTTTAATCGGTTTAGTCTATTTCAAAGTCATTAAACCCAAGAGAAGCGGCGGTAAGCAGAAAAACACGCACAATGACGAGGAAGAACATGATGAGGAGGATATATGATTATGGGAAAACGGCTTGTAATCTGTGAGAAACCGAGTGTAGGCAATGCCTACGCTCGTTGTTTCGGAGTAGCTTCTAAAAAAGACGGCTACATTGAGTGCGGCGAATACGTTATAACGTGGTGTATCGGGCATTTGGTGGAACTGGTAAACGCCGAAGTGTACAACGAAAACTACAGGAAATGGCGTATTGAGGATTTACCGATTATTCCCGATAAGTGGGAATACGCCGTTACTGCCAACAAAAATAAGCAATTCGAGGTTGTCAAGAAATTAATGCACGACAGCAAAATCACCGAAGTCATTAACGCCTGTGACAGCGGGCGTGAGGGTGAATTAATATTTAGGCTCGTATACGAAAAAGCCGCTTGCACACTGCCTATAAAACGCTTATGGATTTCAAGTATGGAAGAAAAGGCGATTATAGACGGCTTTAATAATCTGCGTGACGGTACGGAGTATGACAGCCTGTACCATTCGGCGTTATGCAGAAGTCAAGCCGATTGGTTAATCGGTATTAACGCAACACGGCTTTTCACGAAGCTGTATAACAGGAAGCTGAATGTCGGCAGGGTGCAGACCCCGACCCTTGCAATGCTTTACGAGCGGAACGAAGCTATAACAGGCTTTGTCAAAGAAAAGTACCATAATGTACGTCTGTGCTTCACTGTACTGGAAAACAAGGAATTAATCAGCGTTGAGGGCGTTTCGGATAAAATCAAGGAATTACCCACCGCCGAGAACATCAAAGCCGCTTGTGACGGACAAAAAGCTGTTGTAAAATCCGTCAAGCGGGAAAAGAAAACCGTAAACCCGCCTAAACTCTACGATTTATCGACCCTACAGCGTGAAGCTAACAGGATTTACGGCTTTACCGCACAGCAAACGCTTGACTACGCACAAAGCTTGTATGAAATGCGTTGTATAACGTATCCGAGAAGCGACAGTAGGTATATCACCGAGGACATGAGCGAAGCCACGGCGAATGTAATAAAAATCGTGCTTCAAACACTGCCGATACAGCTTAATTTTAAGCTGAATATTAACCGTGTAATTAAAAATTCGGGCGTATCAGACCACTTCGCCGTTCTGCCGACTGCCGCACTTGCTAACGCCGACATTGACAGTCTGCCCGATGGGGAGCGGAAAGTTTTATTATTAATCGCAGGGCGTTTGCTTTGTGCTACAGCCGCAGTACATGAATACGAAGCCGTTACCGCTATTGTTGAGTGTAACGGTTTTTCTTTTACCACAAAAGGTAAAACGATTATCAATGACGGTTGGAAAGCCATAGAGCGGCTCTTAAAAGGCGGCGAGTGTGATGAGAACGATTTAGATGGCGACACACCAAACATCGCCGAGGGGCAAGTTTTCGAGAATCCCGTATGCAATATCGAGGAGAAGTGGACTTCCCCGCCGAAACACTTTACCGAGGACACCCTGCTTTCATCAATGCAACGTGCGGGGCAGCGTGACGCTGCACCCAATTCCGGCTACGCCGGGGGCGATACCCATATTGAGAAGTGTGGGTTAGGCACCCCGGCTACAAGAGCGGGGATTATAGAAAAGCTGATTAAAACAGGCTTTGTTAAACGTGAGAAAAAGAGCCTTATACCCACTGATGAGGGTGCGGATTTGGTTTCTCTCATGCCCGATGTTTTGAAATCCGCAAAGCTGACCGCAGATTGGGAAAACGGGCTTTCGCTCATAGCTGACGGCACATTATCGCCGGAAAAGTTTATGTCCGAGATTATAGAATTAACCCATACCGTCATAACCGAGGGTAAAGCCAATGTCAACCCCGACAAAGTGGCGAAACATGAGAACACAGGCGAGATTATAGGGAAATGCCCACGTTGCGGTTGTGACGTATGCGAAACCCCGAAAGCATATTCTTGTTCGTGCGGTTTTACGCTGTGGAAAAGCAATAAATTCTTTGAAACGGCGCGGAAGCCGTTCACGAAAAGCATTGCCGCCGCTTTACTCAAAGACGGTAAAATCGAAATGAAAGGCTTGTATTCCCCGAAGAAAGACAAGACATACGATGCTGTTGTCGTTCTTGAAGATACGGGGGCGTATGTAAACTTTAAACTGGAGTTTCCGAAAGGAGGAAAATAATTTATGCCCGATAATATAACCGCAACACTTGAAAAAGTGGATAAAAAAGAACAGTTACGGGAAATCACCGAGAAATTAGAACAAGGTATCAAAGACGTTTTCGAGGGTGAAAAATTCAAGGAATGTCTTGATGTCATGGCAAAATTCCATAACTACAGCTTTAATAATACCCTGCTCATTGCAATGCAGAATCCCGAAGCGACCAAAGTGGCAGGGTTTAATTCATGGAAGAATAAGTTTGGACGGTTTGTAAATCCGGGCGAGAAAGGTATACAAATTCTCGCCCCTGCGCCTTTCAAGGTCATAGTAGACAGAGAAAAGCGCGACCCCGAAACAGGACACCTTATGCGTGACGCTAACGATGAAATAATGACAGAAAAAGCAGAGGAAACAATTCCGTATTTTAAGCCTGTGTATGTTTTTGATGTTGAGCAGACCAAAGGAAAACCGCTTCCCACGCTGACTAATGACATTTTCGGGGACGTAAAGAATTACGAAAAGTTTTCCGAAGCGTTAAACGCTGTTTCCCCTTATGAAATTGTTTTTGACAAAATCAAAGAGGACGGGCTTTGTGACTTCGGCAATCAGCGTATAACCATTAACGAGGGTATGAGCCAAGCGCAGACTGTACTGGCGAAAATCCATGAAATTACCCACGCCACGCTTCACAACAAGGATTTGAATAAAGATGATTTGGATAAACCCAAAGACACAAAGACAAAAGAGGTTGAAGCGGAAGCCGTGGCGTATGTCGTATGTCAGCATTACGGAATCGAAACCGCAGAGAACAGTTTCGGATATATTGCGGATTGGAGCTCGGGGAAGGAAATGCCGGAACTTAAAAACTCGCTTGAAACTATTCGGGGTGCGGCACATGAATTAATTACGAAAATCGACAGTCAGCTTTTTGACAAAGACTTAGAGCAAAAACAGGAGCAGACCGCCGAAAAGCCCGAAGCAGAAAGAAACCAAACCGCAAGCGGCGAAAGAAAGTCAAACATTATCGGCAATACGCCTTACATTGAAATTGCTGATAAGAAATATTTCAAAATGGATAATAAAATCGCCGACAAATTCCAAGCAGAACTTGAAGCGGGTGGTATTAAGTATAGCGGGAGCGTGAATAAAAACAAGAAAACCACCACGTTTACCGTTGCCGGAGCAGACGAAGAAAGAGTCCGTAAAATCGAAGCTACCGTCAATCCGCAGAAAGCAATGGAAGAAAAGAAGCCCGACAAAGGTGATATTTTCGGAAATGTAAAGTATTCCGAAATAAAAGACAAAGCACACTTTCCTGTTGATTCTACACTTTCTTTTAAAATCACCGCAGCACTTGACGAGAAAGGTATTAAATTCAGCGGTAAAGACAGCGATAATAACAAGTCCGTATTCACGCTTGAAAAGGCTGATACGGACGTTTTCCGTGAGGTTGAAAGAGCAGTTAAGGCACAGGAAAAGCAAGCCGAGATTATAAGCACGGTGAAGTCTACCGAAATTGAAGTTAAAAGTTTCTTTAAAATCAATAACGATTTAGCGACTAAAGCCGCAGGGGAACTTGAAGCACAGGGTGTAAGATTTTACGGGGAACCAGGCGAGAATAATCTGACAACTTTTATCGTTGAGAAAGCTGATGCCGAAAAATTCAAGACGGTCATTGCAAGCGTTAAAGCCGCCGAGCGCGATAATGTTGCCGCACGTACATTGCCGGAAAAATCCGAAAAGCCTGTTGAAATTCAACCCGAAGCACCACAAGAAAAAGTATACGATTTAAGTTTCGGGCATTTGGGGAACGGCGTTACTGTTTGGAATAAAGCCGAGGAAGTTAATAACGATTACAGAACAGTTGCTCATATCGACCCCGACAGGAGCGTTAAATTCTACGATAAGGAAATGCCGGAAGATGTCAAGGAACGGATAAATACATTCGCAAAAACCGAAGAAATGAGTATTTCTGCGACACAGAATGTTTCGGTGTTTTCCGTGCCGCCTGTAGAGCCGGAAATAAATCCGTATGAAATCGTTAAAAATGGGCTTGACGGTCATTCACCTGAACAGTTAAACGAGTTTTTAAATGTTGTCAATGCGGAAATGGAAAACGTGCAAAAACAAGCACATAATTATTACGCCAAGCGTGAGAATGACGTTAATTCGCCGGATGCGCCGGGAGCTTTTGACGTTAAACTTGACGAGCTTCACGACATTAAAATGAGCATTGTCAATGAAATCGAGAAGCAGACAGCAGAAAAAGAAATCCCGCCCATTTTCCTCGGAACGCTTGAAGAAGCGGTTGAAAAAGGCGATAAGATGTTATTCCACGACAGCAACAGAATAAACCAAGAGTGCGCCGCCGCTCTTGACAAGGCTATATTAACGCATAGCGAACCTACAGGAAACGGCGGCGGGGCGTATTATAACTTCTCGAAAGCGTTAGAAGAAGTCACCGAGAAATACGGTACGGAGCGTGTTACTGCCGTTATTGCCCATACCGTTAATAAACAAAGTTGGGACGGACGGTTATCACAGGAAAACAAGGATTGGGCGAAAGATATTGAAACACCAAAAGTAGACTATATCCCGCTTAATACGCACCTTGCTGTTTTTGACGGCTTCACTGATTATGTAAGAGTAGCACAGGAAAAGGACGTTATAATCGGCAAATTATTGGAAAATATTCAAGGCGGTGAGCCGGAAGATTACGACGGTGAGGTAGGGCTTGCGGAAATTAAAGAAACCCTGCAAGCAAAGCCCATTAGTGAATTACGAGCTGAACTCAAAAGCATGGAGCAACAGCGTGAAGCCGATTATGCAGAACACGTTGAGGAACACGCCGCCAGAGAAGAACCCGCTACGCCCACTGTTGCCGAACTCAAGGAAACGGTTGATAAGAGTGAGAGCATTTCCCTCATGGATTTAGCTAAAGCCGTTCACAATGAGCAAAAACCCTCAATCAAGGCACGAATTAAGGCAGATAAGGAAAAGAAAGCGGCACAGGGTAAACAGGAACCGGCACTCGATAACAAAAAAGACAAATCAACAAGAGAGGAAAGGGAATAAACATGGTTGAATTTACAGTTTCGGAAATCAATTTCATCTGCATTTATGCGGGTGACACCAAAGAGGAAACCATTGCAAACATAATGGACAGCATACCGAACCTTTACGAAAAGGAACTCGTTGAAATTGCAGAGCAGTCCATAATAAAACTCGACACGCTCACCGAATCGGAATTTACACAGGCGAATTTCGCTGAGTGCTTTACGGAATAGAGGTGAGTAATATCAGCGTTTATAACAATGTAAAGGAACAGCTTTCAATTATAGACGTGGCACAGCATTACGGAATAGAGTGTGAACGGAGCCGCTTTAATAGCGGCTCTGGGCGCATGGTTTGCTGCCCTTTTCACGATGACAGAAACCCGTCTATGAAGCTGTACGAAGAAAAAAACGGTAGCGGCGGTAATTTCCATTGTTTCGGGTGCGGTGAACACGGTGATGCTATTGATTTGGTGTCTAAGCTGTTTAATCTCGCACCATTACAATCTGCCGAGAAATTAACACAGGATTTCGGGTTGACTGTATTCGGCGTTCAAAAGCAATCGAAGCCGTCAATCAAGAAACGCATAGAGCGGCATGGCTACGTTTTTCAAGAGAACCGAGCGTATAAATTACTCGCCGATTACTGCGATTATTTAAAACAGTGCCGCAGTGATTACGCGCCGAAAAGCCATTTGGAAGAAATTAATCCGCTCTTTCTGAAAAGCCTTGACCTCGAAAAGTATCAGTATTATAAAGATATTTTCATTGACGGCTCTAAAGATGAGCGGCAGGGATTTATAAAGGAATTTGATAGTGTTTTATCACGAATTGAAAAAACACTAAATGCAGAAAAACCGAAGCGGCACAATGAATTAATTGAAGCAATATAATTTGTAATAAATATAAATATATTTTTGTAACAGAAATTAATTTATTTTTATATCAAAAATTAATTGACATTTTTATAATTTTATGATACAATTTTATTTATAAAATATTCAACAAAAAATTAAATTGTGAGGAATTATAAAATGAACGCTGTAGGTAAATTCAATGATATTCTAAATATGAATCCACAGGAATTATCAAACCTTTCAGTTCCGCTTTCATTTGTCAGTAGAACATTGGACAGTTGCCGATACCATTCATATAATAGCGGGCGCGAAGATGAGCGGGAAGAATTTGTTTGCAGACTTCTCGCAAACGGTATGTCACATGAGGAAATATGCGTTGTAATGAAAATCAGAATAGAAGAAATACGCATAATTGAAAGCAACAACGCCGCTATTAAAATCCCCGATTATGTTAAGAAACTAAAAGCACGGCGTAAAAGCAGAGAAAAACAAAATAATAATACATTTAAAATGTAAATGATTTAATATATTAATATAACCATTACAAGAGGGTTGTTCAGCGTGAACCGTCCTCTTGTTTTTTATTTACCTAAAAATAAAACGACAAGGAGGACTTATGCCCACACAAACAAAAATAAACCGCTACACCGAATTACTTGTTAATTCAATCAACGCACTCAGCCAAACGGAAAATTGGCAATCATACCTCGAAACCTCGGCACGATTGTACAAATTCGATTTCAAAGACCAAGCCATGATACACGCACAACGCCCGAACGCTACAGCGTGTGCAGATTATGACTTATGGCGAAGAACCGATATTGCAGACCGTCAAGTTAAGCGTGGAAGCAAAGGAATCGCACTCATAGACGTTAATCAGAAAGTGCGTTACGTCTTTGATTACGCCGACACCGAAGCACGGAGCGACAAAAGATTGAAGTTATGGCAAATTGACAGAGAGAACGAAACCGCCGTTGTCGATATGCTGAAAATCCGATACGGTGCGGAAGCTGATGATTTAGTCAACGCAATTTTCCAAGCCGCAAGCCAAATCGCCGCCGATTACAGCAACGATTATGTAAACGACCTCATTGACTACACGGAGGGTTCATTTCTTGAAAGTTATGATAACTACAATGTGTGGGCTATGTTCAGTCAGACACTTGAAAACAGTATAGCGTACAGCTTATTGTCACGGTGCGGAGTTGACCTTGCCGAGTATTTCAGCAGAGAAGATTTTGAACATCTGTATAATTTTAATACAGTGGAAACAATGGCAATCCTCGGAAGCAGTGTCAGTGAACTTTCCGAGCGGGTTTTGCGTGACATTGAGCGTACAACAAGAATATTTGAAAGGACTATCCAAAATGAACGTATTAACGAAAACATTGACCGAAACGCTCCCGAACGGGACAGAATTAGAGTACAGACTGGACGAGAACACGGGGACGTATTTTCCGATATTGGAAACACAGGAAACACCCACCCCCACATTCGGGAAGTACGGACAGTTAAGAGCGACCTACCTCAAACAGCACAAGCCGACCCTGTACATGATATTGCAAATCAAGGGGACATTGAACAGCCACCTACAGGAAATCGACAGGACGGCGAACAGCAGATTGGAACAGTTAATGCCGGAACTGATGAAGCAGGCAGCAGTGACCGAGAACCTCAAGGCAGAGAACCCGATGGAGTGGGTGGGGCTGATGAACAACCTCAAACGGTTAGCGGAGGAAATAATCTACAAGGAACTGATTCACACGTAGAAAACGAAGAACCCGAACAGCCCGAAAGAGTCCAAACCATGTTAGGCATGGCAACGGTTGTAAAAGATAAAAACCGGACAAAAGATGTTCACGTTGTAGCTGAATTTAACCAAATACCAACGCAAAATTATAATATGTTCATGCTTGCGTTTCCGCAAATCGAGGACGGTACATATCGGAGCATGACGTTCAAAAACAAAGATAAAAAGGAATTGGACGTATATCATGCTACCACAAGTGCCGGAACAGTTCATGTGGAAATATCGTATTTCGGGACGGAAAGACCGGGACACAGGACATTTGACCCGTCTTTTAAATTTGAAGTGGACTTTGAAAAACGCAGATTAAAGCCTATAAGTTACCACAACGACAGGACGGGCGAAGATGTCAACGTGCTTAGTATTCCGTTAGAATTACAGGATTTAACCGCCGCCGAAAAAGAAAAAATCTATGACGATATGGCGTTAAAACTCCATGAACTGCTCATTGACGTTAAATATCAAGGTTTTGAATTAATAGAAGCGGAAGTGTTCCATGATGAAAACGGTCAGCCGCTTCCCGCCGAGCCGAAGCCGAGAAGTCAAATCACTGCGTTTCTTAATGAACAGGCAGACCGAGAAGCTAACGCCCACGCCTATGTTCAAAGTTTTAACTCACAATTTACTGCCGAATCTGAACAATCAAAAGTCGGCAGTATTTCTTTTACACGGTTAGGGGACTTTTACGAGTGCTACGGTGATGAAGCCAAGATTTTCAGCGAAGTGTATGGTGCAACGCTTACGTCAAGGCAGGGCGTTGATATGTGCGGTATTCCCGCTCACACGTTAGAAAAAGCCACGGAAAAGCTGAAAGAAGCAGGGTATGATGTTAGTATAAGCGAAAATGAGAATACCTTAACCGCCGAAGTAGGCGGTTTTTTTACGCCCGAAACCACGAAAAACGAGCAATTATCGCTGTTTGATGAAGCAATCCCCGAAGTAACCGTAATTGAAGAAACACCGATTATTGAACCCGAAACCCTGACAGTAAGCGAGGTTGAGGACGTTCCCGCTTCTGCTGTAACCGAGGAAACTCCCGCCGTTGCGGAAACAGACGAAGCAGAATACTCGTTCAAAGTCGGTGACATAATCGAACTCGACACAGGCATTTATGAAATCTATGCCGTTAAATCTGAATTTATCTATATAACCGACACAACCACCGATGAACTTATAACCACAACGGAAGAAGAACTGTACGAAAACGGCTTTACTGTGCTTGAAGAAGCCAAAGCAGAAATAAGCCGTGATGTTTCAGAAATTGAAACCGTCACACATACCGCAGAAGTAGAAGCGATTATACCCACTGCCGAGATTTTCACCCCTGTCGCCGAAACTGTAAACGCTCCCGAATACGATATAGACCCTCATTCCCTTGTCGGCAAGTATTACACCATTGGGGAAAGGGAATTTGTTGTTGATGAAGTCAATACCGAATGGGATACAGTCAGCTTCATGGATATATCTGCGTTCAGAGCGGGTTATCCGCTTTTCCGCACGGAAAATATCGGGTTTCTTATTGATATTGAGAAATTAGACAGAGAGCGGGAAGCAGAAGTAGTAGAGCAAGACATTACGGAATTAGCGATTGACGGCGTATTTGACACTCCCGAAATAGCAGAACCCGAAAAGCCTAAAGCGCAGAATTTCCGTATAACCGATGACAACCTCGGTGTCGGTGGTGCAAAAGCGAAGTATCAGAATAATATCGAAGCCATTAAAACCCTGCAAAAGATTGAATTTGACCGATACAGTCTATTGAGAGAAGCCACGCCGGAAGAACAGGAAACACTTTCAAAGTATGTCGGGTGGGGCGGGATTTCGCAAACGTTTGATGAAAACAATTCCGCATGGAGCAGTGAGTATAAAGAATTAAAGGAATTATTATCGGATTTTGAATACGAAAGTGCGAAAAAATCTACATTAAACGCTCACTACACGTCACCTACGGTTATAAAGGCGATTTATGAGGGACTTGAAAATCTCGGATTTGAAACAGGAAACGTGTTAGAGCCGTCAATCGGTGTAGGTAATTTCTTCGGTATGCTTCCCGAAACCATGAGCAGTAGCAAGCTGTACGGCGTGGAGTTAGATGATGTTTCGGGCAGAATCGCACAATTCCTATACCCTAACGCAAAAATCAAGGCAGACACAGGCTATGAAGATGTAGACTTCCCCGACAATTTCTTTGATGTCGCAGTCGGTAACGTGCCTTTAGGTGTATACTTATAAGGATAGTTGCAAAAACTATCTATTAAAGCCAAATTTAGGAGGTTCAACTAAAATGAACAACAAACAAACCATTCTGTACTCTCGGTTGTCACGGGACGATGAGCAAGACGGACAAAGCGGGAGCATACTCAATCAAAAAGCGTTCTTGGAAAACCACGCAAAGAAAAACGGTTTTACTAACTGCCGTCACATAGTCGATGACGGTTACAGCGGTAGCACATTCACGACCCGCCCCGGTTGGAATGAACTCATTGCCGAAGTCGAATCGGGGAACGTGGGAATCATATGCAGTAAGGATATGTCAAGGATTGGGCGGGATTATATCCGTATGGGGCTTTACCGTGAAATGTTCCGTGAAAAAGGTGTGCGATTAATCACAGTTGCAGACGGTTTTGATTCCGATAAAGGCGAGGACGATTTACTGCCTTTTCGTGATATTTTTGCAGAGTGGCACGCACGAGATACCAGTCGCAAAATCAAGGCAATTTTCAAGAACAGAACAGCCGAGGGAAAGCACGTTACAGGCTCAATTCTGTATGGGTACATTCACGACCCAACCGACCGCCAAAAGTGGCTTATTGATGAAGAAGCCGCCGAAGTTGTCCGCAAGATTTTTAGGCTTGTAATCGAGGGAAACGGCATACAAAAGATTGCAAGAATATTGGAAGCTGAAAAAATCCTTACACCCCATAGTCATTGGAAAGCGTTAGGGATTATGACAGCTTCGGGGCAACCAGTGACCGCTAATCCGTATTTGTGGCGTTCCCGCAGTATTTCACTCATTGTTGAACGTGAGGAATACACAGGAAAAAAGATACTCCGCAAAGGTATGAAAGCAAGTTACAAGGACAAAAAACGCACTCTCGCCCCCAAAGAAGATTGGCTTGTTTTTGACGGAGCAATACCCGCAATTATCGACCAAGAAACTTACGACACCGCCCAACGATTGAAGAAAACACCTCGCCGTTATGCAAAATCGGGCGAACCGCCAAACCGACTTACAGGGCTTTTGTTTTGCAATGTATGCGGATTGAAAATGCGGAACAATCGTGCATTAGATTCACGCACGAACAGACACGCTAATAACTATGTTTGTGCAGGATATAAAGCACGAACAAGGGATTGTACCATGCACTATATCCGTTCAGATGTTGTTGAAGAACTTATTCTTGATTCAATCAAGAATATTAGCAAATATGTTCGCAATAGTCGGGAGCGTTTTATTGCCGAGGTGAGAGCAATGTCCGAAAGTCAAGTAGCTTTAGAGATTGAGCAAAACAAAAAGCTACTTGCCAAACTCACAAGACGGCAAAGTGAACTTGACAACCTAATTAAAAAGCTGTATGAATCGTTCGCCGCCGACAAAATCCCCGAAAAGCATTTTGAAAAACTGCTTACGGAATACGACAAGGAACAGACGAGCATTGAGCCTAAAATCGCAGAGTTACAAAACCAAGTTGACACATTCAAAGCTGATAGTGTTCGTGCGGATAAATTCGTAGAGTTGGTTGACAAGTACACGGACTTTTCGGAACTGACAACCCCTATGTTAAATGAGTTTGTCGAGAAAGTAATCGTCCACGAGAGGGAAAGCGAAAGGTATTACAATAAAGACCGCAGACAGAAAGTAGAAATCCACCTAAACTATATCGGGGAGTTTGCAATTCCGCAGTGTTGCGAAGTATCGGCATAAACTATAACCACAACCCATAAGGGCTGTAAGATTTATTCTTATGGCTCTTATTTTTATGAAAGGAAAAACTATGCAAGATAATAAAAACCATGCTACCGAAAACACGCAAGCCGTTATGTTTTCAAAGACGATTGGCAAGACAACTTATGATGTATCAGTCTATCATAGTAATGCTAATCAAGAAACCCTGCACAGTAAAGTTTTACGGCTTATGCAAAATGATTTTGCACATAAATCATTGTAGCATTTATAAGCCCGAAAGTCAAGCGAATATTGAGAAAATGCACTTCTATTTTATAGGGGTGCTTTTCCATATAAAAAATGAAATGAGGAATCACAATGAAAAAATCCACAGCAGACAAACTCAACAATGTTGATGAGCAAATCAGACAGCTTGAAGAACAACGAAAGGCATTAAGGAAAACCGAGCGAGAGGAAAAAGAAAAGGAGCGGAATCGCCGACTATGCAAGCGGGGCGGGATTGTCGAGAAACACATTCC
>JAITFZ010000017.1 GCA_031280965.1 Oscillospiraceae bacterium | reverse complement strand
AAAATATATCAAGAATATACCGATGAGGTTATTCCGTTCGGTCTTGATGAAGCTTGGATTGACATAACCGACAAAGCGGTAAACATGGGTGAGGGTGTAATGCTTGCTGATGAGCTTCGGGCTCGGCTCAGATTCGAGTTAGGGCTGACAGCTTCTATAGGAGTAAGTTTTAATTATGTTTTCTCGAAATTTGCTTCCGACATGAAAAAGCCTAACGCTACTACAGTTTTAACTAAAGATGACTTAAAACCTGTGATTTGGAAGCGTCCGGCGTTTGAATTACTTTTTGTGGGTCCCGCCACACGCAGAAAGTTAGCGAGTATGTGTATTCTCACAATAGGAGATTTAGCGCAAGCTAACCTAAAGTATCTGAAACGTGCGCTCGGCAAGAACGGCGAAGTTTTATGGATGTTCGCCAACGGTGACGATAGAGCTTTCGACCCGAAAACACCCGAGAACGACCCTTTCAAGAGCATAGGGAATACAGTCACAATGCCGTATGACCTTAAAAGTGAACTCGATATTCTGACTATGCTTTACGTTTTATCAAAAACAATCTCGGCGCGACTGAGAAAGCACGCTCTCAAAACCACTTGTATAGCTATTCTGATTAAATACAACGATTTCACGGCGATTAACAGGCAGTTGACTATAAATCTGCCTACAGACAGAGAACAACAGCTCTATGCAAGCGCGAAAAGCCTGTTTCAGAGCAACTTTGACGGCAAGCCTGTTAGAAGTGTCGGCGTCAGCGTTTCAAAGCTGCGCAATAATAAATACGAGCAGCTTACGCTGATTGACGCTCAGGACGGCGAAATCACCGAAATTACAGAAATTGAAAATAATTTAAGAATTAAATTAAAAGAAATGAAAGTTGATAAATATTTTAATTTTAACTTTGCGGAGGATTCAAAATGTGCGGACGCTATATAGCTAACAGCGAAGATGAAATCATGGAAATACGTGAGATTCTGAAGCAGATTTCTCTGCGGTTGACCTTTACGGACGCGCAATGCGCGCCCCTACAGGAAATTTTCCCGACTAATGAAGTCATTTTTATAAACAATTTATATGCAATCGGAAAAGCGCGGTTCGGGCTTGAAAAATGGGACAAGAAATGTGTGATTATTAACGCCCGCAGCGAGAATTATGAAAGTAATTACTTTCGGCAGTTCGCAGGGAATCGTTGTTTGATTCCCGCTCACGGTTATTATGAATGGCAGACTCTCCCCGATAAGAAGAAAATAAAATATGCTTTCATGACCGGAGAAAAGCACGGCATTTTCATGGCCGGGATTCACAATAAGAACAACGAGTTTGCCGTGATTACCAAACCCGCAGAAAGCGAAATAGAGTTTATTCACCCGCGAATGCCACTCATAATCAAAGCTGAACAGGCAGAGGATTGGCTGAGCGGGAAGGCAAATGTGCGGGAGCTTGTGGGGCAGACGAGCGGGGTTGTTTTTGAGGAGGCGGGGTAGGTTTTACATGAAAAGAACGTGCATTTCTGCACGTTCTTTCGAATATTGCTTGGTTTAAACCGCTAAGCTGTCTGAACGTCTGCGGTTCGGTTACAAGCGTTCGATTGAGCAAGGGCGGGTACTCGGTCAGAATAATTTGCTCGGTTATCATAAGGCAGACGGCGTACTTACAATCAATGAAGAACAGGCTGTGATCGTTCGCCGCATATTTGAGTTATATAACGAGGGGAAATTCGGGCTTCGGCGGATTGCTCGTCAGCTTGAATCAGAGGGGCTACTAAGCCCATTCACCGGAAAAATGCTCTCCCCCGAAACAATCAAGTCAGTAATAACAAACCCAAAATACAAGTCATTCATTGTAGAGTATGGAAACAATGACATCATTTCGTTAAACGAAATCGGCATAAGCCAGGCGCAAGTTTCCCGCCTTGAAAAGGGCGCGCTTAATAAAATCAAGAGGAAAATATAATTCAATGTAAGAACGGGGGGGTGCTCCTTGCGTTGTCTTTCTGTTTCCCGTTCTCCCGGGCTTAATTTGTACTTTGGCATAAATATCCTCCTAAATGGTTGTTTTAATTATACACCATTTAGGAGGTTTACACAATTTTTAGTATAGGCTCTTTATGCCACGGGAAGCGTGTAGTTGCTCTCCAGCAGAGCTACGTTTATCCCGCGTATATAGCGTTAACATTTTTTGGATGATTATTACAATTACACTAAGAAATTTTCAGAACCTTACATTATGGTCTTTTAAGGTCTGCCTCTAACGAAGTTACAAACTCCTCCATTTTTCTTTTTAATTCCTCGTAATCTTTACTATTATTCAATATTTCATTAATTAATTTAACTTGTGTAGATGTGTATGAATCAAATTGCCTGTCAGTCATACCCATGAAATTCACCTCCTTGTTGTTATAAATTGATTATAGCACTCAGCTGTACCGCCTTTGTCAAGGCTTTCCTTTACATCATTTTATTTTAGTTGCGCTACCATTTTTTCGACGTAAGCTACATCTTCCTGTTGCATTTCTGCCTTTGTAGCGATTATAGCTTCACTCAATCCTTTTACTTCGTACCCGGCATTATCCTTTTCCAATTTTAATAATTGAAAAAGCCTCTTTTTTTGTTCGACTTGAATTTCAATTGAACTCGCCATAATTACACCCCCTGTCTTTATACACAATTATAGCATTACATATAGTTTTTGTCAAGGGTTTGTGATTCAATATTTTTTATTGACACTTCCCTGCCTGCAAGGTATAATAGAGATATTATACGCGACCGAGGAGGCACACCACTCATGAACCATCAAACCTACACCCGCGATGCACCTTCATACCTGCTTGAATTTCTGAACTACGCCGCTACGGTTAAAGGTCGCTCGGAAAATACAATCAAAAGCTATTATACCGACCTGAAGCTGTACTTACGCTTCATTAAGCAAAAACACGGGCTTGCTGCTTCCGGCGTTAATTTTAAAGAAATAAAAATTGCTGACCTTCCCGAAAATATAATTAAAAACTCGGGACTTAATGACGCGCTTGAATTTCTGCACTTCATAAGCTCGGTGCGCGGTAACAGCGCCAAAAGCCGCGCACGACGCGCCGTTGCGCTCCGACAGTTTTATAAGTATCTGACGTATTATAAAGCATGGTTTTCCGTAAGCCCGCTCGACCGCCTTGAAATGCCGTCGCTCAAAAAGCCGCTTCCTAAACATCTTACATATGAACAAGCCTTAGAACTTCTTCGTGCGGCGGCGGTATCGGAAACAAGCGGTATTTTGGAAGCGCGTGATTACTGTATTCTGACGCTTTTTCTTAACTGCGGAATGAGACTCAGCGAGCTTGTTGGACTGAACGCGACCGATTACAGGCAGGAACGCGACTTTGATACCGACGACCAATACGTGCATACCCTTCGGGTTACAGGAAAAGGCAGCAAAGAGCGGGTTATTTACCTCAACGGCGCTTGTGTGGACGCGCTGGAAGCTTATATCGGAGAAAGAACAAAGCTTTTAAGCAAAAATAAAAAACTTTCCGATGAAAAAGCAATGTTTTTAAGCAGAAATAATAAACAGATTTCAAACCGCCGGGTTGAGGAAATTGTAGAAAATGCTTTGAAAAAATCAGGCTTAAACGGGTTGGGCTTCTCGCCGCATAAACTTAGGCATACAGCCGCAACGCTGATGTTCCAAAACGGCGTAGACGTGCGGGTTCTGAAAGAGGTTTTAGGTCACGAAAACCTCGGTACAACGCAGATTTACACCCATGTCGCAAATAAACAGGTCAAGGAAGCGATGGAGAAAAATCCGCTGGGTGGTAATATTAAAAAAGAGGAAATATAGACATCAGTACCTTGTGTTATGCTGTAAGAGAAGTAATTTTTACTTCACTATTAAAAATGCAGTCAACACACTTGCAAACTGGGTTTACAGCATTTCGGAAATAGCGGAGGTGATATTCATTTTAAGTCCAAAGGCGGCATTTTTGAAAAGTGCCGCTTTTTCTTATGCGACAATACAATATAATCCAGTATATCATATTTTACCGAATTTGTAAAGTTATCACTTCTGATAATTTTACTATCTCCCGTGCTTCACCAAACCGTCAACAATTTCCTGTTGCTCAAAGAGCCATGTCGAAAAATCCATGAATGATAAATCACCGCTTTTAACCTCGGCTTTTCGTTTTATAGCACCTTTACGGAATTTATTAAACGCTTTCGTGAACTCAGCGATTTCTTCATCGGGAGCATTGTTGCGTTTCAGCCTTCGCCCTCGGTTATACCAGTATTGATAATGGTTTTCATAAGCTGCCACAACCTTATCGCCTTCTATTTTTTCCTCATACTGCTGTTTAGCCGCAACTGCAGTTACTTTTCGGCACTTATTGCTACACAATTCGTAATGTCTGCTTTCAGCGAGGAAGCCAGTACCGCATATTTTACACTTTTTCAGCTGTAATCCCCATTCTTCAAACCTTTCGAGGTAATAGAAAATAATAGGGATAAATGACGAGGAAGTGACTACACATTCACCCCGCCGGGCATTACGCTTTTTGAGAGGTTGCCATAATTCGATTTGGCTTTCCTCGGTGAATAATACCGCTGACATCACATTTGCAGAACTTAACTGCCACAGATTAAGATTATGTTCCCGCAGTCCGAAAAATGGTCTGTACAGCTTACCGACACGGTTGAGGAACTTTTCCGAGCCGTCTTTTCCTTTGAAATGTTGCCAGTAGATTTCCCATGTCTTAACGGCGGCGAACATCGCAGTCGGCTCACCGCTCATATATTTCTGCTCTAAAAAGCCGATATATGGCTTTAACGCTCTGCTTTCGACATTCTTCGTGGGTGTCAGCCCTGCGAAGTTATCAGCCATATATGAAGCGTTGAGCTGCCATTCCTTGTCCGGGTCTTTCTCAAAATCAAGCAATAATCGTCCGAGGGGGCGAGTTTTATCGTACAGAACATCGCTAATATTTCTTTCAAGCCGGAGTTTAATCGCTCCGGCTTCGCCTATTATTACCCGCTCCGTCTTTTTCTTCTTGTCGAGGGCGAGCATGAACACGGTATTGGTTAAACCCCGATTTTTATTGATAAATTCAAACATTTTACTTCTCCTACAATAATCATGTTACAGGAATAATGATAAAGTTGCACATCATTCCTTTCATGATAACACGTAACGGTTGATTTGTCAAGATATAGTGCGATATAATGAACATGACAGCGATAATGTATGCTGTTTTATAAGCTCTTTGAAAATTGAATACGCAGCCGTGCGGTGGATTCGATTCACTGCTGATACATGACAACAGCAACCTATGTCAAGTCCGTTTACCGAAAGGAACGGCGCGAGGGCTGCATCGTGAAAACGCCCCCAATGCCGAGCAGGGTACGGGGTAGGAACGAAGCGGATAGACTGCGAAAACAATACCTACGCACCTTGCTATCTCGATTTCGGGGTACTCTCCGAGCAAGGTTACAGAGATAACAAAACATCAATTATTAAGAAAGAACGAGGTACACTATGACAAAATTAAACGCAAACACCCCGACCGTGCAGACCGCGCAAAGCAATATCAGTTTCACCAAGCGTATAAAATCAACCGTATACGAGGTTAATGTATATTTCAGCCAAACAAGCAAGGAAACCATTAATGATAAGATTATACGGCTGTTGAAGCGGGAGGTGGCAAGCTGATGTCGAAAAATCTGAAATATGTGTTGACAGAATGCTTGATACGCGCTATAATGAAGTTGCAGGTGTGTTGGCTGTCTGAAAGGGGTTCGTAATGAACAGACAGCATAACAGTAAAATAACTGCTCTTTATGAGCGGTTAAGTCGTGATGATGAATTACAGGGTGAAAGTAATTCTATCATCAATCAAAAGTCCATGTTGGAAGATTATGCGGTCAAAAACGGTTTTCCGAATGTTCGTCATTTTAGTGATGATGGGATTTCGGGAACTCGATTTGACCGCCCTGCTTTTGTAGAAATGATGTCGGAAATAGAAGCGGGAACCGTGGCGGTGTGCGTTGTAAAAGACATGAGCCGTTTAGGTCGTGACTACCTTCGTGTAGGTTTATTCATGGAAACGCTCCGTGAAAAAGGTATCCGGCTGATAGCGGTGAATGACGGCTACGACAGCGACAATGGTGAGGACGATTTTACGCCGTTTCGTAATATAATCGCAGAATGGTACGCCCGTGATACGAGCCGCAAGATTAAATCTGTATTGCAAGCTAAAGGCAACAACGGAGAGCACTTGACTAATTCGGCGATTTACGGCTATATTAAAGACCCGAATGACAAAAACCATTGGCTTGTTGACGAGGAAGCGGCGGCGGTTGTCAAACGCATATTTTCTATGACAATCGAGGGCAAGGGTGCGTATAAAATCGCCCGAATACTCACAGACGAGAAAATCATTCGTCCATCGGTATATAATGCAATCCGTGATGGCAGAAGTTACAGCACAGACGACCAATATATGTGGGGAGGTGCAACGGTTCAGAGTATTCTTGATAAACAGGAATATATGGGGCATACCGTGAACTTCCGAAGTCAGAAAAATTCTTTTAAGGATAAAAAAATACATCGTATTCCAAAAGAGGATTGGTTAATTTTTGAAAACACACAAGAGCCGATTATTGACGAGCAGACATGGCATACGGCACAGAAATGTCGGACGGTTAAACGCAGAGCGAAAAACCGAGAACCAAATCCGCTCACAGGGCTGTTATACTGCGGGGATTGCGGAAGTCGGTTATACAATCACAGGGGAACGCATTGGGAAAAGTACGCGTCACAGGACAGCTATGCTTGTTGCAAATATTCCAAGTACCCGCCGAAATGCACACGTCACCATATACAAGCTGCGATTGCACATCAGCTTATTCTCGATGCAATAAGAAACGTCAGCGAGTATGTGCGGAACAATCAAGACGAGTTTATTAAAATCGTGTGCGAGGAAAACGAATTACGGCATGAGCAGAATACCAAAACCCGCCGTAAACAGCTTGCCCAGAACCAGAAACGCTTTGACGAATTAAACGCAATAATCAAGAAACTTTTCGAGGAAAGCGTATCGGGCAAAATCACCGAGAAACGGTTTGAAATCCTCTCACAGGATTATGAGCGTGAACAGGAAGAATTAGAACTCAGTATCACCGAATTACAAGCAGGGTTGGAGCAGAACCAAGCAGACGGCGAGAAAGCAAATCATTTTATCCGATTAGTCAAGAAGTACACGGATTTTTCGGAACTTACTCCCGAAATGTTAAACGAGTTTATTGAAAGAGTAATCGTATTTGAAGCTGAGAGGTTTCCGGGAAAGTATAAAAGGCAGAGGGTTGATATTCACTTGAACTTCATCGGGAAATTTGCAATACCAAGCCAAGCGGAAATTCCCGATGAAGAACACGAACCTTACGACCCTGTAAAGTCGTGTCGTGAACGACAGCGAAAATATTACTGGAATAATCGTGAAACAATTCTTGCAAAGTTAGCGGAGGAACGTGCGGAAGTCAAAGCCAAAAAGCAAGCTGCACTACCTACCAAATCACCCGAAGAAATACAAGCCGCGCAACAGGCGAAGCGGGAAAAGAAACGAGAGTATCAGCGTGAATATCAAAAGAAGTGGCGGGAGCAGAACCCCGATAAGTTAATCGAGATTCAAAAAAAGCACTGTGAAAAGAAACGTGCCGCAAAATCGGCATAGAAATATATAGGAGGATTTCAATAATGACACATCAACAATTAACAATCACGGAACCGTCAGCAGACGACACTAATTTAGGATATTACGGTATGAAGTGGCTTGAATTCATGGAAAATCATCACCTAAAAATCTATAAGCGGTTAGAAAGGAATAAAACGCTTTATGCGGTGGCGAAGTCAATTAATAAATATGCGAGAGATTATAAAAATCTGCTTGACCGTCAGTACGAACAGCTTCACCCTCGTCCTTATGAATGGGAGGATGAAAGCGAACACAGAAGTTGGAAATTCACACGGGATTTCTACACCGATAGTGCGGTAATGCGTGAACGGGTCTTACACCCCTATACGAAACCGTAACAATAATAATCAAACAGGAAATGTCGATTGAAAAATCGGCATTTTTTGTTTATAAAAACAAAATAAAATTAAAGGAGAATTATAATTATGTCAAAAACATTAGAGCAAAAACTTCTCGACAAAGAGGAGCAAATCAAGAAGCACAAAAAGGAACTGAAACAGCTTCTCCAACAGCAAAAAGAGGAAAAGGAAAAGGCGAAAATCCGCAGACAAACTAACCGTGGTGAACTGCTTGAAAAATTAATGCCACACTTCGCCAAACTCACAGACAGCGAGTTTAAAATTCAACTGAACAACTTACTTTCCCGTGAAATAAAAACCGCAATCCCGCAGAGTAGTATTATCGAAAAGGAGGACGTAGAAAATGACGAGGAATAAACCTGATGTTGAATTATTCATGGAACAGGAATGGTTCAACTCGCTGATGACCGCACTCGATTATTTTATCGCAAGCGAGAACGAAATCGGCAAAACGGTTCAAAGCGAATGGGCTACGCAACTGAAAGAAAAAATTCTCAAACATGGCAGGGCTGTTGATTATGAGGGCGTACCAAATGCTTCGATTTACTTATTCGGTGTCGAACCCGCTTTAGTTATAAAGTTACTGGCACTGTATATAAATCGTGGTGAAGAAATCCCGCCGACAGATTATTTTCCGCAACTGCAAAAACGCAGAAACAAACGTGCGGAACAATAGCAGTAAAAGGGTGTGGGAATTTCCCACTTCTGCGGAGCAGAACATAGGGGGTGCAGGGGGATTTTTCCCCCGCCTCAATAAGTCTGCGGAGCAGACGTGCATGATTGATAGCCCGTTTTCGGGCTGTCAATCATGCTATTGGGTAAACACCCCTCATAATCGTCACAATCGCAGTAAAATTATAATGAAATCATAGAAAATATAGAAAGGAACAGTTTTGACATGAGTAAATTAAGTATATCATTTACGTTAGGAAAAGCAAGTGCGGGAAAGGCTAATATCGAGCATAATAATCGGGAGTTTGTTTCGAGCAATGTTGACGTTACCCGCATGGCAGATAACGTAACCTACATCAGACAAGACATACGAGAAGCCTACGAAGAATTATTCGGCGATGCACTTGAAGAATACAACGCAAAGCAGACCCGCAAAGACAGGAAAATTCATGACTACTTTCAACATATCGCCGAAGATAAGCGTAGGGAAACGCATTATGAAATCGTAGTCCAGTTTGGTGATAGTTACAACACGGCAGTCGGGAGTGAGAACGGTAAACTTGCGGTGAAGATGTTAGATAAATATATGCGTAAGTTTCAAGCACGAAATCCACGACTTCATATCGTGAATAGCGTTCTCCATGCTGACGAAAGTTCCCCGCATTTACACATTGATTTTATTCCGTACTACACGCAGGGGAAAGAAAAGGGTTTGTCGCAGGGAGTATCGCTGAGAGCCGCACTTGAGGAACAAGGTTTCACGAACCAAAATAAGAAACTGAACGGTATGGTTGCGTGGGAAAACTCGGAAATGAAAGCGTTGGAAAACATCTTAAACAATCACGAAGTCGAGCGTGATGTTAAGGGGGCGAAGCATAAGAATATGCCTGTTCCCGAATACAAGGCAAGTAAGGATTGGAAGAAGTTACCGAAGCGTAAAAAGAATATGTCAACGTTGGAGGTTCTTGAAAATGATTTGCGAGTGACCCGAGAGCAGAAATCCCTGCTTGAAGTTGAAAATAATAAACTGACTACGGAACGTAATTCGCCGTGGAAGTGTTTCTATTTCAACGACCCCGACAAGCAGTTATTTGTAATCAATAAACTTGAATGCTTGAATATTCCGTATCGTGAAAGCAGTACGGGATTTGAAGCACAGCAATGTCACGTTGAGAAAATCCGCAGTATCGAGAAACAATACAAAGCAGAGCCGATAAATCATAGGGACAGACTGCGTGATAAACTTGACAGAATTATTATGCAAGTCGATAATTATGACAAGATATTTGATGGCTTGAAACATTATGGATATGAAATAAAGCACGGCAAATATACATCTGTCAGACCGAAAAATAGCGATAGATTTATCCGAATTAAATCACTTGGCGAATCATATAATGAATATGCTTTGCGAAACAGAATTAACGCCAGAAATGATTACGAAAACCGAGTCACAGATAATTTGAAATCAATGCTTGACGAGGGTAAGAAAGACACGATTGAATACAGATGGCAGTATGTTGTTTACCAATATGTTATGACATTCAAAGGCGGTAAATTACCCGCACGGAAAACCAATCCGAAAGTGCCGTTTACGTTTATAAATGATATGGAGTTAGACAGATTGGTGGCTCTGAATAAAAAAATCAACGATGGCGTTTCAATTCAGAGTCTGCGGAATGATTTAGCGAATTCGGAAAGAACAATTACGCAAATGGAAAACCGCATTGACAGCTTGATAAACCCTGCGGGATTCGATAAGGATTTATTCAAGGTTGCAGAGCGTTGGTATGATGTACCCTCTCATCGCAGAAACCAAGATGATGTGTATATATTGGAAAGATACGAATACACTTCTGAAAAATATTACGGTTATAAAAAAGCGATTGCTGATAACGAAATAGAGGTTGCGAAAATAGAAAAATCTATTTACGATGAGCGTGAGAAAATCAA
>JAITFZ010000002.1 GCA_031280965.1 Oscillospiraceae bacterium | reverse complement strand
TAAGGAACATGCAAGAATCAAAAAAACAATTATAACAGTTATTCTTTTCATTGTCTTTCAACCTCCTTTAATATTTCCGCTATCACTTTTTCAAAGCTTTCATAGCTATATGCGCTTCTATGAACACCTCTGACTTCCGCGACAATCGGGTCGCTTTTATTGAAGTTTTCAACAAGGACACGTGTTATGTTTTCGTCAGTTTCTTCTATATAATTTTTTTCCGGCCAAGTATCCATAAATCCAAACCTGCTAAGTAAATAGATGTTTTCATCTAATTCCTGAACATCAAAAACCGTTGTGTATGAACCCACTACCCAGTATCCACCCGCATATATTTTATCAAGTCTTTCGGCATCTTCGGGCAGAATTTCTACTAAAAACAGAAACAGTCTGTCGCCGTTTTTGAAGAGGGGCCAATCCCATAAGGTAAATTCACCGGTTCCGGTTTGCATTAAAGTTATTGATTCTTTCTTCTCTCCCATTATTGTTTCATTGATTCGGGCGTTGAAAAAAGTTGTACGCCCTTCTAAATCTTCACCGAGCCACTCTGTAATCGTGAGGTCAACAATGAGGTCTGCCCGCTTAATTGCTTCCTCCAAAGACTTTGGCACATTGGCATTTGCGTGACCTCTCGACAGCGTCGCCACACGCACGGGCGTGTCCTTGGGTTCTGTGAGTTCGCTCGCGCACCCCGCGACCGCGAGAGTCAGCGCGAAGAGTAGTAAGATTGCGATTAGTTTTTTCATGTGAAATATCCTCCTGTTTAATAAATTTTTTAGCCATCGGCTTACTGTCATTATAACAGAATTTTTTGGTAAAAGCATTAATTTGGGGAACGAAAGGCATGTTTTGGGGAACGAAATACAAAAACGGGGGAATTTAAGGGTAAAAAATATAGCCGCAGTCGCGGCAATTTTGTGATGATATTTTAGAATATGACCAACATTACTATCCGGTTCGCTCGCGCACCCCGCGAGGGTCAGCGCAAAGAGTAGTAAGATTGCGATTAGTTTTTTCATGTGAAATGTCCTCCTGTTTAATAAATTTTTTAGCCATCGGCTTACTGTCATTATAACAGAAATGCCGCACCATTGGTATTCTGTCTGTCGTTTATTAATTCAATTCACACTATAAAGAATTTCTCCGTACAGCGGCAAATTCAAGTACCGCCGCCCTATCATCTTCTCGGCTTCATCCGCTGTTTTCCGGAGCAAAGCCATATTCCCGAGAACCGTATCGCGGTAATACCCTGCGGTGTCAATCAAAGCCATCTCTCCGTTTTTCGCGTTTATATTATTTTCTGACCTCTCCAATTCGTCAATCAGAACCGCCGAAACCTCCGATAATTTCCAAAGCAGTTTTTCCTCAAGCGCCGAAGCAAACCCGCCGCAGATTTTCTTGTTCTTAATCAATCTCACGAGGTCATTCTGGTATGCGACAATCGCAGGAATAAGTTCTTTTCTTATAAGCTCAATCATCGCCAAAGCTTCAATATGCACGATTTTGCAGTAATTTTCGAGCATAACTTCATAGCGCGAGCGAAGCTCACTTTCAGAAAAAACCCCCTGCCGCTTGAATAATTCAATGTTCTTCTTTTTTATAAGACACGGCAGTGCGTCCACGGTTGTCCGAAGATTCAAAAGTCCGCGCACTTCGGCTTCTTTTTCCCAGTCGGCGGAGTAATTATTGCCGCCCCATATTATACGCCCGTGCTTTTTTATAGTAGCTTTTATCAGCTTCGTGAGCGCGGTTTTAAAGTCGTCGGCTTTTTCAAGTGTATCGGCGAATTCCCGAAGTGCGTCTGCGGCAATCGTGTTGATAACAATGCACGAATCCGCAACGGAAGCAGCCGAACCCGCCATCCGAAACTCAAACTTATTCCCCGTGAACGCGAAAGGCGAAGTGCGGTTACGGTCGGTCGCGTCTTTCGGGAAGTGAGGCAGCGCGCTGACTCCGATTTCCATAAAGGTTTTTTCACGCCCCCGATACGCAGTGTTATTTTCAATTGCGGCAAGAACTTCGGTCAGCTCATCGCCGAGGAAAACAGAAACAACCGCGGGCGGCGCTTCATTCGCGCCAAGACGGTGGTCATTACCCGCGCTTGCCACCGAAACACGGAGTAAATCCTGATATTCATCAACCGCCTTAACCACCGCTAAAAGCAACAGCAAAAACTGCGCCTGATTATATGCGTTATCCGGCTCAAGCAGATTTACGCCGCCATCTGTACAAAGCGACCAGTTGATGTGCTTACCGCTTCCGCTGATTCCCGCGAACGGCGTCTCGTGCAAAAGGCAGGTGAGATTATGCCTGTCCGCAATTGTCCTGAGAAGCTCCATAGTCAACTGGTTATGGTCGGCGGCGATATTAGCAACGCTGAATACCGGCGCAAGTTCATGCTGAGCGGGCGCAACCTCGTTATGCTCGATTTTGGCGCAGACGCCGAGTTTCCACAACTCTTCGTCAAGCTCTTTCATAAACGCGGAAACACGCGGCTTAATTGCGCCGTAGTAGTGGTCTTCAAGCTCCTGCCCTTTCGGCGGTTCAGCCCCGAACAGCGTCCTCCCGCAATAAATCAGGTCAGGGCGCTTCAGATACATATCCTTGTCGATTAAAAAATACTCCTGCTCCGCGCCGACAGTTACATTAACACGTTTCACGCCTGTATTTCCGAACAACTTTAAAATCCGCATCGCCTGCTTGTCTATCGCCTGAACCGAACGTAAAAGCGGCGTTTTCTTATCAAGCGCATCGCCGCTGTATGAGCAGAACGCGGTTGGTATACAAAGTGTGCGGTCTTTTATAAAAGCGTATGAGGTCGGGTCCCACGCGGTATAACCCCGCGCCTCGAAGGTAGCGCGAAGCCCGCCCGACGGAAAGCTTGAAGCGTCCGGTTCACCGCGCACGAGCGCAGTTCCCGAAAACTCCATAATCGCCTTGCCGCTGTTAACAGGCGTGACAAAGCTTTCGTGCTTTTCGGCGGTTACTCCGGTCATCGGCTGAAACCAGTGCGTGAAGTGTGTCGCGCCTTTTTCGAGCGCCCAGTCCTTCATCGCGTCCGCAACAACATGCGCAACGTCAAGTTCAAGGTGACTTCCCCGCGCTATTGTTTTTTGAAGCGCCGCATAGGTAGCTTTCGGAAGCCGCGCCCGCATTACTTCTTCGCCGAAAACAAGCGAACCGAAAATTTCTGTGATGTTCATATTTTCATAAAGCCCTTTCTTCACTTTAGGGATAGCGGTATTAGTTCTCCATCGGATATTTAACTCCCCAATTTTTCCTCAAGCTATCCATAATCTCCATAACGCGAATAATCTCATCGTGCGGCATCTCCGGACATTCGATTTCGCCGTTCCCTATTGCTTTTTTACACGCCATAAGCTGATATTCCAAACCCGTAATCTGCTCAGGCACATCAAAATGCACCGTATTTGCGCCGTCAATATGAGCGCGAATCCACTCGCAATTATTGATATTCTCGAATTCAAGCCAACCTTTATCGCCGCGGATTATGCCCTTTTTATCGGTGAATTCATCAAGGCTCGCATATAGTTGCGCATACTTTCCGCCCTTGAAATAAATCGTTATCCTGTCGTGCAAATCAACGCCGCTTTCATGCAAATCCGCACTGCTTTCAATATAATCAATGTCGTTGCCAAACGCCGAAAGCGCAAAATTAATTGCATAGACACCCAAGTCCAAAAGTGCGCCGCCCGCAAGTTCCGGCTTATACATCCGCTCCATGTGAATGTTATTATAACCAAGGTTTGCCAAGAGCATATAAGGCTCGCCAATAATTTTAGCGGCAAGCATTTTTTCAAGCGCGAAGCGCGACGGCATATACCGCGTCCAAATCGCTTCGGCTAAAAGCAGTTTTCTTTCACGCGCAATTTCCACGAGTTCACGAGCTTCGGCGGCGTTTATGGTGAACGCCTTTTCGACAAGCACGTTTCTGCCTTTTTCCATGCACAGCTTTGCATGTAGAAAGTGGTGCGAATGAGGTGTAGCGATATAGATTAAATCTATATCGCTGTCTTTCGCTAATTCTTCATAAGAACCGTATGCTTTCGCGCCCTCAAGTCCGAAATCTTTAATAAATTTCTGCGCTTTTTCAAGCGAACGGGAACCTGCGGCGGCGCACCTGAAACCCTCGTCTGCCATTGCAATCAGCGTCTTCGCCAATCTTTCCGCTATCCAACCCGTGCCGAGTATCCCTACGTTCATTTATATTATCATCTCATTCCCCGAATTGTCGATTTTCCTCGCGTTCTGCGCGAAAAGCGCCAGCAAATAAACCGCAACCATAATTCCGAGCGCAATCACCGCCGTAATGAGAATCTCGCTAATCGGCAGTGCGTTGCCGTATAATGCCCCGTATGCCATTGAGATGAACGCGAAAGGATTATACGCAATTAAATCACCGTCGAATCCCGTACTAAGAAGCTGGAAGAATGTCGGCACAAGAATCGATGCACCTATGCAGATTGCCGCGCTCATTCCGGCTTTTCCCGTGGCTGTCCCGATTGCAAGGTGGAAGCAGGTATAAAGCGCAAGATTAATGCCCATGAGTGCGCCCGCGCCGAGAAGCCCCCCGACTGTCAAGTCGTTATTCACGAAAATAACAGCCGACAAACTGCCTGCCACAAGCACACCGATTACGGATATAATAAACGCTGTGATTGGATATATGATAAATTTCGGGAAAATATAACCGAAACTGCGAAGCCCCGAACTGCGCGGAATTATAATAGAGCGTTTCTTCTGCTCCCCTCCCGCAAAACCGTTAATAAGCAGCAGGAATATAATGATTCCCATAAGCGTGATATCCGACATAAAGCCCTGCACACCCGTGCTTGCGTCTTCCGTAAACAAGGCAATCATACCGTCCGCGCCTATATTCATTTCTTCAAAGGTGTCGCTCATAAGCTCCACAAGCATTCCCATTCCTCTGTACATCAGAGGGTCAAAAAGAGCTAATCCGACGAAAACAAGAGTTATAATTAATAACATCTTGGTTCTTGTAAACGCTAATATTTCTTTTTTGAAACTTGCTTTTGTTTGTATGTTCATGTTCTTTTCCCTCCTTAAAGCCCGGTAATTAATGTGCCGTTATTGACACCTAAATAAATCTCTTCCAAGTTCAGTCGTTTGAACCCTATTGTTTCCGGTAAAATATCGTTTTCGGCAAGCGTCATTACAATTTTATTGTAAAACTCTTTTTCGCTTATATTTTCTTTTGCGAAAAGCGTTATGCCGTCCGTTTTCGATGTGTCGCTGCGCGAAGCTAAACTTAAAGAGCAAAGCGTTGTTACAACTTCGGGGGTGTACTCGCGCAGTTTTATATTAATCGCGCATTTCCCGCCGAATTTTTCCTTAACCTCACCAAGCTCGCCCTCAACAGTTATAACGCCGTTGGTAAGTATACCGACTTTGTTCGCAACTCGTTCAACGTCCGATAAAATATGTGTACATAAAATTATGGTCGAGCCGGAATCCGCAAGTTTTCTTATAATATCCATAACCTCCGCCCGCCCCTCCGGGTCAAGCGCGCTGGTCGGCTCGTCGAGTATAATTAAATCAGGATTGCCGTATAGCGCGGCGGCAATGCCTACGCGCTGATTCATACCGCGTGAATAACCCTTAATCAGCCTTTTCGCGCCTTCCGTCATTCCGGTGATTTCCAAAACCTCGGCAGTACGCGCATTTATATCTCCCGGATATTCACAGCACGCCCCGATAAAGTTAAGGTATTCATAACCGTTCATGTAGCCGTAAAGCGCGGGTGATTCCGGCAGATAGCCGACTTTAACCCTGCCCTCATCAAAGGTGATTTCACCGTCGTCTTTTGGTATAATGTTGCAGATGATGTTCATTGTAGTGGTTTTGCCGCATCCGTTTGTACCTAAGAACCCGTAAACATCGCCCTTTTCAAGCGTCATGTCAAGCCCTTTCAGCACAGGGAAGTTCTTGTAGCTTTTTTTAAGCCCTCTGATTTGTAGCATTTGCTCTCCTTTCACGGGCGAACAGTGTTCGCGCCTAAAACGTAAATTTGATTTACGTTTTAATGATAACATAAATATTTTTGCTTGTCAAGGGAATTTTTACGCCTTTCCGTTAAAATCATTCATCGCCTTAACAACATCGCCCTTAATCATCAGCCGAATTGCCTGAACCGCTCTTTCAAGCGAATCTTCCAGTACTTTGCTTTCGTCTTTCCGAAAAGACGAAAGCACCCACTCTTTCACCGGATAATCCTGGTGCGGCGGCTGACCTATTCCGATTTTAACCCGCGGGAAATTATCGCTGTCTGATTGCAGAATAATATTCTTCATGCCGTTATGTCCGCCGTCGCTTCCGCTTTTGCGGATTTTAAGCGTTCCGTGCGGCAACGAAAAGTCATCGAAAATCACAATCACATGTTCGGGCGGAAGTTTATAAAAATCCATCGCGGCTGTCAGCGCTTCCCCGCTTAAATTCATATATGTTACCGGCTTCATAACCAAACACTTCACGCCGTTGATTACTTCAAGCGCCGTCAGCGATTTAAATTTCAGCTTCTTTACCTTAAAGCCCTCCTGCTCCGACAACAAATCCACCGCCATGTACCCGCAATTGTGCCTTGTGTTTTCATAACGCGCCCCCGGATTACCAAGCCCGCAAATTATATAATCAGGTGAACCGCCGGCTGTATTGCCGGATAAATTACCTGATGTCTTTTTTGATTTTAAATTACCCTGCTTCCATTTTTTAAAAAACGACATAATTCTATTTTTCCCGCCTTTAAATTATTTGCATCTTTTTTATTATAACGCAGAATTTTCCATTTTGCAAGCTTATACATTTTGTATATTGTGTTGCGTAATATACTCACAGATTAATCGCTTTCCGCTTTTTTGCATACAATAATCGCCCGATTCAATATTTTTGATTACAAATAATCAAATGAAGCGGTTATTTTACTGTCTGTAAAAAACATCATGAACCCGTTATACTGTAAAACGCCTGTTTAATACAGCGTTTTAGCCCTGTTGTCGAAGCGCCCCGATAGTTACAATAAAATCACACGACTTGTTTAATAAATATGATGATGTGATTTATGCAGAGATTGGCGCGCTTTTTCGACTTTATTCATAGCGGGGACATAATGTGATTTTCTCATGTTCATATTTGTCGAAAAAGTGAAAATATCGCCTGAAATTAACATAATCCCCTAAAATATGGTAAAAAATAAAGCATTGTATCTTTTTTCCTTATTTTTCTTTATTTGTAAAATAATGCCAAAATATACACTATTTTGTATTCCGAATGTGAAAAATAACATCATGTTGTTTTTCTGCGTAAAAATAGCATCATGTTCTTTAATTTAGGCACTTGACGTTTTATAGCAGTTCATGTAAAATAAATAATACAGCACCATGTTGGCGAAGAAAAGACTTTATTAAAATAAGTTTGAAACAAAATATAATTGAAATGGGGAAAACGTTGCTTTCGTTCCTCGCCGGTAAAGAAAGGACTTTATGAAAATATGGGCGTAAAAATTTCCGCTTCGATTTTGAATGCGGACTTAGCAAATCTTGAACACGCGCTTCGGCGCGCCGAAGCGGCAGGCGCGGACATGATTCACATTGACGTTATGGACGGTGTTTTCACCGAAAGCATTACTTTCGGCGATTACATGGTGAAGTCCCTGCGTCCGCATACCGTGTTGCCGCTTGACACGCACCTTATGGTCAGCGAACCGACAAAGCTGATTCCTTTTTTCGTAAGCGCCGGCTCCGACATTATAACCATTCACGAAGAAAGCAGCGGCGATATTTTCAAGTGTCTTGAACTGATTAGAAGCCTCGGCGTTAAAGCGGGGATTTCGGTTAACCCCGAAACCGATGTCCGCAAAATTTTCCCTTACCTTTCGCTTTGCGATTTGGTTTTGATTATGAGCGTGAAGCCGGGCGCCGGCGGTCAGGCTTTTAAGGCAGAATCGCTTCTAAAAATAAATGCCGTCCGCAAAGAAGCGGACAGGCTTTCTGTACCTATTGATATTTCGGTTGACGGCGGAATATCCGACTCTACCGCGCCGCTTATCTTCTCTGCCGGCGCGAACGTGGCGGTAGTCGGAACATATCTGCTAAACAGCGCGGACATGAAAAAAGCCGCGGAAACAATCAGAAACGCAGGAACACAGGGGTAACGCACCTGCTCTCTAAAACAATTCGTTTAATCTTTCCGCCGCATTCTCCTCTATGAGCGGCTTGAAATGTTCCTTCGTGTGCATAAGCTCGCGCTCACCGCGAAGCGGCTCGCCGTATTCCTTTATAATTCCCGAAATCAGCGACTGTCTTCCGCTGTCGCCTTTAATTATAAGCCTGTATTTATTTTCGGCTTTTTCGGATAAATACAGCGCGCTCTCAAAACCGATACGTTCCCATTCTTTCTGTAAGCACAGACTTTTACAGGCACAGCCGAGTTCTTTCATGCCCTCCGTTTCGAGTATAAGCAGGGTTTTTAAGTTTTCACGTTTCAGGCTTGCCGCTTTTGAAACAGCTTCTGTTTTATGTGCGGTTTCTGTCTTAAAGACGGCTCCCGCTTTAGAGGCGGCTCCCGTAAGTGTTGTAATCGGCGACTCGTCAAGGTTGTAAATCGTTTCCCGCGGTTTCGGGTGTGTCCGTTTTTTCTTACCGCTGTCAGATTCAAGGCTCGAAACATAAAGCATACAGCCGCCGTCCGGACGCGGAAACGCCTCTACGAAAATCCGCTCACACGAAAAATCGAAGCCGACCTTTTGGTCTAACCTGATTGACTTCAGCACATGAGCGAGAAGACGCTTGGTTTCGGGGTTTTTCCCAGAAAGGCTCTCATACTTTATGTCAAGGTCAAACATATCAAGTCTGCTGAGTGTAAGCTTCAGCGTATTCGACGATAAAATGTCAATCTGCATAAACATTCCTCCAATGCATAATTCACAATTAAACTAATGTTAAAGGATTCATTAAATGAGTACAAATCCGGATTTTATTGATACAGAGCCGCGTCACACTTCCTTTTTCAAGAGGAAGCCGCGACATATTTACGGCGACCAGCTTTTATTTTTGCTGGTGCTTCTCGGCATGGCGGTTCTGCAAAGCGGAACACGTTCGTTCGGGCTTGCTTTCGTTGCGGTGCTGACGAGCGTTGCGGTTGATATTCTCTGCTGTTATTTCACCCGTAAAATCTATAATCCCCGCGATTTGTCAACGTTTACTTCGGGCTTGTGCCTTGCGCTTATGTCGCCCGCAACACTGCCTTTTTCGCTTTTGGTTTTCGGCTCCGCGCTTGCTATCGGCGTTAAGCACATCTTCGGCGGAAAGGACAATTACATCTTCAACCCGACTGCCGTTGCTTTTGCTTTCCTTATTATATGCTATCCCGCGAACATGCTTCTATTCCCGGCAGTCGGTGAAAATCTGCCGCTGTTGGGCGATGTTCCTGTTCCGACAAGCGTCGGAATTGAAAACTTTCTGCTTAGAAGGGGCGCTTTCCCCGCGATTGCGCCTTTAGATATTCTGCTCGGAAACTTTCCGGGGCCTATCGGCACAACTCATGTTCTTATAATTATTATTTCCGCTGTCTGCCTTTTATTGCGGCGTTCGGTTTCGTTTGTGGTTACGGTTTCATTTCTCAGCGTAATTACAATCTCGCGTTTATTGTTCCCGCTTTACGATGATGTAATCGGAGCGTTGGTAAGAGAGCTTGTCGGCGGATACCTGCTTTTCGCGCTGTTGTTCCTTGCGAACGACCCGCAGACAATCCCGAAAACCGTTTTCGGCAGGCTTTATTACGGCGTTCTGCTCGGTGTGCTGACTATCGTGTTCAGGGGCGGCGACGACGGAATTTTCAAAAGCAGGGTTGAGGGTTGGTTTATCTTCGCGCTTCTTATTGCCAACTCGCTTTCCTGCCGAATGGATATAGCCGCCGCAAGAGTCAGCGCGGGCGCGGCGCGTCTTGCAGATTCCCTGAAAGAGAAGCTCTCGGCTTACGAACGTTTCAGCGAGGACGCAAAGTCCGGAAAAATTTACGACGGCGACCTTACCGCAACTATGGAAATAGATTTAGACCTCTCAAACTATCATATGCCCGCGATTGATAATAAGGTAATTAAAATAAACAGAAAAAAGCGTAATCTTTTGACGTATGTTATTGAATTAGCGGGAAGCCTGCGGGAAAAAACAAGAAACAATGCAGCCCTGCCTATTCCGTACAGCGATGCGGACGAGCGCAAAACTCCTTTTGTCGTTACTTCGTTTAAAACTTTGTTTGAAAGCATAAAAAGCACGTTTGCAAAAAAGTCACCCGAAACTGTCGAAACCGCGCCGCTTATCAATATCAGCGATGTTTTGACAGATGTTGAACCCGAGCCCGAGCCTGAAAAAGAAACCGAAATAGATATAACCGACTTTGAGGAAATCGCAAAAGATATAATTAAAATCGAGAATAAACCCGAATTCACAGAAAATATCGAAAACTCTGAAAACAGCGAGGATATGCTTTGATTACACCAAAAGAACAACCCGCGGAAGTTCGCACCCTGAAAGGTCGTCCGTCTGACGGACTGATTCGGCAAAACATAGTTTTGATGAGCGGCTTGTTCATCGGACCTGTGATAGCCGGCGCAACCGATTTCGAGAGCGCGGCTGCTATCTCTTTTGTTTTCGCGTTTATAACGCTTTTCTCGGTCGCGCTCTGCCGGCTTGTCCCGAGAAAGTTAGTTTATACCGTGCGGGTAATTGTATACGCGGTTGCCGCATCGGCTTTGTATATTCCCGCATATCTTTCGTGCCGAGCGATTATGGGAGACGCGCCAATAATAAAGGCGGGGATTTATCTTCCCGTACTCGTCATAAATCACGTGATTTTATCCAAAACCGAAACGCGGTTTTATCATTTGTCTTATATGCAGATGCTGCTCGATTTACTGGGTTATATTGCGGGTTTTGTTGTTGTTTGCATGGTTACGGGGGCTTTGCGAGATATATTCGTCAACTCTGCCATAGGGCCTGTAAGCGTAGAGGTCGGGTTTGAAATCCCGGCGCTTGAAACCACGTTCGGCGGCTTTATCATCGTAGGTGTTTTAGCGGGAATATGCCGCGCAATTTATAACTATACGCAAAAAAGAAGGGAGCCTAAATAATGCAGCTTTTCGCTTCTCTTTTCAACGCCGCACTGCTCGCAATTCTATTGCAAAATTCAATTTTCGAGCGCGCACTCGGCCCGAATATCTTAATCTACGCTTCCCGCAAGAAAGAGCATGTTATAGGCTTTTCGCTTGTGATTACCTACGTAACCACGCTTTCTTCCGTCCTTGCATGGGTTTTGGATTTATATTTTTCCGATTTCGAGTATTTCGGTATACTCATGCCTCTTTTATATATACTTGTAATAAGTTTTATTTATATTCTGAGTTTAATTTTGGTTTGGCGGTTTTTACCGAAAATTTTCGGAAGAATCAAAGCATACGTTCATTTGTCAGTTCTCAACTGCTCGGTTTTGGGCGCGCTGTTTCTGAACACTCAGTTCGGCTCGGCGCTTTCGGGCTATATCGGCTTCGGAATCGGGACGGGCCTCGGCTTCTTTCTTGCCGGTTATCTTCTTTATATCGCCCATCCCCGTCTTAACAGCGACCTTGTTCCGGCGGCGTTTCGCGGACTGCCGATTACGCTTGTTTATGTTGGTATAATTTCGCTTGCGCTATATGCTTTTGTGGGTTACGCAACAAGATAATTAATTTAAGGATTGAATCTTATGGCAAAAAGTTACGGAAGGAAAATAAAAAGGTCGAGGAACCTTTATAAACGGCGCAAAGGTTCCACCCGTAAGTTCCTTGAAATAGCCGCAACCGTTGTTATTGTTGCCGGCTTGGGATTTGTAGGCTGGAATGTGGGTAAGGCTGTTCATGATTATTTTCAGGACGCCGACCCCGCAAGCACGCCCGAAGAACCCTCCCCTCACGATGTTCCCGGCGAGCCGACTGAAAATAACGAGCCGTCCGGCGACGACCCCGAGCCGGGCGAGCCCTCATCTGTCGCAGGATTCAACGCGATTGTCGCTCCTTCATCCGTACTTGATAACTCAACGTCGCTTGCCGCTTATATTCAACAGGCTAAACTCAACGGCTTTAATGCCATCGTGCTTGAAATGAAAGACAGCACGGGGCATCTGCACTTTGATAGTGAATACGCGCTTTTAAGAGACACGGAAATTGTACGGGGAACGCTCTCCGCCGCTCAGATTTACGCGGCTTTCGAGGGTACGGGCGTTAAGCCTGTTGCGCGGGTAAACACCCTTTCAGACCGTCTTGCGCCGGGTGAAATAGATGACGTTTCCTACGTTTTCGCGGCAGGAGGCGGGCGTTGGGCAGATGACCGCATTGAAAACGGCGGAAAGTTTTGGGCAAACCCCTTTCTGCAAGGCACACGAGACTATAACGCATTCATAATCAGGGAACTTTCAAATGCGGGGTTCACAGACATTATATTAGCCAACACGATTTTCCCGTTTTTCCGTGGTTTTGACTTAGGTGTGCTTGCGCCTGAATTCACAGCCGCCGCGACACGCTTTGAGGGGCTTGTTGGATTCGTGAAAGCGTTATCTGAAAGCGCAGGCGATGCCCGCCTTATTTTGGAGATGAGCCTTAAAGATGTAGTGGAGAATTACGCAGGCTTCAGCAATACTGCCGAACTGCTTCGGGGCAGACGGGATTTACCCGAACTTGAGCTGCTCTTAGTTTACAGCAGGGACGACTTCGGTACGGAATATAAAACCGGGGAGAGCAGTTCTTTTGTTCTGCCGAATGATATTTCGAGCCTTATTGATGTATTATATAAGCAGGCGGTAAATCAAACGGGCGGTTTTTCTGTCACTCCAAAGCTGAACCGCGAGAATCTTACCGACCGCGAAATATCGGAAATTCTGCGAACATTCGGGGATTTGGGGGTTGAAAGCTTCATAATCCGCTAATCATTCGAGCATTTTCAGTGCAATTCGCTGAAAATTTTAAACAGCTCTTGAAATATTATATATATAATGGTATAATGAAAATTGGGGCGGATATGAAAATCCGCCCGCGACAAACGAAAGGACAGAACTAAATGAATTTTATAAGCTATTTGAATTATGCGCTTCTCCTTGCGCCCGCGCCCGCTGACGGCAGTGCCGGCGGCAGTCTCGGGGCTTTTGACATGCTCGGAGCTTTTTTCCCGCTTATTGCTTTGGTGGGTGTTTTCTATTTATTGCTGATTCGGCCTGAACGCAAGCGCTCCAAAAAGACAAAAGAAATGCGCGAAACCCTGCAAATTGCCGATGAAATAGTGACCTCCGGCGGTATAATCGGGCGGGTTCTTAGCATTAAGGACGATACCGTGCTGATTGAAACAGGCGGCGACCGCACACGTATTCGGATTTTAAGAAGCGCGATTGCGGAAAACAGAACCATACACGACAACTAAAAGGAGCAAAAATGTAGCGGCGGCAAATGCCGCCCGACAAGAAAAATTATGAGAGTATTTCTGATTGATTTCGAGAACGTACATTCGGAAGGAATGACGGGCGTTGACCACCTTACCGAAATGGACGAGGTTGTAATTTTTTACAGTAACAACGCCGATTCGATTACATTTGACATTCTGCATAAGCTGATGTTTTGCAAATCGAAGCTTAGTTACTATAAAATCAAGCGCGGCGGAAAGAATGCGCTGGATTTTCAGCTTTCGTGCTACCTCGGCTTCCGTATACGCAAAGACCCGGATGCCGAATTTTATATTATCAGCAAGGACAACGGCTATGATTTCATCGTTGACTTTTGGGATTGCGGCTATATCGGCGTAGAGCCGAATATCAGGCGTTTCAGTAATATCCGCACACTTTTGCAGTGGACGGAAGCCCAGAAAAAACAAAAGGACAAAAGCCTGACTACACTTGAAAAATTAGCGAAGTCTGCTGTAAAAGCGGACAACCCTCCTCCTGATGACAGCACATCAACGCAAGACGAAACAATGGAACCGCCGCCACCTGTATTCGTACCCACAGACGAAGAAACCGAAATTGCAAACGCGCTGATTTCCGGCGCGAAAAACTCACACGATTTATATATAAATACGGTAAAGCGCTTCGGTCAGAAAAGAGGACGCGAGGTTTACCACCATTTTAAAGAGGTGTTTAGAAGTAAATGAATTCTTTCGCAGACCTTTACGAAACAGTCAAGCAAAAGCTTGACTTAACCGAAACAGCAATGAAGCTGTGGATTGACCCTATTCAGCCGCTTAAAATGAATAATAACAAGGTTATTCTTTACGTCAAGTCGCCGTACGGGCGGCAGATTGTCGCGGAGAATTACACTATTTTATTTGAGAAACATTTCAGGGATGTTTTAGGTTTTCCTGTTGAAGTGGAGTTTTTGTCCGAGGACGATATAACCCCCGAACAGAAAATTAAACTTGACGGGCCGATTACCGAACTTCAGGACGATGAAATTATGGTCAACAAGCTTGAGGAAGCGGTTACGGGAAGTATATATCAGCATACTTTTGACACTTTTATTGTAGGCGAAAGCAACAAGCTTGCTTATTCCGCGTGTAAGGCAGCGGCGCAGGGCGGCGATGCGGTTTACAATCCGCTTTACATATACAGCGAACCCGGCCTCGGCAAGACTCACCTGCTTTCAGCAGTAAGTCAGGAACTTTCAAAAAATCGCCCGGAACTTAATATAATCTTTGTTCACGCTGAAACCTTTGTAAACGAATACGTAGATTCGGTAAAATATTATACAGCCGACGCTTTCAGAAGAAAATACCGCTCGGTCGATGTGCTTTTGGTTGACGATGTGCAGTTCTTTGCAGGTAAGAAAGAATCGCAAACCGAGCTGTTTCATACTTTTAACGAGCTTCACAGCAAGCACAGACAGGTTATATTTACATCGGACAGACCGCCTAAAGAAATAGTAAATATAGAAAGCCGCCTTCGCACACGTTTTGAGTGGGGACTTTTGGCGGATATTTCTATTCCTGAGTTTGAAACCCGCCTTGCCATAATCAAACGCAAAGCAGAACTTTTAAATCTTGAAATTCCGTCGAATGTCATGGAATATATGGCAGACAAACTTAAAAATAATATTCGTCAGCTTGAGGGTGCGATTCTTAAAATGAACGCATTGAAGCTTGTTACCGAATTCCCGCCTACCATTATTATGGCGCAGAATGTAATCCGCGATGTTCTTACTGACCAGCAACCGGTTCCCGTTACTGTTGAAAAGATTATTAACGAAGTTGCGGGTATTTATAATGTTACTAATGATGAAATTCGCTCACAAAGCCGCTCTGCGCAGATTTCAACGGCGCGGCAGGTAGCTATTTACGTAATTCATAAGATAACCGGACTAAGCTATTCTGCAATAGGACAGGAGTTTGGCGGTCGCGACCATTCGACAATAGTTTATGCTATAAACAAAGTTAAAAAAGTAATTAAGAAAGATAATTCTTACAGGGCATCTATTGAAGACATTATAAAAAATATGGGAAGCATAACTTAGTTTTAAACATATTTTTAGTTTTCAACTGTTAAGAAGTTACTTAAAAGTTTAATCTTAGTTTTATTAAACATTTCAACTATTTTTTAAACTTAGAACTGTTGAATAAATAATAAATGCCTGTCTGCATTTTTACCTGTTTTCAACTTTTGAGAACTACTAAGACTACTAATATAAACTATATATTATTATATTTATTATTTTAAATATAATAAGGAAAATACTTTTAAATCTAAGTACATCAAAGAAAGGAAATAAAAATGAAATTTTACGCTGACAAAAGTACACTTGCAGAAGCAGTAATAAGCGCATCTAAAGCATGTGCAGTAAAGACGGCATTTAGCGCGCTTGACGGGGTCCTGCTTAACCTGAAAGGCAATAATCTTACAGTTACGGGCTACGACCTTGAAACAGGGATAAGGGTCAATATAAATGTAGAGGGCGAAACAGATGGCGAGATAATTGTAGAATCTCGGCTTTTTTCCGATATGATAAGAAAGATGCCGGATAATTCAAAAATTTTGGTTGAAGTAAAGGAAAGTGAAAAAGTCAGCGTTTCTTTAGGAAAAATTAAGCTTAACATACAGGGGACTAAGGGTGAAAATTTTCCGAATATTATTGAACTTAATAAAAATGTAAGCTTTACGATGAAAGAAAAGACGCTGAAAAATATGCTGTCTCAAATAGACCACGCAATTGCACGTAAAGACATAAATCCGGCGCTTATGGGCGCAAGGTTTGATATTGAAAATAATATGCTTTACATAGTGGCAAGTGATGCTGTACGGCTCGCGCTAAGGAAAGAACCTCTTGAATTTAATGATATGGGTTTCATTGTATCGGAAAAAACTGTGGTTGAACTGACGAGGAATCTAAGTGACGAGGACGGTGATGTTGACATAGTAGTAGACAGAAATCAAATCTGTTTTTCAAAAGAAAAATACGCAATATTTTCACGCCTTTTAGACGGAAAATTTGTAGAATATAAAAAGCTTGTCGAGTCGCAGTCAAACAGGGAATTAATAGTAAATACACGTGAATTTATAGATTCATTAGAACGCTCTCTGTTATTTATTAATGAGCGTTTCAAAAGTCCTGTTATGTGTGAAATAAATGATGAGGACAGATGTATTTATTTGTCGTGTAAGACAGGTGTTGGTGAATTCGATGAAGAAATAGGGATAATAAGAGGAAATATAAGAGAAAATATGAATTCGGAAGAAAAGAAAAGCTTCTGTATTGCATTTAATCCGCGCTTTATGATTGACGCACTCAGAAATTCAAACTGTGATGAAGTAAAATTAGAGTTTTTGACAGAACTTGCGCCTATAAAAATAGTGCCGTCAGCCGAAGGTGATAATGATGTGTTGTTTGTGGTGGTGCCGGTGAGACTGAAATAAAATACAACTGAAACGGGGAAATGTCGTTTTCATTCCTCTCCGGTGAAGAAAGCATTTTATGAAAGTAAAATTGTACATTTAAATGACTGTGAAAATAAAAAACGCACGCCGAATTAAACGGTGTGCGTTTTGGTTTTGTGGTTTCCCCGATATAAAAAAGCTATAAATATCGGATAGGTATTAGCTTTTTGGTAAAATTTTATCTTTTCCGCCGAGATACGGGCGAAGCGGCTCGGGAATACTGACGCTTCCGTCGTCATTAAGATTATTCTCGAAGAAGTAAATCAAAGCGCGGGGAGGGGCAATAACGGTGTTATTGAGGGTATGCGCGAAATATTTTTGCGCGTTGTTGTCAGAAGGACGGACGCGGATTCCAAGGCGGCGAGCCTGTGCGTCACCAAGAGAAGAGCAGGAACCGACCTCAAAAAACTTTTCAAGGCGGGGAGACCATGCTTCAACATCAATACTTTTTACCTTTAAATCAGCTAAGTCACCGGAACAGCATTCTAAAGCGCGTACAGGAACATCAAGCGAAAGGAAGAAGTTAACAGTATTTTTCCAAAGCCTGCCAAACCATTCGGGGCTGTCTTCCGGCTTGCAAATTATAATCATTTCCTGCTTTTCAAACTGATGAATCCTGTAAACGCCGCGTTCTTCTATACCATGAGCGCCTACTTCCTTGCGGAAGCAGGGCGAATAACTCGTAAGAGCGTGAGGTAAATCTTCCTCGGAGATGATTTCATCGGCGAACTTTCCGACCATGCTGTGTTCAGAAGTGCCTATAAGAAAAAGGTCTTCACCCTCGATTTTGTACATCATGCCGTCCATTTCGGCGAAGCTCATAACGCCCGAAACAACATGGCTTCTAATCATAATCGGAGGCACGTAATACTCAAAGCCTTTGTCAATCATAAAATCACGCGCATAACTGAGAATAGCCGAGTGAATCCGCGCAACATCGCCTTTAAGGTAGTAGAAACCTGCGCCGCTGGTTTTTCTCGCGCTGTCAATGTCTAACCCGTTGAAGCGTTCCATAAGTTCAACGTGATAGGGAATATCGAAATCTTTCTTAACGCAGTTTCCGAAACGGGCGACTTCAACATTTTCGCCGTCGTCTTTTCCGACAGGGACGTCATCAGCGATTATTTGCGGGATTTTGAGCATAATTTCGCGGATTTTTACCTTTAATTCATCGACTTTCTTTTCTGCTTCGGGAATAGCTTTTTTAAGGTTTGAAACCTGAGTTTTTGCAAGCTCGGCTTCATCTTTTTTCCCCTGAAACATTAAAGCGCCGATTTCTTTAGATGTTTTATTGACACTTGCACGCATAATTTCGAGTTCTTCAAGCATACCTCTGTAAGCTATATCTAAATCAACAACTTCCCTGACAAGAGGAAGCTTATCATCCTGAAATTTCTTTTTTATATTATTTTCAACAAGAGATTGATTTTCTCTTAAAAACTTTATGTCAAGCATAAATTTTCCTTTCTTTGCACGGATTACTACTACATATAAAACCTGTCAGAGAGGCGGTTTACAATATCCATAACCTCATCTTCGGAGTAGACATCGATTTCGATTGTAACTTTATTGTTTTTACCTTCGTTAATACGGACAGTCTTGCCGATAGAATTTTTAAGGGCGACCTCGGCTTCGGCGTAGAGCGGCTTTTTCTTGTATGAAGGCTCCTGTTTGCTTTGTGTTGTTTGCGATTTTATAAGTTTTTCGAGTGCGTGAACCGAAAGCCCGCTGTTTACGGTTTTATCGGCTAACTGAATCATTTGAAGCGTGTCGCTTAAACCGAGTAAAACCTTACAATGCCCTTTAGAAAGTTCATTATTTTTTACAAGTTCCTTGATTGAATCAGGGAGAGTGAGCAGGCGAAGCGAGTTGGTAATTGAAGAACGGGCTTTGCCAACTTTCTTTGCGACGTCTTCCTGCTTCATATTGAATTTTTCTATAAGTTCGCTGTAGCCGCCCGCTTCTTCAAGCGGGTTTAAGTCCTCGCGCTGAAGGTTCTCAATAAGAGCGATTTGCATAGTTTCGGAATCGTCAAGCTCTACAATAAGCACGGGAACTTCGGTAAGTCCTGCCATTCGGGCAGCGCGCCAGCGCCGCTCACCGGCAACGATTTGATATGAACCTTCATAAGGGCGCACGGTGATGGGCTGAATTATACCGTGAACAGTTATGGAATCGGCAAGAGAAGTAAGTTTTTCATTATCGAAATGCTTACGCGGCTGGCTTCTGTTAGGTTCAACCTCGCCTATTTTGAGTGTGGTTATGTTTTTCCCTGCGGCATCATCGCCGGAAAAGAAGTTATCATCAAAAATGCTGTCCAAAACATTACCAAGACCGGATTTTTTAGCCATAATATTAAAGAACCTTTCGTTTTATATTTTAATTAAACAATTGCGAAATACGAAAATAACGGCGTGCCGAGGGTGTCACGCCCTACAAATTGTGGCAATAAAAAAAGAAAATGAATTTAGCAACTACCTATTAAATGCTGTTTTGTTGTATTTTCGTTAAAAACTCTTTGGCAAGCTTGTTATAAGCCGTCGCGCCTTTTGATGAACTGTCGTAGTAAATGATAGGTTCACCGTGACTCGGGGCTTCCGCAATTCGGACAGTGCGCGGAATTTCGGTGTTGAAAATCAATTCCTCCGGGAATTTATTTCTGATATTATTCATGACGTCACGGCTGACCATGAGCCGCTTGTCAAGCATGGTGAAAACTATGCCGAGAACTTTTACATAACGGTTAGTTGAATTTTTTACGCGCTTAACGGTGGCGAGCAGTTCCGCCACGCCCTCAAGGCTGTACGGTTCGCACTGCATAGGGATAATTAAGCTGTCACAGGCAGAAATGCCGTTGAGCGCAAGTACGCCGAGCGACGGCAGGCAGTCGATAATAATAAAATCATAACTGTCTTTAATTTGCATAAGCGCTTTACGCAACTGAAGCGTCTTGCTCTCGAACTGTAAAAGCCGCACCTCGGCTTCGGCAAGGAGCTGGGTTGCGGGGATTATATCAACATTCTTGAAAGCTGTGGTTATAACAGCTTCAAGAGGGCGGACTTCCCCCATCAAAACCTCATAAGTCGTATACTCAAGTTCGCGTTTTGCAACCCCAAAGCCCGTGGTAGCATTTCCCTGCGCGTCAAGGTCAACAAGCAGAACTTTTTTACCGAGCTTGCCGAGAGAAGCAGAGAGATTAATTGCGGTGGTAGTCTTAGCTACGCCGCCTTTTTGATTTACAATTGCTGTTATTGTTCCCATAATTATAAAGAATCCTTACATTTTTTGCTTTATAATGAAATTATAACACAGAAAAGGGAAAAATGAAAGTGTAAAAGTTGACGAAAAACATGAAAATCAAAAACGCTTGTTCGGTAAATGCGCCACATAGCAAATGCGCATATGTTCCACGTAGAACACAATATATTGATAGCCTTGTACGATGTTCCACGTGGAACACAATATATAGAAAAAAATACCGCCCTTTCGGGCGGTCGCTCCATCTGAAGCAATAGATTTATTTGAGGGGGATTTTTACGATATATTCCATGAAATCGTCGGTGCGATTTTTGGTGGCGACGCAATCGATTCCTGCATTTTTCATTGACTCGATAGTTTTGTTGAAGGTGTTGATATAAAGCCCGACCTGCTTAAAAGCCCAGACGTGCTTTTTTCTCTCGACCGGCTTTTCGCCGAGCATATCGCAGATGAGTTTATCGGTTTGCATGGTGTTTAGCTGTTGTGAGCCTATTTTCTCAATAGCCGAAATGCGCTTTTCGTGAGGAAGCTTCAGGAGTGCGCGGGCTTGTCTTTCATTAAGGCGGAAGCGCAGAGCAAGAGTTTTTTCCTCATCGGTAAGTCTAAGAAGCCTTAGCTTATTGGCGACCGTGGATTGCGCTATACCGAGCCGTGCGGCGCAGTCCTCCTGCGTTATGCCGAAGTGGTCAATGAGGCTTTTTATAGCGAGGGCTTCCTCAATGTAGTTGAGGTCGGCGCGCTGGATATTTTCGAGTACGGCAAAAATAGCAGAGCCTTCATTGTCGGTATTTATAACTATACAGGGGACATGCTCCATGTTGATAAGCTTGGCGGCGCGAAGACGGCGCTCGCCCGAAACAAGTTCATAACCCGCACCGTCAAGCCGCCGAACCGTTATCGGTTGCAACATGCCGTTCTGTCTGATACTGACGGCAAGTTGCGAAAGCTCGTAATCATCGAAAATCATACGGGGTTGTGCGGGGTTTGGGCAGATTGCGGCAACCGGGATTTCAACAACGCGGTTTACAGGATTTTCAACAGGGTTGTGTTTTTGAAAGAGTGGTTTTATTGCCATATTATTTTCATAAAGTCCTTTCTTCACCAACGGGGAATGAAAACGACGTTTTCCCCGTTTCGGTTATGTTTTGTTTCAACCTTATTATTCCTCTATTTTGTGACCGGGAGGAATATTTCCCCCTACATATATGATAACAAAAACGAGCCGGGATTTCCATAGGAAAATATCGGCTCGTTAGTAGTAAATGTGTTCTTATTTGACAAAATAGCAGAGAGATTGACAATAAAGAGGAAAAACAAACGTGAATTAAGGCGATAAATAAGGAAATGCGCGATAAAAACTTTCATTATATTTAATCTGCAACAAGCTCGTTTATTGGATTTCGGTATTAGATATATTTACTCTCTGACGAGGAAATTCTTTTGGTGTGTTCCTGATTTTTCTTATAATTATAAGGTTCCTTTGAGCGCCCGATGGAAGCCTATAGCTTTTGATTTCCTCGATTTCACCGCCAAGAATTTTTAACGCCGCATCGGCGCCTTCAACTTCCGCGCCTTTCATCGCAAGCATAAGTCCGCCTGTTTTTACTAAAGGCAGGCAAAACTCACAAAGCGCAGGCAGCTTTGCAACAGCGCGGGAAACCGCAACGCCGAAACTTTCGCGGTAATCGGGCTTTAGCGCAAACTCCTCACTTCTTGCGTGAATAGCCGAGTATTCCAAGTCGAGCCGCTCCCGCAAAAGCCCCAGATAATATACCCTCTTCCGCAGACTGTCGAGTAAAGTCAGGTTCAAATCAGGGCGGTATATTTTCCAAATAACTCCGGGGAAACCCGCGCCTGTTCCAACGTCAATAACAGATGTTCCACATGGAACATCTGCCAATTCGAGCGGAAAAGCACTGTCTGTATAATGCTTCTCCCAAATCTGCGCCGGTTCCGTGATAGCGGTCAGATTAACTTTTTTATTATATTCAAGCATAAAATCGCTCATTTTGTCCAACAAGACCTTTTGCGCCACGGTAAATTCAACCATGTTTTCATAAAGTCCTTTCTTCACCAACAAGGAGCAAAAACGACGCTTTCCCCGTTTCGGTTGTATTTTGTTTAAAACTTGTTTTCATAAAGCTCTTTCTTCACCAACAAGGAGCAAAAACGACGCTTTCCCCGTTTCGGTTGTATTTTGTTTAAAACTTGTTTTCATAAAGTCCTTTCTTCACCAACAAGGAGTGTTATTTTCTTGTGGTCAGCCAAATCAAAAGAACCGCTACGTCTGCCGGATTAACCCCTGAAATTCTGCTCGCCTGACCGATATTCAGCGGTTTATGCAGGTTCAGCTTTTCCGCCGCCTCAATGCTTAGTCCCTTAATCGCCTTATAATCAATATCTGCCGATAGCTTCTTTTTTTCCAACCCCTGCGCTTTTTGAATCTGCTCTAACTGGAGCCGCACATACCCCTCATACTTTACTTCGATTTCGGCTTTCGCTTTTAATTGCGGCGATAATTCATCATTGCCGAACCCTGCTTCAGCTAAGTCGCCATAACAAATCTGCGGTCGTCTTAACAAGTCCGCAAGTTTTACGCCGCTCGAAACAGACGTTGTTCTGCGCGCTTCGAGGATTTCGTTTAAGTGTGCGGTTGGTTTTGCTGTGGTTTTTTTTAACCGCTTAATTTCGCCCTGAACCTTCGCGTTTGAATCAAGAAACATTTCATAACGCTCTTTGCCGAGCAAACCAAGCTGAAAGCCAATTTTCGCCAACCTCTCCGGCGCGTTGTCCTGCCGTAAAAGCAAGCGGTATTCGGAACGCGATGTCATCATTCGGTAAGGCTCGTCACAGCCCTTTGTCACCAAATCGTCAATCAGTGTACCGATATACGAAGACGAGCGCGGCAAAATATACAACTCCTGCCCCTGACACTTCCTTGCCGCGTTAACTCCCGCAACAAGCCCCTGCCCCGCCGCCTCCTCATACCCTGATGTTGAATTAAACTGCCCCGCCGAAAAAAGTCCGCCGATTCGCTTGAATTCCAATGTCGCATACAATTCTAAAGGGTCACAGCAGTCATACTCGATTGCATAAGCGTGGCGCATAATTTCCGCATTTTCAAGCCCGGCGACTGTCTGAATGAACTTCTCCTGTACCTCCACGGGTAAGCTTGACGAGAGCCCCTGCAAATAAAACTCATCAGTTTTGAGTCCCATCGGCTCAATGAAAATCTGATGCCGGTCTTTATCGGCGAAACGAACAACTTTGTCCTCAATACTCGGGCAATAACGCGGGCCGCGTCCGTAAATTCTGCCGCTGTACATAGGCGAGCGGTGCAGGTTTTCGCGGATAATTTCATGCGTTCTCTCGTTGCTGTAAGTAATATGGCACATAACCTGATTCTGTAAATTACCGCCGAAATCAAAGGAAAACGGCGTTATGGTTTCATCGCCGCCCTGCTCCTGCATGACGGAAAAATCAATTGAGCGGCGGTTTATACGGGCAGGCGTTCCTGTCTTGAACCGTCTTAGCTTAATTCCCGCCGCTTCAAGCGACGCACCTAATCCGATTGCCGGCAGAACTCCGTCCGCCCCGCTCGAAAAAGAAGCTTCGCCTATATGAACTTGCGCGTCAAGATACGTCCCCGAAGCTATAATCACCGCTCCCGCCTCGTAAAAAAGACCGAGCCGCGTAACAACACCCCTGACTGCGCCCTGTTCTATTGTAATTTCCCTGACTTCATCCTGCTTTATTTCAAGCCTCGGCTGCGCTTCAACGCACTGCTTCATATACAGGTGATACTGTGTCCTGTCACACTGCGCTCTGAGCGCGTGAACCGCCGCACCCTTGCCTTTATTCAAAGTCCGCGATTGAATAAGACATGCGTCTGCCGCCCGCCCCATCTCCCCGCCGAGCGCATCGATTTCGGACACGAGCTGACCTTTCGCCGAACCGCCGATACTCGGATTGCATGGTAAATTCGCTATTGTATCAAGCGAAAGGCAGAATACAGCCGTTCTCATTCCAAGCCTCGCCGATGCGAGTGCGGCTTCGCACCCTGCATGACCGGCGCCGATTACAATTACATCGTAGTTTATTTTTACTTCCCCCGTCTCAGAAATTAACTAAAAAAACAAGAGGCGGCCCCTTGTTTTTTAATTGGGTATAAAATTATGTTTTATTCATCAGCTTCATCGTCTTCTGCTTCGTCTGTTTCCGCGGCTTCCAAAGCCGCCGCTTCCGCTTCATCATCACCGCTCGTTTCAACGGCTTCCACTTCTTCAAATTGCTCGCCTTCATCGTGTTCGGTTCGCGTGAACGTCACTACACGGCTGTTTTCGCCGAGCCGCATAACCCGCACACCACACGCATACCTACCCATAACCCGCAGGTCATTTGCGCGGATTCTGATAATTATACCTTCATCGTTGATTAAAATAACATCGTCGTCCTCGTACAGCGAGCGGATTCCGCAGACCAAGCCGCGTTCCGGCGTGGTGCGGTAATTCATCAGCCCTTTTCCGCCGCGGTTCTGCTTGCGGTAAGAAGAAATCTCAGCGCGTCTGCCCATGCCGCGCTCGGTTACGGTCAGAATTGTGCAATTCCCGTCATAAACCTTTGCCGCGCCCACGACATAATCACCCTCGCGGAGCCGGATTGAGCGCACTCCGCGCGCCGTTCTGCCCATTTGACGCACCCGGCTTTCCTCAAAGTGAATCGCCATGCCCTGTGCCGTTGAAATCAGCACCGAGCTGTCGCCTTCCGTTAAGTGTGCCGCCGCAATCTCGTCGCCGTCATTGAGCGTAATCGCCCGCAGTCCGTTTTTGCGTACATTTTTATAATTGCTGAGCGCGGTTCTCTTAATAAGCCCCTGCCTTGTCACGCAGACGAAGTACTTATTTTCGGCGAAGTCCGAAGTTTTCATCATAGCGGCAAGCCGTTCGCCCTCGCCTAAGCTGAGCAGATTTACTATATTCGTACCCCTGCTCTGCCTTGAACCTTCGGGAATTTCGTAGCATTTCAGCTTGTACATGTTTCCGAAGTTCGTAACAAAAAGTACATTATCATGCGTGGAGGAAATAAAGATGTTTTCAACAAAGTCTTCTTCCCTCTGCTTCATACCGGAAACGCCCTTGCCGCCCCGCTTTTGCAGGTTATAAACCTCGGTCAGCTGACGTTTAATATAGCCTTTATTAGTGTAAGTTAAGACACATTCCTCAACGGGAATCAAGTCCTCAATGTCAACCTCGCCGCTCACAGCTTCAATGCTTGTGCGGCGTTCGTCACCGTAACGCTTTACGACAGCCGACAGCTCCTCGGATATAATCGCGAGTATTTTATTCCGGTCGCTCAGAATAGCGGCAAGCTCGCCGATTCTGGCGTTAAGAGCCGCAAGCTCTTCCTCAATATCAATCCGCCCAAGCTTCGTAAGCTGAATAATACGCATTTGAGCGATTGCTTCCGCTTGAATTTCAGTAATGCCGAACCGTTCAATCAGGCGTGATTTCGCGTGAGCCGGGTCGTCCGAAGAACGGATAATGCTTATAACCTCGTCTATGTTGTCAACGACAATTACAAACCCCTCAAGAATATGAGCGCGTGCTTCCGCTTTCTTTAAATCATATTGAGCGCGGCGGGTTACAACGTCCTCCTGAAAAGCCAAATAATGTTCTAACATCTGTTTCAGCGTTAATATACGCGGTACGCCGTCTACGAGCGCAAGCATAATTACGCCGACAGTATCCTGCAATTGCGTGAACGAATAAAGCTTGTTAAGCACTACGTTTGCGTTTGCGCCGCGGCTAAGTTCAATCACGATTTTCATGCCCTTGCGGTCGGATTCGTCCCGCATAGCCGAAATGCCCTCAATTTTTTTGTCGCGCATGAGGTTTCCGATGTTTTCGAGTAACCGCGACTTGTTTACCATATAAGGAATCTCGGTAATTAAAATGCGCTCGTTTTTTCCGTCATCCTGAATTTCCGCTCTGCCGCGCAGGGTAATCTTCCCTCTGCCGGTATAGTACGCCGAGCGAATACCCGCGTGACCCATAATTATACCGCCCGTCGGGAAGTCGGGCCCTTTAATTACCGACATAATCGTTTCGGGGCCTGCGTCGGGGTTGTCAATCAATAATTGAATCGCGTCTGCAACTTCAATGAGATTATGCGGCGGAATGTTGGTAGCCATGCCGACGGCAATCCCCGTAGAGCCGTTAAGCAGCAGGTTCGGGAAGCGGCAGGGCAATACACTCGGCTCAACAGTAAAATCATCGTAAGTAGGTACAAAGTTCACGGTTTCTTTATTAATATCGCGGAGCATTTCCTCAGAAATACGCGCCAGCCGCGCTTCTGTGTACCTCATATGTGCCGCGGGGTCGCCGTCAATTGAGCCGAAGTTCCCGTGACCGTCAATAAGCGGATACCGCATGGAAAAATCCTGCGCCATTCGCACTAAGGAATCATAAACGCTTTGGTCGCCGTGCGGATGGAAGTCGCGTAAAACCGCACCGGCGGTCGCGGCACACTTACGATAAGGCTTGTCGTGGGTTAAGCCCTCTTTGAACTGCGAGTACAGAATCCGCCTGTGAACAGGCTTTAAGCCATCGCGGACGTCGGGCAGGGCGCGCGCTACGATTACCGACATTGAATAATCCAAAAACGAACGCCGCATTTCCTTTTCTATATCTATTAACTTGATTTTTTCATTCGGGTGCATTAACTTTAATTCCATTAAAAAAGACTCCTAATTTTAAATTCCGTTATAATTTCATCGCCTTCCGGCACATTTGCTCAAACAATATCGCTTTAAATTAAGTAACCTGCCGTTAAATCGCTTTATCTTTAAAATAACTTCTCACTGCTTCGTTTTGCTCGTCTGTAAGACAGCGCTTAGGAAAAATATAAATTAAAGCCTTATTTACAAAAAGACAGAACATTTCACTGTTTTCAACCGAGAACAACATTTCGGTCGTAAGCCCGATTACAGAAGTTTCATACTGTACCGACGGGACTAAAGGCGTTTCATCTTTTTCAATAGATTCGAGGATTTCGGGGTTCTCAACCTTGCTGATACTGTTGCCCGAAACTGCCACTATTTCGGTTTCCGCATCTTTAGAAAGCGGGATAATCTCGGTTTCTACCTCAATTCTGTCATCATAAAAACGGGCGGTATATTTTTCGTAACTGCCGAGGGCTTCGATAGCGTTGATTAACTTACTCTGCATTGTGAAAGGGCGCATAAACAGCGAAATTAACATACCCGCACTGAGCGCGGCAAGGATATAACCGGCAAAGCCGGACGGGTCTTTAACTATAAAATCAACCCCGAACACAAGGGTAATCAGGAACAGAACCGTAACCGGAATCATGCGCGGAATTACGTATTTGCGCCGGAAAAGAGAGTAGGCGCATTTTATTTCAGGGATAGTGTTTGTGTAGTTTATTTGGGTCATTTTTGCTCCTTGGGTTTATTACAGAAGCGCACATTGCGCGTTCTCTGCATTATAAAAGATTATTTGAGGAAATTTTTATTAAACGTCAAGATTCGTCACGTATCTCGCGTTCTTCTCTATGAATTCCCGCCTTGGTTCAACCTTATCGCCCATGAGAATCGAGAATACTTCATCGGCAACCGCCGCATCCTCCAGTTCAACCTTAACCATAGTGCGCGTCGCGGGGTCCATTGTGGTTTCCCAAAGCTGGTCGGGGTTCATTTCACCTAAACCCTTGTAACGCTGTACATCGACTTTTACGCCGTTGTCGCCTGCAAGCTCCGCGATGAAAGCGTCGCGTTCTTCGTTGGTGTAGGCGTAGCGAATCTGCTTGCCGCGATAAACCTTGAAAAGCGGCGGTTGCGCTATATAAACATGTCCCTGCTCAACTAACGGCTTCATAAACCTGAAGAAGAAAGTCAACAGCAACGTCCGAATGTGCGAACCGTCAACATCCGCGTCCGCCATTATTACTACGCGCCCGTAACGCAACTTGGTCAGGTCGAATTCTTCGCCGAGTCCTGTTCCGAGCGCCTTTACTACGGGCAGAAGCTTTTCATTTCCGTAAACTTTGTCAATACGCGCCTTTTCAACGTTAAGCATCTTACCCCAAAGCGGCAGAATTGCTTGAAATTCGCTGTTTCTTCCCTGCTTTGCCGAACCGCCCGCGCTGTCGCCCTCGACGATGTAGACTTCGGTTTTGTCGGGGTCTTTGTTGTAGCAGTCGGCTAATTTCCCCGGAAGCCCCGCGCCGTCTATTGCCGACTTGCGCTTGGCTTCCATAGCCTTGCGCGCCGCGTCACGCGCCGCTTGTGAGTTTATGGACTTTTGTACGATAATAGCAACGGTTTCGGGGTGTTCCTCGAAATAATATGTCAGCTTTTCAGCGACGATTCTGTAAACAACGGGCCCGACTTCGGGGTTGCCGAGTTTAGATTTTGTCTGCCCCTCGAACTCACATTCGGGTAGCTTTACGCTGACTACGGCGTTAATCGCCTCGCGAATCGCTTCGCCCGAAATAGACGTGAACTCTTTCTCGCCCTCGTCCTTTTTGGACTTGGCGGTCTTACGCTTAGGTGCGGTTTCTTTCAAGTGCGCTAAGACAAAATCGTTTACGACCTTGTTCAAAGCCCGTCTGAAGCTTGCTTCGTGCGTACCGCCCTCGACCGTGTGAATATTATTCGCGAAAGAGCGCACCGCCTCGCTGTTAAAATCCGTGTTATACTGAAAGGCAACCTCGACCGTTATATCGTCAATCACGCCGTTAATATAAACTATATCTTCGTGCAGAACTTCCGCGCCGCGCTTCTTTTGAAGCCACTTTACGTAGCTTACAATACCGCCCTCGTAGCGGAACGAGTCGCCTTTTATGTCGTCTTCGTCGCGTAAGTCGGTTACATTGATTTTAAGTCCGCCGTTCAGGAACGCCTGCTCGCGCATACGCTCGGAAATTGTAATGTATTCATAATCAAGGGTTGCGAAAATTTCCGCATCTGCCAAAAAGCGTACGCTTGTCCATGTTTCGCCTTTCTTGCAGGTATCTGTGATTTTCATGATTTCGGAGTAATTCCCGCGCTCGAACCGCTGGAAGTGTATGTTCTCACCATCGCATATGCGAAGCTCCAGCCACTCGGAAAGCGCGTTTACCACAGAAGCGCCGACGCCGTGCAAGCCGCCCGCAACTTTATAGCTGCCGCCGCCGAATTTTCCGCCGGCGTGCAGAACCGTATAAACCACGGTAGCCGCGGAAACCCCCTCAGTCGGGTGAATCCCCGTGGGTATGCCGCGCCCGTTGTCGGTGATTTCAATTATGTTATCGGGAAGAATTTTCACGTCTATTTCATCACAGTAGCCGGCTAAAGCTTCGTCAACGGCGTTGTCGGTGATTTCATAGACAAGATGATGCAGACCCGACGGGCCCGTCGAGCCTATATACATACCGGGACGCTTCCGAACCGCCTCTAATCCCTCAAGCACCTGAATATCATTCGCACCGTATTCGTTCGTTACCTGTGAGAGTTCTTCCTTCTCTTTTATTTCGGGGAGTTCCTTTATTTCTAAATCTAATACTTCGCTCACTGTTCATAACCTTTCTTTAGCATATATTAATTATAGTATACCATAAATTACCGTGAGTTTCAAGTGAAAAACAAGAAAAAAATGCCGTTTTTGTACGAAAAACAGCATTTTTTTATTTTAATTTACCAAATCATCCGAACAAGCTCTAATTCAGCAAATTGAAGATTTGAAAAGCTCATATTATTTTCATAAAGTCCTTTCTTCACCAACATGGAATGAAAACAACGTTTTCCCCGTTTCGGTTATGTTTTGTTTAAACTTGACCGGTATTCCTCAACCTAATAATCCTCGTAAACATCTCGTCTGTGAGCCACGTTAATAATTTCGATTCGTATTGTGTTATCCTGTATCTCCGCAATAATTCTGTAAGCTCCGACCCTGTACCGCCAGTAGCCTTTTTTGTTTCCCGCGAGAGCTTTACCGTGAAGACGCGGGTTTTCACAATCTCTCAGATTTTTGTCAATCCAATTGTATATTATAAAGGCGGTACGACGGTCTAATTTTTGAAACATTTTTGCGGCATTTTTAGAGTAAACTACAGAATACATAATTAAAGCCCTAACATTTTTTTAATTTCATCGTGGGTATAATATTTCATATCCCCTTTTTCTTTTTCGTACTCTTCTATGGTTCTGAGGTCGTATTCGTCTTCTAATTTTTCAAAAAAAGCGCCTTTAATCGCATCGGATAAAGTTATACCTAATAACTTAGCATAACTTTCCATCCATGTTTTTTCTTTTTCGGTTACTCTTAATGAAACATGCGGCATAAAAACAGCCCCCTCTCCCTGTAATACATTGTAACACGCATAGGTTGTTTTGTCAAGCGGTAAATTACGTCAAAATTTCTTCCCATTTTTCCGGAAACCCCAGCACTTTCAAGTCAACCGCATCCGAGTATTCCTCAATAAGCGCCCCGAGCAACGGCGTAATATCACTGCCGTACCTGTTAATCAGTTTCATTATATAAATAAAGCTGAATAAACTGCCGTCCATCTTATAATTCGCACTTTCGAGAACCTTAGGAACCGGCTCGATTTTGTTGCCGTAAAGGCGGTTGTAATGGGCGCAGTGGTTGCGAAGTTCGGCGAGGCTTTCAAGCCATGATTCGATATGCCGTGCCGAAAACTGCCCCCCCATGTGCTTTTCGGCAATTTCTTTTTTATCCTGCTTGTGCATGTCCGCGAAAAAGTAGCTTAACATACCGAAGCTGAACAGCTCCATCATTACCCAAAGCGGGAAAGCGCCCGCGTACTTTCGGTTGTGGTGCGAAACGAAGCCGAGGTCCGTGTTGGTTTCGACAAGGCGCTCGATTCTTGAAATAAAGCGGCTGTGGTTACGGCCGGGCGAGAAGGTCGATTCGTTGATATAACCGAGCGCGCCATACTTCAGTGCGTGATAGTTCGAGATGACAGCCCGCATGAAAATCTCGATTTCCTCAAGAAAAATCAGCAGATGACCGCGCAGGCGGCGGTCGAATTCATAAAGCTTCAAAACTTTATTGAAGCTTGTTCCGTCGCGGTAACGCTTGCCTCTTCCGCCGCTGTCAAGAAATACGGCGAAATAGTTGACAAGGCGGTAGTAATTTATTTTTTCGAGAATGTGCTTGGCGTAGGTTCTGTCCTCAATAACACAGCCGCGATGTTCAAGCTTCGCAAGCTGCGCTTCTACGGTTGCGGGTTCTTTTACGAACAGAGCAGGTTTCATAAGCTCTCCTTATTATATGTCGGCGGCATTTTTCTTTTATGCATTGTTTTTTCATGAAATTGTTCAATTAATGCCTTTTTCTCGTCTGTTGCCGTGCCGTGAAGCAGATATTCATCAATTTCTTTATAAGAAATTCCCATTTCCGTCTCATCGGTTTGTCCGTCGAAAAGTCCCGCAGACGGCGCTTTTTCTATAATTATATCGGGAGCGTTCAGGAATCGCAGGAATTCAAATACCTCGCTCGCCGTGAGGTCTGCAATCGGATTAAAATCATACGCGCCGTCGCCCCATTTTGTGAAGTAGCCCATATGCCGTTCACTGCGGTTGCCCGTTCCCGCGACAAGAAGGTTTCTGCTTGCCGCAATTGCATACAGCGCGGTCATACGCAGGCGCGGCGCAATGTTGGCGGGTATTGTGTGAGTAGGGTCGGCAAGCGCGGAACCGAGAACGGCGTTCGAGAGGTCAAGTTCATTAACGATATAATTCCATGCGTCCGTTAAATCAACAAGCTTATTTTCAATCCCGAACCGTTCCGCGAATATTTCCGCATGTTCCTTATCCTCGTTGTAGTTGCGCCTGGAAGCGCACGGCATGATTACGCCGATTGTGTTCGGGCAGGCGGCTTTGCATAAAATCCCGACCAATACACAGTCCTTGCCGCCGCTGTTTCCGAAGGCGACGCCTTTTGCGCCCGCGCTTTGCACGGTTTTGCGTATAAAAGCGACACGCTCGTTAAATTCTTTTTGATAACATCTCATTTTTTAACCACCTCGGCATCCGGCAAAGTTGTCTTTATTCCGTCAAAACCCATTTTAGTATTCGGGAATACTTCACGCGCCGCACCGAGATACTCCCGCGGGTTCGCAAGGGCGGGGCTGTAATGCGTCAGCCACAGCTTATTTACGCCGGCAAGAGCGGCGATTTTCGCGCTTTCCCGAATCATCGAGTGCTTCTTTTCGTGAATCTTGTCCCGAATTTCCTCGTCGCCGTGCATACCCTCGGCGATTAATAAATCCGCGCCTTTTACAAAATCCGCGATTTCGGCAAACGCCCGCGTGTCTGTATAATAGCCGACTTTTATCGGTGCGCGTTCCCCGTCAAGCACCATGCAGGGCGTTATGATTCTGCCGTCATGCTCGGCGTTCCTCCCCGCATGTAAAACCTTGTAAAGGTGAACGGGAATGTTGAGGGCGGCGGCTTTTTCGGGGTTGAACACCGGCTTTCTGAACAAAGTTAGTTTATAGCCCAAACAATTCATACCATGCCTGAGCCTGAGCGAATCAATTCTAATATTATCTAACTCAAAAAAATTCCCGTCGGCGAGTTCTTTAAACTCGATTGGAAAAGGCAGATTTGGCGCGATTATAAGCAGTGAATTCACAACCCGCGCAAGCCCTTTCGGTCCCGCAATCAAAAGCGGCGAGGTTTTGCCGTAATTGCCGAGCGAGAGCAATAAACCGGGCAGACCCGAGATGTGGTCAGCGTGAAAGTGCGTAATCAACAGCGTATTAACGTTGCCCAGACGCAGATTTTGTTTTTTGAGTGCGATTTGCGTACCTTCGCCGCAGTCAATAAGCACTGCTTTCCCCTGGCTTTCAAGCCAGCAACAGGAAAGCCAGCGCGTGTCTGACGGGAGCATACCGCCTGTTCCGGGTAAAATTACATCAAGCATTTTATATTTCCTGTATGTTTAATACTGTTATCCATTTATTAAACGGATAACAGGGTTTCGCCGTTTTTGATACCTTTCGCCATTAACAGCGCGGCGTTGTAAGCGGCGGCTTTCTTATAGCTTTGATTCCATCTGTTAACGCCTATGTAGTCGAAAATAACAGCGCCCGTATGCTGACAAAACCGCTCCATTTGCTGTAAGCAGGTCAGCAGTGCGTTCCCCGAACCGCCCGGCGAAGCGACAAGAAGCGTCTGCTTGCCTTTAAGCGCGCCCTCGCCGTTTCCGAACACTGTGAATTCACAGCGGCGAAATCTGTCCATGAACGCTTTCAAGCTTTCTGCGGCTTCTCCCCAGTATACCGGCGTTATAAAACAGAGCAAATCCGCGCCTTTGATTTTCTCCTGCAACTCGTCAAAGCCGTCGCTTCCGAAAGCGCAGACATTTTCATTGCGGCAGGTTCCCCAGCCGTCGCCGCAAACGTGACACCGTGCGATTTTTTCGGTTGTAACAATTTCAACATCTGCGCCGCCCGTTTTTGCGCCGCGCTCAATTTCGACGGTTATGTCTCTGCACAAGCCATCTTTTTTCGGGTTTCCCGAAATAATTAAAAACTTCATATTTTCATTAAGCCCTTTCTTCACTAACGAGGAGTGAAAGTATTAATTGTAGGGTGCGACGCTCTCGGCGCACCGTTATTTTCGCAATCACCTATAATTTTAATATTTCGCAACTACTTAAAATCTATGCAAATTAAAGCAATGTTATTTGTTCCGCCATAGCTTCCTCATTTTACATAGGGACGGATATGGAATCCGCCCCCTACAGTATTTAAGTTTGAATTCTCATGCTCTTGATATATTCTTCACGAATTCTGTTATGCTTATTTTATTGTATCATGATTTCAAAAATCTGTCAAGTGTAATAAAAACCGCTTATAGATTATCTACAAGCGGTTTTTATTACATTTCAATAATCATCAGTTTTACTTGCTCAAATTACTCGCCCGATGGCTTGTGTGCAACAGTTCGTGCGCCTTATGCCCGCCCGGCTCGCCTAAAAATTCGGCGTAAATCTGCTTTATATCGGGGCTTTCGTGCGATTTGCGCGCTGTCCTGCTTTCGTCAAGGCTGTAGAGTGCTTTTGCGCGTTCGGCACGAATGTCGGTGAAGTTGCGAAGTTCGGAAGGTGCGATGATTTGCCCGCCGCCGTTAACACAACCGCCCGGACATGCCATAATTTCAATGAAATCAACCTTGGTTTCGCCTTTTTTCACCTTATCCAAAAGTTCACGCGCATTGCCGAGTCCCGAGGCAACAGCTACCTTAATCTCCCTGCCGGCTACATTGTAGCTTGCGAACTTCACGCCCTCAACGCCCCGCACTTCCTTGAAGTCAATCGGGGATTCGGGCGACTCTCCGGTGAGTTTCCACACGGCTGTTCTTAGAGCGGCTTCCATAACGCCGCCGGTCGCGCCGAAAATTATAGCCGCACCTGAACCTTTTCCGAGCGGCGAGTCGAATTCGCCATCGGGAAGCTCTGCGAACCTGATTCCCGCTTTCTCAATCATTTTCGCGAGTTCACGGGTGGAAATCGAGTAATCCACGTCGTTTATACCCTTGCCCGCGCCGCTTTGGTCAAGGCGACCAAGCTCGTATTTTTTGGCTACGCACGGCATAACGGAAACGCTGACGATATTTTCGGGGGCGATGTTGTTCTTCTTCGCCCAGTAGGTTTTTATAATCGCTCCGGTCATCTGCTGCGGTGATTTGCATGAAGACAAATTAGGAATCAGTTCGGGATAATATGCTTCACAGAACCTAACCCAACCGGGCGAACATGACGTAATCATAGGCAGTGCCGAGCCGACACCCCCGTCTTTAATACGCTCCAATAATTCGGTGGCTTCTTCCATAATTGTTAAGTCTGCGCCGAAGTTGGTGTCGAAAACGCTGTTAAAGCCGAGCATACGAAGCGCGGTCGCCATCTTGCCTTCAACAGGCGTACCGAGCGGGAAGCCGAAGTTTTCGCCGAGACTTGCCCTTACGGCGGGCGCTGTTTGCACCACAACAACCTTTTCGGGGTCGTTAAGCGCGTCCCAAACCTTGCCGGTGTCGTCTTTTTCCGAAAGCGCGCCGGTGGGGCAGACGTTTATGCACTGCCCGCAGGAAACACAGCTTGTCTGCGCCAAATCCATATCGAACGCACAGGCAACTTCGGTCGCGAAGCCGCGGTTGTTCGCGCCTATGACGCCGATGCCCTGCACATTGCCGCACATGCTGACACAGCGGCGGCAGCTTATACACTTGTTATTATCGCGGTACATATGAAGCGAGCTGTCATCTATATCATACTCGTTCTTCTTGCCGGTGAATCTGTCCGCTTTCGTGACGCCGAGTTCCTTGCACAGCTCCTGAAGCTCACAATGACCGCTCCTTGCACACGACAGGCACTTTTGGTCATGGTCGGAAAGCATAAGCTCAAGTGTGGTTTTTCTGCTTTCAAGGACTCTTTGGGTATGGGTTTTAATTTCACAGCCCTCGTCCGCTTTTGAAATCGGGTAAACGCAGGCGGCTACCAAGCTTCTCGCCCATGTCTTCTCAACCACGCAAATACGGCAGGAGCCTATTTCGTTCATGCCTTTAAGCCAGCACAGCGTAGGTATGCGTATGTTGTTGGCGCGGGCGGCTTCAAGTATGGTTGTGCCTTCCTCAACCTGACAGGCTATGCCGTTGATTTTAATATTTACCATTACATATCTCCTTGTGATTTATTGTAGGGGCGGAATCATTCCTTTATAATAGCATCAAACTTACATCTTTGAACGCAGGCATCGCATTTAATGCATTTTTCCGGATGAATGAAATGCAGTTCCTTAACCGCGCCGGTAATAGCCTCGGTCGGGCAAACCTTTATACATGCGGTACAGCGCTTGCACTTTTCGTCTACTATCTTGTAAGTAAGCAAATCGGTGCAGACTCCGGCAGGGCATTTCCTGTCCTTAACATGGGTGATGTACTCATCTTTGAAGTAGCGGAGCGTAGATTTAACCGGGTTCGGGGCGGTTTGCCCCAATCCGCAGAGCGAGTTGTCGCAGATATAATTGCACAGCTCTTCCAAGCCCTCAACATCTTCCATAGTACCGTTGCCGGAAGTAATTTTTTCAAGCGTTTCATAAAGTCGCTTTGTGCCTATTCTGCAAGGCGTACACTTTCCGCAGGATTCTTCTACCGTGAATTCAAGGAAAAACTTCGCAATGTCAACCATGCAGTTATCCTCGTCCATGATAATAAGTCCGCCGGAACCCATCATTGAGCCGATTTCAATAAGATTATCATAATCAATCGGAACATCGATATGCGACAGGGGAATACAGCCGCCCGAAGGGCCGCCCGTCTGCGCCGCCTTGAACTTCTTGCCGTCGGGGATACCGCCGCCTATTTCATAAACGACATCGCGCAGGGTTGTACCCATCGGGATTTCAACAAGCCCGGTGTTGTTAATTTTGCCGCCGAGCGCGAAAACTTTGGTGCCTTTGGATTTTTCCGTACCCATTGAAGCAAACCAGTCTGCGCCCTTTAAAATAATCTGCGGGATATTCGCGTAGGTTTCAACGTTATTAAGAACCGTCGGCTTTCCCCACAAACCTTTTTCGGCAGGGAAAGGCGGGCGGGGGTTAGGTTCGCCGCGATGCCCTTCAATAGAGGTCATCAGCGCGGTTTCTTCGCCGCATACGAACGCGCCCGCGCCGAGGCGTATTTCTAAATCGAATTCAAAATCGGTACCGAATATATTCTTCCCTAAAAGTCCGTAGTTACGCGCCTGCTCTATAGCGATTTGCAGTCTTTTTACGGCAATCGGGTATTCCGCACGGACATAAACATAACCCATATTTGCGCCTATGGCGTATCCGGCAATTGCCATAGCCTCAATAAGCACGTGCGGGTCGCCCTCAAGCACAGACCTGTCCATGAACGCGCCGGGGTCGCCCTCGTCGGCGTTACAGCAGACGTACTTTTGGTCGGCATCAGGGACGAGATTCCGCGCCAACTGCCACTTGCGACCCGTCGGGAAGCCGCCGCCGCCCCTGCCCCGCAGTCCGGAATCAAGCACAATCTTGATTACATCATCGGGCGTCATTTCGGTAAGGCATTTTCCGAGCGCTTCGTAACCGTCCGCGCCTATGTACTCGTCGATTTCTTCGGGATTGATTACGCCGCAGTTACGGAGCGCGATTCGTAACTGCTTCTTATAAAAGCCGGTTTCATTTAATGATTTTATGCCCTGCTCCTCGCAAAGGGTTTCCTGATAAAGCAGGCGTTCAACAACGCGCCCTTTGAGCAGGTGTTCGCTGACTATTTCGGGAATATCGGTTTCTTTTACCAATGAGTAAAAGCTTCCTTCCGGATAGACGATTAAAATCGGACCGAGAGCGCAAAGCCCGAAACAGCCGGTTTGCACAACGCCGACTTCTTTTTCAAGCCCGTTTCTTTTAATCTCGGTATCAAGTGCCGTAAAAACAGCCGCGCAGCCCGACGCATAACAACCCGTGCCGCCGCAGACCAATACATGTGAACGAAACATATTTTACATATTTCCTTTCAAATTTTCTGTAGGGAACGGCGACTCTGCCGTTCCGTTTTGTGCGGGTTCATGTTGCGGACGGACAGGGTCGTCCGCCCCTGCGTTTAGATTAAATGCCGGAGCTTCCCACGATGTATTCCGCGACGACCTGCCCGCGGACTAAGTGCTTGTCAACGATTTCACGCGCTTTTTCTTCGTTCATATTAATATAAGTGACTTTTTCGCCGTTTGCGCCGTGAACTTCCACAATCGGCTCAAACTGGCAAAGACCGATACAGCCGGTCTGCGTAACTGTCACGCCCTGAAGGTTCTTTTCCTGAACAAGCGCGGAAAGTGTTTGCAGGACGGGGCGCGCTCCCGCCGCGATTCCGCAGGTCGCCATGCCGACAACAACGCGGAGTTCTGCTTCGTCATGGTTTCTCATCGTGACCTGACCCTGCATTTTGTCTTTAATTGCTTTGAGTTCTGCTAAGCTTTTCATATGTTAAAATCCTTTCTGAAATGTATTACGGTTTAATAAATACGATTCTGATTAATTTCAGCCGAGTTCTCTTTCAAAAATTCGCTGATGAACGCTTTTACGTCCGGCGCGTCTAAAGGCGCACCATCTAACAGTTCCTTGATTTCCCTTGTATCAAGCGAGAATTCCGTTTCATCTACTTTATAGCGATACAGGAAGTCGATGTGCGTGTTGTAGAAGACGAGCATTTCGACTGTGGCGTTCATATCGCCGAGTGGTGCGCGGTCGATGTGCGCAAGCCCGAATACGGCTGTCACCCATGTGCCTTTGCTCTTTTCCGACAGGATTTCAAAGCGTCCGCCGGTGCTTTCCGCTGCGTCCTTAAAAAAAGGCACTCCGAGCCCGACGCTTCGGGTGTCGCGGGTGGTGAAGAACGGGTCGGTGACTTTTTCGAGTTGCTCCGGCGTCATACCCCTGCCGTCATCGTTAATCAGGACGGTAAGCGTATCTTTCGCCGTATCAACCTCAACGGTAAGCTCAACTAACTTAGCTTCCGCTTTTATGCTGTTTTGAGCTATGTCGAGTATGTTAAGGGAAATCTCTGTCATAATTAATGGTTCACTATTCCTTATATTTGGCTAAAATGTCGTCAAGTTCTTCTCCCGTGGGTGAAAGCCGCCCGTAAACATCTTCGTTTATTGTGATTACCGGAGCAAGACCGCATGCGCCGATACAGCGGCAGTCGTTGATTGAAAAAAGACCGTCCGGCGTGACCTCGGCACCTGTGATTCCAAGTGTTTTGCGAAGTTTATCCAATATTACACCCGCGCCCCTGACGTAGCAGGCGGTACCCATGCAGACCGCGATTTGATACTTACCTTTCGGGGTGAGCGAGAATTGCGAGTAGAATGTTACAACGCCGTAAACCTTTTCAAGCGGTATGTTCAGCTCCCTCGCGATTAGTGTCTGCACTTCAAGCGGCAGGTAGCCGTAAATGTCCTGCGCCTCCTGCAATACGCGCATGAGCGAGCCTCTCTCGCCCTTGATTTCGTGGATGAGCCGTATCAATCGGTCTTCCTGCGCGGCTGTCCCCGCAAAGGGCGGTGCTGATGTTTTTGTTGCCATAAGCCTGTCCTCCATATATATTGATAAATGCATAACGAATTAATTATAGCACGTATACGCGTATTCGTCAATGCATTGACAAAAATTTTTATTTATGTTAAAATTTAATTAAATTTAAAAAGGCGGTATATAAAATGAACTGGTTTGATAACGCTGTCATTTATCACATCTACCCTTTCGGTTATTGCGGGTGCAATGACAAAAACGCAGAGAGTGACGCCAAAGGCGCTCCGCTTATATTGCGCGTCATAAAACACATTCCTGCCATAAAAGACTTAGGCTTCAACGCGATTTATTTCGGACCCGTGTTTGAATCTACGCGTCACGGCTATGATACAGCCGATTACACAAAAATCGACTCCCGTCTTGGCGCTAACGAAGATTTCGCTCTTGTCTGCAAGGAACTGAAAGCGGCGGGTATCAGAGTTGTTCTTGACGGCGTGTTCAATCATGTAGGGCGTGATTTTTGGGCGTTTAAGGACGTTCGCAGTAACGGGCTCGGCAGTAAGTACGCAGGCTGGTTTCATGTCAGGGGCGGAAATTCCAACTATAACGACGGCTTTTATTATGAAGGCTGGGAGGGGCATTACGACCTTGTTAAACTGAATCTGCACAACCCCGAGGTGAAAAAGCATATATTCGACGCAATCACAGGCTGGGTGAAAGAATTCGATATTGACGGACTGCGGCTTGACGTTGCGTATTGCCTTGAACTCGAGTTTCTGAAAGAACTGCGGCGGCACTGTAAGGCGTTGAAGCCCGACTTTTGGCTTATGGGCGAAACTCTGCACGGCGATTACAACAAGTGGTTCAACCCCGAAATGCTTGACAGCGTGACGAACTATCAATGCTACAAAGGACTGTTTTCGGGTTTCAACGACTTGAATATGTTTGAAATCGCTCATTCTGTTGACCGTATGGGGAGTTTATACGGCGACAGAGGAAAAAATCTTTACATATTCGTGGATAATCACGATGTCAGCAGAATTACATCTAATTTGAAAGAGCCTAAGCATCTTATCGGTGTATACGTGCTTATGTTCACTATGCCGGGTGTGCCGGGCGTGTATTACGGCAGTGAATTCGGCATGGAGGGCGACAAGAGCCGAGGTGATGACGCGCTGCGACCCGAATTTAAGTTAGAGGAACATATAGGGGATAATGCCCGTGCTATTCCGCTGACCGGCATTATCGGCAAACTCGCAAAAGCCCGCGCAACCCTGAAGCCGCTTTATGCGGGGAATTACAGGCAGGTGGTTTTGCAGAATCAATTCTACGCCTTTGCGCGGTCGTGTGACGGCGAGACGGTTTATACGCTTATTAACGCGAGCGCAAACCCTGTCGGATTCAGTCTCGGCGGACACGGCAGTTACGCAGATGCGCTAAGCGGCGGGGTTTTTGATATTTCGGGGGAAGTGAAAGTTCCGGCATATGGGGCGATGGTGCTGTTCCGGGCTTCGACCGCGCCTGCCGTACAGTTAGCAGCAGAAGAATCTTCCGAGCCGAAAGGCAAAATCTGCAATTTGTGCAGTAAAATTATTCAAAGCGGTGAAAAATTCGCAAAAATACTTGCAGAGGGTATTTGCTGTAAGGGTTGTTTAGACGGCTTTAAAACAGAAGACTGGCTTAAAATTATGGGAGTGGAATATGAAATCTAACGACATAAAAATAGTTGCGGGTTGTATAGGCGGTTTCTGCATTTTCATGGGCTTGATATTTTTGATATTAGGCGTTGTGTTCCTTTTTGTATCGGCAAATGTCGAAACGATTGCCGAAAAGGGCTCGCTTGTAATCAACAACCGAACGGTAAGCATCGATGACCCTGATTATGAAACCTTAATTGAGGATGCGAAAAAGCTGTTCGGGAATTTAGGCAGAATCTTTACTCCGGTAGGGATTGTGCCGTTTGCAGGGGGATTTTTAGTTATTATAGCAGGCTTTAAAAAAGCAAATAAAAAATCAGGCGAAATAATAAATCAGGAGGATAAAAAAGTTTAAAACAAAATACAACCGAAACGGGGAAAATGTTGTTTTCATTACTCGTTGGTTAAGAAAGGACTTTATGAAAATTATGAGTAAATTTAAAGGCACAAAGACCGAGCAAAATTTAATGACGGCTTTCGCGGGGGAGTCGCAGGCGCGCAATAAGTACACTTATTATTCGGGAAAAGCAAAGAAAGACGGCTTTGAGGAAATCGCCAAGATTTTCCTTGAAACCGCCGATAATGAGAAAGAGCACGCGAAAATTTGGTTCAAGCTTCTGAACGGCGGCGAAGTACCCGAAACCGCGCAGAATCTGCTTGACGCCGCGAACGGCGAGAACGAGGAGTGGACGGAGATGTATAAAGGCTTCGCCGCGACGGCGCGTGAAGAGGGGTTCGGTGATGTCGCCGCACTGTTCGAGATGGTGGGCAAAATCGAGAAGCACCACGAGGAGCGCTACCGCGGGCTTCTTGAAAAAGTTAAGGGCGGCACGGTGTTCACTGCGGACGGCGATGTTACGTGGGAGTGCATGAACTGCGGGCATTTGCATTTCGGAACTAAAGCTGTTGAAATCTGCCCTGTTTGCAGACACCCGAAGAGTTACTTCAAGAAAGGTTAAGTAAAGCATGAACCTGATTTATACAGGCAAGACAAAGGATGTTTATGAACTGACAGACGGAAACTACCTGCTTAGGTTCAAGGACGATGCATGTGGTGAAGACGGCGTGTTCGACCCGGGCGCGAATCAAATCATCGGTTCAATCAAAGGCAAAGGCAGAGCGGGTCTGAAGCTGAGCGAGTTCTTCTTTAATAAAATCAACGCCGCCGGCGAGCCGACGCATTTTGTAAGCTGTGACGCTGAAAAAGCAGAAATGACAGTAAAGCCCGCCACGATGTTCGGGCGGGGTGTGGAAGCCGTCTGCCGTTATAAAGCCGCAGGCAGCTTTGTCAGGCGTTACGGGCGGTATGTTAAGGGCGGCGAACCGCTGAATTCGTTAGTTGAAATTACGCTGAAAGACGACGAGCGCGGCGACCCGCTGATTTGCAAAGATGCGTTGGAGGCGCTCGGAATACTCTCGGAAGAAGAATACGAAATACTCACCCAACTCACTAAGAAGATTTCCGGCGTGATTAAAGACGCGCTTGCCGAAAAAGGGTTGGAACTGATTGATATTAAGCTCGAATTCGGGCGGGGCAGGGACGGCGGGATTATGCTTATAGACGAGGTTTCGGGCGATATTATGCGCGTGGCTGACAAGGACGGGAAAAGCGTGGAGCCGGTGGAACTTGAGAGAGTTATGACAGGTATATCGTGACGGCATAGCCGCTGTTGAAATATACGGGGAAGATGAAATTAAATATGAACCCCGACCTGCGAATTTCTGCAAATTTAGGAGTTTGCAGAAATTATGCGTGTTGAGACTCTTGAGCGGAGAGAGCGGGTCTCCATTTCAAGGAAGGAGCGAGGTCTTTATGAGCCATATCTTAATGCACAGGAAGAAACCTGTCGCCGAAATACAAATAGCCAAAGGTACTTCTACGATTATTGACACAATAGATTTAACCGACCCGAAGCATTTACCTATCGGTGTAACCGTGAAGCGTGACGGTAAGCCGGATATTGAAGATTTGAACGACTGGTTCGGCGGACGCTCCATTCCTGCGAGCAGACAGAATATCAAAGCTGCGCTTCAGAGCATGGGCATAGCATCAACCGATAAGTTGCTCGTAATGTGCTACGGGTTGTCTTTGTCCGACCAATACTGGGTCAACCCCAAAGAAAGCCCGCTTAAATGGGAAGACATCAACTTCTTTGAAAACGACTTCTCTGAGGACGTAGGCGATGCCCTATTCGGCAACGCGGTTCAAGGCAAAAAAATCGACTTTGTTTCTCCCAATAATACATCGGACGGCATCTTGCAGAAAAAATGGCAGATTATTAACAATAAGCGTTGTCTTATTAAAGGCGGAAGCGACCCGTTTTACCAGCAACCGTTTAACGAAACAATGACAACCATTGTTATGAACAGATTAAATATTCCCTGTGTCGATTATTCTGTAATCTTCGAGGATAAGCGTCCCTACAGTATTTGTGAAAACTTCATAACCTCCGAAACGGAGCTGGTAAGTGCGTTTAATATGCACAACACAAGGTTATTCCTGAGACCCAAGGAAGAATTGTACGAACATTATTTAGAATGTTGTGAGGAACTTGGTATAGCTGATGCAAGGCTTTGCCTTGATAAAATGTTAGTAGCCGATTACCTGACGATGAACGATGACAGGCACTTGAATAATTTCGGAGCAGTCAGAAATGCCGAGAGTCTAAAGTGGCTCGGCTTTGCACCTAATTTTGATAACGGCTCATCATTCTGTAATAAAGAACTGACCGAGGACATTTTGTTGCCGGGAATCCATAAAAGTCAGCCATTCAGGCAAATCCATGATGAACAAATCAAGCTTGTAAAAGACTTTTCTTGGCTTGACTTGTCCGCACTTGACGGTATTGAAGATGATTTCCTAAAAATACTTGAATCCTCCGCACAGATAAACGAGCAGCGTCGGGACAGTATTTGTAAAGCCTTCAAAAATAGAATTACAGACCTTGAAAGGTTTATTAAATAAGATGCGGAGTTTAGTCTTGCTCACTTTTCTTACGAGTACGGCTCGGCTTACCCATGACTTTTGGTTCTTACCCGACCACGCGGCAGCACGCAAAAAAACAGCACCGAGTAAAAACTCAATGCTGTTTTCCTGTTATTCGGCTCTACAAGTACACCACGATGGCATATCCACCATTAAAATATACGTGGTTCTTATCAGAACCGTTCGACGGAAGCGAGAGGATTCGAACCTCCGTGGGGTTGCCCCCAAACGGTTTTCAAGAATGGTGAAAACCCTATAACCCCTCATATCTCCGCATAACTTCTTATATCTGCACGTCTGAAACCCTCATGTTTTAGGCGTTTTTTTATTTGCCTTTATATCCGTCCATATTGTTTTGCAAGCTCTTTTTGGGAACTTGGGCAACAATCGGGCAACAGGGCAACAAAATAATTACCGTAAAAAGGGGGACACCGCAATGCAAAACCCACTAATCCACAAGGGTATTATAACCCAATCCGGCGAAATTTGTAAAGACAAAATCAACCTCATAGCCGGAGCAATCACCCTGCCGTTTGCTGAAATGGTATGGGTAACGACCAACGGCGACATGGAAACGATAAACCGCTTGACAGAGGTTTTAGTTTCCATGAACACCCCTGCTGACCGGGGCAAGCTGTTCAAAATCATTCAAATGCTGTACGGGCTTATGGGCTTGCAGTTTTCAGACGAAGCCGCATATATACCCACGCACAAAGCCGCGCTTGAATACTTCATATTCTCTTTCATTTATGATTTTGGCGAAATCATCAAGGACTATGTAGCTGAGGAAAGGGGCGCGTCCGCATGAGCATAAAAACTGAACTCCAACAACCGGGGCGCGGCAAAGAAATAACCGGGCATGACATCATGGCGTTGGAGCGATTCGCGGAATATACCCGGCACATGATTGTCTTTGACGTTCTCACATGGGATTGTCCCGTTGGCAATAAAGACAAGCGCGTCCGTATCTTCCTCACCGACGAGGGATATAAACAAGCCCTTGAATCCGAGGGGCGCGGGGAAATGAAGATAGTACGCCGCGCCCGCGTCAAAAAAGGCGATATATTCTACGCCGCGCCGGAGCGCGACCATGAGCAATACTGACAACCAAATATAAACCATTTCGGACATAGGGTGGGGATTTTTGCAACGTAAAAAATCCCCACCCTTTTTTGTTGCCTGGAACGCGAAAGGAGCTTGAATATGGCGGTATTCCGCATTGAGAAAACACAGAATTACACGGTTATGTCTAACCACCACTTGCGAAACGCAATCTTGACGTTGAAAGCGAAAGGGTTGTTGTCACAAACGGCATAAGGGCTTGTAACACCTTGATTGGCTGTCATTTCATAAGACATGATGTGCGGAGATTGTGTTAGGGCAAGACTTTGCTGGGGTGTCAACTGCGGTCTGCCATAACTTCTGATGTAATCAAGATTGGAAAATAAATCCTCTTGATTCATGGCTATGTTCACACGGCTGCCGAATCTGTTTCTGTAGTCCTCAATTATGCCGTTTGCCGTGTTGTTGATAATTAAAGTAACGGCGGTTGTGGCGATAATCGCAAAGATTGTTACTCCAAGCAAAATATTTCTGCCTTTGTTGCGCACCACATTTTTCAGCGCGTTTTGGATAATGTACATTCGTGCTTTTCCTCCTTGTAAGAACAAAAATTTTGTGAACCGTCTTGGTTCGTTTACAAGCATACCAGTCCAATCTAATATCCATCTAACAAAAATAAAAAAAACCGGCGGGCGAACCACCGGTTTAACAATTTGTTCACAATTTCATTCTTCCATCGGTAAATCCATTCTGAATAGAACGCCGTCTTTTGTATTTTCGAGGACAAACGGGGCTTCCATTGTATCCAATGCTTTTTTTACAATCGTTAGCCCCAAACCACTCCGCCCTTGACTTCTGCTTCGGGATTTATCCGCTCTGTAAAATGGGTCAAAGAGTTTTACCAAATCTTCTGCCTTGATGCTCGTATTAGTATTCAATACGCAAACCCGAACGGCAGGAATTTCATTGTTGTCAAGTGAATTTTCGCTCCATATGCGTATTTCACTTTTTTGAGGCGCGTTTTGAATTGCGTTCATAATTACATTAGACAAAACGCGGCTTAAAATGGTTCTGTCTGCGTAACATTCCGCTTTATCTGAAATTTTAATGACAACGTATAAAGTCATGCCATCAGACAGTGGAATAGAAAAACTGATTTCATTTAATGAAAATTTTTCAATCCCTGTAAGGTCGCCGATACCTACGGGATTATAATTGAAATCGGATGTCTCATAAATTACTTCCCCTTCGCTTGTTTGAATAGAAAATTCAAAAGATTCATTGCGCGCGCGAAACACGGCGGCAGTTTCCCCTATGTTATCTTTTGACTCATTTTCTAATGAGCGGAGTAATGGTTGGAATCCTTGGGTAAGGTGGCGGCGTTCATATAAGGAGAAAGCAATATTTAACTGCTGGGCATAAAATATGGTAAATACAATCAACGCCAATACGAGAAATAACAAAGTGTATAGAAAGATTTTACCAAATAGCCCAAATGGATATTTTTTCATATCGTTTCCTCCAAACAGTAACCCACACCTTTAACCGTTTTTATAAAGTTCGTAGGCAGCTTATTTCTCAGCCGATTCATTGTAGCATGAACGATACCCTCGTTTCCTTCAAAATCAAATCCCCAAATTCGCGTCAGTAGTGTTTCATGAGTAATAACTCTGCCGTTGTTCTGTGCCAGCAGAAGCAAAATGTCATATTCTTTCGGGGCGAGTGTCAGTTCCGATCCTGCATATTCCGCTCTGTAGGCTTCAGTATAAACGGTTAGTTTCCCTATGCGGAGTTCCTTTTTCAAAATTCCGCTCCGCCGAAAGAGAGCTTCGATGTGTTTAAGAAAGACTTGCATAGAAAAAGGCTTGGTAATATAATCGTCGGCTTCATTAGTAAATGCCTTAATTTCGTTATCATCATCGTCCAGCGCGGTCATCATCAAAACAGGAGTTTCGCTAATTTTACGATATTCCTTTAACAATTCATGTCCGCTTATACCGGGAAGCATAATATCAAGTATCAACAAATGGTAGTTTTTGTTATATATCTGCTCTAAGGCTGCGTCCCCATCCGTGCATATATCCACAGAATAACCTTCTTTGACAAGAAATTTTTTTACAATATCGCCGAGGCTTTCATCATCCTCAACAATTAGTATTTTTATGTTCATTAAAATCACCCCACAATCATTGTAGATGTACTATCTAA
>JAITFZ010000019.1 GCA_031280965.1 Oscillospiraceae bacterium | reverse complement strand
TCGCTATCATAATCAATGCCGAGTAAAGTTTCTGTTCTGTATAGTATATCTTCTGCGAAAGTTTTGTCGGCATTCCATGCTTCAAGCAACTGCTCCCATGTGTGTTCCGGAGTAAGGAGCGGCTCCCATAACTCTCGGCTTCCCATAATCGTTTCTTCAAAGCCGTAGTCTGGGCTACCAAGCACTGCCATATCTATTTTACTGCCAGATTCATCAAATAAATCAAGAATGACCATATCGCTGTCGATGACACCTGTCAAAATGCAGTTGGTTTCTAATGCTTTTGCGAGCTCTTGTGCTGTTTTTATAGCCGTTTCTTCGCCGGGTTCGTAGGTTGGTTCAGTTAGAGTCAGCCAGCTATTGTTTTCCGTAAATGAAAAACTATACGAATACTGCGCTTTTTCTTCCGTTACGGGAAGCAAGCCTTTAGTTTTCATGTAAGCAGAAAGCTCTTTTATGAATTCTTTAGGTTCGAGTTTTTTGTGATTTTGAACGTGGATTGTTGAAAATGTCATGCCCATGGTTTTTCTCCTTTTGTGTTTAAGATTTGGGGGAACATTGCGGGCGTTATTAATTAATAGTGGTTTAACTTTTAATCCCGCCCACCCGTCCCGTCAAGCCGCGCTCTTAAATTTTATTCTGCTCAAAGCGTACCGCACAGGTAAGCCAATGCTGAACGCCATAACCATCTTTATCCCTTCGGGTATGACGAAAGGAGCAAAGGCGGCGGCAAAAGCTTCCGTCAAGCCGATTTTACTCACGAAAGCAAGCCAGAACATTCCCGCCGAAAGGTTTATGACCGCGCCCGCCGTAAGACAGACGGCAAGCCAATGCTTTTTGCCGCTATCCGCGCCTAATCCGATTACAAACGCCATAACAGGATATGACATAAGGAATCCGCCCCACGGCCCTGTTATCCGGTGAAAGCCGCCGCCGAAAAGGGTAAATACCGGAACCCCCACGGCTCCGAGCAATAAGTAAACAATAAGCGCGATTGCCGCTTTTTTCGAGCCGAGTATAATCCCGGCGAGCATTACGGCAAAGGTTTGCAGCGTTAAAGGCACTCCGAGCGGCATAGGTATGTTGATTTGTGCCAAAACGGCAACTACCGCGACAAAAAGAGCGATATAACATAGTTCGCGGGTTGGGATTTTTTTTGTGTTCATATTTTCATAAAGTCCTTTCTTCACCAACAAGGAATGAAAACAACTTAATTAGGTAATTACGAAATTCATTTTTCGGTGCGCCGTGATTTTCGTGTTTAGCAATTACCTGCTTAATAATATCTCCTTGTTTAAGCATAATATTTTTCTATTATACAACAGAAAAAGAACATTGTCAACCCTTATTGTGGCGCAGGTTGACAATTGTTTTTATAGTTTTATCCTTATTTCGCCCGCAGAAAGCGACAGAAGCTCGCCGTTGTTTCTTTTTACGATTAAGCGCCCGATGTCGTCAATGCCGACGGCGACGGCTTCGTAGGTTTCCGCCGTTCCCGTTACCAAAACCTTCTTTCCGAGCATATACATACGCTGTCTGTATTTTTCAAGCATTTCTTTTTCGTTGTGATTTTCCGGGTGAATAATGCGGTTTGCGATTTCGGAACAAAGGCGGTTTCTTGTTATGGGGAGATTGTCTTTTTCAAAAACTGCCCCCGCGACCTGCTTTAAATCTTCCGGAAGCTCCGCAGGGCTTATTCTGAGATTCACGCCAATCCCGACAACAATCCATTGTGTATTTCCGCTTTCAAAATCCGTTACCGCTTCGGTAAGAATACCGCAGATTTTTTTCCCGTCAATAAAAACATCGTTTACCCATTTTATTTGGGGGTTCTTGTCAGAAACAGCTTCAACAGCTTCGCATACAGACACGGCGGCAAAGGCGGTTATCAAAGTCGGCGTACTGAAACAAAGCTTTGACGGGTGCAATATAAAGCTCATGTATAACCCGTGACCCGGCGGCGAATGGAACGCCCTTCCGTAACGTCCTTTTCCTGCCGTCTGGCTGTCGGTAACAATTACAGTGCCGTGTTCCGCTCCCGATACAGCCATTTCTTTTGCGGTTTTATTTGTGGATTCCAAAACGTCATGCACAAAAATCCGCTCCGGAATATTTTCTGAAATGTTTTTTGGCGACAGATACGGAAGCATACCCTGAACAGACAGAATATCGTTGTCCTCCGAAAGCCGGTATCCTTTATTGGTGACCGCTTCTATTTTATATCCTTCTTTTTCTAATTCCTTCACGGCTTTCCATACGGCATTACGGCTTATATTAAGCTGTTTTGCAATAAACCCGCCCGAAATATTCCGACCTCTTCCGCTCTCAAGCAAAGCAAGAATCTGTTTCTTTGAACTCATAATTATACCGCTTTCTTTAGTCATAATACTAAAATCCATTTAAGAAATGGATAACAGGGTTCCGCGGCTTGCGAGCCGCGGGCGCTGTTGCAACAGCGCCCTCCCTAAAATCCAATAAACAAGTTTATTGGATTTTAGTATAAGGTTTGCCGCACACTACCGCCCCGAAATTAAAATCGGGGCGGCGGTTTCTGTATGCAAAAATTATTTTTATTTATATTTTGTCAATAAGCCCTACTATAAGTTTAAGGATATTCAGCGCGTCATTCTCGTTTATTTCCGCGTTTTTGCCGCCGTTCGCGATAAATCGCTGAAGCGGGGCAAGTTCCGTAAGCCCTACCATGTGCTTCAGGATTTCGAGCGCGTCATCTTCGTCAATTACGCCTGTTCCGGTTACGTCGCCCGTCTGCTGAACAATCACAACAAAATCACCGGTTTTGTTGAAACTCATGGTTGCGTTGCCGTTCGCGCCAATTGTGCCGCCCGAAACAAACTCGAACTTTCCTGTTTCCGCATTGAAAGAAGCAAGAATCGCATTTTGCCCCTCATACTGCTCGCCGACATTCGCCGTTACCTTGCCGGAAACATTTACGGCAGAGCCTGCCGAGCCTATTCTAAACTGTTGAAGAGGGAGGTTTTGCGATTGCTCCCTGAGCGCCGAGTTCGGAATCGCCGAACCCGAAAGCCTGAAATTAGAGGTTGACTGCGTAACGTTCAGGTTAAGATTCCCCGTGAAGCCTGCCGGTATATCCTGCCCGTTAATCGTAATTTGAGAATCTCCGAAGTTCAGGTTCAAGTTTACATCCCTGCCCGCGATTGAATTAATCGTTGTCTGCGAAAGCGATGTTGAACCTTCCTCCATTGTTATGTTTACAGTAGAGCCGTTATCTCTGTTCGCCGCTGTGGTAATGCTTGATTGCGCTGAATCGGTTGAAGCCGTAGCCGGGTTTGAGGGTGCCGATGGTGGCGTTGAACCTCCGCCTCCCCCGCCGCCTCCTCCGCCTCCCCCGCCGCCTCCTCCGCCGCTGCCTCCGCCACCACCGCCTGACGGGGTTTGATACCCGCAGGTCGTGCAGGTCGCGCCCGCAGTGTTCGGGGAGCAGGTTTGGGTTTCGGTGCAGTTATCGCGTTTACATTCGTGTGTGCCGTTATTTTTGCTTGTTCCGAAGTCGTGTCCTAAAGCCGTTGCTGTTTCAATGCCGCATCTTGTGCAAATCTGTGCAGTTGTACAGTTCGCCGCCGCGCCCGGAGTATGCGCTAAGCATACAGTGGAAGTCGCAGTAAACGAGTGATGTATAAAAGTGTTCATTGCGGCGAGCCTGACACTTTCCGAACCCCAGTTTCCCGTTGTGCTTGTGGTTATGCGGGAGATATACATTTCTAATTTCTGACCGGCAACTGTGCCGAAGTCGTTAAAGGTTATTTTAAGCTGTGAGCCTGTCGCCGCGTTTGCGGCTGTGTCCCATTCAAGCGTAAAATCTTTTGAAAAGTTAAAGCCTATTCCGAAATCACGGCGGTTAACGGGAGCCGAGAAGTCAATTGTCCAGACATTGCCTTCAAGGGTGTGGATTAAATTCACATTAAAGTTCGTAGTGCGGTTTGCGCGTGTACCTATTGCATTTCCGGCGGGTCTTGCCCAAGCGTCCTGATTTCCGCCGGGGAGCCAGTGAGGATAGGGGCCCGTATGTTGTACCGCCGCGCTCGGCGCCCATCTTGTGGCGTTTTGTCCGTTGTTGTCGGTGTTATGTTTATTTGCCTGGAATGAAACTTCAAAAACAAATTCGGGCAGAGCTTCAAACTGTAATCCTCTGAAAACATACTGACCGTCACCGGAAGCACCTTGAAGACGCGCACCCCAGTCGGTTAACCAGTTGCCGGCGCCTTGCCAGGAGGTCGCGGAAATCGAAGTTTCCGCACCTGCCGCAGTTCTTGTGAACAGGCGCAGGTTATCCTTATTTACAAGCCTGCTGCCAAAACCGAACATAATCGCATTATTGCCGCCCATGTTATCGCCGGTTGTGCCGCTGTTCAGGGCAGTATGTACGTCTATACCCTGGAAAAACGCACTTCTGCTTTGGCTTTCCTTAACGGTCAGTTCATACCGTCCTGTGAGGACTTCGCCAGCCGACAGATTAAACACCGCTTTTCCGTCTGATACGGAAGCCGTCCATTTGCCGAGTACTGTCGGTGCGGCGTTTCCGTTTCTGTTCCACAGGCGGTTTCGGTCGCCCGTGTTACGCAGGATAAGCTCAATGCTTGCGCCATCGGGTGCGGTTGTGTAAGCGGTTATGGTTGCGGGCATATCCGCCCCTACGCTTACGGTTTCAGTCCAGACAGCGTGATAGCCGGGACGCGCCCACGGCATCCATGAAGACATCACCTCTATCGGCGTTCTGGAAAGCTCGCCGAGATTTGACCAGATTCCGGGGTAAGCCGCGCCGTGATGTGCCGCCGTACCCGCGCCGAAAAGAGTGCTTTCAACGTAAACTTCATCGGCTTTTCTGCCGCCCCTGTATCCTGTTGTCGTAGTATGAACAGGCTGACCAAACAGGTAATCTACAGCCGCAAGCCATACGGGCGCATCAGTGACATGAGGAGTGTGGCCGCTTGCTTTCATCAGGAAAATAAGGTTGTCACTGCCTAAGAAATTAAATACTTCCTGTGCCGCTTCCGCTACCGTCCGTCCCGGAGCCCAGCCCGTCCATGTTCCGAAGTTTGCGGTTTCAAGGCTTATAAAAGCTCTGTTGGGGTTATTGAGAGTGGGGGCTGTAAGTGCGATTGCCATGTGCGTGTCAAAAGGAAGCAAATAAGTGCTTTGCTCATATGCCATATTCTGCGCAAACCTCGCGGCGACCGGCCCTAATGCACGGCGGTTTGCGTTGCCTGTTCTCGGGGTTTCATGACGTCCCTGTACGCGGGTAGTGCCGCCCATGTCGAATACATCGTGGTGATAGTTAAAAATTCTGCCCGCCATAGAGAAGCGGAACGGCGCAATCCCGCCGTCGCCGCCGGATTCGTGCGGCATTGTTATTGCCACGCGCTCATCGAAAACGCCCGGAGACAGTGCGCGTTTACCCTCGAAGGAGTTACCCGTAGTGATAATCGCGTTGGGATTTACGCCAAGCTGAGGATTGAGGTAGAAAATATCTATAGCCCTGCTCACTTCCCAGGCGCGCGCCGCAAGCGAGCCGGTGTTGTAATGAGGGTTGTCGGCGTTAAACGGGAATAACGAGAAGTAAGCGGTGGTTCTGCTCTCGCTGCTATGCATATTTACTGTGCCTATGCCTCTTTCATGAAGCTGGGTTTCCGTTGCACCGCCGAGCCCGCCGATAATAATCGGCCCGCCTGTACGGCGCTCTTCGTTATTATGCGTGCATGACGCGGAGGTATCGCAGGGCCCCGGATTGCACCAAAAGCCGTTGTCGTAAAGCTGTTGCCAGCTTGGCAGATTAGCTCCCGTAACCGCTTCCCATGTATGACTGACAGGTGTGCCTTCCAAATCGGTTTCATTTACTGTTATTGAGATACCGCCGAAAATGCGCGAACTCGCGCCTGCGTTCGAGTCATTGTTTGCCGACGAAAGGTTCACCGTAACATTTTCGTGCGTGGTCGGCCATATGTAACCATAATAATAGTACATAAGCAGGCAACGTATTTCTTCGCGGCGCAGTTCCCAGTGTTCGGCGGTTTCAACCCTGCCCGGAGTGTCCGCGCTGAAACCGTAAGCCGTAAGTTCTGCGGGGTCAAGCCCTAACTCGTGCCAAAAGAACGTGAACGGGTCGTTCAGATGTTCAACAGTCGGCATTAAGTCAGCAAAATTCGGGTCGAGCAGGTCGGGGAAATAAGACCTGCGCGGACCCGGCGCGGGGACAAATGTGCCGATTTCATGAAAGATTCCTATATTTTGCATAGTGTTTGACACATCGGCGTGATTGACAGTAACGCCGACAGAGCCAAATTTACTGACACCGCTGATTTCTAAAATCCATTTATTGTTTAAATATCCGTCCGCACCGCCATCAACCCTGCGTAAAGCGGTCGCCGATGCGCCTGTATCACGCGAGGTAAGCGAAATATTGCTTAATTGCAGTTCAGGGGTTATGTCGCGGGATAATTCAATTTCAATTTCCGTTGTTGTTTCCGCGCCCGCTTCGCCGTTTGGGCGGAGGGTGAATGTCGCAGGGAGTATCGCCACGCGCTCGATAATAATTTCTTCAATAATAAAGGATTGTATTGTTGCCGCCGACTGAATACGGATAACATTGTATGCGCCGAGAGGGTTTCCTCCTACGACAGTGTCAAGATTAAAATTATCCCATGTGCGGGTGAAGCTCTCACTAATCCCGACGTTTCCGCCGGCGCCGGGAATAGCAGGATAGTTAATATCCGCAAGGTTCAGATTTATTGAGGCGCTTCCGATGCCGCCGTCCCTGCGACCGGTAACTGTGAGTTTGTAGACTTCGCCCGGCTCAAATAATGACTTATGTGTCGGTTCTGTAACTGCGTTGGGCAGTCTTATGTCTAAGCCGTGCCAGTTTTCAGTCATATTGTGAGGGCGAATCCCCCTATGACTGCCCGCCCCTACAACCTGCAAAGGTACGGAGCCTGTAGGCGCAAGAAACGGGCTCAGCGGCGGATTGTTGCCCGCGCCGCCAAAGAGTGTCCCCACCGGCACCTCCTGAATGTATGGGTCAAGCGACAACCGATAGATTTCACCCAGTTCACCGGGACCGACTAATGTAGTTGACGCACTTACCCTTAGCGACACGAAATTATAAGCGCCGAGTGCGGTTATGACGAACGCAAAGGCAGTAATTACCGCGATAATTCTGCTCTTTGGAGTTGTTACGGTTTGCATAAGTAAATCCTCCTGTTAATAAAAATACGGCAAAGAGGTTGCTTTCTCATTTGTGTGCTTTACATTATAGCACAAAAAAATGAGGAATGCAAGGAGGATTATGTGGAAATTAAATAAAAAACACACTATATGAACTATACGAACTAAATTTTTCTGTGTCGTTTTTATGTAGATTTTATGGCAAAACCCGCCGGGATTTCTCTCGGCGGGTTTTTTTGTAAATTGCGCGGTCTGCTAATCCCGCAAAGCTTCTTCTGCAAGCCTCAGCCATTCCGGTTGTTCGCCGTTTATATCATAGTATCTCGCGGTGCTTCCGACCATGTCGCCCTTTTCATCCCAAATAAACTCGCTCCAGCCAAGTTTGTCCGGTGTTCCGCCTACTATTATAACATGGCGATAACCATTATCGGCAATTTGCTCATATTTATAGTATGTCGCTTCGGTACAGTGGCTTGTAATGTCTGTGTCGGAACCGTCCAGTATAAAATATACCCGCCCGTCTCTGATTTCCGCCGGATTGGATTCAAAGGAAGAAATCGAGATGTAATCATCGCCGTCAGCGGTTTTCCCCGATTCGATACGGCCTCCGCCCAACAGTTGAATGATTTGACCGCCATAGGCGAAGCTGACCGTCGTGAATAGTGCCAGCGCTATAACAGCGGCTATGAGCGCGGGTTTCAGCCTTTTTGCGTAATGTGACTTATTATTTGTCATGATATGAAGTTCCTTTCCTGTTTCATGTGTGCCGGACTTAGCTCTGTCTAATGCGTTTTTAAGCAAATAGTCTTTTACTGCTTCATCGGGCATAATTTTTTGAATCGACTCTGCTATTTTATTATTTTTCATCGAAATTACCTCCAAGCTCTTTTTTAAGGGCTTTCCTTGCTTCATGCAAGTAGTAGCGGATAGTCGATTGCGGTTTTTGAAGCATTTTTGAAATTTGTACGCTTGTATACCCTTCGTAGTAGTGCAGGTAAACTGCCGTCTTGTATTTTTCCGGCAAACGACAGACTATATCAAGAGTTTCGTCAATTTCAAAACCGCTTTCAACAATAAGGCTGTCGGTGTAATCGTCAAGGTTTTCAAGCCGTCTTCTCCAGTGCTTCAAATAGTTTTTACAAATATTAGCCGCTGTTCGGATTAACCATGCTTTCTCATGTTCTTCACTTTCAAAAATCGGCGTAGCCGCTATCATTTTTACAAAGGTGTCGGATACGGCATCCTCGGTGTCGGCGCGATTTTTCATATAGTTAAAGCAAACCCAATAAACAGTGTCGGCGTTTCGTTTGTAAATTTCCGCAATTTCACTGTCCGTACGCAACAATGATTTCGCCACTCGTTCGCCTCCCTTCATTAATAATACAATCGGCAAGCCCCAAGTGTTGGTAAATTTTTATTTTTCACTTGACAGCTTCATAAAAATCTGCTATACTTAATAATGTAATATGGGGTCGCAATGGTCTCGACGGGGGTTATGAACCTCGTTAAGCACGCGGAGTGCGCCCAAATCTCCGGAGTGATGTAAAGTCGCTCTAATCGATGGGCAACTAAAATTTAAACGCTAATAATAACACTTTAGCAGCAGCTGCCTAAGAGCAGTTGCCGTCCTCCCGAAGAGTGCCGCGGCTTCGGCTTGGGCGTCAATCAGCGGCAGGGTGTACAGCACCCGTTTTAAGTGAGAACCCTGTAACTTAAAACGTAATAAAAGGGTTGCCTTGTGTCGGTTTTGTTATTTGCACCGCCATGAGGGAGATTATTCCGGTCTTTGACCTGTACTGCGAATAACTAAGCGTGTAGAAAGGCGCGGGAATTAGTTTTCGGACGGGAGTTCGATTCTCCCCGACTCCAAATTTCTTTTGCATCCGGTGAAACATTCGGTTTGCGGTATTTATAATCAAAAGAGAGCGAGCCTCAAAGGCTCGTTCTTCTTATTTTCTGCATTTAATACTGTTTCATCTCTGATGGTCATTCCTGTTCATATACAGTCGTTCAAATTTTAAAGCTAAACATCTATATCATAAACCTCTTTTATGCTCTGAACAAAATAAACTCCGTCCTCTTCAAAAAGAATAATCACCTTCTCGAACATCGGGATTGCCGTTTCGTTCGCCGACACTGCCGGTGCCCGAAAGGTCAGGCTGTTATATTCAAACTCTATCAGTCCGTACCCGTCGCCGTCGTTATCAATTTCCCCGACGGCAAAGCCCTGCACACCCGCCGCCTTATCACCCGTCGGAATTGTTTTCTCCGTAAAACGGTCAACCGCCGCCCGTAAAGTATGCTGAATCATAAAACATACGAACATTCCCGCCATAACCGAAGACGGCAGCGAAAAAAACCAGCGAAGCCCCGCAAGCTCCAAAAGCATCCCCGCCGTACCGAAGCACAGCAGGTTAATAAAAGCCATCGTCAGATTTTCGGGGAAAAACTTCTCAGCGGGAATAGTGTCGCCTTTAATTCTGAAAAGTTTACGCTCAAAACCGAAGCTTTTTATTTTTTCCGTGTAACGCAAAACTATATCGGTAATCAACAATGTTGCCGCTAATATTGTCAAAGTTAAATAAAAATATATCATGTTGCCTCGACTATTTCAAACCGCAGTTTCTTTATGCGGCGTTCCGCAAGCGAAAGCACGGTTATTTTAAAAATTTCGGTTTCAATTGCGTCCTCTTCTCCGGGGATTCTGCCGAAAAGCTCAAACACCCAACCCCCGACAGTATTGCTGTCGGAGATTATTTCAAAGCTCATCTCTCGCTTTCTGAAATAGCGGTTGAAATCATTAACGCTAAGCTCGCCCGAAACCTCAAAAATATTATCAGCCGAGAAAATTATAGGCGAGTGAACCTCATCTCCCTCATCCCAGATTTCGCCGACAAGCTCTTCGATTATATCCTCAAGCGTAACAAGTCCCTCCGTTCCGCCGTACTGGTCAACAACAACCGCAAGATGAAGCTTTTCTTTCTGCATAAGCTTCAGCACCTCTGATATTTTCATAAGCGCCGTGACATAAATCGCCTCCTGCATTATATCGCGAATCGAAAAATTGTCACCCGAAATATAAAGGCGCATGAAATCTTTGTTGTTGAGTATGCCGCAGATATGGTCAATTGATTTTTCATACACCGGAATACGCGAATAACCCTCGGTAAGAAACACATCGCGAACCTTGTTTATATCTTCGTTTACAGACACGGCTACGATGTTGACCCGCGGCGTCAAAACCTCGCCCGCCGTTGTTTCGTCGAAATGCAGAGCGCTCTGCACCAAGTTTGATTCCTGCTCCTCTAATACGCCCTCGTCCTCAATTTCTTCTATGAAGTGCAGTAACTCCTGCTCGGTTACGCTGACGGCTTTTTCGCCTTTTGAGAAAGCGCGCGCCAGTCGTCTTTGAAAAAACAGAAACACAGCCGAAACCGGCGTAAGAATTATTATTATAAGGCGTAAAATCCCGCCGAAAGCAAGACAGAAGCCTTCCGCTTTGATTCGCGCAATCGTCTTGGGCAGAATATCCCCGAAAGTCAGCGTCAGAAAAGTTACAATCACAGTAGTGATTAATACGCCGTACCGCTCGGCAATTACACCCGGCAGCAGGCTTAAAATTAATACCGTTGCAACCGCGGTCAGTGTAATATTAACGACATTGTTGCCGATTAAAATTGTAGAAAGCGCTTTGTCGTACTTTTCAAGTACGGCGAGCGCAGTCTTAGCCCTCTGCGAACCGCCGTCCGCTTTGTATTTCAACTTAATGCGCGAAACCGAGGTAAACGCCGTTTCGCTAAATGAAAAGAACGCGGAAAGCACAAGCATCACAGAAATAAGGATAATATCGCCGGTCATATTTATGTCCTTTTTTATTTAAGTATAACCCAAATTCATATACAAGTCAATGGTTGACATGCGGGCTGATTTATGTTATCATTTTAAATTGAGTAAGGGAAAAAGGAAGCAGATGAAATTTCTGCGCGGGTTCGCCGCCGTATGATATGTTTTTTCTCTCAGCAGGGTTTCCGCAAAACCCTGAAAGTCATTGGCGTCAAGCCGAGAAGACGAGAGAATACAAAGTATCGAGCCGGAAGACTTTGCCCCTAAGGCAGAAAAATACCGCGAAACCGGTATTGCCGCTCAGCCGTTTCTTTAAAGGACGCGGAATAAAAAATTAATATTATTAGGAGAAGTGCAAAATGAACCAAGTGAAAAATCGCGCGAAATTTATTTTGTCATTACTTTTAGTTGCGCTGATTGCGGTAAGCGTACTGACAGGTTGCAATGAGAACACCCCTCCCGATGCTTCGGAAATTGAAGCCCGGGACATAGGGCAGGGTTCGGTTGAGTTTAGATTTGAAGTCACCGACAATGAAGAAGAAACCACCGTTTGGAACGTCAGGACAGACGAAGTCACAATTGGAGCGGCTTTGGTCGAGGTCGGCTTAATCGGAGGTGAGGAAGCGTCGTTCGGGCTGATGGTCATATACGTCAACGGGCTGAGAGCCGACTTTAACCAAGACGGCGCTTACTGGGCGTTTTACATTGACGGCGAATTCGCTTCAACCGGAGTGGACTCGACGGAAACAGAACCGGATAAAGTATATGCGTTCGTCTACACGTCGGCTTAGGTATTTAACGCTGTTCGCCATGCTCGGGGCGATAATACATGCGTCGCAGTTCGCAATGCAGGCAGTGCCCGGCGTTCAATTGATGGGGCTTTTCATAGCGGCATTTACGCTTACGTACCGGGTGCGGGCGCTGATACCGATTTACGTTTGGATAATACTGCACGGGGCATTTTACGGCTTTATATGGATGATGCCGTATTTATATGTATGGCTTTTCCCGTGGGGCTTGTTCATGCTGGCGGGGAAAATAAAGCTCCCGAAAAAAGTTTTGGCTCCGATATACATGGTTCTGTGCGCGCTCGGCGGTTTGTCCTTCGGGACGCTGTACGCTCCTTTTTGGGCTTTGTGGACAGGGTTGAGTTTTAATGGTATGGTTGCCTGGATTGCCGCGGGGTTTCCTGTAGATATAGGCTACGCCATAAGCAACTTCGCATTCGGCACGCTAATCATTCCGTTATCGGAACTCTTAAAAAAACTTGACAGACAAAGCGGGCGGATGTGATAATCCGCCCGCCCGTTCGCTCCGTGGCAAAACTGCCCGGCTTACTCGCAGCCTTCTGATTCAATATCGGTCTCTAACCCGCGGCTTTCCACCAAGTTGCCGTCAAGGCTTAGTTGATTTTCACAGTATTCAGGCTTGTGATGTCTGTTGTCGTGATGTCTGTGTTCTTCGCGAATTCTGACAACATCGTTATAATGATGGTGATGTCTGTGGATAACATCATATTCATTAATAATGTTGTGTCTGTGATTGACTATATGACGATACCTGATAACCCTGCGGTCTTCGGGACAGTTAAATTCCCGTCTTTCAAAAGGTCTTACGTTGCCGATGGCTTCCTCGATATTGTCACGTCTGTCGTTCCTGTTGCAAATCATTTTTTTCTCCCTTTCGTTAATTTATTCTTAGTTTCGATTAATTCCGACAGTTTTCGATAATCTCCACTGCTATAGACTATGCACAGACACTTTATTTGGTGACAAAAAACAGGGTGCGACTTTAAAAATCGCACCCTGTTTTTATATAATCTCAAAATCAATCATGCCAAACGCAACATTTGCCGAAGTACACTTCACCCTAACCCTGTCGCCGAGAGCGAACCGCTTCCCCGATAACTGCTCCGTCAAACTTATGTTGTTGTCAACGGCGCAGACGCCAAGGCTGTCGCTACTTATCCTGCCCTCAACTGTATTCGCCAATATAACGAAAATGCCGCTTTGCGTTACGCCTGAAACAATTCCGTCGAATTCGCCGCCTACATGGTTTTGCATATATTCCGCCATGAAAAATTTCTCGCAGTCCCGTTCGGCATTAACCGCACGAAGTTCCGCATGTGACGACTTAACCGCCGCTTCATGCACAAATTTTCCGTACCGTTTCCTTGCTCCCGCCTTGTCGCTGTTCGTAATATAATCGCTTAAAATCCTGTGTATAATCAGGTCGGGATACCGCCTGATTGGTGAGGTAAAATGCGCGTATTCTTTCATGACGAGCCCGTAATGCCCTACAGGTTCATCCGAATACTTCGCTTTCATCATAGCCCGCAGTACCGTCATGTTTATGATTCCGGCTTTTTCGGTGCCGCGTGCTTTTTCAATAATCCCCGCAAGGTCTGCCGCGCCGCGCCCCTGCAATGTATATTCAAAGCCGATTAAAGCAAGCGTTTCTTTGAGCGCGTCGAGCTTTTCGACAGCCGGCGCTTCATGAATACGGTAAACAAACGGAATTTCAGCTTCCATCGCAAGCTTCGCCGCGCAGTTGTTCGCCGCGAGCATGAACTCCTCAATGATATTTTCCGCTTTTCCGCTCTCCCGCTTTTGCACATCTATGCATTTTCCCGCTTCATCGCAGATAATTTTGGTCTCGCTCGTTTCAATAAACGGCGCGCCTCTGTCCTTTCGGTTTTTTTGAAGCTTAGCGGCAAGCTCTTTCATGACGGGAAGCGCGGTTATCACTTCCGCGTATTTTTCTTTTAAGTTATTATCGCCATTATTTTCAAGCAACTCGTTTATTTCCGAATATACCCCTTGAAGCCTTGATTTAATTATAGTTTTCGCAAACTTAAAACCTGTGATTTCCGCGTTGTTATTAAGCTCCATAATGCAGGAAAGCGCAAGCCTGTCCGCTTTCGGATTAAGCGAGCAGATGCCGTTCGACAGCTCTTTTGGCAGCATCGGCACAACTAAATCCGCAATATATACGCTGGTTCCGCGCTCAAGCGCCGAAAGGTCAAGCGGGCTGTTCTTCCTTACATAATGCGACACGTCCGCAATATGTACGCCAAGCCTGTAGCCGCTTCCGGTTTTCTCGGCAGAAACCGCATCGTCGATATCCTTAGTGTCCGCGCCGTCAATTGTAAAAACAGCATCGCCGCGCAAATCTAATCTGTTAGCGTTTTCGGAGTCTTTAACGCCCTTATCGGAAATAATTTTTGCGTCTTCTCTCGCTTCTTTCGGGAATTCAAGCGGAATGTTCTTCTCATCAAGGTATGCGCTGACGCAAACCCGCGCACTGCCCGCGTTACCGTAAATCGACGTAATATCTGCCACATGCTCCGAATGGCGCTCGCCGCGCTGTTTTAAGGAAAAGCTGACTTTGTCGCCCTCACGCGGCTTGAAGCCGCTGTAGCTGTTAATAAAAATCGGTTCAGCCGCAAAACTGTCCGGCAAGATATAAAACCCGCCGCTTTCCTTTACTATCATGCCGGTCAGAACGTTTTGGCTTTCTTCTTCTATTAAAACGACCTCTGCGGCAGAATTAAGGTTCTCGCCTCTTTCTTTGTTCGTAACTCTTGCAAGCACAAAATCCCCGGGTACGCTTCCGAGCAGTTTTCTGCCCGGCGTGAAAAATTCCTCACTTGTTTTTACGTCCCTGATGAACCCGTGCGCCTTGAAAACCCGCATAACTTCGGCTTTGAAAAAGTCTTTTCCGGCTAACCGCCAACCGTTCTTGCTTTGATTTATTAAGCCTTTCCGCGACAAATCGTTCAGCGCGGGTTTAAGCTCGGATGTTTTCTTTACGTCCGCGACTTTTGCGAGTTCGGAGATGTTTAACGGCTTATCGGCGCTGTAAAGCGTTTTTATAATCTTGTCGGAGTATCTTTTTTTCATGTTATTTTTATAAAGTCCTTTCTTCACCAACGGGGAATGAAAACGACGTTTTCCCCGTTTCGGTTATGTTTTGTTTCAATCTTGTTGTCCTTTATGTTATACAGCAATTCCATTGGATTTTAGTATAAGTTGCGGCAGAGTTCCCTCTCCTACGTAAAGCGGGCATAACTTTAAAAGCCATGCCCGCTTGTATTTACTTGTTTTTAATCGGTATCAAAATCTAATCCGTCTAAGCCGAAATCAAAATCATCGCCCTGCTCCGCCAACCAGTCTTCAAAGCTCAAATCCGGTTCGATATCCTCGTTCTCATCCTCACCCTTGAAGTAAATCGCGAAAACATTAACTATCAGCGTAACCACAAAAAACAAAATCGCTGCTGTTCTGGTTGCTTTGGCGAGACGCGCTTCTTTCGAGCGTCCCGAATTTCTCTGATAGAAGTTATCCGAGCTGCCGCCGGTTAATGTCTGCGACATCCCTTTCTTTGAATCCTGCATTAATACCATTATAATTATGAAAACGCAGGACAATATCAAGCATATAGCGCTTATAATCTCAAGAATACCCATTTCAAATGCCTTTCTTTTACCGTAATACATTGACACAAAATTTATTATAACACAAAGCGACCGGCTTGTCAATAGTTTCTAAGACAAAATTAAAAGAAACGACTCACGAGAATATCACAGGTTGTAATTGAGTACCCCGAAGCGCGTGTTCCACCGTTTCGGGAATCCGCATAAAATCCGAAACTAATGAAGCGGGCTTGTTCGCGGAATCATCCTGCCGCAAGGGCACGAAGAAATAATTCCGCAAATTCATCAGCGCGCCCATGTTTTTGGCAGAACCGGCAAGCGCATCGTTGGTCGCTATGGAGAGGACGGCGGGACGGTTGTTGCGGATATGGGACTTAACAGCCATAGTAACGGGGGTGTCGGTAATCGAATTCGCCAGCTTCGCCATCGTATTCCCCGTGCACGGGCATACCAACAGCACGTCTAACACCTTTCCCGGCCCGAGCGGTTCTGCGTCCGCAATTGTTCTTATAATCTCAGCGCCGCAAATTTCAGACAACTCGTCAGCCCGCTCCTTAGCTCCGCCGAACCGCGTATCCGTGTAATATGCGGTTTCGGACATAACAGGTATTAATTTTGCACCTAACTGCACTAAGCTTCGCGCTTGACGGAATGCATCGTCAAATGTACAGAATGAGCCGGTCACAGCGAAACCGATTGTAATGTTTGTAAAGTCAAGCATTACTTCCACCTCCCGGCTCCCCGTTCTCCGCCATTTCCGCTAAAATGTTCATGATGGTATCGGCTACGATGTTTCCCGCTGTAGCAGGCGCAACTTTTCCCGGCAACGAAAGCGCATGAATTACGTTAACGCCCTCCTTTTTCGCGGTTTCAATGTCTTCCACACCGCTTACAGACGCAAGGTCAACAATAAGACAGTCGGGTTTCAGCCGCTTCAGTCGTCTTGCGTCAAAAAGCGGCGCAGGCACTGTGTTTATGATGGTATCGAATTTTTCGAGCATGTTGTCAAGCTTAGATAGATGCACGGTTTCGCACCCCGCGATTTGCGCCCACGAAAGGTCACAGTATTTTCGGGCTGTTACCGTAATTTTCGCACCGAGAGCAGTCAGGTGCTTTGCTAACACCTTCGAGATTCTGCCGAAGCCGGTCAATAATATTGACGAGCCGAATATGGTTCTGCTGCTTTCGCGCATGATTATTTCAAGACAGCCCTCGGATGTCGGAACGGCGTTCATCACCGCCAACTCCTCCCGCTCGAAATAATCTATAAGTTTAAGGTTATTCGCGGCGCAGATTTGTTCAATCGCGGGACATGATTTCCCGCAATAAACAGTGCCGCCGCCGTAAACAGCCAGGGGAATCAATTCAATCGGAAGCGGCGCCTTAAAATAAGGCGCATTTATATTAAAACCATCAAAACAGGCGGGCAGGGGAAGCACAAGGTTCCCCGCTTTTGTTATTTCGCGCAGAACCGACACGTTTGCCGCAGACACAGGCAGGGGTTCGCTAAAGCCGTAAATAAAGCAGTCATAGCGTTCGCCAAGCCGCTTCGCAGCATATATTGAACGCATATCACCACCGAGAAACAGAAAATTTTTCATTATATATCCTCCTATATTTTGCGGACGCGCAATGCGCACCCCTACATAAATATTTATTTCATTTTATGACACAACCGTACTTTTTGCCCTTGCCTTTTTTCTAAAATCATGTTAAAATATAGTAAATATTATTTTTCGGGGGTTTGTAATAATGAAGAAATTTATGGGCGAAGACTTCCTCTTGCAGACACAGACGGCAGAAAGGCTTTACGACGCGGTAAAAGACCTGCCGATTATCGACTGGCACTGCCACCTTGACCCGCGGGAAATCGCCGAGGACAGGGTTTTTGACAACCTTGCCGCGCTTTGGCTCGGCGGCGACCATTACAAATGGCGGGCGATGCGTGCCTGCGGCGTGGACGAAGAATACATAACCGGAGGGGCAGACGATTTCGATAAGTTCAAAAAGTGGGCTAAAACTATCGAAAACTGCATAGGCAACCCGCTTTACCACTGGACGCACCTTGAGCTGAAGCGCGTCTTTGACTGCGACCTCGCTCTTTCGGCAAAAACCGCCGGGGAAATTTGGAATCACTGCTCCGGCGTTCTCGCAAAAGGGCTAAAGGTCAGCGAAATTATAGAAAAGTTCAACGTCGAAGTGATTTGCACCTCCGATAATCCCGCGGACTCGCTTCAACATCACATAAAATTAAAACAGGATGGCTTTAAAGCCGCGGTTAAACCTACATTCCGTCCGTCCGACCTGCTTGATATAGGAACTCCCGCATGGACGGATTACATAGGCGATATTTCCGCGCTGTCGAAAACTGCGGTCAGTGATTATGACAGCCTGAAAGAAGCCGTTTACAGCCGCATGGATTTCTTTAACGCAAACGGTTGCAATATGTCCGACCATGCTCTTGACCCGCCTGTTTATATCAGCGAAGACGATAAAATTTTAGATATTATCATAAGGAAAGCTCTTTCGCGCGAAAACCTGACTTTTGAGGAAATATGCGCCTTTAAAACAGAAATGCTCGTTGACCTCGGCAAAATGTACAACGAACTCGGCTGGACAATGCAACTTCACATGGGCGCGGCGCGTGGCGTAAACACCACCATGACTTCAATGCTCGGAAAAGATACAGGCTACGACTGCATGTCCGGCGTTGATTATTCCGTGCCGCTTTTGCGTCTTTTAGACAGGTTAGAGGTCACAACCAGTTTGCCCCGCACGATTTTATTCAACCTGAACCCAAAAGACAACGACCTTATTTCCTGTATAACCGGCTGTTTTCAGGGCGGCGGCGGGAACGCCTGCCTGAGCCGCGCAGATTCACCCGCGCCGCGTAAAGGCAAGCTTCAGTTCGGGGCGGGCTGGTGGTTCAACGACCATAAGGACGGAATGGAAAGGCAGATGATTTCCCTTGCAAACAACGGCGTGTTGTCGCTGTTTGCGGGAATGTTAACGGATTCAAGAAGCTTTCTGTCTTACACAAGACACGAATACTTCAGGCGCATTTTATGCAACTTAATCGGGAACTGGGTCGAGAACGGTGAGTATCCGGCAGATTTTGAAAAATTAGAGGAAATAGTAAAAAATATATCTTATTACAACGCAAAGGAATATTTTTCTTAAATAATTACGGGAACGATAGATACAGTCTGACTGATAAATTAATTATAAAGGAGCAACCCTATGAAATTTACCTTCCGCTGGTTCGGCGATAAGTTCGATACCATCACCCCCGAACAAATCCGGCAAATCCCTGCCGTCGTCGGCGTAATCACGACCCTTTACGACACCATGCCCGGCGAGGTGTGGGAAGTTGACGCCATCAAAGCGCTCAAAGCCCGTGCAGAGCGCGCAGGGCTTGAAATTTCCGGCATAGAGAGCGTTAATATCCACGACGCCATCAAAGCCGCAACGCCCGAACGCGATATGTATATAGAAAACTACATCACGACCCTTTCGCGGCTCGGCGAAGAGGGCATAAACTTAGTTTGTTATAATTTCATGCCGGTGTTCGACTGGACGCGCTCAGACTTGGCAAAGCTGCGCCCCGACGGCTCAACGGTGCTTTCCTATGATGCCGATATTGTGGAAAACATGAACTTTGAGCAAATGCTCGAAAGTCTTGGAAGCAAAAGCGAGGGTTTCCTGTTGCCCGGCTGGGAACCGGAAAGAATGGCGCGCAACAAGGAGCTTTTCGAGATTTATAAAGGCATAGATGAAGTTAAACTGCGCGAAAATCTCGGTTATTTTCTGCGGGCGATAATGCCTGTATGTGAGAAATACGGCATAAAAATGGCGATTCATCCCGACGACCCTGCGTGGAGCGTGTTCGGATTGCCACGGATTGTAAAGAATCACGACGACCTTCACGCACTCGTGAACTTAGTGCCCGGTCCCTGCAACGGCGTTACGCTATGCACAGGCTCGCTCGGCTCTGACCCCGGCAATGATATTCCCGCCATCATCCGCTCTCTTAAAGGCAAAATCCACTTCGCGCATGTAAGGAACGTAAAGTATCTCGGTTACAGGAAGTTCGATGAAGCCGCGCATTTGTCGGAAGACGGCTCGCTTGACATGTACGAGATTATGAAGGCGTTTTACGACATCGGCTTCACCGGCGCGGTTCGCCCCGACCACGGAAGAATGGTGTGGGGTGAAAAGTCTATGCCCGGTTACGGACTGTACGACAGGGCGATGGGAATTTGTTATCTGAGCGGATTACTCGAAGCTGTCAGGAAAGGAACCCCAACATGAAACTTAATGACCTCACCCTATTTTCCTCCGACAACACCGAAAAATGGCTCGCCGCCGATATTAAACCGCCCGCTTTCGACCGCGCCGGGCTTATTGAAAGAACAAAATCCGCACCGACATGGGTTCACTTCGGTGCGGGGAATATATTCCGCGCCTACTTAGCCCGCGCCTGTCAGGAGCTTGTTGAAGCGGGCTTTTACGACAAGGGCGTAATCGCCGCCGAGGGCTTCGACCACGAAATCATCGACATGGCTTTCACGCCTTTCGACAGCCTGTTCATACTCGTGACTTTAAAGTCGGACGGCAGCGCGGATAAAAAAGCTGTCGCGTCAATCACCGAGGCGCTAAAGGCAAGTTCAAGCCACGAGGACTTCAGCCGCCTTAAAGAAATCTTCCGCGCCGAAAGTTTGCAAATGGCGAGCTTTACGATTACCGAAAAGGGTTATTCATTGCAAAGCGCCGCTAAGGAAACCCCGCCCGATATACTGTACGATTTTGAGAACGGCACGGAAGCCCCCCGAAGCTACATGGGCAGAATCGCCGCGTTGCTTTATGAGCGTTATAAGCATAGCGCCGACGCGCTTGCCCTTGTCAGCATGGACAACTGCTCCCATAACGGCGATAAACTGAAAGCCGCCGTTTCCGCTTTCGCCAAAGAGTGGGAGGAGCGCGGTTTGGCGCAAAAAGGCTTCCTTGCTTATATAAACAACCCGCAGAAAATTTCTTTCCCGTGGAGCATGATTGACAAAATCACGCCCGCCCCGCACAAGGATGTAAAGAAAATGCTTGAGGACAGCGGAATTTGCGGCATGGCGACTATAGTTACCTCCAAGAATTCCTATGCCGCGCCTTTTGTGAACGCAGAGGAAACCGAGTATTTGGTTGTAGAAGACGCTTTCCCGAACGGCAGACCGCCGCTCGACAAGGCGGGAATTATTTTCACCGACCGCGAAACTGTTGATAAAACCGAGAAGATGAAAGTCTGCACCTGCCTTAACCCGCTTCACACCGCGCTTGCGATTTTCGGCTGTCTGCTCGGTTACAATAAAATCAGCGAGGAAATGAAAGACCCGGACTTGAAAAAGCTTGTCGAAAAAATCGGTTACGAAGAAGGCTTGCCGTCAGTTGTTGACCCTGTCATAATCAGTCCGGGGAAGTTTCTTGCCGAGGTCATAAACGTGCGGCTCCCGAATCCTTTCCTGCCCGACACGCCGCAGAGAATCGCCACGGACACCTCGCAAAAACTCCCGATACGGTTCGGCGAAACCGTTAAAGCCTATCTCGACCGCTCCGACCTTGACATTGCGAACCTGAAGCTTATTCCTCTTGTTTTCGCGGCATGGCTGCGATATCTTATGGGTGTCTGCGACAACGGAAACAGTATGGAAGTCAGCCCCGACCCGTTGTTTCTGCCGCTCAATTCACATATAAAACACGTGAGATTCGGCATTACGGACGATGAAAATCCCCCGGAACAAACTAATATATCGGGCGAATTACTGCCCGCTCCTGTAAGTTATCGTGAACGAATCCGCCCGATTCTTGAGGACGCACGGATTTTCGGCGTGAATCTTTACGAAGCGGGGCTCGGCGAAAAGGTCGAGGACATGTTCGGGGAATTGATTGAAGGGGCAGGCGCGGTACGCAAAACCCTGCAAAAATATTTGAATTCTTAGGGCAGGGCGGTTTATATTTAAATCAGGTAATTGCGAAATTTATTTTTCGATGTGCGGAGGACGTCGTTATTTTCGCTTCGTTTTAAAACGAAGCTATCCTCTGTTTGTGAAGAAAGGACTTTATGAAAATATGGACAAAAGATGTTGTATTATTCTTGCCGCCGGCGATGGAAAGCGCATGAATTCCGCTAATCCCAAGGTGCTTATGACCGTGCTTTTTGAACCTATGCTCGGCTGGGTTTTGGATTCTGTCAGAAATGCGGGAATCAAAGATGAGAACGTGGGCGTTATCACAGGCAGCAGTGCGATTCAGGTCGCGGAATATCTTGAAAGCAAAGGGCAGTACCGCACGTTTTTACAGGAGGAAAGAAAAGGTACCGGTCATGCTGTTATGCAGGCGGAAAAAATGCTCCGCGAGTTTTCCGACGACGGCGGCGATGTATTAGTTTTATGCGGCGACGCGCCGTTTATGGACGCGGGTACAATCAACGCCGCTTATGAACTTCATAAATCAAGGGACAGCGATGTTACGGTGATTACAGCCAACGTTGACCCGGCGGGGAATTACGGCAGGGTTAAGCGTGATAAAAACACGAATTTGCTCTCGGCTATTGTTGAAATGAAAGACTGTACGCCCGACGAACTTAAAATAACCGAGGTAAACAGCGGCGCTTATTGGTTCAAGTCGGAGCGGCTCATATGGGCGCTTCCGCAGCTTCGGGATAACAATAAAAGCGGGGAGTTTTACCTGACCGATACAGTGGAACTGCTCGTGAAAAGCGCGTCAACTTATATGGCGAACGACAGCATAATAGTTTTAGGCGCGAACGACCGAAGACAGCTCCGCAAGCTTAATGACATGATGACCGAAATGATAAACAACCGTCATTATGTCGCGGGCGTGGATATAATCGGGCATAATGTAATCATAGGCAAAGACGTCAAGATTGCGCGGGATACACTGCTTATGCCGAATACGATTATAAGGGGGCAGACCGAAATCGGAAGCGGCTGTGTAATCGGCCCGAACACCCAAATCAGCGACTGCAAAATAGGCGATAATGTGACTTTGAACAGCGTTCAGGCTTTTGACGCGGTTATTCACGATAATGTGAAAGCGGGGCCGTTTGTGCATATACGCCCCGGCACTACATTGCACAAAAACGTGAAAATCGGCGACTTTGTTGAAATAAAAAACTCGGAAATAGGCGAGGGGACGGCTTTGGCGCATTTAACCTATATAGGCGACAGCGATGTGGGCAAAAACGTCAACTTCGGTTGCGGCACGGTTACAGCGAACTATGACGGCTTGGAAAAACATCGTACTATAATAGGCGACAATGCCTTTATCGGCTGTAATACCAACCTAATCGCGCCCGTGGAAGTAGGCGATAACGCCACTACAGCCGCAGGCTCGACTATAGCGAAGAACGTTCCGGCAGGCGCGCTCGCAATCGAGCGCGGACAGCTTAATGTGAAAGAAGATTGGTATAAAAATAAATTGAGGTTAAACAAAGATAAAGCGGATTAATTGCATTATTATGCTCTAAAACGCAAAACAGAAAGGTAAAAGACAATGAACACTCACGGCAGGGACATGAAAATCTTCACCGCGAACTCTAACCCGCGCCTCGCCAGGGAAATGGCGGGCGCGCTCGGTATTCCGCTCGGTGATTCCGACGTTACGACATTCTGCGACGGAGAAATCGCGGTAAACATTAACGAAAGCGTCCGCGGTTTCGACGTGTTCGTTGTGCAGTCAACCTCACAGCCTGTTAACGATAATATCATGGAACTGCTTATCATGATTGATGCGTTCAAGCGGGCGAGCGCAGGCAGAATCACTGCCGTTGTGCCGTACTTCGGATATTCAAGACAGGACAGAAAGTCTAAGGCGCGAGACCCTATTTCTGCGCGGCTTGTGGCGGATTTAATCACCGTTGCGGGCGCCGACAGAATCCTCACGATGGATTTACACTCCCCGCAAATTCAGGGCTTTTTCGGTATCCCCGTAGATGACTTACAGGGAATGTCCATATTGGCGCCGTATTTCAAGGACAGATTTAAAGAAAGCCTTGATTATACGATTGCCGTTTCGCCCGATTTGGGCTCGGTGACAAGGGCGCGGAACTTCTCCCATCGTGTCGGTGTCGGGCTTGCGATTATTGATAAGCGCAGACAAAGAGCAAATGTCAGCGAAATTATGAACATAATCGGCGATGTTAAGGATAAAACAGTCATAATAGTTGACGATATGATTGACACGGCGGGAACGCTGTGCAATGCCGCCGCCGCCGTGATTGAGCAGGGCGGGGCAAAGGAAGTTTACGCCGCCGCCACGCACGGGGTTCTTTCGGGGAACGCGATTGAAAGAATAGAGAAGTCGTATATAAAAGAAATCGTAATGCTTGACACTATAATAATCCCGCCGGAAAAGAAAGCGGATAAACTGCTGTTTTTGCCGGTATCCGGCGTGTTCGCGCAGGCGGTGGAGCGGATTTACATGGATAAACCTATTTCGCCTTTGTTTAATTAGAGGAAAATGCAAAGTTTGAAATAAAGTACAACGTTGATGAAGGAAGGACTTGAGGAATAATAAAATGCAAATACAAATTGCAATTGACGGGCCTGTAGGCGCTGGGAAAAGTACAATTGCCAAAGAATGTGCCGGTCGTCTCGGCATTGTCTATATGGACACCGGCGCGCTTTACCGCGCTATTGGCGTTTGGTGCAAGGAAAACGGCACCGACGCCTACGATGAAGACGCCGTTGCGGCTGTACTCCCGAAAATCGCGCTTGAAATAAAATTAATCAGCGGCGTTCAGCGCATAATAATAAACAGCGGCGACATAACCGACAGAATCCGCACTCCCGACGCTTCCATGCTCGCGTCTAAAGTTTCGTCTTATGGCGCGGTGCGAACGTTTCTGCTTGATTTGCAGCGGGACTTTGCGGCAAAAAACAGCGTAATCATGGACGGCAGAGATATAGGCACTGTGATTCTCCCGAATGCCGATGTTAAGATTTTCCTTGCCGCCGACCCGCGTGAACGTGCAAAACGCCGTTATGACGAGCTTATCGCCAAAGGTTCAGATGTGAATTTCGATGATGTTTTAGCCGACCTTGAAAAACGGGACAGGGACGATTCCTCCCGTACTCACGCGCCGCTTAAACAGGCTGACGATGCTATTCTTTTAGATACGACAGGGTATACTTTCGATGAATCTGTTGAACGTATCATGGAAATAATTAAAACGAGGTTTTAAATGTATTTAATCGCTCGCAGAATTCTGCAAATTTATATGAACCGTAAGTTCAGACTTTACTTTCACAACAAGGAAAAAATCCCGCCCGGGAAAATTTCTAAGAAAGGCGGCTTCATCATTGCCTGCAACCACCAGTACTACTGGGACCCGCCGATGATTGCTTCATATATAACGGGAAAATTTTCATTTATGGCTAAAGCCGAGCTGTTTGAGAAGCCGCTGTTCGCGTGGTTAATCAGACGGTGCGGGGCATTTCCCGTTATGCGCGGCACAGACAGCGAAAAGGCGTTACAAAAAGCCTTCGATGACATAAAGCGCGGCAGAATTTTTGTCATATTTCCGGAAGGAACCCGCTCAAAAGACGGCACAATCGGCAGAGGGAAGAGCGGCGTTGCAATGATTGCCGCAATGGCGAACGCGCCTATTCTCCCCGTTTGCTTGATGTACGGGCTTAATAACGATAAGAAGCGGGTTGACTATGCGGTCGGCGATATGATTCCGGCAAGCGAGCTTGTTATTGAGGGGCAGGACAGAAAGCAAATCAAGCGCGTATCCGAGCGGGTCATGGGCGCGGTTAAAGAACTTCAGCAACAAATTTATGAAAGCATAAATCAATGATTAACGGGAAAAATACATGAGGGTTGAAATCATAACTGCAAAAAACGCAGGCATGTGTTATGGTGTGAAGCGCGCGGTTGAACGCGCAAAAGAACTCGCAGGCAAAGGTGCGGTCTGTGGTGAGCTGATTCACAACAACGATGTTCTGAGAGAACTCGAAAGTCGCGGTATGCTTAAAATCGACAGAATAGCAGACTGCCCCCGCGACAGAACGCTGATGATTAGAAGCCACGGAATAGGCGCGGACGAATACGCGGAAATTGCCGCTCTCGGGCTGACTTATGAGGACATGACCTGCCCTCATGTCGCGAAAATTCACAAAATCGTTGCAAAAATGTCGAATGAAGGTTGCGGGGTTATAATTGCGGGAGATAAAACGCACCCCGAAGTTAAAGGAATCAGAGGGCATACGGCAAAAAATGCCGCTTGTTTTACAGTGAACTCTGTTGCGGATTTAAAAGAACTTACGAAAAGCGATAATCACGACACCGGGTTTCGTCATAATGCACTAATACTTGTGGCGCAAACAACGTTTGTTCTGTCAAAGTGGCGAGATTATAAAGAATTTCTCAAAAAGCACTGTACAAATCTGCAAATTTTTGATACAATATGTAGTACAACTACCCTGCGACAGGAAGAAGCCGAAATTCTCTCGGGCAAATGCGACCTTATGGTCGTGCTTGGCTCCCCCGAAAGCAGTAACTCAAGAAAGCTTGCAGACATATGTAAAAAGAAATGCCAAACGCTTTTTATCGAGAATGCAGGTCAGCTTGAAACGGATAAAATAAAAGTTCTTCTGGCTAAAAAAAGGAGAACCGGCACTGTGACTATCGGGGTCGGAATAGCGGCAGGGGCTTCAACGCCTGCGGAAAAAATCGAGGAGGTTCATAGTATTATGAGCGAAGAATTAAAGGGCGTTATCGAAACGGATAGCGTTGACACTACCGACGTAACGGGTGAAATTGATTTTATGGCGGAGGTTGACAAAACCTTCAAAAGAGTATATATAGGGAACAGGGTCAGGGCTTCGGTTGTGTCTGTGAACAGAAGCGAGGTCGTGGTTGACATCGGCACAAAACATTCGGGCTACATACCCGCGGACGAGCTGTCAAACGACTCGTCAAAACTGCCTACGGAAATTGTTAAGTCCGGTGATGAAATTGAATGTGTGGTTATTTCAATCAACGATGCCGAAGGTGTTGTTTATCTCTCTAAGAAGAAGGTTGATTCCGCCCTCGGTCTTCAGAAAATCGCCGAAGCCGAAACCAACAACGCAACCCTTACCGGCAATGTCGCGGCTGTGGTTAAGGGCGGTTTAATCGTCACCTGTGAGGGCGCAAAGGTTTTCGTGCCGGCGTCGCAGAGCGGCGTACCGAAAAACGGTAGGCTTGAAGACTTAGCAAGGAAAGAAGTCAGGTTTAAGATAATCGAAGTTAACGAGAGCAGAGGTCGTATAGTCGGCTCAGTCCGTGCCGCCTTAAAAGAAGAAAACGACGCGAAAAAAGAAGTGTTCTGGGGCGAAATCGCGGAAGGCAAACGTTATAAGGGCGAAGTTAAATCTATCGAAAGCTACGGCGTTTTCGTTGACCTCGGCGGCGTGGACGGCATGGTTCATCTTTCCGAGCTTACATGGAGTCGCGTAAGGCACCCGAAAGAAATAGTTTCAATCGGCGACAAACTTGATGTTTACGTCAAGAGCTTCGACCCCGAAAGAAGGCGGGTTTCCCTCGGCGCGAAAGACCCTGACGCTAATCCGTGGGCAAACTTCGCGAAGGACTTTAATATAGGCGATGTCGTTAATGTTGAAGTCGTGAGTTTAACCCCGTTCGGCGCCTTTGCGCAGATTATGCCGGGTGTTGACGGATTGATTCACATTTCGCAGATTGCGAGAGAAAGGGTTTCCAACGTTGCACAGGTACTGACCGTGGGGCAAAAGGTGGACGCAAAAATTACCGATATAGACGAAGAAAAAGGCAGAATCAGCCTTTCTATAAAAGAGCTTCTTGAACCATTACCCGAAGAAGCCCCTGTTGCGTCTGACGATGATGTAAGCACAGAAAACGACATTCCCGCCGATTTGCAGGAAGTTATTGACAGCGGCGACAGTGATTCATCTCCGCGTGAGCAGTTGGAGGTTGTATATTCCGACGATGACAAGAAGCCCGACGAAAGCACCGGCGAGCTTCCTGTTCACGGCGATGAAGCCGTTGGCGGCGAAGCAGCTGAAACAATTTAATGAACGATAAATCTACGCTCGAAATGTTATCCATGTTTTCCGCGGGCGGTAAACCGGTTTCTGATTTAAGCCGGTTTACCGCTCTTTGTAATGCGCTCGGAGACCCGCAAAACGACCTGAAATTCATACATATAGCAGGCACAAACGGAAAAGGCAGTGTTTCGGAATATCTGTCCCGCGCCCTAATTGACGCGGGTTTTAAAGCGGGGAAGTTTACCTCGCCGTATGTATTCAATATACGCGAGCGAATTCAACTGCAAAATCGTCTTATATCGAAGAAAGACCTTGACGAAAATCTGAAGCTTGTTATCAGCGCCGCACAAAAAACCGGAAGCGGCGGTTCGACAGCACAGGAATACTCGCAGTTTGAGATTTTAACTGCGGCGGCTTTCCTTTATTTCAGGAAGAAAAGCGCCGATACAGTCGTGCTTGAAACCGGAATCGGCGGGCTTTTGGACTGCACGAATATCGTCACGCCCGAAATCAGCATAATCACCGCTGTCGGCTTCGACCACTCGGACATTCTCGGCGCGGAACTCGGCGATATAGCCTCGCATAAAGCAGGGATTATCAAGCATGCACCCTGCGTAATGTACCCCGTTCAGGAGCGCGCAGCTTATGTCGAAATAAAAACCCGCGCCGAAAAAACAGGCGCGGAGCTTATAATTCCAGATTTGGATTCGCTCGCCGACGAAAAAATCTCGGTCTACGGCAACGATTTTACTTATAAGGGCGGAAAATTCCAAACAACAATGGGCGGACGGCACCAGATTCTAAACGCACTGACGGCGATTGAAACGCTTCGTGCGCTCGGGATTTCCGGCAGATATATAAAAAGCGGCTTAAAAGCCGCCTTAGTTCCCGCACGTATGCAGATTATACGAAAAAATCCGCTCATTATCTTAGACGGCGCGCACAACCGACAGAGTATAGCCGCCGCCAAAGAGGTCTTTGCTTTGTGGCGGGTGCGTAAAGCCGTGGTTTTCGGAATTCTCGACGGCAAGGACTACCTCGGCGCACTTCAGGAACTTTCGACTTTCGCGGATATGCTTGTTTTGACTGACGGGTTCGCCGAAAACGCAATAAGCTGCTCGGATTTATACCGTGCAGCGTTGCTCTTCGGGTTTTACGGCGGGTGCATTTTTACGGTAAGTGAACCCCGCCGCGCCGTAGAACTTGCCACGGAGTTATGCGGCGGGGGAATAGTTTTAGTTACGGGTTCGATTAGACTTGCGGCGGCGATTGACACCGGTCAGTAGGCGCTCAATCCGAAGCCGGCGCGATTTCGACAGGATTTGAGTTTTTCAGTTTCTCTCTGTTTTCTATGAACTCCTCCAAAATCGTCTTCAATACATTAACAACCGGAATCGCGAAAATCATTCCCGGAACACCGCCGATTGCTCCGCCTATTGTTATAGCTATTATGACAAGGACGGGGCTTACTTTAAAGGATGTACCCATTATTTTCGGGTTTATATAATTGCCGTCGATTTGCTGAACAATGAGCAGAATTATAGCTGTAATTACCGCTATTTCCAGCCCTCTGTCAAACGCCATGATTAAAGACGCTATAATTGAGCCGAAAATCGAGCCGAAATAAGGTATAATGTTCAGAACACCGAGCAGTATGCCCAAAACCAACGCATACGATGATTCAAGCACGAAGAACAGAATCGTTGTGATTGTCGCGAGAATCAGCGAGTCCAAAACCTGACAGCTTATGAACTTACGGAAGCTGAGGTCAACAAGCCGCACGTATTTAAGCGTGGCGCCGCGTTTTTTGTCGGAGCCTATTACGCCTATGAGCCGCTTGAAGAAATCTCTCATTCGGTTGTATTCAAGCAGGAAGTAAATTGTCGAAACAATTGTGAGAATCGTGGTGAACAAGCCGGAGAATAACCCCTGTGCAACAAGCCAGCCCCCCGCAAGGTCAAATTCAAAACCTTCAAACGTTTCGCCCTCTCTGAGCGCTTGGATTTGCTCGGTTAATCCCAGCGTATCTGCGAACGGAAGCCTTTCTATGAAAGTAAGCGCCTGTTCATAATATGTCGGTATGAGTTCGGCAAGCTGTGCGATATTGTTGAAAATCATCGGTATCAGCAGGCTTAAACCAAGGGCGATGATAAATATAACTATAGCCAAAACAATAAGAATGCTCGCACTTCTTGCTATTTTACGTACCCACTTGAATTTAATTTTCCGTATTTTCAGCTCAAGCCACGAAACCGGTATGTTTAAGCAGAAAGCAATGACAAACCCGGCTATGAACGGGCTGATTATACCGATAATTCTGCCGAACCATTCGGCAACCGAGACAAAATCAAACAAAAGCTTATATGCAAGCAGAACGCATATAGCTAAAATAAGTATCTTTAAATATTTGTGAATGTTTCTCATAGGTTGTCCTTTTTGAATTCTTTACTATATTTATTCTAACATAATCTTTTTAAGAAGTCAATCAATCATAAAACAATTCGCTTCAATTCCGCTTTGCTTCATATAATCAGTTCCCCAATCGCACATGGCATCTAAAATCGGTTTTATGCTTTTCCCCAAATCCGACAACCGATATTCGACTTTTGGGGGGACAACGGGATAAACGGTTCTTATAACTAAACTATCGTCTTCAAGCTCGCGCAGTTGCTGTGTGAGCATTTTTTGCGTTGCTTGCGGAATTAAGCGGCGCAACTCGCCGAACCGCCGAGTAGAATCGACCAAATGCCATAGAATCAACGCTTTATATTTCCCGCCAATCATATCAAGAGTCGCAACAACAGGACAATTTGTTTTATTGCAGTCTGAACTCATGTCAACCTCCATGGTTTCATTTTGGGTACTATACCACATTAAAGTGCGTACTTGTTTTTATGAAATTATATGGTATTATAATATCATAAGATGTCGAAAATGTCAAGGAGCCGTGGAGGAAATCATAATGGAAAATTTACTTAAAGAAACAGCGATGTTGAATTATAACGCCCCACAAATCCAAAAGCTCATATCCGGCAAGGGCTGGCGTAATTTAGGCGAAAAGGAACGTATATCCGCCATTTATAATTTCGTTCGGGACGAAATCGCTTTCGGATATAACGTGAGCGACAACATCAAAGCTACTGACGTATTAGCAGATAATTACGGGCAATGTAACACGAAAGGTATGTTGTTTATGGCTCTGCTCCGGACGGTCGGTGTTCCATGTCGTATACATGGGTTTTATATTGATAAAATTATGCAAAAAGGTGCTATGAAAGGTTTTTATTATACCCTCGCTCCGAGAGATATATTACATTCGTGGGTTGAAATTCTCTACAACGGCAAGTGGCTCAATTTAGAGGGTTTTATTTTAGATGTAAAATACCTCAACAGACTGCAAGAAAAATTCAAGGATTGCAACGGTTCCTTTTGCGGTTATGGTGTGGGTGTATCCGATTTCAAGAACCCGCCTATTGATTGGAACGAGAATGATACATACATTCAAAAGGACGGAATCACGAAAGACTTAGGTATCTACGACACTCCCGATGAGCTTTTCACCAAGTATAAGCAAAAAGGCGGTCGGTTCAAGCAATTCATGTTCAGAAATGTCATAAGGCACTTAATGAACAGGAATATAGATAGAATACGGAAAGGAGGAACGTAACATGAAAAAGAACATAAAACTCAGCATGGTTGAGGACGGAAGCTGTAATAATCCGCATTGCAAATGTCCGAATTGTAAGTGCGGTGAAAATTGCAAATGTGCGCCCGGTGAACCTTGCCCCTGCGGTTGCGATTGCCATAAAGAATAGGGTGAAAAAGAAATCCCCCTGCCTCTTTCGTCATAATACAAGCAAAACAAGCATATAATTCATCAGATTATACGCAGGACGTGTTGAACGTTCTGCCGACCGGAGGGTGAATTATATGTTTGTTGTAACGTTATCGCGCAAGCGCGCTTTACGGGCTGCGTTAGTTATTTTGGCGGTCTTTATTGGGGTGGCGGTGGGAATTGCGGCTGTTCTGACCTCAATCAACACGCAGGCGGCGGAAACGCGGCTTCCTATCTACTCGGTTGAACGACCGGATAATAAAATCTCGCTGACATTCGATTGCGCGTGGGGGAATTCAAATACCGATGAGCTTTTGGAAATATTAGCGGAACACGGAGTTTTCGCGACATTCTTTGTTACGGGTGAATTCGTTGATAAATTCCCGGACGATATTCGCCGAATCTTCGCCGCCGGACATGAAATCGCCAATCATTCCGACAGCCACCCGCACATTAAAGGCATGAACATCAACAGCTTAATTGACGACACGCGTGAAGCCGAACGTAAAATCACGATGGTGACAGGCGTCCGCCCAACGCTGTATCGCTCGCCCTACGGTGAATACGACGCAAATTCTATTAAAACCATAGAGGGGCTCGGTTACAAGTTCATTCAATGGTCGGTGGACAGCATAGACTGGCAGGAGCCCGACCCCGCAACTATTGTCAGACGTATTACGGATAAGACGGTTCCGGGTTCAATTCTGCTGTTCCACAACGACCTCGAAAACACAACGCAGGCACTGCCCGAGGTTTTAACAAGGCTCAGGCAGGCAGGCTTTGAGTTTGTGCGAGCCGGCGAGCTGATTTATTACGAGGACTATTTCATCGACCACGCCGGCAAGCAAATCCGTGATGTGCGTACTATTCTGCCGCCGGACATTTCGGCTGACAACGCGCTTGTTGAAGCCATCGAAATAGTCCGCGCACGGCTGACCCTTGATGAAATCATGTCACTGCAAGACGGCATTTCCCCCTCAATCGTCGCAAAACTAACGCCGCACCTTTCATCCGGACAGTTAAGGGCGCTTTCGGAGCTTACGGCAACAGACGCCGAGGCTATCATGGCAGCGATTACGGCAACCAACGACCATGAATACGAAATCCCCGAAAACAACGAGGAGTTCGATTATTACGAGCATTTCCAAAACTTCGACCATGAGAATAAAGACGGCGGTCAGGAAGAAATAACGCCGATAAACGAACAAGCAGAAAATGACAATATCCCTGATTTGCACGGGTTGCTCGAAGAAAACGGCTTGGAACTGAACGAGTTGCTCGAAGAGGGCGTTCCGGACTTGAACGGCTTGCTTGAAAATATGCCGCCCGGCGCCGATTTGAATGAACTGCTTGCGGAAGACGAAAAAAGCTGATAGCTGAAGTTCGGGAAGGTACATCTTCCCGAACTTGTCGTATATTACAACACAAATCAAATTTATTTGTCTATATTCTACAAATGATTCATAAAAGCCTTGACAAAACCATGCGCTTTGTAGTAAAGTTATGGAAACATCTAAAAGGATAGGTGGCTTATTCATGCTTAAAAAAACACTTATTTGCACATTCTTTGTTTCCATAGTGTTTTATGCAGGTTGCACGAACACCCAAAGCGACGAAAGTGATTCATACATAAACGGTGTCGATTCGCCGCCTGTGTATGAGATATTTATAGAAGATTTGTCAGGTTTACCGACGGAAACACTCCCTAAAGAGTTTATTTATAAATATTCTGTTGAAAGAAATCACCTGCAAGTCTCGTTGTCAGACGGAGTGATATTTTATGACCGTATTCCTATAAGTGATAATCTGCATAGTGATGAATTTGAATTAATCGCATATAATACGAGAACCGGAGAAAGCAAAATAATATATCATCATAGCGAAGCGTTTTATAGGAATTTATCTGTATGTGAAGATAATGCTTTTTGGCTTGTTTTTGGTGAAGATTATTGGAAAATCATGCGTTATAATATGACCGATAATGAACTTTCGGTATTACGTCAATCTAATCCCTATATTGATGATGCCTTGCCTGTTTTATTTGGCGGGTTTAAGAGATATTTTTTTTGGAATGAATATCCGCTTGAGGAAATAGGAAATTGCTTCGCATACGATGTAAAGAACGGGGAAATATTTGAACTTGAATTGCCGGAGCGTTATGCAGAAAGTCCATTTGTCCCCAATGCCTGCGTAGGCGACAGCGTTTTTTATATAAAAAAACAATTTGAAACAGGGCGATTTTCTATAGTTGAAGTAAATATAAAAAGCAATGAAATATTATTTGAGGTTGAGATTCCGACTAAAGCTGTCGCGGTTTACTGTAATGGCGAAGAAATCATGTGGAAAACCTCTTTTGAAGCGAACGAAATAAAACAATTGTTTGTATACAGCATTATTGAGAATAAATACTACACGTTAAATGCCAAACACGAACAATTTGCGTTTGAATGTATGGGTGGTAACTGGATTGCTTGGAGAAATGAAAATAATGAAGACAGATATGATGTTTTCTTCTTTAACACAAAAACATGGGATAAATATGTTTATACTGCTGAATACAATGAGATTAAATATCCGCGAAGTTCGGCAAGCGGAGATGTTTTCATATTAGGTTTGGATAATATAATGATGATAAATTTACCTTAACCACCATAAATTAATTTCAAACGGGCTCGTATATTATACAAGCCCGTTTTTTATTCTATTGCAGTCCCCAACTTTTCGACAAATTCTCCACATAGCTTCTCATTTCCTTTTTCGAGTTAATGCTGTGTGTACGGT